>DASTPH010000121.1:0-29496 GCA_035762305.1 Anaeromyxobacteraceae bacterium
ATGGAGCACATCGAGGAGGCTGGCATCCACTCCGGCGACTCGGCCTGCGCGCTCCCCCCCTACAGCTTGAAGGCGCCGCTGGTGGCGGAGATCGAGCGGCAGTCGGCGGCCCTGGCCCGCGAGCTCTCGGTGAAGGGGCTCATGAACGTGCAGTTCGCCATCCAGGGCGACGACGTCTACGTGCTGGAGGTGAACCCGCGCGCCAGCCGCACCGTCCCCTTCGTGGGGAAGGCCACCGGCGTCCCCTGGGCCAAGGTGGCGGCCCTGGCCATGGTGGGGAAGTCGCTCCGGGAGCAGGGCATCCGCGAGACGCCGCGGCCGGCGCACGTGTCGGTGAAGGAGGCGGTCTTCCCCTTCGCCCGTTTCCGCGGCGTGGACACCATGCTCGGCCCGGAGATGCGCTCCACCGGCGAGGTGATGGGGGTGGCCGCCGACTTCACCATCGCCTTCCTCAAGGCCCAGGCCGCCGCCGGCAACACCCTGCCGCAGCCCAAGCCGGGAGAGACCTTGCGCGCCTTCGTGTCGGTGAAGGACCCGGACAAGCCGGCCATCGTGGACCTGGCGCGTCGCCTGGTGGGCCTGGGCTTCGAGGTGCTGTGCACCAGCGGCACCGCCGCCTACCTGAAGGAGCACGGCATCGCCACCACTCCAGTGCGCAAGGTGAAGGAGGGGCGCCCCAGCGTGGTGGACCGCATCATCGACGGGGAGGTCCACTTCGTCGTCAACACCACCGCCGGCAAGCAGGAGATCGCCGACAGCTACTCCATCCGCCGCGAGACCCTGATGCACCGCATTCCCTACTTCACCACCCTCACCGGGGCGCGGGCGGCGGTGGGGGCCATGGAGGCCGCGCGGCGGTCCCGGCCGGAGGTGCGCTCGCTCCAGGAGTACCACCGGACCGGATCCTGACGTCCCCGACGGGGCCTGGCGGAATTGACAGCGCCGGCCCGCTTACCCCACTATGCTGCGAAGGCGGCCGCCCCGGGGTTCTCGGGCCGGCCGCGGTACTTTTTCGCCGAGGGGAGCCGATGTCCCGAGAGCGCGTGCCCATCACCAAGGCGGGGCTCGACCGTCTCAAGGAAGAGCTGAAGCGCCTCAAGTACACGGAGCGGCCCCGCATCGTGAAGGAGATCGGCGAGGCCCGCGCCCATGGCGACATCTCCGAGAACGCCGAGTTCCACGCCGCCAAGGAGAAGCAGGCCCACCTCGAGGGGCGCATCGCCCAGCTCGAGCACTGGGTGGCCTCCGCCGATGTCATCGACGTCTCCAAGCTCTCCGGCGACCGAGTGGTGTTCGGGGCCAGGGTGCGGCTCGCCGACGCCGACTCGGGGGACGAGGTGGTCTACCGCATCGTGGGCGAGCTGGAAGCCGACCTGAAGCAGGGGCGCATCAGCGTGACCAGCCCCATCGCCCGGGCCCTCATCGGCAAGAGCGAGGGGGACGTGGTCAAGGTGCAGACCCCCAAGGGTACGCGCGAGTACGAGATCGGCGCGGTGGAGTTCGCGGAGGACGACCTCCCGGCCGAGCACGCCTGAGGGGGCGCCGTGCCGCCGAGGGCCACCGCCGGCGGGGATCGCGGGGCCGCCGCCCTCGAAGCCCTGGTGGCGCCGCTGCGCTTCGCCGCCCGCGACGGCTTCGCCGGCGCCTCGCGGCTTTCGGGCTTCGGCGGCACGCTGCGGGCCGCGGTGGCGGCCGCGCGCCGGGCCGGTGCCCCATCGGGCCAGGCCCTGGAGGCGCTGGCGGTGGAGGGGGAGGGGTTCGACGCTCTGGGCGGCGAGGCGCGGCGCCGGGCGTTCTTGCGCGTCGCGGCCCACCTTTCGGCCCTGATACCGGTCCCGCCCGAGATCCAGGCGCTGGCGAGGCTCGGCCGCGTCGAGCTGGCGGGGAACCCCTCTCCCTCCGGGAGAGGGCACTCGGGCTCCGCGGATGCCGGGGAGGGTGAGGGCGCCCGCCGATCGGCGACGTCGCCCTCTCCCTCCGGGAGAGGGCACGCCGACTCCGCTGAAGCCTCGGAGGGTGAGGGCGTTCGCGGAACGGTCGCGTCCCCTACTGCAACGCCCGGGGATCCCGTGGAGCGCGCCGCGCGCCGCCGCCGGCTGGCGACGCCGCTGGCCCAGGTTCCCCGGGTCCACCCTGCGCCGAGAGGGCTCCTGGAGGAACGCGGCCACGCCACGGTGGAGCAGGCGCTGGAGTTCTTCCCCCGCGCCTGGCAGGACCGAACCGCGGTGAGCCGCATCGCCGAGCTGCGCCTGGGCGAGGAGGGCATCGCCCTCGGGCAGGTGAGCTACGTCCGCCCCGCCCGGATGCGCAACGGGAAGCCCCTGCTCAAGGTGGGCCTCTCCGATCCGAGCGGGCGGCTGGAGCTGGTGTTCTTCAATCCGCCGGCCTGGCGCCAGAAGCAGTTCGCCACCGGCCAGGCGCTCCTCGCCTGGGGCAAGGTGACCGAGGGCTTCGGCGGCCGCAGGCAGATGGCCCAGCCCGAGGTCGAGCGCGCCGAGGCCGGGGATTCCGCCAGCTTCGGGCGCATCGTCCCCATCTACCCGGGCCCGGCCGACCACCAGCACCCGGCGCTGCGAAGGCTCCTGAAGCGCCTCTGCGACGAGTATGCCCCCATGCTGGTGGACGACCTCCCGCCCGAGGTGCGGCGCCGGCGCGGGCTCATGTCTCGCGCCGAGGCCCTGAGCCAGGCCCATTTCCCACCCCCTGGCACCGACCTCCAGGCGGCGGCCGCGCGGGCCACCCCCGCCTTCCGCCGGCTGGCCTTCGAGGAGCTGTTCTTCCTCCAGCTGGCGCTGGCGCTCCGGCGCCGCGGGGTCCGCCGCCAGCCGGGGATCGCCTTCGACGTCTCGCCCGCGGCCCGCCGCCGGGCGCTCACGGGGCTCCCGTTCCAGCTCACCCCCTCGCAGCGCCAGGTCCTCGGCGAGATCGCCGCCGACATGGGGCGCCCCGAGCCCATGAACCGGCTCCTGCAGGGAGACGTGGGAAGCGGCAAGACCGCGGTGGCCTACGTGGCCATGCGCCTGGCGGTGAGCTCCGGCTGGCAGGCGGCGCTGATGGCCCCGACCGAGATCCTGGCCGAGCAGCACGCCCGCACCCTCTCGCGCTGGCTCGCCGGGACCGGGGTGGAGTTGGCGCTGGTGGGGGCCCAGGCCCGCGGGCGGGTGCAGCGCGAGGCGCGCCAGGCGCTGCGCTCTGGTCGGATGCGGGTGGCGGTGGGAACCCACGCCCTGCTGGAAGAGGGCGTCGAGTTCGAGAAGCTGGGGCTGGTGGTGGTGGACGAGCAGCACCGCTTCGGCGTCCTGCAGCGGGCCCGCCTCATCCAGAAGGGGCTGCGCCCCGACGTGTTGGTCATGACCGCCACCCCCATCCCGCGCACCCTGGCGCTGGCGTTCTACGGCGACCTGGACCAGTCCACGATCGCCGAGCTCCCGCCGGGCCGCACCCCGGTCGAGACCCGCCTCTTCGGCGACTCGCAGCGCACCAAGGCCCACGACATCGCCCGGCGCGAGCTCGAGGCGGGGCGGCAGGTGTACGTGGTCTACCCGCTGGTGGAGGAGTCGGAGAAGACCGACCTCGCCGACGCCACTGGCGGCGCCGAGGAGCTGTCGAGCATCCTGGCCCCGGCGCAGGTGGGGCTGCTCCACGGCCGCATGCGCGCCGAGGAGAAGGAGGCGGTCATGGACCGCTTCCGCCGCGGCGAGCTGGGGGTGCTGGTAGCCACCACCGTGGTGGAGGTCGGGGTGGACGTCCCCAACGCCACGGTGATGATCGTCGAGCACGCCGAGCGCTTCGGCCTGTCCCAGCTCCACCAGCTGCGGGGGCGGGTGGGGCGGGGCGCCGCCAGGAGCCACTGCCTCCTGGTGGCCCACTACGGCCGGGCCGGCGACGAGGCCCGGGAGCGGCTCCGCACCATGGCCCGCACCCAGGACGGCTTCGAGATCGCCCGGGCCGACCTGCGCATCCGCGGGCCTGGCGAGCTGCTCGGCACGCGTCAGGCGGGCCAGCCCATCCTGGAGGTGGCCGACCTGTACCGGGACGAGGCCATCCTCGACGAGGCGCGGGAGGACGCCTTCGCGCTGGCGGAGTCGGACCCGGAGCTTTCCCGACCCGGGCACGCCGCCGCCGGCGAGGCCCTGCGGCAGCGCTGGGCCGGGCGGCTGTCGCTGGCGCAGGTGGGGTAGGGGGCGCGGTATCCTGCCGGGGTGACAACAGCGCTGGCCCGCCGGCTGTGGGAGGCGGGCATCCGCGACGAGCGGGTGCTCCACGCCGTGGCCCAGGTGCAGCGCCGCCTCTTCCTGCCGCCGGCGCTGCGCGACCGGGCCGACGACGACGCGCCCCTGCCCATCGGCCACGGGCAGACCATCTCCCAGCCCTACGTGGTGGCCGCCATGACCGAGGCCCTGGCGCTGGAGGGGACGGAGAGGGTGCTGGAGGTGGGCACCGGCTCCGGATACCAGACGGCCCTCCTGGCGCTGCTCTCCCGGGAGGTGTTCTCGGTGGAGATCGTCCCCGAGCTCTCGGCGCGGGCCGCGACGCTCCTGCTCGGCGACATGGGGCTCGAGAACGTGCACCTTCGGGTTTCCGACGGCTGGTACGGCTGGCCCGAGGAGGCCCCCTACGACCGGATCCTCCTCACGGCGGCCCCGGTCGACGTGCCGCCCCCGCTGCTCGAGCAGCTTCGCGAGGGCGGCAAGCTGGTGGCGCCGCTGGGCGAGGCGGAGGGGGTCCAGGCCCTCACCGCGGTCGACAAGGGGCCCGGCGGGGTACTGTCGGCGCGGCAGCTCCTGCAGGTGCGCTTCGTGCCGCTGCGCCGCGGCGAGCCGCGGCTCGCCTAGAGGCTATCCATGAGCGGACGGCAAACGCGCGATTCCGGGGCGGCTCGCGCGAGGCGCGCCGTCCGGGTCTGGCTCGCCCTGGCCGCGCTGCTGGCGGCGGGCGCGCTCGCGGCGGCGATCCACCTCCGGCGCGGCGCCCCGCCCCCCGCGCTGGCCTCCGCACCCGCGCCCATCGCGCCCGAGTTCGTCGGCAGCGACGCCTGCGTCGATTGCCATCGCGCCGAGCACGATGCCTGGAGGGGCTCGCAGCACGCGCGCGCCATGCAGCGCGCCACGGCGGAGTCGCTGCGCGGCGGCTTCGGCGGCGAGAGCTTCACCTACGCCGGCGTGCGGTCCACCTTCTTCGAGCGCGACGGCCGTTTCTTCGTCCGCACCGACGGCCCGGGCGGCGCCCTCGCCGACTTCGAGGTGAAGTACACGTTCGGTCTCGAGCCGCTCCAGCAGTATCTGGTGGAGCTGCCCGGCGGGCGGCTGCAGGCCCTCTCCATCGCCTGGGACGCGCGACCGGCGGCGCGGGGCGGCCAGCGCTGGTTCCACCTCTACCCCGGGGAGAAGGTCGACCACCGCGACGAGCTCCACTGGACGAGGCGTTCCCAGAATTGGAACCACATGTGCGCCGATTGCCACTCGACCCACGTGAGAAAGGGCTACCAGCCCGCCACCGACCGGTATGCCACCGCCTGGTCGGAGATGACGGTCGGGTGCGAGGCCTGCCACGGGCCGGGCTCGGCGCACGTCGCCTGGGCGCGATCGACGCCCCAGGCCGGCGGCGCCAAGGGGCTCACGGTCATGCTCGACGAGCGCCGCGGGATCACCTGGCGCATCGACCCCGCGACCGGGGCCGTGGCCCGGAGCAGGGAACGACCGGGGGACCGCGAGATCGAGGTGTGCGCGCCCTGTCACTCCAGGCGGGCGCAGATCGCCGAGGGGCACCGCGCCGGGGAGCCGCTCCTCGATCACTACCTGCCTTCGCTCCTGGTACCGGGCCCCTATCACGCAGACGGCCAGCAACGCGAGGAGGTGTACGTCTGGGGCTCGTTCCTCCAGTCCCGGATGTACCGGGAAGGCGTGACCTGCAGCGACTGCCACGACCCGCACACCCAGAAGGTGCGCGCCGAGGGGAACGCGCTCTGCACGCGGTGCCACGCGGCCTCGAGGTACGACGGCGGGCAGCACCATTTCCACCGCCCGGCGTCGGCCGCGGGGCAGTGTGTCAGCTGTCACATGCCCGCCGCCGACTACATGGTGGTGGATCTGCGGCGCGATCACAGCCTTCGCGTCCCGCGCCCGGATCTCTCCGCCTCCCTCGGCGTCCCGCACGCCTGCACCGGCTGTCATCGCCAGCGCGGCGCGCGCTGGGCGGCCGACGCGGTGAGGCGCTGGTACGGGCGCGACGCGCGCGGCTTCCAGGCGTTCGCGCAGACGTTCCACGGCGCGGATGCGGGGACTCCGGGAGCGGCCTCCGCGCTGGCCGCGCTCGCGTCCGATGGAAGCCAGCCGGCCATCGTCCGCTCGTCGGCGCTGGCGCGGCTGGCGGGACTCGCCCCGCCGCAGGCGGCGGCCGCCGCGCTCGCCGGATCCCGCGATCCGAGCCCCCTGGTGCGCCTCGCGGCCGTCGCCGTGGCGGGGTCGTTGCCGCCGCGGGAGCGCCTCGGGGTCGCCGGACCGCTGCTGGCGGATCCGCTCCGCGCCATCCGGGTCGAGGCGGCGGGCGCGCTGGCGGGCGTGGCCCTGGACCGGCTCGCGCCCAAGGAGCGCGAGGCCTGGTCCCGCGCCGCGGAGGACTACGTGGCGGCGCAGAGGTACGCCGCCGATCGCCCCGAGGCGAGAACCAACCTGGGCACGTTCTTCGGGCGACTGGGACGGCCCGACGACGCGCGGGCCGAGTTCGCCGCCGCGACGAGGCTCGACCGGACCTACGTGCCCGCGTACGTGAATGCCGCCGACGCGTGCCGCGAGTCCGGCCGCGAGGACGAGGCATTGCGCTGGCTCGAGGACGGGCTCGCGGCGGCGCCGAGCAGCGCGGCGCTGCACCACGCGCTGGGTCTCGCCCGCGCGAGGCGGAAGGAGGCGGCCGCGGCGCTCGGGTCGCTCGAGCGCGCCGCGAGGCTCGAGCCGGACAATGCGCGCTATGCGTACGTGTACGCCATCGCCCTGAGCTCGTTCGGCAGCGCGGCCGAGGCCATCCGGACGCTCGAGCGCGCCGCCCGGCGGTGGCCTGCGGACCGCGACGTCCTGTTCGCGCTCGTCACTGTGCGGCGCGACGCGGGACGGCTCGAGGCTGCCCGCGAGGCCGCGCGGGCCCTGGTCGCCGCTCACCCGGACGACCCGGAGGCGCGCGCCCTCGCGGAGCAGCTCAGGTAACCGGCAGCGATACCTGAGGGGTGTGCACCCCGCCGTGACGTGACTTACCGTGCACGACCCTCATAGGACTGAGACGCGAGACGGCGCCGCGGTCGGCGGCGCCAGGATTGACGGCGCGTCGCGGGTGGGCGCCGCCGCATTTTGGCCCGGCAAGACCTCTTGAGGTGACCATGGGCAAAAGGCTCATGCCGTCCATCGCGGCGCTCGCTCTCTCCGTCGCCTTCGACGCGCAGGCGCAGCAGGGGACCGCGGCCGGCGGCAAGAAGCCGAACATCGTCGTCTTCTTCGGCGACGACGTCGGTCAGTCCAACGTCAGCGCCTATTCACACGGCCTCATGGGGTACCGGACGCCCAACATCGACCGCGTGGCTCGGGAAGGCATGATGTTCACGGATTACTACGCCGAGCAGAGCTGCACCGCGGGCCGGGCCTCCTTCATCACCGGGCAATCGGGCCTGCGAACCGGCCTCACCAAGGTGGGTCTGCCGGGCGCGACCCTGGGCCTGCGGAAGGAGGACCCGACCATCGCGGCACTGCTCAAGCCGCTCGGCTACGCGACCGGGCAGTTCGGCAAGAACCACCTCGGCGACCGCAACGAGTTCCTGCCCACGGTGCACGGCTTCGACGAGTTCTACGGCAACCTGTATCACCTCAACGCCGAGGAAGAGCCTGAGTTCCCCGACTATCCGAAGGAGCCGGCGTTCCGCGCCAGGTTCGGCCCGCGCGGGGTGCTGGACTGCAAGGCCTCCGACAAGGACGACGGGACGGTGGATCCTCGCTTCGGCAAGGTGGGCCGGCAGGTGTGCAAGGACACCGGCCCGCTCACCAGGAAGCGGATGGAGACCATCGACGACGACATCGTGAGCCGGGCCGTGGACTTCATGACGCGCCAGCACAAGGCCGGCAAGCCGTTCTTCGTATGGGTGAACACCACCCATATGCATTTTCGTACCCACACCAAGCCGGAAAGCCTCGGGCAGTCTGGACGCTGGCAGAGCCCGTACCACGACACGATGATCGATCACGACCGGAACGTGGGCACGGTCCTGAAGGCCCTCGACGACCTCGGCATCGCCAACGACACCTTCGTCCTGTACAGCACCGACAACGGCCCGCACATGAACACCTGGCCCGACGGGGCGATGACGCCGTTCCGCAACGAGAAGAACTCGAACTGGGAAGGCGCCTACCGCGTGCCGGCCATGGTGCGCTGGCCGGGCCGGGTCAAGCCCGGGCAGGTCTCGAACGGGCTGGCGGCTCACCTGGACTGGCTGCCGACCCTCCTCGCCATCGCCGGCGACCCGCAGGTGAGCGAGAAGCTTCTCAAGGGCCACAAGGTCGGCGCCACGACCTACAAGGTCCACCTCGACGGCTACAACCTCGTGCCCTACCTGACCGGGCAGGCGGAGAAGAGCCCGCGCGAGTCGTTCATCTACGTCAACGACGACCAGCAGATGACCGGCCTGCGGTACGACAACTGGAAGTTCGTCTTCATGGAGCAGCGTGCCCCGGGAACGCTCCGGGTCTGGTCGGAGCCGTTCGTCACCTTGCGCCTCCCGAAGATCTTCAACCTCCGGACGGATCCGTACGAGCGCGCCGACGTGACCTCCAACACGTACTACGACTGGGTCCTGGAGCGCGCCTTCATGGTGGTGCCCGCGCAAGCCTACGTGGCCAGCTTCCTGGCGACCTTCAAGGACTATCCGCAACGCCAGAAGGCCGCGAGCTTCAACCTCGAAGAGGTCCTGGAGAAGATGAAGGAGGGCCACGGCTCGAAGTAGGAGCTGGTGGCCTTTTCTCCGCGGCGGGTCGAAATCCGAGGAACGGCGAGCGGAACGGCTTCGCCGGCCCCGCGCGTAGGGGGATCTTCGATGCTATGATCCCGGCGATGGTCGTCTGCCCCGTCTGCGAGCACCAGCAAGCCGCCGGCGACGAATGCCAGGTGTGCGGCAAGAAGCTCTCCGGGCCGGGCGTCGTGCCGCTGCCGGCGGAAGCCCTCCCGGGCCTGGAGCTGACCGCTCTCGGGGGGGTGGAGGCTCCTCCGGCGCCGCCCATCCCCGGGCTGGAACCGACCCACCACCAGCCCGCAGCGGGCGGCGCCGCAGCGACCCTCGACCTCGAGCCCACCCTCGCCCCGCCGGTCGAGGTGCAGCCGCAGGCGCTGCCCGACCTGGAGCCGACGGAGGCCGAGCCCATCCCCGGCGACGGCCCGACCGCGCGCCCGGCGACGCTCGTATGCCGCTACTGCCGCACCGAGAACCCGCCCACCGAGGCCAGTTGCGTACGCTGCGGCATGCGGCTCCCGATCTGGGATGGCCCTGCAGTCCCCCTCGGGGAGGGGGCGCCCGCCCTCGTCCGCTGCCCCGCCTGTGGCACGCTCAACGCCGGCGACCTATGCACCGGCTGCGGGGTCCTGGTCCGCCGGCGCTAGCGCCGCGTCGTTGGAAGCGGGGGGGCTGGGGACCCCCCGCACCCCCGCTCGCTCCGGGGCAGGCTCATCCGCCTGCCCCTGCGCTCGCACGCCCCCGCGGTGCCGGCCGGACTCCCGGCCGGGGCCGCTTCGCGGCCTGGCCCGCCGGCCGAGGCGTCCGGGCCTGAGGCGTCCGGGCCTTGCCATTTGCCAGCGTTCCCGGCACATTCCGAGATCCCCATGAAAATGTTCACCGATCCAGAGTCCTTCGCGCGCGTGAAGCGCCTCCCGCTCTACGTCTTCACCATCACCGACAAGCTTCGCGACGACGCCATCGCCCGCGGCGTGGACGTGGTGGACTTCTCCATGGGGAACCCCGACGGCGCCACCCCGGCGCGCATCGTGGAGGCGCTCAAGCGGGCGGTGGACGACCGGCGCATGCACCGCTACCTGAACCCGCGCGGCCTGCCCGAGCTCCGGCAGGCGGCGGCGCGCTGGTGGAAGCGGCGCCACGGCGTGGACGTCGACCCCGAGCGCGAGGTGCTCATCACCATCGGCTCCAAGGAGGGGATCGGCCACGCCCTGGTGGCCATGCTCTCCGCGGGCGACGCGGTGCTGGCCCCCGCGCCCACCTATCCCATCCACGCCTTCGGGGCCATCATCGCCGGCGCCGAGACCATCCCGGTGCGGGTCGGCCCGGGCGTGGACTTCATGGAGTCGCTCTTCGCCGCCGCCGAGAAGGCCGAGCCGCGCCCCCGCGGCCTGGTGATGAACTTCCCGGCCAACCCCACCGCGGCGGTGGCCACCCGCGAGCTCTTCCAGAAGGTGCTCAAGTTCGCCGAGGCCCGCGACCTCTTCGTCATCTCCGACCTGGCCTACTGCGACATCGTCTTCGAGGGCGAGGCCCCGGCCATGCTGCAGCTCCCGGGGGCCCGCGAGCGCACCCTGGAGTTCATGTCCCTCTCCAAGAGCTACAACATGCCCGGCTGGCGGGTGGGCTTCTGCGTCGGCAACCCGGCCCTGGTGTCCGCCGTCGCCAGGGTGAAGAGCTACCTCGACTACGGCCTCTTCGGCGCGGTGCAGCGGGCGGCGGCGGTGGCCCTGGACGAGTGCGACGGCGACGTGGCCCAGATCCGCGAGAAGTACCGGCGCCGCCGCGACGCCCTGGTGACGCACTTCGCCGCCGCCGGCTGGAAGGTGCCCCCGCCAGCCGCCAGCATGTTCGCCTGGGCGGCGCTCCCGGAGGCCTGCCGGCACCTGAGCTCGCTCGAGTTCACCCGCCGTCTCATCGAGCACGCCGGCGTGGCGGTGGCTCCAGGCATCGGCTTCGGCCCGGCCGGGGAGGGATGGGTCCGCATCGCCCTCATCGAGGACGAGGCGCGCGTCCAGCTCGCCGCCGAGCGCATCCAGAAGTTCCTCCGGAGCCCCGCGGCGACCGCTCCCGCGGAGCGGGGATGAGCTTCCGGGCCTGGTTCCGCTGCTCGGACGGGTGCGACTTCCGGGTCGAGCTCACCGAGGTGGTCTACCGCTGCCCCCGCTGCCAGGGGCTGCTCGAGGTGGAGCACGACCTCCAGGCGCTGCGGCAGCGGAGCGGGGCCGAGTGGAAGGCCCTCTTCGACGAGCGCTTCCGCCGAGGGGACTGGCCGCTCGGCTCGGGGGTGTGGGGCAAGAAGGAGTGGGTCTACCCGCAGCTGGCCCTCGAGAACGTGGTCTCCATGTACGAGGGGGGGAGCCCCCTCCTCAGGGTCGATCGCTACGCCCGCGAGATCGGCCTGGACCACGTCTGGCTGAAGGAGTGCGGCGTCACCCACACCGGGTCCTTCAAGGACCTGGGCATGACGGTGCTGGTGTCGGCGGTGCGCGAGATGCGGGCCCGCGGCACGCCCATCCGGGCGGTGGCCTGCGCCTCCACCGGCGACACCTCGGCGGCGCTGGCCGCCTACTGCGCCGCCGCGGGCATCCCGGCGGTGGTGCTTCTCCCGCGCGGAAAGATCTCCATCGCCCAACTGGTGCAGCCCATCGCCAACGGGGCGCTGGTGCTAGAGCTGGACACCGACTTCGACGGCTGCATGAAGGTGGTGCAGGAGCTCTCCAGGACCCCGGACATCTACCTCGCCAACTCCATGAACTCGCTGCGCATCGAGGGGCAGAAGACGCTCTCGGTGGAGGTGGCCCAGCAGCTCGGCTGGACCGCGCCCGACTGGGTGGTGATCCCGGGCGGCAACCTGGGCAACGCCAGCGCCGTGGGGCGGGGCTTCGTCATGATGCGGGAGCTCGGCCTGCTGGACCGCCTTCCGCGGCTGGTGGTGGCCCAGGCCGAGGCCGCGAATCCCCTGTACCGGGCATTCGAGAAAGCGGGGCTGGCTCCGGCCGCGCTCGCAGCCGCTCCGAAGCGGATCGGCGAGCTGAAGGTCGAGCCGGTCCAGGCGGGCAGGACCCTGGCCACCGCCATCCAGATCGGCAACCCGGTCTCGTCCCGCCGGGCGCTCCGGGCCCTGGAGGCGCTCGACGGCTTGGTGGAGCAGGCGTCGGAGCAGGAGCTCGCCGACGCCGCGGCTCGGGCCGACCGCGCCGGGGCCTTCGCCTGCCCGCACACCGCGGTGGCGCTGGCGGCCCTGGAGAAGCTGGCCGCCCGCGGCGTGGTGCGGAAGGGGGAGCGTGTGGTGGTGGTCTCCACCGCCCACGGCCTCAAGTTCGCCGACTTCAAGGTCGGCTACCACCAGGGCACCCTCCCCGGCGTGGCGTCGCGGCTGCGCAATCCCTCGGTCCGGGTGGCGGCCTCGATCTCGGCGGTGCAGGACGCCGTCGGCGCCCGTTTCGGGCGGGCCGGAGCGGGGGCGTGACGGCCGGTGCGGACGAGACCGACGGGCTCCGCGCCGAGCACGACCGGCTCGCTGAACGGCTCGCCGCGCGCCGCTCCGTCGACCAGGTGCGCCGCGGCGCCTGGGCCGCCTTCCTGCTGATCATCACCGGCGGCCTGGCCGCGAAGCTCGCCTGGGACCGCTGGGGCTCCACCCACCCCCGCGCCTTCAAGGGCCCGCCGGTGTACTTCTACCTGGCGCTCCTGGCGGCGCTCTCGTGCCTGGCCGTGGGCGCCGTGGCCCTCGCGCGCGCCCGCCGCCTCATGCGCGACGAGGATCGGGACTTCACGCGCCTGCGCGATCTCAGGCGCCGGTTGGGGCTCGACTCCTGAGGGACCGCTGCTAGGATCCGTCTTGGTGCCGACCCCCACCGCCGCGGTGCTGGTCATCGGGAGCGAGGTGCTCTCGGCCAAGGTGCGCGACGAGAACGGCCCCTGGCTGGCGGGGCGGCTCAGGGAGCTCGGGGTGCTCCTGCTCTCCATCCGCACCCTGCCCGACCGCACCGACGCCATCGTCGAGGCGGTGGACGCCGAGCGCCGGCGGGTCGACTGGGTCTTCACCTGCGGGGGCGTGGGCCCCACCCACGACGACCTGACGCTGGCGGCGGTGGCGCTGGCGCTGGGGCGCCCGCTGCAGCGCTGCGAGGCCTTCGCCGAGGCCCTGCGGGCCATGCACCGCCGGCACGGAGACGGCGGCGAGATCCCCGAAGCCGCCCTGCGCATGGCCGACCTGCCGGCCGGGACCAGGCTGCTCGGCGATCCGCGCTTCCCCACCCTGGCGGTGGAGAACGTGGTGATGCTCCCCGGCGTGCCCGAGTTCCTGCGCCTGCAGTTCGACCGGGTGGCGGGTGAGCTGCGCGGCTCGCCCTTCCGGCTGGCGAGCCTCTACCTCTCCCTCGGGGAGGACCGGCTGGCGCCGCTGCTCGACCGGGTGGCCCTGGCCCATCCCCAGGTGGAGATCGGGAGCTACCCGCGCTTCGACGGCGCCGATCACCGGGTGCGGGTGACGCTGGAGGGAAAAGACGAGGACCGGGTACGAGCCGCGCTGGAGGCGGTGCTAGCCGTCCTGCCGGGCGGGGCGGTGGTGCGTTCCGAGGGACCCTGACGGCGCGGGTCATCAAGGCTCGAAGCGGTCGATCTTGCCGGCCTTCTGCAGGATCTCCAGAGCCCCCACCGTGCACTTGTCCTTGTCCACGCCCTGGAGCTTCACCACCAGCGGGGGCCGCTGGGGCTCCCCCGGCCGGGCCGGCGGGACCACCGTCACCGCCCAGGTGTCGCCGAGGTCCTGGTCCACGTCGACTCGACACTCCATGTCCTTGATGAAGGCGCGCGCCATGACGCGGGACCATAGCGCAAGAGGCGTCCCATGAGAACGGCCTCGGCGGCGTCGCTCGCGCTGGCGCTCCTCGGGTGCTCGGGCACGCCGCGGCCTCGGCTGCCGCCCGGCGAGGCGGCTCTCACCATCGAGGGGCGCCTCGAGGACGGGCCGCTCGACCTGCGGGCGTCGGATCTGCGCGCCCTTCCCCGCCGTGCCTTCCGCGCCCGGGAGCCCTCGACCGGGCGCGAGGCGCTCTTCGAAGGCGTCTCGGTGGCCGACCTCCTGCTCGACGCCGTGCGCCCCAAGCGCGGTGCGGACACCCTGGTGGTCCGGGGCCGGGGCGGCCGTGAGGCCACCGTGACCCGGACGCGCCTCAGGGATCTGCGCCCCATCCTCGCAGACCGGGCCGACGGGAAGCCCATCGAGGATTGGGCGCGAGAGGCAGGCCTCGGGTTGGAGGCGCCGCTCCTGGCCTGGCCCAACCTGGACCAGCCAGGGCTCGCGCTCGACCCCAGGGCCCCCTCCTGGTGGGTGAGCGGGGTCTCGACGCTGGCGGTGGAGACCTGGGAGGCGAGCTACGGAGCGGCGCTGGCGCTCCCCGGGGCGGCGAGCGACGAGGCCCGCCGGGGCCAGGCCCGTTTCGCCGATCACTGCCTTCCCTGTCACCGGCTGCGGGGCGCGGGCGGGACGCGCGCGCCCGCGATCGTTCCGCCGGGCTGGCCTCCCGATCGGATCGCGACGCGGCTCGAGGCCCACGGCGCCGACTCGGCCTGGATCCCGCCCGGAGCCGACGGCGCGGTGGCCCGGCGAGAGATCGCCGCCTTCCTCCAGGCCGCGGCGGCAAGCTCCGAGCCGCAGGAGGATCGACCCGGCGAGGCCGAGGAGCCGGCTCGGCGGCCGGAGCCCCCGCCGCCTCCGGGCCCCGCCCCGCGCCCGCCGCTGCAGTGAACAAGGTCGGCGTGGTCGAGCCGCGCTCCTGAGGACCCGACCCGCCCATGCGCACGCACCTGGTTGGTAGGGCGGGGGCTTGTCCCCCGCCGCCCTGAATCCCCCACGAAGCACGCGGAGAATCGCGGACTGGCTGCCGCGGCAAGGACGGCTTGCCGGACCGATGTCTCCCGGCGGGGGACAAGCCCCCGCCCTACAGAAACACCGACTTCCTCGCCGCCACCGCCTCGTCCAGCAGGCGCTGGACCGCCGCGCGCGTCGACTCGGCCAGGGCCGCCACCGCGGCCTGATCGCCCGCCTTCTCCGGCCCCAGTCCCCGGGTCTCCAGCGGCTCGCCGCACCGGATGGACCAGCGCGAGGGCAGGGGCAGGAGCCCCAGCGGCCCGAGCGGCAGCCCCGGAGCCATCGACAGGAAGGGCAGGCCCAGGAACTCGCCCAGCCATCCCGATCGGGCCGCCGGGGGCGTGGCCTCCTCGCCGCCGACGATGGCGCAGGGGACGATGGGAACGCCTGCCCGGAGGGCGACCTTGACGAACCCGCCCCGCCCGAAGCGCTGGAGCCGGTAGCGCTCGCTCCAGGGCTTCTGGCCGGCGCGGGTGCCCTCCGGAAACACCCCGAGGGACGCCCCGGCGGCGAGCAGCTGGCCGGCCGCCTCGGGGGTGGCCCGCACCGCCCCCAGGCGCTGCGCCGCCGCGCCGAACAGCGGCAGCGCCAGGGCGGCGTCGTCGAGCAGCGGGCGCAGGTCGCGCCCCGCCCGCCGGAAGGCGAGCCGCAGAGCCAGGGCGTCCCAGGGCAGGGCCCCGCCGCGGTTGGCCACCACCAGGGCCGGCCCGGGCGGGAGCTCGGCCAGCCGACCGGCCTCGACCCGCCACCAGGATTGATAGAGGAAGTCGAGCACCGGAGCGGCCCGCTCGGCGAGCCGTCCATCCATGCCCCAGGGGTCGAGCGGTCCCGGGCTCGCCAGTGCCCCGGCCAGGGAGGCGATGGGGCGCAGTCGTTCGAGGAGGGCGGGCCAGAGCCTGACCAGGGCCTGGCGCAGCTCCCCGGCGTAGCGCCCGGCACCGCCGCGGCCCAGGACCTGCTCCAGGCGCGCCTCGGCGTCGGCGAAGGCCTCCTCGACCTTCGCCTCGAGCCGATCGAGCCGGGCCTCCCTGGGAGCGGGCGGCGGCGCGGGCAGGGGGGAGCGGGGCGCGGCGCCGCGCTCGAACGGATCGTTGCCCAGGGCCGGCCGGGGGGGCCGCTTCCTCGGCGCCGTCCGCCGGGTCTGCCTCGCGCCTGTTCCGGCCATCGGCGGCCTGTATAGACGTCCCGTCCCGGTCCGTCAAAGGGGTCGTAGCCCCGTGATAGAAGGGTCGCCCGTGCCGCGCATCCAGGTTCTCCCGCCCGGCCTCGTGAACCAGATCGCCGCCGGCGAGGTGGTGGAGCGGCCGTCCTCGGTGGTGAAGGAGCTGGTCGAGAACTCCCTGGACGCCGGGGCGCTCTCCATCCAGGTGGAGGTCGAGGACGGCGGACTGTCGCTGGTGCGGGTCGCCGACGACGGATCGGGCATGGAGCGGGAGGACGCCCTGCTGGCGATGGAGCGCCACGCCACATCCAAGCTCCGCGACACCGCGGGCCTCGGTGCCATCGCCACCATGGGCTTCCGGGGAGAGGCGCTCCCGGCCATCGCCTCGGTGGCCCGGCTCCGGCTCGACACCTGTCCCGGCGCGGACGGCGCCGGGACGCGCATCGAGGTGGAGGGCGGCCGGGTGCTCGGGGTGACCGGGGTGGCGCGGGCCCGTGGCACGACCGTGGAGGTGCGGGACCTCTTCTTCAACACCCCGGCGCGCCGCAAGTTCGTGCGGGCGCCAGCCACCGAGGCCGGGCATGCCGCCGAGGCGGCGCTGCGGCCGGCCCTGGCGCGCTGCGACGTCGCCTTCCTGCTCCGCTCCGGCCCTCGGGTGGCCTGGTCCTTCGCCGCCGGTTCGCCCCTGGGCGAACGTGCCGCGGCGGCCCTGGGGCGGGAGGCGTGCGCCCATCTCCTGCCGGTGGACGGGTCCCGCGGGGAGGTGCGGGTGCGAGGGGTGGTGAGCGGGCCGGACCACTCGCAGGCCACCTCGCGCTCCCTCTACCTGTACGTGAACGGCCGCTACGTGCGGGACCGCGGCGCCGCCCACGCCGTCCTGCGCGCCTTCGCCGGATCGCTGCCGGCCGGGCGCCACCCGGCGGGAATCCTCTTCGTGGAGCTGCCGCTCGGCCGCGTCGACGTGAACGCGCACCCGCAGAAGCTGGAGGTGCGGTTTGCCGACGCCCGCGCGGTCTACGACGCCGTCCACGCCGCCGTGGCCGAGGCGCTCCGGCCCTCGCCCTGGCTCAGGCACCCGGCCGGGCCGGTCCCCGCCCCGGTGGACGCGACCGCGGAAGGCCTCCCGGCCGTGCCCCTGGCGGCCGAGGCGGCGGCGGTGCTGGCCGAGGCCCGGCACGCCGGCCGCGGCGAGGGTCTCCCCTTTCCGCACCCGGCGGCGGCGGAAGGCCTGGGCCCGGTCCTGGGCGGCTACTTCGCCTCGCTCCGGCTGGTGGGTCAGCACGCCCGCACCTACCTCGTTTGCGAGGCGCCCGGCGGGGCGCTGGTGGTGGTGGACCAGCACGCCAGCCACGAGCGCCTCCTCTTCCACCGCCTGCGCGAGGCCCTGCGCGCGCGGGCCCTGGCGGTGCAACCGTTCCTGATTCCACCGGTGGTGACCGTGCCGGCGGCGGCGGCGCGCATCCTGGAGGGCGCGCGGGCCGAGCTCGGGCGGCTGGGGCTGGAGCTGGAGCCCTTCGGCGGCGATTCGCTCGCCGTGAAGAGCGCGCCGGCGCTCCTCGGGGGCGTGCCGCTCGGGCCGCTCCTGTCCGACCTGGCCCAGCAGCTCGCCCATCTAGAGACCGGCAGCGCGCTCGACGAGGCCCTCGACGACCTCCTCGCCACCATGGCCTGCCACGCGGCCATCCGCGCCGGGGAGGCGGTGGGGCCGGAGGAGGCCCGCAAGCTCCTCGACGGCCTCGACGCCGTCGACTTCAAGGCGCGCTGCCCTCACGGGCGGCCGGTGGTGTTCGAGCTGCCGCTGGCAGATCTAGAGACCCGCGTGGGGCGCCGCTGAGGCCACCGAGCGCCCGTTTCACCCCTGGGAAAAAAAGGGAGCGCAACGCCGCGTCGCGAAAGGGTGCGGGGGGGATACCCTCAGACGACCGCGTTGCGCTTCCGCAGTCATCCTGAGCAAGGTGCGGGCCAACCGACTCGAATCATCTAAGTGCCCGTTTTGCCTCGTGAAGCGTCACCTGCCGGTGGTCCTACCATATTGCAGGGATTTCACACCTGAAGTGCTGGTTTTCAATTGTGCAATGCTGGACGGGGGGTCGGCCCTTTGGCAGAGTGCCGCCGTGCCACCGCGCGATCCAAGGCTCCGCCCCTACCGCCTGGCGCTGTGGATCGTCTACTTCGGCGTCATCGCGGTGGTGGGGACCTTCTTCCTCTCGAGCGTGGTGCGCGACCTGCGCGGCCGTCCCCGGCAACCGGCCCCCGCCGGCGCCATTCCCACCCGCGCGGCGCTCAGGGGTTGCCTCGTGGACTTGGAGGGTCTGTACCGGGACCAGAACCAGCGCGCCTGGGCCCTCGGGACCGAGTTCGAGGGACCGGACCCGCTCGCCACCTGGACCGGCTGGGCGCCCAGGTGGCTGGAGCAGGTCGAGGACCTGACCGACCGCTGCCGCCTCGACGTCACCACCCGCGGCGAGGAGTTCCTGGAGGAGCGCACCGAGATGGCGGCGGCGCGCGACGCCATGGTGGCGCTACACCGGGTCTACAACGCCCAGGTGCTGCGCTTCGCCAACGAGGAGGGGGACCTGGCGCGGGGCGCAGCCGAGGCCATGGCCCACGCCCGCCGGGCGGTACGCCGGGAGTGACGCGCTGGTCAGGGAGGGCAGGGCGGGCATGTCGCCGCGGCAGCGCAGCCCGGCGTCGGGACGAAGACCCATTTGTGCGATTGGACCTCGTAGCCGCTGAGGGGCGTGCGGTAGGGCAGGGGCCGTGCCGCCTGGTCGGCGGACTTGTCGAACCCGTTGGAGGCCACCAGCTCCAGCACGTGGACGGCAGTCCCGCCGTAGCTGGCCGGCCGGAAGGGCGTCAGGTTCGGTACCGGGCGCAGATTGAACGGCTCCTGCGTCGGCGTACCGAGCTGGCCCGACTCGGGCAGGTACGTATACCGGGCGGGATCGATCGGGCTGTAGTCCACGAACCAGCGGAAGTCGACGTTCTCGTCGGGATTCTCGTCCGCGACCGTGGCCGAGATCGTGAAGGCCTGGGGCGTGGTGCACGTGCCGTCGAAGGCGGTGGCGGTACCGCTGGTCGTGAGCGTCAGGCTGGTGGCGTCCGGGCGCGAGGTGTCTTGGACGATGCGCGGCGGGGTTACCGAGCCGGGCGGCACGCTCGGCACCGACTGCGGCAGGGGGCAGGCGGCGGCCAGGAGCAGCGCCGCTGCGACGAGGCGCGAGCGCCTCACCGGCCGTCCCCCTCCGGCTCCAGGTCGCCGTCCTCCCCGCGGCCCGGCGGCTCGCGCCCCCGCCGCTCCGACTCCAGGTGGCGGAAGATGGTGCGCGGGTCCACGTCCAGGTCCTTGGCGGTCTTGGTGCGGTTTCCGCCGTTGCGCTCCAGCACCTCGTTGATGTAGCGCTTCTGGAACTCCTCCTTGGCCTGGGCCAGCGGCATGATGGGCTCCAGGTTCTCCGGCCGGAGGTCCAGGTCCGACGCGGTGACCAGCGGCCCCTCGGCCAGCACCACCGCCTTCTTGACCCGGTTCTCCAGCTCGCGGATGTTGCCGGGCCAGCGGTACTTCTTCATGGCCACCACCGCCCCGGGGGCGAAGGTGCGCGCCCTCGATGCGTACTCCTTGGCGTAGCGCTGCAGGAAGTAGCGGGCGATGACGGCCACGTCGTCGCCGCGGTCCCGCAGCGGCGGCAGGCGGATCGAGATCACGTTCAGCCGGTAGTACAGGTCCTCGCGGAAGGCGCCGCGCGCGATCTCGTCCTCCAGCACCTTGTTGGTGGCCGCCACCACCCGGATGTCGACCGGCTCGGGGCGCGAGTCGCCCACCTTCACCACCGTCCTCTCTTGAAGGGCGCGCAGGAGCTTCACCTGAAGGGCGCCGGGCATCTCGCCCACCTCGTCGAGGAAGAGGGTCCCGCCGTGGGCCGCCTGGAAGCGGCCGGGGCGCGTGGCCACCGCGCCTGTGAAGGCGCCCTTGACGTGCCCGAAGAGCTCGGACTCCAGGAGCCCCTCGGGGATGGCGGCGCAGTTCACGGGCACGAACGGGCCCTGGGAGCGCGTGGAGCGGCGGTGGATCTCCCGGGCCACCAGCTCCTTGCCGGTGCCGGTCTCGCCGCTGACGAGCACGCTCACGTCGGTGGCGGCCACCTTCTCGACGCGCCGGAAGACCTCGCGCATGGCCGGCCCGGCGCCGAGCAGGTCCCCGTACTGCCGGCCGGCGGCCTCGGCGCGCAGGGCCACGTTCTCGCGCTTGAGGCCGTCCACCAGCAGGGCGTTCTGCACCAGGAGCGAGGCCTGGGCGGCGAACACCGTGAGCGGCTCGAGCGCCCGCTCGTCGAAGAGGTTCACCACGCTGTCGTTGCCGAGGTAGATGACGCCGAACACCTCGCCCCGGGCCATGAGCGGCGCGCACATCACCGAGCACAGCTTGAGGTTCACCACCGAGGAGGAGCTGGACCATTCCTGGTCGTGCAGGGCATCGGCCACCACCAGCGCCCGGCGGGTCTGCACCACCTTCTGGACGATGGAGTCGGAGACCCGGGAGACCGCGTCCTCGATGGTGGCGCGGGAGAGGTTGCGCGCCGCCTTCACGGAGAGCTCGCCGTCCTCGAGCAGGATGAGGAACCCCTTGTCGGCATGGGTCAGCTCCAGGAGCGCGTCGAGCAGCTCGTCGAGCAGCCGCGGGAGGTCGGTGGCCGCGAGGAGCCGCTCCGAGAAGCGCACCAGCGCCTCCACCGCCTCCTGGCTGGCCGCGGCCGGCGGCGCCGCTCCGGCTCGGTCGTCGGCCTCGTCGGGGGCGAGCAGGATCTCGGTGCCGCCCACGCGGATGCGATCCCCCGGAGCCAGGCGGCAGGTGGCGCGGCGCTTGCCGTTGACGGTCATGGAGGCGCCGTCGTGGCAGGCCACGTCGTAGTCGCGGCCGTCGAAGTGGAGATGGAGCGCCGTGGCCGGGAGCGACGGGTCGGGCACGGGGACGTCGCTCTCCGGGCTCAGGCCCAGGCTGGTGAGGCGGCGCCGCAGCGGCACGCGCCGCTCGCTGCCGTCCGGGGGCCTGACGATGAGGAGGGCCATTAGAAGCTCCAGCTCAGCTTGACCTGGGCGCTGCCGGGCGTGACCTCGGTCTCCACCCGCGGCACGTAGTGGAGGTGGGCGTCATAGACCGAGTAGGCGTAGACCCCCCAGAAGAGCCCGGCCGAGACGTACTTGACGATGTCGAGGGTGTGGAGCTGGCTGCGGGTCTGGTCGGTGTAGGGCGGGTTGGAGCAGTCGCGGCCTGATGAGCAGCGCCCGGCGTTGTTGGCGATCTCGCTGTGAGCCACGATGGCGGCCAGGTTCACCGCTCCCAGGATCACCTGCGAGATGGCGATGGCGGTGCCCTTGCCGGTGTCCCCGTTCTGGAACTGGCCGGCGCCAAAGGGTAGCCAGTTGAAGAGGTAGATCCGCTCCTGCACCAGCACCACCTTGCTGGGCGGGCCGCTCCGGGCGGCTTCCTCGGCGAGGAGCTTGCGCCTGGCTTCCTCCGCGAGCCGCTCCTGCTCCTTGAGCTGGCGCCGCCGCTCCCGCAGTGGCGCCAGCTCGGGCTCGGCCTCCCGCTTGACCCGATCGAAGAACTCCACGATGGGCGGGGGGACCAGGAACGGGTCCAGGCTGTAGTCGGGGTCGATGGAGAGCAGATTGATGAACGCTGAACGGGCAGCCGGGCGGTCCCCGAGCTGGTACTCGGAGAGCCCCAGGATGCGGTAGGCCTCGATCACCTCGGCCTCGGGGAGGTCCTTGCGGCGGGCCAGGAGCTCGCGCACCGCGCCGGCGGCGTCGGCGTAGGCGCCGAACTCGTAGCGGTCCTTGGCGCGCTTCAGGTCCGCTGGCGGAGCCGCCAGCCCGGCGGCGGGGAGCAGCCACAGCGCCGCGCCGAGGGCGGCCAGCCGGGGCATCACGGGGCGGCCTCTCGCTGCGGCGGGGCCAGGGTGACGTCCCCGCCGGCCCGCACGCGGACGGCGGCAGCGTAGGGAGCGCGCCCCTTGGCCTCGAGACGCAGATCCACCGTTCCCTCGTAGGGGTTCTCCGACCCCGGAGGAACCGGCAACGGGATGGGCGTCCGCTGCGAGTCCCCGGCGGTGCCGAGCAACGTGGACCCGGAGTAGATGCGGGTGGCCGGGTCGCCCTCCACCCGAAGCCGCGCCGGCCGCGGCTCGAGCGGCGCCTTGAGCTCGCCGAGGTGGGCCGCCTCGCTGGACTCGATGGCTCGCTCGTACGCGTTGCAGCACTCGTGCTCGATCCGGATCACGTGCCGGCCGGGCGGGAGGTTGAACACCACCCGCTGCGTCCCGCGCGCCACCTCCACCCCGTCCAGGAGGGCGCGCTGGGCGTAGGGACGCACGTGGACCGGCAGCTCCACGCGGGCCGGCCGCGCGCGGCGGCCCTCACCCCTCGACGTTCCCGGGGAACCCGAGCGCCCCTTCCCGGAGGGAGCGGTCGATGCCGCCGCGCCCTCGACCATTGCCGCCTGCGGCGACTCGGAAGGCGCACTCCCGGAGGGAGAGAGCGAAGGCGGCGCGGGGGAGGCCGGGGGGGCGATCGCGGTCGAGCCCTCACCCTCCATCGTTTGTGGGGATTCCGAGTGCCCTCTCCCAGAGGGAGAGGGCATCCCGGTCGAGGGCGTGGTCGTGGCCGGTGCCGGCGCGGCCTGGGTCGCCTCCTGGCCCCGCGGCCACAAGGCCAGGCCGCCGGCGGCGAGCGCCACCGCCGCGGCCGCTGCCGCCCAGCCCGCCGCGCGCCGCAGCCTGGCCCGCCTCGCCACCCGGCGCAGCTCGGCCATCACCGTCTGGTTCTCGGGCTCGAGGGCCAGCACCCGGTTGAAGGCGGCCAGCGCGCGCGCGGTGGCGCGCCCCTCCAGGGCCTCCTGGCCCTGGGCCAGGAGGGCCGACACCAGCCGCGGGCGCAGCGACGTCTTGTAGCCCTCCGGATCCGCGAGAAACGCCGCCAGCTCCTCTTCGGGACGGGAGAGGCCGGCCTCGAGGAGCACCCCGTCCAGCTGGTCGCGAAGCTCCGCGGCCGAGGCCTGCCGGCGGGCCGGATCGGTCGAGAGGGCCCGGGAGATCACCTCCGCCAGGCGGTCGGAGACGAGCGGCTCCAGAAGGCGCGGGTCCTCGAAGTCCCCCTGCAGCACCCGGCGCAGGGTGGCGGTGGGATTGGGGGCCGAGAAGGGAAGGCGCCCGGTGGCCAGCCAGTAGAGCAAGGTGCCGAGCGAGAACAGGTCGCTGCGCTCGTCGGCGTCGTGTCCCTCCACGATCTCCGGCGCCATGTGGTTGGGCGATCCCACCAGGGCCCCGGTCATGGTCATGCGCTCGTCCGAGGCGAGGATGCGGGCGATGCCGAAGTCGGCGAGCTTCACGGCCCTGGGGCCCCGCTCGCAGACCATGACGTTCTCGGGCTTGAGGTCGCGGTGGATGACGCCCGCCGAGTGGGCGTGCACCAGCGCGTCGCAGAGGGCGCGCCCCACCAGGACCCCGACCTCCGGGAAGCCGAAGCCCACCTCGTCGGCGAAGGTCCGCAGGGTCCGGCCGTGGACGAACTCGGTGACCAGGTAGCTGTCGCGGGCCTGGTCCCCGGAGTAGTCGTAGATCTCGACGATGTTGGGGTGGGACAGGCGCGCCACCGCGCGCGCCTCGCGGGAGAAGCGGGCCCGCGACTCGGCCTTGGAGGCGAGGTGTGGGTGGAGCACCTTCACCGCCACCTCGCGGTCCAGGGCGGTGTCGCGCCCGAGGTAGACCGCGGCCATGCCGCCCGATCCGACCTGCTCCACGAGCTCGTACCGGTCGAGGCGCCGGATCACGTTTCACCGAGAGTATGGAGTCGCGACTCCGCCGCCATGGTGGGCGACGACACTATGACACGGGTGGCAGGGGACCACCAACAACCAGTCAGGGGGGTACGGCGGGCCCGTCATGCACCACAGGAAGGAGGTGCAGGGAGGCAAGGCCCCGCACGGTCTCCGGAATGGCGTCGATGGAGAGCGGGTGTCGCGGGCGCCACCCCAGCTCCCGCAGCCGGCGGGTGTCGTAGTAGTGGTCGGCCGCCATCCACAGGAGCACCTCGCGATCGACGCGAGGCACCAGCACCGGCGCGAGGTCGCGACGGCCGGCGATGCGGCTCCAGGCGCGCGAGAGCGTGCGGTTGACGGGCTCGAGGAGCACGCGGTCCGGCACGTGCCGCAGGAGCCAGATCAGGGATCCCCACAGCCGCGGCGACCAGGGGAGGATGCGGCCGGGGGCGTGGCCCAGCGCCTCCAGGGCCGCCGCCCCCAGCTCGCCGAGCGGGAGCGGAGCCTCGTCGGCGACGTTGAAGGCGCGCCCAAGGACCGCGCTGTCGTCGGGGTGCTCCAGGAGGAAGGCCGCCGCCGAGGCCACGTCCTCCACGTGGACCAGGTGGACCACCGGCCCTCGCCGGATGATGGGCACCCGCCGGCGGCCGGCGTTGAAGATCTCCACCAGGGCCAGCGCCCGAACCGCTCCGCGCCGCACCGTGGGACCGTAGACCAGAGCCGGCCGGAGCACCGTGAGCGGCGCCCCCTCGCGGAAGGTGCGCCAGGCGGCCTGCTCGGCCCGCCAGCGCGCCCGCTCGAACGGGGTGCGCGGCTGCTTCAGCTCTCCCTCGTCGCAGGGCAGGTTGCGCGGCCGCCCGTACACCGAGACGGTGGAGACGTGGACGAAGCGCCGCACCCCGGCGGCGCGCGCGGCGCCCCCGGCCTGGGCGGCGGCGGCCGCCTCCAGCGCGGCTCGCTCCGGCTCGTGGAGCTCGCGGGGAGTGCGCACTCCCACGTGGACCAGCGCCTCCGCCCCCCGGGCAGCTTCGTCGAGGCCCGCCAGGCGGGCCTGCGGCCCCGCCGGCGCCAGCCGCACCGTCCAGCCGCGGGCCGCGAGCTCCGCCTCGACCGCCAGAAAGACGGCGCCAGGGCTTCCGGACAGCGCGGCCACGCGTGGTGGCACGAGCTACCTCTGAGGCCGCGCAGGCCTCATTGCGCCACTCGGTTGCGTAGGTCTCGTGAACGCGCCCGAGCCCGTAGGGCGGGGGCTCGTCCCCCGCCGATCCCACCGCGGACGCATCGCGTCCGAGCCCGACATCTCCTCGGGCGCGGGCGCGGGCTCGTTGACGTTCACGGGCTCACACTTACGCGCGAACCTCGGGCTTCTTCTCAGGCTCCGGGGGCGGCGGCGGGGCGCGGCCGATGGGGTTCTCCTCCAGGGCCGCCTTGAGCACGTCGTCCATGGTGGCGGCGAAGACGAATTCCAGCTCCTTGCGCGCCTGCTCGGGCACGTCGATGAGGTCCTTCTCGTTCCGGGCCGGCAGGATCACCCGCTTGATGCCGGCGCGGTGCGCCGCCAGCACCTTCTCCTTGATGCCGCCCACCGGGAGCACCAGGCCGCGCAGGGTGATCTCTCCGGTCATGGCCACGTCGGAGCGGGCCCGGATGCCGGTGAGCAGCGATACCAGCGCGGTGAGGATGGTGACGCCGGCCGAGGGGCCGTCCTTGGGGATGGCCCCGGCCGGGAAGTGGATGTGGATGTCGGTCCGCTCCAGGAAGTTGGGAGTGATGCCCAGGCTGTCGGCCTTGGAGCGCAGGTAGGACAGGGCGGCCTGCGCCGATTCCTTCATGACGTCGCCCAGCTGACCGGTGAGGGTGAGCGACCCCTTGCCGGACATGCGGGTGGCCTCGATGAAGAGGATGTCGCCGCCGGCCGCGGTCCAGGCCAGGCCGGTGGCCACCCCGGGGATCTCGGTGCGCTCGGCGGTCTCGTTCCAGAACTTCTCCGGCCCGAGCATGTCGTTGAGGTCGGCCTCGTCCACCAGGCGCTTGGTGCCGGCGGCGATCTTGCCACTGGCCACCTCCACCGCCACCGAGCGGCACACGTCGGCGATGCGGCGCTCCAGGCTGCGGACGCCGGCCTCCCGGGTGTAGGCGATGATGATCTTGATGAGCCCCTTCTCGGTGAAGGCGATGGCCTCGCCCGAAAGCCCATGCTCCCTGAGCTGCTTGGGGATGAGGTGGTTCTGGGCGATGTGGATCTTCTCCTCGAAGGTGTAGCCGGGCAGCTCCAGGATCTCCATGCGATCCTTGAGCGGTCCGGGGATGGGGTCGAGGAGGTTGGCGGTCCCGATGAACAGCACCTTGGAGAGATCGTAGGCCACGTCCAGGTAGTGGTCGGAGAAGCTGAAGTTCTGCTCGGGGTCGAGGACCTCCAGGAGCGCCGCGCTCGGGTCGCCGCGGAAGTCGGCGCCCAGCTTGTCGATCTCGTCCAGCATCATCACCGGGTTGATGGTGCCCGCCTTCTTCATCGACTGGATGATGCGGCCAGGCAGCGCGCCCACGTAGGTGCGGCGGTGGCCGCGGATCTCGGCCTCGTCGCGCACGCCGCCGAGGGAGAGGCGCACGAACTTGCGGCCGATGGATCGGGCGATGGACTGGCCGAGCGAGGTCTTGCCCACCCCGGGAGGTCCCACGAAGCACAGGATGGGACCGCGCATGTCGTTCTTGAGCTTGCGGACCGCCAGGTACTCCAGGATCCGCTTCTTGATCTTCTGCAGCCCGTAGTGATCGGCGTCGAGGATGCCGCGGGCGTTCTCGATGTCCAGGTTGTCGTCGCTGCGCTTCGACCAGGGGAGGTCGGCGATCCAGTCGAGGTAGGTGCGCGCCACCGTGTACTCGGAGCTGGCGGTGGGGATGGACTTGAGCCGGTTCAGCTCCTTCTGCGCAACCTTGTCCACCTCGGGGGGCAGCCCCGCCTTCTTGAGGCGCTCGCCGAGCTCGTCCAGCTCCTCCTCCTCCTCGCCCAGCTCCCCCAGCTCCTCCTTGATGGCCTTGAGCTGCTGGCGCAGGTAGTACTCGCGCTGGGTCTTCGACATCTCGCCCTTCACGGCCGAGTCGATCTTGTTGGAGAGCTTCAGGATCTCGCGCTTGCGGTTCAGGAGCTCCAGCACCAGCTTCATGCGCGCCTTGAGGTCGATGGTCTCCAGGACCTGCTGCTTCTCCTCGATGGGCACGTCGACGTTGGCCGCGATGAGGTCGGCCAGGTGGCCGGGGTGGGTGATGGAGTCCACCAGCTCGGTGGCCGCGGCGGGGAGCTCGGGCATGAGCTCGATGACCTCGCGAGCCAGCTTCTTGAGATTGATGGCCAGGGCCTCGACCTCGACGTCGTCGACCGGGGTCTTGTCCTCCACCGCCTCGATGCGGGCCTTGAGGTACGGCGACTCCTGCACCAGGTCGAGGACCCGCACCCGGGCCAGCCCCTGCACCACCAGCGAATAGTTGTCCTCGCCCATCTTGAGCAGCTTCACGATGCGGGCCACGGTACCGACCGTGTACAGGTCGGCGGCGCCGGGGTCCTCCTCCTCGGCGCGGCGCTGCGTCACCACGCCGATCACCTGCTCGTCGCGGACCGCGTCCTTGATGAGGGCGATGGTCTTCTGCCGGCCGACCGCCAGGGGGAGCACGCCGCCCGGGAAGAACACCGAGTTGCGAAGCGGCAGGATGGGCAGGACCTGCGGGATGTCCTCCTTGTTGATGAGGGCCGGGGGCCCCATCGCCGGAGCGACCGTCGCCGATCCGCCTTTCTTGTCCTTCTCCGACATGGCGCGCTCCTTCCGCTGGCCCGGATCGGGCCCCTCAACTCGGATACCCGGGCAAGGCCCGGAAGGCAAACGAAAAACCGACCCGCCGCAGGCGGGGTGGCGCGATGGAACCAGGCGTGACGAGCCCCCTCGACGGCCTACCAGTCCTCGGAATCGCTCCGCGGTGGGATCAAGGTCTCGCCGTCGGGCTCGCCACCCGGCCCTCCAGGATCGCTGCGGACCGGCCCTTCGCTGGGCGCCCAGAGCTCGCCCTGGACGCGGTCGTGGCTCCCGTCGCCGGAGTACTGGAAGCAGCTCGGCGGCTGCTGCTGCGGCGCGGGGCAGGGGCCTTCGGTGGGGGACCAGGCGGTCGTGCGGGTCATGGACTCTTGATAAGAATCAAAACCGCCCGGTCAAGCGCCCGGCTCATCGGGGGTTTGGCAACCCGACCGAGCTCGAGGGCGAGGCCCCGACCCCGCCGCTGGCGGCGGCCGCCGCCCCGCCCTCCCGGGGTAAAGTGTGCCCGTGACCGCCTGGCTCGCCGCGCTGGCGCTGGCAGCCTCGGGGGATGCCGCCATCACCTGGACGCCCCTCCGCCCCGTCCTGGGCAAGACCGCCCAGATCACCGTGCGCGTCCGGCTGCCCGGGGCGGCTCCGGACACCCCCGCGCCCCGCCTGCGCGCCTCGGAGGGCATCCTCGGCGATCCCCGGCGCACCGCTCCGGACGAGTGGAGCGCCACCCTGGACCTTCCCGCGGGTGGACCGCCGCTCCTGGCCCTGGTCTCGGCGGTGGTGGAGGAGCCCGGAGCCGAGCCCCGGGTGGCGTTCGCTGCCGTGCCGCTGCGAGGCCGCGCCGCCGTGCCTGTCGAGACCGAGCCCGGCGCGCGGGTCAGGGTCGAGCTGGAGGGGGAGTCGTTCGGACCCTTCACCGCCGACGAGCGCGGGCGAGCGGAGGCGGTCCTCGACGTCCCGCCCGGCGCCGCCACCGCCCGGGTCACGGTCACCGGCCCCGGGGGGCGCAGCCAGCGGCTCGTGAAGCTGCCGGCGATGCCCGCGGGACGCATCGCCGTGGAAGCCGTGCCCGCCGGCCCCGGCCGCCTGCGCCTGGAGATCCTCGTCGCCGGAGGTGCGCGCCCCGGCGACGTGGTGCTGGAAGCCGACGGAGCGAAGGTCTCGCCGCCTCGGCCGCTGCCGGGTCACCCCGACCGCCTCACCGCGTACGCCGAGGGCCGGGCGGGCAGGGTGCGCATCCGCGCCTGGCTGCGCGGCGCCGAGCTCTTCCGCGACGAGGTCTCGGCGGTCATCGCGCCGCCGCCTCCGGCCCGTCCGGCGCCCGCCCGGGGGCAACCCGCCGCCGCCGGCGAGGAGCGCGTCCAGCTCGCCGCCCCGATGCCGGCGCGCACCGCCGCCTTCGGGGCCGGCTACCGTGCCCAGCCGGGGCGGACTGGCGGGGCCGAGATGGCGCTGTCCCTGGCCTGGCCGCTCGGGCGCGGCGGAGGCGTGGTGCTGGGCGCGTCGGGCCTCTTCTTTGCGCACGGCGCCGGGTCCCCGGGCGCGTCGAGCGCCCTCGAGGCCGGGGTGGCGCCGGAGGGGATGCTGCTGGCGGAGATCCCGGGGGGCACGCTCCTGGTCGCGGTCGGGCCGACCCTCGAGATCGCCTGCCACTTCGCCCCGGCGGCCGGCGACGCCTGCGCGGCAGCGCTCGGCGTCTCGGCGAGGCTGGCCCTCTCCTGGCGGCTTCCCGCTCCAGGCGAGAGCTGGCTCACCGCCGAAGGCGGGCTACGGGAGATCGTCGCCGGGGGAGGCCAGGCGCGGGAGGCGGGGCTCGCCGGAGGGCTGGGCGCGGCGGTGGGCCTCCGGCTCGCGTGGCCCTAG
>DASTPH010000122.1:0-31418 GCA_035762305.1 Anaeromyxobacteraceae bacterium
CGCACTCGAGTCCGGCGGTGGCCGCGCGGCGCCGCGAGCGCCAGGGTCGCGCGGCGAAGCCTGTCTGAGCCTCCGCGCCGCGAAGCGAAGCGCGGAGGCGAGTTCTGCAGCCGCGCCGTACTCTCCCTGGTCGCGCCGCGCGGCCGTGGGATTCCGTGCTCGGCGCGAGGACAGCGGCCGAGTGCGAGACCGGGCCGCCCAGACCGAAACCAGAATCCGTGTCCGAGGGGGCCCCGCGCCGGAGAGCACCGCGTCGTAGACTGCGACGTTGGGCGGGCCACACGTCGCCTCGGGTCCAAGACTGGAGCGCCCGGGCGCGATCCCGGGCGGCGGCCCCGCGAACATGTCCAGCGCAGCCCGGAGCGGTGCGCTCGTTCGCGGGCGCTAGAATCCCTTGGGTGCCCCTCTTCCGACTGCCGCGCCAGCCGGTCTTCCCCGATCCGGACCTCGCCGAGCCGGACGGGCTCTTGGCGGCGGGCGGGGACCTCTCCGCGGACCGCCTGGTCGCCGCCTACTCCGCCGGGATCTTCCCCTGGTATGCGGAGGGGCTGCCCATCCTGTGGTGGTCGCCCGACCCGCGGCTCGTGCTCTTCCCGGAGGAGCTGCACGTCTCGCGCTCGCTGCGCCGCACCCTGCGCGCCGGACCCTTCCAGGTGAGGGCCGACTGCGCCTTCGAGCGGGTCATCCGCCGCTGCGCGGGCCAGCCGCGCCCCGGTCAGGACGGCACCTGGATCACCCCGGAGATGATCCGGGCCTATCTGCGCCTGCACCGGCGAGGGGTGGCGCATTCGTTCGAGGCCTGGGACGGGGAGGGGCTGGCGGGCGGCCTCTACGGCGTCTCCCTCGGCGCCGCCTTCTTCGGCGAGTCGATGTTCGCCGACCGGCCGGACGCCTCCAAGGTGGCCTTCGTCCGCTCGGTGGAGTGGCTGAACGCCCGCGGCTTCGAGCTGGTGGACTGCCAGGTGAAGACCGCCCACCTGGAGCGCTTCGGCGCCCGCGAGATCCCGCGGCGCGAGTTCCTCACGCGCCTGGGCCGGGCGCTGGAGCGCCCGACGCTCCGCGGCCGGTGGGAGATGGGCTAGCGCCCGTGGGAGGCGGCCGGCCGGAAACCGATGCGGTTGCGGTGTCGGCTGCGGCTCCGGCTCCGGCAGCGGCTGCGGCTGCGGCTGCGACTACGACTGCGGCTGCGGCAACGGCCCCGGAAGCGGCTGCCGCAACCGTGACCGCAGCCGCAACCGTGACCGCAGCCGCAACCCGTCCCGCGCCACCAGCGCTCACCGCCCGGGGGAGGTGGCCGGCGCCCCAGCCGTGCCGGGCTCGCTCTCGAGCGTCCGCTGCAGGAAGAGCACCGTGGCCAGGTTGGCGAAGTCGCGGTTCTCCTTCTTGCCGTACCCGTGGCCTTCGTCGAGGGCCAGGAGGTACCAAGCCTCGCGCCCGCTGCCGCGGACGGCCTTCACGATCTGCTCCGCCTCCGACTGCGGCACCCGCGGGTCGTTCTTCCCCTGCTGCACGAACAGGGCCGCCCGGATGGCGGCCACCTTGTGGAGCGGCGAGATGCGCTCCTGCACCGCCCGCACCGCCGGGTCGCGCTCGTCCCCGTACTCGGCGCGGCGCAGGTCGCGCCGGTACTCGGAGGTGCTCTCCAGGAAGCTGGGGATGGAGGAGATGCCCACCACGTCCACCGCGGCCCGGATCCGCTCCGGGTAGAAGGTGGCGGCGGCGAGGGTCAGGTACCCCCCGTAGGAGCCGCCGTAGGCCGCCACCCGGGTCGGGTCCAGCTCGGGGCGGCCGGCCACGAAGTCCAGGGTGGCGCCGATGTCGGCCAGGGCCTGCTCGCGCTTCACGCCGTCGTCCATGGCCAGGAAGGCCTTGCCGTAGCCGGCCGAGCCGCGCACGTTGGGCGCGAGCACCGCCAGCCCCATCTCCACCGTGAGGAACTGGAACAGCGGGGAGAAGTAGGGGCGCTCCTGCGCCTCCGGGCCGCCGTGCCAGTACACCACCACCGGCCGCTTCCCCGGGAAGGCGGCCCGCGGCGGCAGATAGAGGAAGGCCGGGATCGACACCCCGCCGGCCGAGGGGTACCGCACCAGCTGCGGCTCCACGAAGGTGGCCGGGTCGAGCCCGCCGGTCTCGGAGCGGGTCCAGCGCGTGAGCTTGCGCGAGCGCAGGTCGAGCTTCCACACGTCGGAGGGCGAGCGGGGCGTGGTCATGGCCAGCGCCAGCTGGCCGCTCTGGCGATCGGGAAAGGCGAGTCCCCCGACCACGCCGGCGGGAAGGCTCACCGGCTCGACTCGCCCGCTCCTCGGGTCGAGCAGGTAGAGGCGGCCGTAGCCGTCGGCGTTGACGGCGAACGCCACCCGCGACCCGTCCCGGGCCACCGCCAGGCGGTCGACGTCCCAGCGCAGGTTGCGGGTGAGGGGGCGCGGGGCGGCCCCGGGCGCGAGGTCCAGGCGGTAGAGCTCGTTGAAGTCGCCGTGGCGGTCGGTCGCCAGGAAGACCGACGCCCCGTCGGCGGCGAAGGCGGCGGCCTGCACCGAGCCCTTGCCCTCGGCCGGGGTGAGCTGGCGCCGCTCGCCGGTGGCCACGTCCACCAGGAGGAGGTCGGCGTCGGCGATGGAGCGGAACTTGACCACCAGGAGCTTCGATCCGTCCCGGGAGAAGTCGGCGGCCTGGAAGGTGCCTTCCCCCTCCACCAGCCGGCGCGCCTCCCGCGGGCGTGAAAGCTCCGCCACGTAGACGTCGGTGTCCTTGCCGTTGCGGGCGGTGCTCGACCAGGCGATGCGCTTCCCGTCGGGGGAGAGCACCATGCCCTCGTGCCGGCTCCTGCCGTCGGTGAGCATCTCGGAGCGGCCGGTGCGCCGGTCCAGGCGGAACACCTGGTAGGCCTCGGCGCCCCCCCGGTCCTGGAGGTAGAAGATCTCCATGGGCTCGCCGGGCCGGAAGGCGGCCACGCGGATGGGCTCACGGGCGAAGGTGAGCTGGGTGCGGGCCCCGAGCGGCTGCTCCACCAGGTGCAGCTGGAGGGTGTTGCCGAAGCGGGTGGCGATGAGCACCGCTTTTCCGTCGGCGGTGACGTCCAGCAGCGCGGCCGCGCGCGGCTCGAGGTACTGGGCCAGCCGATCCGCGAGCGGCGCCGGGATCTCCGGCACGCCGGAGGCGAGCAGGTTGGGGCGGCCGGGGACGGGTGCCATCCCCTCCACCGTCGACGGGGGCGCGGCGTCGGCGAGGACCAGGGCGGCGGCCAGGGCGAGGCAGTGCATGGCGCGAGAAGCCTAATGCCGTCGGCGGCGGGCGTCGAGGCGACGTCGGCCGCGCATCGGCCTCGGGCCTGGGAGCGGTCGAACGGGAGGGCCGCAGTCACCGCGGACGGGCCGGCGGGGGGGCGGGGCGTTAGAATACCGAGGTCATGCCGGAGCCGAAGCAACCGGGCGCCGGGAACGGCGAGGGCGGGGTCGTCACCAGGACCCGAACCGAGAAGCGGCTCAAGCCCCCGCCGATGTACAAGGTGCTCTTGCACAACGACGACTACACGACCATGGAGTTCGTGGTGAGCGTCCTCGAGTCGGTCTTCGGCCACCCCACGCCGGTGGCCAACCGCATCATGCTGTCGGTCCACCACCGCGGGGTGGGGGTGGCCGGCGTGTATCCACACGAGATCGCCGAGTTCAAGGCCCAGAAGGCGATCTCCATGGCCCGGTCGGCGGACTTCCCCCTCCTGGCCACGGTCGAGCCGGAGTAGCGATGGTCACGGTCACCAAGGAGCTCCAGGCCACGTTGCAGAACGCCCTCGCCGAGGCGAGGCAGCGGCGGCACGAGTACGTCACCCTGGAGCACCTGCTCCACGCCATGACCCGCGACAAGGTGGCCTCGGAGGTGCTGCTGGCCTGCGGCACCGACCTGGACCTCCTGCGCAAGGAGCTGGAGGACTACCTGGATCGCAGCATGGAGCCCAAGTCGGTGGGCGCCGAGCCCGAGCAGACCCCGGCCTTCCAGCGGGTGCTGCAGCGCGCCGCCTGGCACGTCCAGGGGGCGGGGCGCACCGAGCTGCACGCCGGCGACGTGCTGGTGGCCATCACCCGCGAGCGAGGCTCCCAGGCCGTCTACCTGCTGGAGAAGCAGGGGGTGCGTCGGCTCGACATCCTCTCCTACATCTCCCACGGCATCGGCAAGGACCGCGAGGGCGGCGAGGGCGAGGACCCGGAGGCCCAGGAGGAGGGCGCGCCGCGCAGCGTCAAGGACCCGTTCCGCGCCTTCACCGTCAACCTGGTGGAGCGGGCCGCCCAGGGGCTCATCGACCCGCTGGTGGGGCGCCGCCCCGAGCTGGAGCGCACCATCCAGGTGCTGTGCCGGCGCCGCAAGAACAACCCGGTCCTGGTGGGCGATCCCGGGGTGGGCAAGACCGCCATCGTGGAGGGGCTGGCCCTGGCCATCCACGAGAAGCGGGTCCCGAAGATCCTCGAGAAGGCGGCCATCTTCTCCCTGGACATGGGGGCGTTGCTGGCCGGCACCAAGTTCCGCGGCGAGTTCGAGCAGCGGCTCAAGGGGGTCATCGCCGGCGTCAAGAAGACGCCCGGGGCCATCCTCTTCATCGACGAGATCCACACCATCGTCGGGGCCGGCGCCACCACCGGCAGCTCCATGGACGCCTCGAACCTGCTCAAGCCGGGTCTGGCCTCGGGCGAGCTGCGCTGCATCGGCTCCACCACTTTCGAGGACTACAAGCACACCTTCGAGCGGGATCACGCCCTGGCGCGGCGCTTCCAGAAGATCGAGGTCCACGAGCCCTCGGTGGACGAGACCCTGCGCATCCTGAAGGGGCTGAAGAAGGTCTACGAGGAGCACCACGACGTGGTCTTCTCGCCGCGGGCGCTGCGCGCCGCCGCCGAGCTCTCCGCCAAGCACATCAACGACCGCCGCCTCCCCGACAAGGCCATCGACGTCCTCGACGAGGCCGGGGCCGCCGACCGCATGCGCTCCGAGGAGCGGCGCCGCCACCGGGTGCTGGCGCGCGACGTGGAGCGGGTGGTGGCCAAGATCGCCAAGATCCCCGAGCGCACCGTCTCCGCCGACGACCAGGCCGCCCTGGCCAGCCTGGAGCCCGAGCTGAAGAAGGTCATCTACGGGCAGGACCCGGCCATCGACGCCATCGCCTCGGCCATCAAGCTCTCCCGCTCCGGCCTGGGATCGCCGGAGAAGCCCATCGGCTGCTTCCTCTTCTCCGGCCCGACCGGGGTGGGCAAGACCGAGCTGGCCCGCCAGCTGGCCCGCATCATGGGCGTGGAGTTCATGCGCTTCGACATGACCGAGTACCAGGAGAAGCACACCGTCTCTCGGCTCATCGGCGCGCCCCCCGGCTACGTGGGCTTCGACCAGGGCGGGCTCCTCACCGACGCCATCCGCCGCACCCCCTACGCGGTGCTCCTGCTCGACGAGATCGAGAAGGCCCACCCCGACATCTACAACATCCTCCTCCAGGTCATGGACCACGCCACCCTCACCGACAACATGGGGCGCAAGGCGGATTTCCGCCACATCGTGCTCATCATGACCACCAACGCCGGGGCCCACGAGCTCTCCTCGCGCGCCCTGGGCTTCTCCGCCGGCGAGGCCAGCCGCGGCAACGCCCGCTCCGCCATCGAGCGCACCTTCAGCCCCGAGTTCCGCAACCGCCTCGACGCCTGGGTGGCCTTCGACTCGCTGCCGCCCGAGGCCATCCTCAAGGTGGTGGACAAGCTGGTGGGCGAGCTCTCCGGCCAGCTCCTCCCCAAGAAGGTGGTGCTGGAGCTCTCGCCGGAGGGGCGCGCCTGGCTCGCCGAGCACGGCTTCGACCGGCTCATGGGGGCCCGCCCCATGGCCCGCCTCATCCAGAACGAGGTGAAGAAGCCGCTGGCGGAGAAGATCCTGTTCGGCGAGCTCAAGGACGGCGGCCGGGTGGAGGTGGGCGCGCGGGACGGCGCCCTGACGCTGACGGTGACGCCGGTGGCCTCGGTGCCCCCGGCGCCCACCGAGCCGGTGGCCTGATAGCGCCCGCCGGTCTGCGGGGTCCTCGGCGGCCCGATCTCGCCTGCGGGCGCTGTTCTCGCTCACGACCCCGGAGCGGCGGCCGCGCGGCGACGAGGAACGCGCGGCGGCTCGCAAACGTCGGTCGCGCAGCCTGAGGATCTCCCCGGGGCATTGGCGCTCCACGACGGTTGATCGCCGCCGGCCGCGGGCCCGGGTCGCGCGTATCGGGACGGCCGTGGTTCGCTGCGAAGGCGCCCTCCAGCGAGACCGGGCCGCCGTGGACGTCGACGAGGCTCCGGGAATCGGTTTACCGAGATGAGGGTCCGCGCCCCCGCCAGGTGAGGCGGCGGCGCCGGGTCCGTACGGCCCACCCTTCATGGGGAGTACCCGCCCGGACGCGGCCGGGCTCGATCTCCAGGACCTAAAGATCCAGCTTTCCCTGCCGTTTCACCAGGAGGCGATCTCGATGAGGTCCCATCTCGCCGTCACCGCGGCCGTGCTGTTCCTCGCCTGTTCGGCATCCCCACCCGACGTCCCCGTCACCTTCGACGCGGAGCGAGCCCGCATCGACGTCCCGGCGAGCGGAGGCGCCCTCACCAGCGCCTCCGGCGAATCGCCGCTCGCCACCGTCTCCCGGTTCCTCGAGGATCGAGGTGCCCCGGAGGCGACGGCGGCGTCCCTGCGGGTGGTGTCCCGGCACACCTCGCCGCTGACCGGCGCGACACACGTCCGCTTCGAGCAGGAGCTCGCCGGGCTGCGCGTCCACGGCGCCCACGCCAGGGCGGCCTTCGACAGGCAGGGACAGCTGGCGCGCCTCGTCGACAACCTCGCTCCCGTCGGCGCGGGCCGGCTGGTGCCGGCCCGCGTCACCGAGGCCGAAGCCCTCCGGGCGGCCCTGGCCGCCCTCCATCCCGGGATGGGCCAGCTCCCGGCCGCCGGAGGGCGGCAGGGCAACGTCACCTCCTTCGCCAAGACCGGCTTCTTCCATCAGGCGCCCACGGTCGAGCGCGTCGCCATCCTCATGACCAGCGGCGCGCTCAAGGAGGGGTTCCTGGTCCAGACCTGGAGCCAGCAGGGGAACCTCCTCCACCACACCACCGTGAGCGGCGAGGGCCGCGTGCTCGCCACCGAGCTCCGCACCGCCAACGACAGCTACCGGGTCTTCCCCAGGGACCCGGCTACGACGCCCCAGGTGGTGGTGGCCGGGCCGGGAGCGGGCAACGCCGAGTCCCCGGCCGGCTGGCTCTTCGCGGGACCGCAGCGGAGCATCGACATCTCCGGGAACAACGTCCACGCCTATCTGGACGCCATCCCCGACAACGCGCCCGATTCGGGCGGCACCTCCGTCGCCGACGGGAACTTCCTGGCCACTGCCGACCTCGGCGCCTCGCCGACCACCCCTGCCAACCGGGACGTCGCGGTCCAGAACCTCTTCTACCTGAACAACGTGGTCCACGACACGCTCTACCGCCACGGCTTCACCGAGACCGCCGGCAACTTCCAGCAGGACAACTTCGGCCTCGATACGCACCAGGGCGACCCGGTCCGGGCGGAGGCGGGGGACGGCGGCGGCATCGACAACGCCAACTTCGCCACGCCGCCCGACGGCCTTCCCCCGCGCATGCAGATGTACCTGTGGACCGGCAAGGGGAATCACCAGGTGGTGGTCGACGCCCCGGCCGCCATCGCCGGAACCTACCGGGCCCAGGGCGCGGCCTTCGGGCCGGCCCTGGACGCGACCGGGATCTCCGGCGCCATCGTGCTGGCCGACGACGGGACCGGGGCTACCAGCGACGCCTGCGAGGCGATCCAGAACGACCTCTCCGGCAAGATCGCCCTCGTCGACCGCGGCACCTGCACCTTCGTCATCAAGGTGAAGAACGCCCAGGTGGCGGGAGCCCTGGCGGTCATCGTGGCCAACAACCGCGGGGACTCGATCATCACCATGGGCGGGGCGGACGCCACCATCGTCATCCCCTCGGTCTTCATCGGCCGCACCGACGGGACCACCATCAAGTCGGGGTTGCCGGCCGGCGTCCACGGGACGGTGCGGCGCACCGACCCGCCGCCGCTCATGCGCGACGGAGACCTCGACTCGGACGTCGTCTGGCACGAGTACGGGCACGGCCTCACCTGGCGGATGATCGGGTCGATGCAGGGACCGCTCTCCGGCGCCGTCGGCGAAGGCATGAGCGACGTGCTCGCCATCGTCGCGAACGAGAACGACGTCGTCGGCGAGTACGCCTTCGATGACCCGCTGGGGATCCGCCGCTTCCCCTACACCAACTACCCCCTCACCTACGGCTCGGTGCAGGGCACGGAGGTCCACAACGACGGCGAGGTGTACGCCGCCATCGGCTGGCGGCTGTTCCAGACCTACCAGGCGGCGGGGATCTCCAAGGACGTCCTGCTCGACGAGCTCGTCGACGGCATGAACTACACGCCCCAGAGCCCGCGGTTCGAGGACATGCGCGACGGCATCCTGGCCTCGGTGGCCGCTGCCGGGAGCGGCCACGAGTGCCTGGTCTGGCGAGCCTTCGCCCGCTACGGCGTGGGCGTGGACGCGCACGCCAAGACGGCGAATGGGGTCGGCCTCTCCGGTCCGGCGTTCCCGCCGGTACCGAAGGTCCAGGTGACCGAGTCGTTCGCCGTCCCGGCGCAGTGCGCCCCGTGAGGTGAGCCGCCGGAGCCGCCGACCGTCCTGCCGGCGGCTCCGCGGGACGCCCCCTGAGCACCCGCGCGGGGCGCCTCGGGTCCGCCAGACCCGGACCTCGGGGTGCGCCAGACCCGCACCCTGAGGGGTGTGGCCTTGTAACCGCTCCCCGGGAATGGTTGCCTGTCGCGGGCGCCGGGCCGGCAGCCGCGGTGTCGCCGGCACCATTTTACCTAAAGTCATCACCGCGGGGGCGACTCCAGCCTTGGAGGGCACACCATGTTCGCGATTTCGATGAAACGAGGCGCTCGGGCAACGCTGCTTCTCGGCGCGTTGTGGGCGTTGGGCAACGCGCGGGCCGACGTCGACAGCGCAGGCCGCGCCAAGGGCCCGGGCAACCGCGTCTACATCGTCCGGATGGCGGAGGACCCCGTCGTCGCCTACGCAGGCGGCATTCCCGGCCTGGCGGCCACCGCTCCCGGCCGCGGCCAAAAGGTCGACCCCAATCATCCGGCGGTCGCGAAGTACGCGGCCCACCTGGACGGCCGCCATTCCGACGCCCTGGGCCGGGCCGGCGGCGGGCGCAAGGTCTACGACTACCGCTTCAGCTTCAACGGCTTCGCCGCCGAGCTGTCGGCCGCGCAGGCCGAGGCCCTGCGAGGCGTTCCGGGAGTGACCTCGGTCGTCAAGGACGAGATGGTGGAGGCCGACACCTCCTCCACCCCGGCGTTCCTGGGGCTCACCGACCCCGGAGGTCTCTGGGACATGCTGGGCGGCGTCGGCCGGGCGGGCGAAGACGTCATCATCGGCATCGTCGACTCCGGCATCTGGCCCGAGCACCCGAGCTTCGGCGACCGCACCGGCTGGAATGGCAACCAGACCCAGGGCGGCAAGCTGGACTACCATCAGATTCCGGGCTGGCACGGCCGCTGCGTGCCAGGCGAGGCCTTTACCGCCTCGAATTGCAGCCAGAAGCTCATCGGGGCCCAGTACTTCAACGCCGCCTGGGGCGGCAACGCCGGCATCCAGGCGCAGAGGCCCTGGGAGTTCACCTCGCCCCGCGACTACAACGGACACGGCAGCCACACCGCCTCCACCGCCGGCGGCAACCACGGCATCGCCACCACCGGCGCGGCGGCGGTGTTCGGCCCCATCAGCGGCATGGCGCCGCGCGCCCGGGTCGCCGCCTACAAGGCCCTCTGGTCCACGCAGGACGCCGCCACGGCGAGCGGGTACACCTCCGACCTGGTGGCGGCCATCGACCAGGCCGTGGCCGACGGCGTGGACGTGATCAACTACTCCATCAGCGGCACCCAGACCAACTTCCTCGACCCGGTGCAGGTATCCTTCCTCTACGCCGCCAACGCCGGCGTCTTCGTCGCCTGCTCGGCCGGCAACGCCGGCCCCACCACCGGCACCGTGGCCCACCCCGGCCCCTGGCTCACCACGGTGGCGGCCGGGACGCACAACCGCAGCGGCGAGGGCTCGGTCACCCTCGGGAACGGCGCGACCTACCACGGCGCCTCGGTGGCGACGGCGGTGGGCCCCGCGCCCCTCGTCGACTCCACCGCCGCCGGCCTCCCCGGCGCGAACGCCACCATGGTCGCGCTGTGCTACGCGGCGGCGGACAACGGCGGGACGCCGGTGCTGGATCCGGCCAAGGTGGCGGGCAAGATCGTCGTCTGCGACCGCGGCGTGACCGCGCGCGTGGCCAAGAGCCTGGCGGTCCTGGAGGCGGGCGGCGTGGGCATGATCCTCCTCAACACCTCGCCCAACTCGATCAACGCCGACTTCCACTACGTCCCGACGGTGCACCTCGCGGACACCGACCGCACCGCCGTCAAGGCCTACGCCGCCGCCGCCGGGGCCACGGCCGCCATCGCCCAGGCGACCATCGTATACAACGTGCCGGCCCCGCTCACCGCGTCCTTCTCGTCGCGAGGCCCGCTGGCGGCGGGCGGCGGCGACCTCCTGAAGCCGGACGTGATCGCCCCCGGTCAGGACATCCTGGCGGCGGTGGCGCCTCCCGGCAACGGCGGACTGCTGTTCAACCTGTACAGCGGCACCTCCATGTCGAGCCCCCACGTGGCCGGCCTGGCGGCGCTGCTGCGGAACCTGCACCCGGACTGGACGCCCATGATGATCAAGTCGGCGCTCATGACCTCCGCTACCGACGTCCTGGACGGCCCGAACACCAACCCGCTGGTGATCTTCCGCCAGGGCGCCGGCCACGTCCGGCCCAACAGCGCCGCCGCCCCGGGCCTGGTCCTCTCCGCGGGCTGGAATGACTGGCTGGCCTTCCTCTGCGGGACGACCACCGGCGTCGGCGCCGCGACGTGCAGCGCGCTCGTAGGCCAGGGCTACTCCCTCGATCCGAGCGACCTCAACGTGGCCTCCATCGCCATCGGCGACCTGATCGTCGAGCAGACCGTCACCCGCCGCTTGACCAACGTCGGCCCGGCGACGGCCACCTACACCGCCTCCTTCAGCGGGATGGCCGGCTTCGACGTCGCCATCTCGCCGGCCTCGCTGACGCTCGCCCCGGGTGAGACCAAGGCCTTCACGGTGAAATTCACGCGGGCCGCGGCGACGCTCGGCAGCTACGCCGGCGCCCAGCTGACCTGGAGCGACGGGGTGCACCAGGTGCGCATCCCCGTCGCGGTCCGGCCTCTGGCGCTGGTGGCGCCGGCCCAGGTCTCCGGGACGGGCGGTCCGCTGAGCTATCCCATCAAGTTCGGCTACACGGGGGCCTTCACGGCGACGGCGCGCGGGCTGGTTCCGGCCGCCACCTTCGCCGGCACCGTCGCGGACGACCCCGGGGACAGCTTCGCGCCCGGCGGGCCCGGCACCGTCTTCTTCGACGTGGCGGTCCCCGCCGGCACGACCTACGCGCGCTTCTCGCTCTTCGACGCCAACGTGAGCCCGGCCAGCGACCTCGACCTGTACGTCTACCGGGGCAGCACCCTGGTCGGCTCGAGCGGGGGGCCCACCGCGGCGGAGCAGGTGAACCTCTTGAACCCCGCGGCCGATACCTACCGGGTCTGGGTCCACGGCTACAACGTGCCGGGGACCGCCAGCTTCACGCTCTTCACCTGGGTCCTCGGCAGCGCCGCGGCCGGCAACATGACGGTGAGCGCTCCGGCGTCGGCGGTGGCCGGCGCGTCCGGCACCATCGACCTCACCTTCACGGGCCTCGCCCCGGCCACGAAGTACCTCGGCAGCGTGGCCTACGGCGGGACCACCGGCCTTCCCAACCCGACCATCGTGCGCATCGACACCCCGTAGGCCGGCCAAGGCCGATCGGAGAAGCGGGACGGGTGCGCCCCACCCGTCCCCCTCCCCGGCGCTCCCCGTCGAGGGTCGGCGCCCGGCGGCGTGCTCCAGAGGCACGGGACGGCGACGCCGGCCGGCGGCGTGGTATCACCGCGGCCTGGATGCAGCCGCTTCCCATCGACCCGCTCCTCCCCGAGGTGGTGGCGGCCCTGCGCCGATCGCCGGCGCTGGTGATCGAGGCGCCCCCCGGGGCCGGCAAGACCACCCGCGTGCCGCGGGCCCTGCTCGAGGCCGGCCTCTGCGGCGAGGGCCAGGTGGTGGTGCTGGAGCCGCGGCGACTGGCGGCGCGCCTCGCCGCCCGGCGGGTGGCCGAGGAGATGGGGGAGCGGGTCGGCGGCACGGTGGGCTACCAGGTGCGCTTCGAGGAGGTGGCCGGACCGCGCACCCGGCTGCGCTACGTCACCGAGGGTCTGCTCACGCGGAGGCTGGTGTCGGACCCGCGCCTGGCGGGGGTGGGGGCGGTGGTCCTCGACGAGTTCCACGAGCGCCACCTCCCGGGCGACCTGGCGCTCGGCTTCCTGAAGCGGCTCCAGGCGGAGGAGCGGCCGGACCTCAAGGTGGTGGCGATGTCGGCCACCCTGGACGCCGGACCGGTGGCGCGCTTCCTCTCCGCTCCGTCGCTCCGCTCCGAGGGGCGGCTCTTCGAGGTGGCGATCGAGTACCTCTCACCGGCCGAGGCGGCCCGCGGGGACCGGCTCGAGGACCTGGTGGCGGCGGCGGTGCGGCGCCTGGTGCGCGAGGCGCTGGAGGGCGACGTGCTGGTCTTCCTCCCCGGCGCCGCCGAGATCCGGCGATCCGGCGAGGCGCTGGAGGGGACGGCCCGCCAGGCCGGCCTCGACCTCCTGCCGCTCCACGGCGACCTGCCGCCCGGGGAGCAGGACCGCGCCGTCCGCCCCGGCCCGCGCCGCAAGGTGATCCTCTCCACCAACGTGGCCGAGACCTCGGTCACCATCGAGGGGGTGGCGGCGGTGGTGGACTCGGGGCTGGCCCGGGTGGCCTCGCATTCGCCGTGGTCCGGGCTCCCGCGCCTGGAGGTGCGCAGGGTGAGCCGGGCCTCGGCGGCGCAACGCGCCGGCCGGGCCGGGCGCACCCGCCCCGGCCGGGCGATCAGGCTCTACACCCGCCACGACCACGACTCGCGCCCGGAGTACGACCTCCCCGAGGTGGCCCGGGAGGACCTGTGCGAGCCGTTCCTGGCGCTCGCGGCGCTGGGCGCGCTGGATGGCTTCCCCTGGTTCGAGCCCCCGCCCGCCGCAGCCGCCGAGGCCGCCCGCGCCCTGCTCTCGCGGCTCGGCGCGGTGGACCCGCGCGGTGCGGTCACCGACCTCGGCCGGCGCATGCTGCGCTTCCCGCTCCACCCGCGCCTCTCGCGCCTGGTCTGCGAGGCCGAGGACAGGCGCGCCGCCGAGGCCGGAGCGGTGCTGGCGGCGCTCCTGGGCGAGCGGGACATCCGCGAGCGGGCCCTCGACCGGCGAGGGCCGGGCGCGCCCCCCACCGGCCCCTCGGATCTCCTGGAGCTGGCCCACCTCTTCGAGGAGGCGGCCCGGGCCCGCTTCGCGGAGGGGCGGCTGCGCGCCCTGGGCCTCGCCCCCGGGCCGGTGCAGGCGGTGGAGCGGGCCCGGCGGCAGCTGGTTCACATCCTGCGGCCCGACAGGTCGCGGCCGAAGGCCGCGACCCCCACCGCCGCATCGAGCCCGGCCCCGCCCTCGACCCGGAACCCGGTCTCGACGGCCGGCGAAGACGCCCTCCTCCTCTCCACCCTGGCCGCCTACCCCGACCGCGTGGCCCGCCGCCGCGACCCGGGGAGCGCCGAGGTGGTCCTCTGCGGAGGCGGGAGCGCCCGCCTGGGCGAGGAGAGCGTGGTCCGGGAGGCGCCGCTGCTGGTGGCGGTGGACGCCGAGGAGCGGCGCGGCGACCGGCGCGCCCCGGGCGCCCCGGTCGCGGGGCGCGGCGGCCAGGTGGTGGTGCGGCTCGCCTCGGCGGCGACGCCGGAGATGCTGCTGGAGCTCTTCCCCGGCGCCCTGCGCTTCGAGGAGGAGGTTCGCTGGAACGCCCAGGCCGAGCGGGTCGAGGCGGTGGAGCAGCTGCGCTACCAGGACCTGGCGCTCGAGGAGACGCGGAAGGCGAGCCCGGATCCGGAGAAGGCCGCCGCCCTCCTCGCCGAGGCGGCGCAGAAGCAGGGGGCGCGGGCCTTCGCCGAGGAGGGGGCGGTGGATCGGCTCCAGAGCCGCATCGCCTTCGCCGCCCGCGCCCTGCCCGAGGCCGGCCTCTCCGCGCCCGGCGAGGAGGACCTGGCGGCGGCCCTGCGCGAGCTCTGCGCCGGCCGGCGCAGCTTCGCCGAGCTCCGGGAGGCGGGGCTCGTCGAGTCGCTCCTCTCGCGACTCGGGGGGCGGGAGCGGGCGCTCCTCGATCGAGCGGCGCCGGAGCGGGTGACGCTGCCGGGCGGGCGCGCCGTGCGCGTGCACTACGAACCCGGCGGCAAGCCCCCCTGGATCGAGTCGCGGCTGCAAGACTTCTTCGGCATGGCCAGGGGCCCGGTCCTGGCCGAGGGGCGGGTGCCGCTCACCCTGCACCTGCTCGCCCCCAACCAGCGGGCGGTGCAGGTGACGAGCGACCTCACCGGCTTCTGGGAGCGCCACTACCCGTCCCTCCGGCGCGAGCTCTCGCGCCGCTACCCACGCCACGCCTGGCCGGAGGATCCGCTGCGGGCCGAGCCGCCGCGGCGGCGGTGACTGCCGAGCCCCCCGAAGGGTGGCGAGGCTGCTTCCGGACGGCTCGTGTAGGCCCCCGCCCTCCCCTGCCTCCGTGGTGATACCGGCGGGGGACAAGCCCCCGCCCTACCGCGCCGGCAGCTTCAGCCCCATGGCGATCATGGCCAGCAGCGCCTCGGCGTCGCCCCGGGCGTCGTTCACCGGGTGGTGGTCGTGGGCCGTCCGGCGCAGGTGCTTCCACTCTGCGTAACCGTCCTTCACCATGCCGCAATAGAGGTCGCCGATGCGGCGGCCGGACCAGCCGAAGGGGTTGCGCCCCAGGAGGTGGTGGAAGTACCAGTTCACGAACTGCCAGTCGAAGGCCAGGTTGTCGGAGCAGAAGACCGGCCGCCCCCGGGAGCTCTGCTCGATCCACTCCTCGAACCGCTCCATCACCTCGCGCGGGTCGTCGAAGCCCTGGTGCTGCTCCCGGGTGAACCCGCTCACCGCCAGCGCCTCCGGCACCCACTCCCCGGTGAGCGGCCGGGTGCGGCCGTAGAAGGTCTTCCCGAGCGAGGGCTCCACCACCACCGCCCCCAGGCACACCATGGAGTACTTGCCGGGGACCGGACCGTCGGCCTCCACGTCCACCACGATCAGCGACACGCTTCCTCCTGCATGAGCCGCCACAGCGCCTCGACGTGACGCCGCTCGGTGCGCTCGGCCCCGATCGAGACGCGGAGGATCTGCCTCCCCTTGAGCACGCTCGGGGTGAGGTAGGCCCGCCCGCCCTCGTTGACGCGCCGGGCGATGCCCAGGTTGTGGGCCGAGAGGCGCGCCTCGTCGCGCTCGCCCTCCGGAAGGTGGCGCAGCGAGACGGTCTGCAGCGGCACCGGCGCCACCCGCTCCCACCCCGGCGCCGCGTCCACCTGGGCCGCCAGCCAGCGGGCGTTCTCGAGATCCCGCCGGAGGCGGGCCTTGAGACCCTCCACCCCCTCGTCGCAGAGGTGAAACCAGAGCTTCAGGGCGCGGAAGCGGCGCCCCAGCGGGATGCCCCAGTCGCGCAGGTTCCTCGCCTCCGCGTCCTGGGCGGTGCGCAGGTAGGCGGGGCTGGTGCTCATGACCTGCACCAGGTGCCCGGGGTCGCGCACGAAGTACGCCGAGAGGTCGAAGCCGGTCCCCATCCACTTGTGCGGGTTGAACACCACCGAGTCGGCCCGCTCCACCCCCTTCCACATCCAGCGGCACTCCGGCAGCACCATGGCGGTGCCGGCCATGGCCGCGTCCACGTGGAGCCACATCCCGTGGCGCTCGGCGAGGGCCGCCATCCCCTCCACCGGGTCGAGGGCGGTGGTGCCGGTGGTCCCGACGGTGGCCACCAGCGCGCAGGGGCGCCGCCCCGCTTCCAGGTCGCGGCGAACCGCCTCCTCGAGCCGGTCGAGCCTGAGCGCGTGCTCGTCGTCCGTGCCCACGAGCCGCAGGTGGGCCCGGCCGAACCCGGCCAGGAGCGCCCCCTTCTCCACCGAGCTGTGGGCCTGGTCGGAGGCGTAGACCACGAGCGGCGGCCCGCCGCCCTGGAGCCCGGCGCCGGCCTGCGCCTGGCCGCTCGCCCGCTCCCGAGCGCAGAGGAGCGCGGTGAGGGTGGCGGTGGAGGCGCCGTCGTGGATGACGCCGGTGAACGAGGCCGGAAGCCCGACCATCCGGCGCAGCCACTCCATCACCACCTCTTCCACCTCGGTGGCGGCCGGGCTGGTCTGCCAGCTCATCGCCTGGGCGCCCATCCCGGCGGCGCAGAGGTCGGCCAGCACCGAGGCGTAGCTGGTGTTGGAGGGGAAATAGGCGAAGAAGGAGGGGTGGTTCCAGTGGGTGATGCCCGGCAGAACCAGCGCCTCCAGCGAGGCCAGCGCCTCGGCGAGCTTCCCGCCCTGCCCGGGCGGCTCGGCGGGGAAGCGGGCCCGGATCTGGCCGGGCCGCGCCCGGCTCATCACCGGCAAGGACTCCAGCCGCTCGCGGTACTCGGCGATCCAGTCCACCAGCCGGTGGCCGATGCGGCGGAATTCGTCGGCGTCCATGACCGATTACTCTAGGCGGCCCGTCGCCCGCCGCAAGCGGCGCGCCGGGACAAAGCACCCCCGCTCGGGCACCGCGCCCCGTCCGGGGGCCGAACCGGAAGCGCCGCCAGACGCGGCCGCGCTCACCCGACGCCACAGCGCCGCGCCTCGCGCCCGAGCGCCGCGTCCAGCGTCCACAACCCGGCGTCCGACAGGAGCGCCGAAGCCAGCAGGTGGACGTCCACCCAGCCCAGGTCCTTGCCGTGAAGCCGATGGGCCTGCAGCGCGTGGAGCGCCTCGACGTGCGACGCCTCCACCGCGCGCGGGAGCGAGCCCAGGAGGTCCAGGACCTCTACCCGGTTGGCGAGGGCCCCGCAGGCGACTTCACCGATGACGAACGGGTGCCCCAGCACCTCGCCGTCCTCGAGCAAGCGCCGCAGCCGCGGCGACCCGCGGCGCAGGTGATCCACCCAGACCGAGGTGTCGACCAGCGTCACGCCTGACCCGTCCGGCGCCGGCGCGCCAGCTCCAGGCCGGGCTCGCTGCCGCCGAGCGCGGCCAGGCGCCTCGCCGCCTCGCGGGCGATGAGTGCCTCGAGCCCCGCGTGAACCAGCGCGGTCTTCTCCCGGATGCCGGTGAGCCGCGCGGCCTTGCGGACCACCTCGTCGCGGAGGATCAACGTCGTTCGCATGCATATGAATATGCATGCGCTCTGGCGGGAGCGCAAGCGCCGGCCAGCGGGCGTCAAAGCTCTGCCGCGCCTCACCTCGGGTCGGTCCGCGCCGGAGCACGGTCGCCATGGCGTCTGGACCGCCCGGACCCGATGCGTCAGATTTCCAGCAGGATCCGCTCCGGGTCCTCGATGCACTCCTTGACGCGCACCAGGAAGGACACTGCCTCGCGCCCGTCGACGATGCGGTGATCGTAGGAGAGGGCCAGGTACATCATGGGGCGCACCACCACCTGGTCGCCCGGCCCCACCACTGCCCGCTTCTGGATCGTGTGCACGCCCAGGATGCCGGACTGGGGCGGGTTCAGGATGGGGGTGGAGAGCAGCGAGCCGTAGATCCCGCCGTTGGAGATGGTGAAGGTCCCGCCGGCCAGGTCCTCCATGGCGATGCGGTTCTCGCGCGCCTTGGCGGCCAGCTCCCCCAGGGCCTTCTCGATCTCGGCGAAGGAGAGCAGGTCGGCGTCGCGGATCACCGGCACCACCAGCCCCTTGCCGCCCCCCACCGCCACGCCCACGTCGTAGTGGTCCTTGTAGAGGATGGCGTCGCCGCGCACCTCGGCGTTCACCACCGGGAAGGCCTTCAGGGCCTCGACCGAGGCCTTCACGAAGAAGGACATGAAGCCCAGCTTCACCCCGTGGCGCTTCTGGAAGGCCTCGCCGTGGGCCTCGCGCAGCGCCAGCACCCGGGACAGGTCCACCTCGTTGAAGGTGGTGAGGATGGCGGCGTTGCGCTTGGCCTCCAGGAGGCGCCGGGCCACCGTGCGCCGCAGCGGCGACATGGGGACCAGCCGCTCGCGCTCGCCCGGAGGCGCCCCGGCGCCGGGCGCCTCGGCCGGCTCGGGCTGCCCCGGCCCCTCCAGGGCCCGCAGCACGTCGGCCGCGGACAGGCCGCGCTCGGCGAGCAGGCGGCGGGCGGAAGGCGTGAGGCGGAGAGGCGTGGCCGCCGGAGCGGCGCCGTCGCCCCTCGCGGGCTCCGCCCCGCCCGGGCCTCTCCCGGGGGGAGCGGGCGGGGCTGGGGCCGCGGCCGGAGCGCGGGTCGCGGTCGGCGGGATGGGGGCCGGGTCCGCGGGCCGAGCCTCGGGAGTCGGGGACGCCGGCGCCGGGGGCGAGGTCGCTGCCCTCGACGGGGCCGGGCCCGGAACCGCCTGGGGAGCGGCCTTCGCCGGCGCCCGGACCGCCGCCGCCTTCCCGTCCGCCTCCATCTCGGCGATGACCTCGCCCACCGCCACGGTGGCCCCGGTGGGCTTCAGGATCTTCTTGAGCACGCCCGCGGTCGGCGCGGGCAGCGCGACGGTGGCCTTCTCGCTCTCGACCTCCACCAGCGGCTCGTCGGCCAGCACCTGGTCCCCCTCGTGCTTGAGCCACGCGCCCACCTGGGCCTGGGTGATCGACTCCCCCAGCGACGGAACCTTGAGCTCCACCATGACCGTCCCCTCTTCAGCGGCGCGGCGGGCCGATGGCCTCGCGCACCAGCGCCTGCTGCTCCAGCTTGTGCCGGGTGGCCGAGCCCGAGGCCGGGCTGGGGCTCGGGGGCCGGGCCAGGCAGCTCTCGCCGAGCCGCGGCAGCGTCTTCGCCAGCGCCTGGCGGACGTGGCTCCAGCCCCCCATGTTGCGCGGCTCCTCCTGGACCCAGAGCAGCTCCACCGAAGCCGGGTAGCGGGAGACGGCCCGCAGCACCTCGGCCTCTCGCAGCGGGAAGAGCTGCTCCAGCCGCACCAGCGCCACCTGGCGCGCCTGCTGGGCGGCCCGCTCGGCGGCGAGCTCGTAGTAGATCTTGCCCGAGCACAGGAGCACCCGCCCGATCTCGCCGGGGGGCGTCCCGCCGTCGTCGGCGAGGACCGGGTGGAGGCGACCGGCGGCGAGCTCGCCGAGCGGCGACACCGCCTGCGGGTGCCGGAGCAGGCTCTTGGGCGACATCACCACCAGCGGCTTGCGCCACGGCGCCAGGACCTGACGTCGCAGGGCGTGGAAGAGCTGCGCCGGCGTGGTGAGGTTCATCACCTGCCAGTTGTCCTCCACCGAGAGCGACAGGAAGCGGGCCAGCCGCGCCGAGGAGTGCTCCGGCCCCTGCCCCTCCAGGCCGTGGGGCAGGAGCAGCGTCAGCCCGGAGAGCCGGTTCCACTTGGTCTCCGAGGCGCAGAGGAACTGGTCCACGATCACCTGGGCGGCGTTGACGAAGTCGCCGAACTGGGCCTCCCAGATCACCAGCGCCTCGGGCATCTCCAGCGAGTAGCCGTACTCGAAGCCGAGCGCCCCGGCCTCGGAGAGCAGGCTGTCGCGGATCTCCACCGCGCCCTGCCCCTCGCGCAGGTGGGAGAGCGCCTGGTACTCGGCGCCGTTCTCCTGGTCGTGCAGCACGGCATGGCGGTGGCTGAAGGTGCCGCGGCGGGTGTCCTGGCCCACCAGGCGGACCCGCGTCCCCTGCCAGGCCAGCGACCCCAGCGCCAGGGCCTCGGCCATGCCCCAGTCGAGCGGGCGCTTCCCGGCCGCCATCTCGGCGCGCCCTTCCATGATCTTGGCGATCTTGGGATGGGCGTGGAAGCCCCGCGGGATCTCGGAGAGGTGCCGTCCCACGTGGCGCAGGACGTCGAGTGGCACGGCGGTCTCCGGTTCCCCCGGGCCGATGGGGCCGCCGCGATAGCGCCCCCAGACGCTGCCCGGCTCGGGCCGCCCCGGCTGCACCGCCAGGGCCGCCGAGGCGGCGTGGGCCTCCTCGAGCCGGGCCCGCACCTCGCCCGCCATGGCCTCGGCCTCGCCCGGGGAGAGCACCCCTGCCTCGGCGAGCGCGCGGGCGTAGACCGCCCGCACCGGTTCCTTCTCGACGATGGCCCGGACCATGAGGGGCTGGGTGAAGGACGGCTCGTCCCCCTCGTTGTGGCCGTGCTTGCGGTAGCACCAGAGGTCGATGATGGCATCGCGGTGGTAGCGCTGGCGGAAGTCGACCGCCAGGAGCACCGCCTGGGCCACCGATTCCAGATCCTCCCCGTTCACGTGGAAGATGGGGACGTCCAGCATGGTGGCCAGGCCCGTGGCGTATGTCGTCGAGCGGGCGTCCCGGGGCGAGGTGGTGAAGCCCACCTGGTTGTTCACCACCACGTGCAGGGTCCCGCCCACCGTGTAGGCGGCGAGCTCGGACATGGTCAGCGACTCGGCCACCACCCCCTGGCCGGCGAAGGCGGCGTCGCCGTGGACCAGGATGGGCATGGACCGGCGCCGGTCGAAATCGCGCCAGCGATCTTGCTTGGCGCGCACCCGCCCCTGGACCACGGTGTCGATCCACTCGAGGTGGCTGGGGTTGAAGGCCAGCGAGAGGTGCAGCCCGCCGTCGGGGCTGTCGCGGTCGGCGCTGTAGCCGAGGTGGTACTTCACGTCGCCGCCCCCGCCCCCGTCGATGATGCCCTGGTCGCGGAACTCGGCGAAGATCTCGGCCAGCGGCTTCCCGAGCACGTTGGCGAGCAGGTTGAGCCGGCCGCGGTGAGCCATCCCGATGACCAGGTTGCGCACCCCGTGACCGATGGCCCGATCGATGACCAGCTCGAAGAGGGCCACCAGGCTCTCCGCCCCCTCGAGCGAGAAGCGCTTGGCGCCGAGGAAGCGAGTGCCGGCGAATTGCTCGAAGAGCTCGGCCTCGGTGAGCTTGCGCAGGAGCTTCTTCCTCACCTCCGGCGCCAAGGTCAGCCGGTTGCCGGTGCGCTCCATGCGCCGCTCCAGCCAGCGGCGCAGCTCGCGGTCGTGCAGGTGGGCCAGCTCCACCCCCAGGGTGCGGCAGTAGGTCTCCTCCAGCCGCGCCCGGAGCTGCCGCAGGGTGGTGGTGGCGGGCCGCTCCGGGTCGCCGCCGGCGACGGGCCGATCCAGGTCGGCCTCGGAGAGGCCGAACTCGGAGAGGCCGAAGGCCGGCAGGGTCGAGGCGCGGCGCTCCAGCCCCAAAGGGTCGAGGAGCGCCAGGAGGTGGCCGTGCTCGCGGTAGGCCTGCACCATCCGGTCCACCCGGGCCTGGAAGGCCTCCAGCTCGGCGGCAGTGGCGTGGCCGTCGGCGCGGCGGCGCGGGAAGCCCTCAGGCGCCGGTCCCGCCCCCTCGACGGCGCCCAGGGCCTCGAAGTAGCGGCGCCACCCCTCGTCGACCGAGCCCGGGTTCCGCAGCCAGTCGAAGTACAGCCGCTCGACGAAGTCGAGGCTGCCGGCGTCCGGCGCCGGTACCTGGATGTCGCCCTGGCGCGCCATGCTGGACGTGATCTAATCCCCTTCCGGGACCATGCAGGAGATCGACTACCGGGATCAGTCGGGAGCCGCCCGGCGAGCAGTGTGGCTCGCCTCGGCCGCGCCCGCGCCGTCCCGGGTGGGTCTCGCCGGCGACGGGACCAGCGCCGAGGCGGCCCTTCGCCGGCTGCGCTCGGGCGAGTCGCTGCTCTACCAGGGCGACTGGCGCAACGCCCGCCAGCTTCTGGCGGCGCTCGGGAGGCGGCTCGCCCGGCGCGCCGCCCGCCCTGCCGGCTCGAGGCCCGATCTGGCCCGGCTCTGGGAGGCGGAGCGGGCCCGGCGCCTCCTCGAGCACCAGGTGCTGTCGGGCCTGCTCGTACCGCTCGAGCCGGACCTCGGCGTGCCGCTGGCGCGCGCGCCCGACCTGCGGGAGGCGCTCCTCGGGGCGCTGGGGGCGCCGCCGGGCCGGCCCGGGCTCCTGCCGCTCCGCGAGGTGCTGGGGATGGTGGGCGCTCACGAGTGGCGACGCACGGGCGTCTTCGTGCCGGCGCTCTCGGGCCGGGTCCACCCGCACTGGGGCGTCTTCGCGCCGGTCCGCGGCGACCACGTCGATCTCCTGGCCCGGGCGCTCGAGTCCTTCCCGGCGCAGGGGCGAATCGCTTTCGACGTCGGGACCGGGACCGGCGTCCTCGCCGTCCTCCTGGCCCGGGCCGGCGCGCGCGTCGTCGCCACCGACGCGGAGCCCCGGGCGGTCGCCTGCGCCCTGGAGAACGCCGAGCGCCTCGGCGTCCAGGGGCGGGTGGAGGTGATCCGAGCCGACCTGTTTCCCCCCGGCCGGGCCGACCTGGTGGTGATGAACCCGCCCTGGATCCCCGGCGAGGCCCACACGCCCCTGGAGCGGGCGGTTTACGACCCGGGGGGGCGGACGCTGCAGCGGTTCCTGGAGGGCCTGACCGGGCACCTGCTCCCGGGCGGCGAGGGGTGGCTGCTCATCTCCGACCTGGCGGAGCACCTCGGGCTGCGCCCGCCCGGCGCGCTCCGGGCCGCGATCGCGCGGGCGGGCCTCGGCGTTCGCGCTTCCCTCGAGGCCCGCCCCTCCCACCCGCGCGCCCGCGACTCCGGGGACCCCCTCCACCTGGCGCGGTCGCGGGAAAAGACCCTCCTTTACCGCCTGACCGCCAGCGGCGCCGGCGACGCCGCCCGCTCCGACACCGACCGCAGCACCTCCGAGACCGGACGGCGCGGCGTCGGCCGCACGGCGAGCCCGTAGCCCAGGCGGAACATCACCTGGGGACAAGAGGTCTCGCCCAGGGCGGCGCAGAGGTCGCGGCGCAGCCCCGGAACCTCCAGCGGCGAGTTGAAGTAGGAGGCGTACAGCTCCGAGGCGGTGGCCCGCAACAGCAGGCGCTGCAGCCCCTGGCCGGCGGCGATCCAGTCCCGGGGCCCGTCGCCCTGGGTGGACAGCACCAGCAGCGTCCGCGCCATGATGGCCCGGCGCCGGTCTCGCTCCGCCTCGGCCGGGCCGGCGTCGGCGACGCGGGTGAGCAGGGGCTGCAGCACCGAGGCGGCGTTGCCCATGCCGTGCGCGTACCCCGGAATGCCGTCCCGCCGGCGCGAGACGTTGGAGCGGGTCCAGGCGGCAACCTCGGAGCGGAAGTGACCGTCGGCCCACTGCAGGCGGTCCCCCTCGGCCACCAGCTCGGCCACCGCCCGCCGATCCTTCTCCTCCACCGGGCGGACCACCGCCCCCTCGAGCGCCGCCTCCCGGGCCAGCCCGGCCACCAGGCCCCGCTCGGGCTCCCGGCTTTCGAGCGGCAGCCGGTTGGTGCGCCGGCGTGGGATGGCGGCGAAGAGCACCTCCTCGTCGGCGGTCGGGGCCCGTCGCTCTTCCAGCCGGAACCTGGCGAGCAGACCGTCCCGGCGGCCGGACGCCAGCACCTCCACCGACGTCGCGTAACCGAAATGGGCCGCGGCCACCCGTAGGTTCAGGAGGGCGGCGCCGCAGGCGATGCCGAGCTCCCGGTCCCGCGGGTCGGAGACGCGCAGTGCCCGGCGGAAGTCGCCGTAGAGCCTGGCCTCCTCGCCCTCGATCTCGAACGTCCAGGGCTGGACGTTGAGCCGCGACGGGGCGAGGACCGCGTAGGAGAGGAGAAACCGCAGCCGCTCGGACGCGCCGGCCCAGATGGGGAGGGTCGTCGCCGACAGAGGCAATGCACCGGTCGGCACACGCATGGCTCGGTCCTCGGGAGAAGGATCCGGGAGAAGGGGCCTCTCGTCCCAGGTAGGAATGGCTCCGCCACACGGCCACTCCCCTTCCGGGACTTCAGGTCGAATTCAGCTCGTGCGCGGCCAGCCGCTCGAGCGCCTTCACCATCGCCGAGTGGTCCCACCTGGCGCCGCCGGCGGCGACGCAGGCGTTGAAGAGCTCCTGGGCGGTCGCGGTGTTGGGGAGGGCGATGCCCAGGGCCCGCGCCCCGGACAGGGCCAGGCCCAGGTCCTTCTGGTGCAGCTCGATGCGGAACCCGGGCTCGAAGGATCGCTGCAGCATGCGCTGGCCGTGGACCTCGAGCACCCGCGACGAGGCGAAGCCGCCCAGGAGCGCCTGGCGTACCTTGCCCGGGTCGGCCCCGGCCTTGGAAGCGAAGAGCAGCGCCTCGGCCACCGCTTCGATGGTCAGGGCCACCACGATCTGGTTGGCCACCTTGCAGGTCTGGCCGTCGCCGCTCTGGCCGACGCGGGTGACGTTCTTCCCCATGAGGTCGAAGAGCGGCCGGACCCGCTCGAAGGCCGCCTCGCTCCCGCCCACCATGATGGTGAGGGCGGCGTTCCTGGCGCCCACCTCGCCGCCCGAGACCGGGGCGTCGAGGTACTCGCAGCCCAGGGCCTTGACGCGCTCGGCGAAGCGCTTGGTCTCGATGGGCGAGACGGAGCTCATGTCCACCACCAGCTTGCCCGGCTCGAGCGCCTCGGCCACGCCCAGCGGGCCGAAGAGCACCTTCTGCACGTCGGGCGTGTCGGGGAGCATGGTGATGACGACCTCGGAGCGCTCGGCCACCTCCTTGGCGCTCTGGCAGGCGCGGCCGCCGGCGTCGAGGAGGTCCTTCGGCACGCCGCTGCGCGAGAAGAGGTGGAGGGCGTGGCCGCCCTTCACGAGGTGCCCGGCCATGGGGCGACCCATGATGCCGAGGCCGATGAAGCCGACGTCCATGGTGCCTCCCTTCGATGGCCGGGTCACCGCCCACCGGAGCCCGCCGGATCCTTCCTCCACGGCCCGAGCCAGGAGAGCCCCTCCTCGGTGCGCCCGAGCGGGCGGTACTCGCAGCCCACCCACCCGCCGTAGCCGAGCCGGTCCAGCGCCCCGAGGAAGGAGGCGAAGTCGGTCTCGCCGGTCCCCGGCTCGTGGCGTCCCGGGTGGTCGGCGATCTGCACGTGGCCGATGCGGGGCAGGAACCGCTCCAGCGCCGCGCCGAGGTCCTCGCCCATGGCCCGCGCGTGGTAGGCGTCGAGCTGGAGGAAGAGGTTCGGCGCGCCCACCTCGTCGAGCACGCCAGCCGCCTGGGCGGTCCCGTGAAGCCAGAAGCCCGGCACGTCGCGGGTGTTCACCGCCTCGACGTTGAGGCGTAGGCCGGTCTCCCCGAGGCGCGTCGCCGCCTGGCGCAGGTTCGCGACGAAGGTGCGGCGCGCCACCTCGGGTGACACACCCGCCGGGGCGATGCCGGCGAGGCAGTTCACCTGTCTCGCGCCCAGGGCGGCGGCGTACTCGGCGGCCCGCCCGAGGCCTTCTCGGAACTCGGCCTCGCGGCCCGGGTGGCAAGCGATCCCGCGCTCACCGCCGGCCCAGTCGCCGGCCGGGAGGTTCAGGAGCACCAGCTCGAGGCCGTGGCGGCGAAGCCGATCGGCGATGGCCGGGGCCGGCCAGTCGTAGGGGAACTGCACCTCCACCGCCTGGAAGCCGCCGCGCGAGGCGGCCTCGAAGCGGTCGAGGAACTCCACCTCGCCGAAGAGCATCGACAGGTTGGCGGCGAAGCGCGGCACCGGCGGCACCTTAGCAGGTCCCACGGCCGCCGGGACTGGTTCCCCGGAATTCGGATGGGTACCATTCGCCTTCGCCCGGTACACCGGGTCGCGGCGGCCCTGCGCCGCCCCGAGGCGGCGGTTAAACCCTCCGGCCGGAGGGTCCATGCTCCAGCCAGGCGCCGCCGCCCCCGACTTCAGCGTCCAGGATTGCGAAGGCCGCACCGTCTCGCTCGCCGGGCTCCGCGGCCAGACGGTGGTGCTGTGGTTCTTCCCCAAGGCCGACACCCCCGGCTGAACCATCGAGGGTTGCGGGTTCCGCGACCTCCAGGCGGAGTTTCGGAAGAAGGGGGCGGTGATCCTGGGCGTGAGCTTCGACACACCGGCCGAGAACCGCGCCTTCGCCGAGAAGTTCGGTTTCGGCTATCCGCTCCTGTGCGACGTGGACCGCTCCATGGGCGTGGCCTACGGCGCCGCCGACCCGGGCGGGACCGGGGGAGCCCGCCGCATCGGCGTGGTGGTGGGTCCCGACGGCCGCGTCCGATCGTGGGAGGGCAAGGTCGACGCCAGGACCTGGCCCAAGGACGTGCTGGCGCGGCTGTAGACGCTACTGGCTCATGCCGCGCCTGACCCGCTGGCTGGCGCGCTGGATCTACCCATCGGCCCGGCCGACGCCGTGAGGGAGATCCTCGGTCTCACGGGCGGCCAGCATCGCGAGCTCGGGCGTCGAGGCCTTGAGCCGCCCCGCCTTCATGAACCATCGCAGGGTGTCGGCCAGCGATTCCTCGAGGGGCCGGATCGAGTAGCCGAGCTCGCGCCTCGCCTTCTCGGAGGAGACGAAGGTGTAGAGCCGGCTCGCCCGGATGGCCTGGCGGGAGAGCCCGGCCTTCCGGCCGCGCAGCCGCCTGGAGAGCCCCGAGAGCCCCGCCGTCGCCAGGGCGACCCATGAAGGCACGGCGCGGGGCGCCGGCACGCCGGCCAGGCGCGAGGCGCGGGCCGCCATGTCCGCGACCTCCAGGTTGTGCCCCCCCAGGATGTAGACTTCGCCCGGGCGGCCGCGCTCGAGCGCCTCGGCGTGACCGCGCGCCACGTCGCGCACGTCGCAGAAGGAGGCCCCGCCCCGCACCACCATGGGCAGCCGCCGGCGGGCCAGCGCCAGGACCAGGGTGGCCGAGGAGTCGTAGACGTCGCCCGGGCCGAGCACCATCCCGGGGCGGACCGCCGAGACCGGCAGCCCCTCGCCGGCGAGCCGCAGCGCTTCCCGCTCGCCGCGCAGCTTGGAGACGAAGTAGTCGATGCCGAGCGACTCGGCGTTGGTGGGCCAGGCCTCGTCCATGAGCGCGGGCTCGAGGGTGCCGCCCATGGCCGCCACCGAGGAGGTGAGCACCGCCCGCCGGACCCCGGCGCGGAGCGCCGCCCCGAGGACCACCCCCACCGCGGCGTGGTTCACCGCCTCGCGGCGAGCCTCCTCGCCGGGGCGGAAGCTCGCCGCGCCGGCGCTGTGCACCACCGCCTGGCATCCCCGCAGGGCCCGCTCCACCGAGGCGAGGTCGGTGACGTCCCCCTGGATCTGCTCCAGCTCGAGACCTTCCAGGTTGGCGAGCGCGCTCGTGGGCCGGATCAACGCCCGCACCTCGTGGCCGCGGGCGACGAGCTCGCGGGCCACCCAGGAGCCGACGAAACCGGTGGCGCCGGTGACGAGCACACGCATGCCTGGAGCCTCGCCCAGGGTGCCCGGTTCTGCCAGTAGAACTGGAATTCCCCGTTCGGGTCGTGCCGTTGCCCCCTCCGGCGGTCCGCAGGCACCGCGACGTCACCGAAGCTGGCCGCCGCGGTCAGCGCCGCTTGCGCGGTGTCTTCCTCAGGGTGACACTCACCTTGCCGCTCGACTTGAGGCTGGCCGTGGCCCTGGCAGGCTCGTAGCCGTCGAGCGTGAGGCGCAGGGCCACCTGGTGGGGCTTCTGGTAGAACTTCAGCTTCACCGGGGTCGTTCCCAGAAGCTCGCCGGTGTCCAGGCGCACCACCTTGGCGCCGGGCGGGTTCGACCGCACGTCCAGGTCCACCACCGCGGAATGGGTGGCCTTGGCCTGCTTGGCCGGAGCTGGCTCCGGACGCTTGTCCTTGGACGGAGCCGCCGGTCGCGGCGGGGCACCCTCGCGCGGCGCGGCGGGCTCGCGCGGGGGGGCGCTCTCGCGCGCTGCCGGCTTCGGGCGCGGGGCCTCGGGGGTGGCGCTCACCGCGTCCTCCACGGCGTTCTGCGCGGTGCGGGCGGCCTCGCTCACCTCGGTCCCGACGCGCCCGGCGATGGGCTTCGCCTTCCGGAACAGCTCGCTCCGCCAGACGCCGTACCCGACCGCGAGGAGCAGCGCCGCCGCCGCCAGCAGCTTCCAGGGGATCTGCAAGGCGCGCCCGGGGAGGCCCAGCGCGGCGCGCAGCGCCTCGGCCAGGGCGTGCATGGAGCGGTGGCGGTCGGAGGGGCTCTTCTCCAGGCACTTCATCACCACCGCCGCCAGCTGGGGCGGGATGCGCTCGCGGCGCGGCGTGCGCAGCGGCAGGGGCGGGGCGGGCTCGGTGCGGATCTTCTGCACCAGGTCCACGAAGTTGCCGGCCTTGAAGGGGACGCTCCCGGAGAGCACCTCGTACATCACCACCCCGGCCGCCCAGACGTCGCTCGCCGGGCCCACCTCCTTGCCGGTGGCCTGCTCCGGCGACATGTAGAGCGGCGTGCCCAGGATGACGCCGGTGACGGTGGAGCCCACGCCGCCGTCCGACTGGTCCTTGAGCTTGGCGATGCCGAAGTCCAGCACCTTGGCGTAGTCGCCGCCGGCGCGCTTGATGACGAAGACGTTGTCGGGCTTGAGGTCGCGGTGGACCACGCCCTTCTCGTGGGCGGCTGCCAGGGCGTCGCACACCTGGGCCATCACAGAGACCACCCGCCGCAGCGGCGGCCACTTGCCCTTGCGCCTCTTGAGCAGGTCCCGCAGGCTCTCGCCGTCGAGCAGCTCCATCACCAGGAAGGCGAGGCCCGGTACCTCGACGAAGTCGGTGACCTCCACGATGTGCTCGTGGGAGATCTCGTTCACCACCCGCGCCTCTCGGAAGAAGCGCTTCACGATGTCGGGGCGGGCCGAGTACTCGGCGTTCAGCACCTTGATGGCCACCGATCGGCCGAGCTTCACGTGGCGGGCCTTGAAGACCCGCCCCATGGCCCCCTCGCCGATGAGGGACACCAGCTCGTAGCTCCCGAGCTCGGAGCCGACCCCCACCGCGATGGGCGCGGTGTGGACTTCGACCGTGGTTCCGCCAGGCATGCCGCGGACATGGTAACACCGGGCCGGGGGGCGCGCCCCGGGCGCGGCGCCGCCGAGTGGGAGAGGCGGGGGTGGTGTGCGCCGTCCTGGCGCGCCGTCGGGGCGGCCTCCCTCGCGCCGAGCCCGGCGGGACGAGTGCCTTGCGCCTACCGCTGCGCCTCGGGCCCCGCCGACTGGCCCGGCCCCGGACCGCCACCCGCCGGCGGGCACCAGCGCGCCACCGTCGACACCAGCTCGTCGAGGTCGAAGGGCTTCTGGAGGTAGGCGTCGGCCGGAGGCAGCGCGTCGGGCGCGGGCAGCGCGGCGCTCATGAGCACCGCCGGCACCCCGGACCAGCGCGGGTCGGCGTGCAGCATCGCCAGGAGCTGCGCCCCGTTCATGACCGGCATGAACAGGTCCAGAACCACCAGTGAAGGCGGACCCTCCCGCTCCAGCCACTCGAGGGCCTCGCGGCCATTCCGAACCCCCTCGGCCTGATAGCCCTCGAAGGCCAGGGTCTCGGCGACGCCCTCGCGGATGGCGGCGTCGTCCTCGACGAGGAGTATCCGTCCGCTGGGCATGGCGCGCCTCCTAGAGCGTGGTGGTCCGCGGCTGCTCGAAGGTGAAGGGCAGCCGACCGGCTGGGCGCGGGGTGCGACCGCCCTCGGGACCGGCGAACGGGCAGGTTCCGCCGATGGGCGGGTGGCCCGGCGGGAGCTCACGGAGCCGATCCCCGTCGATCGGCGGGTGGCCCGGCGGGAGTCGATCCGCCCCTTCTCCGCCCACCGGCGGGTGGCCAGGCGGCAGCTCGCCCGCGCGCGGCCTGGGGGCGCTCTCCGACGGCGCCGCCTCGCCCTCGGGCTCGCAGCCGTAGATGGCCCGCAGGTGGCCGACCATGAGGGCGACCCCGTTCGTCGCCTCGGAGCGGCCTTCGGCCATCCCCTCGCGCCAGGCGGCGTTCACCTCCGGATCGCCGAGCATCTCGTCGCGCGTCATGTGCTCGCAGACGTAGCTCTGCTCGACGCATTGCTGCCGGACGGCGAGCTGCCACTCGTTCAGGCTCTTGGGCTCGCACCCAGCGGGGCCGGCGGCGCGGACCGCCGGCAGCGCCAGAGCCGCCGCCACCGCGGCCAGAGACGGAATCCCGATGCGGACGATCCGCTTCATGACCCTGCCTCCCCGCGGTCCCTGGATGTGAACCGCTCGACTCTACATCCCTTAAGCGGGAGTAGACCGGGGTGCAGGGCGCGGTCGGGGGACGCGCCTGCAGCGCCAAGTCGGGCAAGGCGGGCGGCCTCATGGCTCGCGCCGGCCAACTGGCCAGGATCACGCTCCCGCAGCAGCACCCCATTCGGGTGAAAACGCTACCGCCAGAGACGCCAGAGGTAGCGTTCTCACCCGCTTGGGTATTGAGCCAGGGAGCCGCAGGCTCGTAGCGGCGATCGAGCAGGCGGTCAATTGCTACTGAACGGATGATCAGCTAGCGTTGGGCCATGGGCATGGCGTCGGAGCTCGCGCGCGCGCAGCCGCTCTCGGCGCCGCGCATCTGCTGCCTGGATCTCGACACGTTTTTCGTGTCCGTCGAGCGACTGCTCGATCCGACGCTGGAGGGCAAACCGGTGGTCGTGGGGGGAAAGCCGGGAAGCCGCGGCGTGGTCACCTCCGCCAGCTACGAGGTGCGCCGCCTGGGCGTGAAGTCGGGCATGTCGCTGATCGAGGCCAGCAAGCGTGCGCCGAACGCGATCTACCTGCCGACGCGGCACGAGATCTACGGCACGTACGCCGAGCGCGTGCGCGAGATCGCGCATCGCTTCGCGCCCGAGGTGCTGATCGCCAGCATCGACGAGATGTATCTCGATTTCTCCGGTTGCGAGCGCCTCTACGGATCCGGCGGCGCCGGCGACGAGAGCGGCGGCGAAGATCGCGGTGGCGACACTGCAGTCGAAGGCGCGGTGGTGCAGCTGGCCACGGCGATCTTCGACGAGATCGGCCTGCCGTCGAGCGCCGGGGTCGCGACCAGCAAGGTGGTGGCCAAGGTGGCGTCGGCGCTGGCCAAGCCGCGCGGTGTGATGCTGGTGCCCGCGGGCGTCGAGCGCGCCGTGCTCGCGCCACTGCCGGTGCGGTCGTTCCCCGGCATCGGTCCCGTCGCCGAGGCCAAGCTGCACGCCGCCGGCTACCAGACGCTGGGCGCGGTCGCCGAGGCCTCGGTTGCGGATCTCCAGAGGATCTTCGGCGCGTGGGCGGCGTCGATCTCGCGCGGCGTGCAGGGGCTTGGCTCGGGCGACCTCGGCCGCGAGCGCCCGGCGTTCACCGAGCACGATCCCGCGGGTGAAACCGTCGGCAGCATCTCCAACGAGCGGACGTTCCGCGAGGACGTGACCGACCCGGCGTCGATCGAGGCGGTGCTGTGCGGTCTGTGCGAGCGGGTCTGCTGGCGCGCGCGCAAGCGCCACGTCA
>DASTPH010000123.1:0-10066 GCA_035762305.1 Anaeromyxobacteraceae bacterium
CGCCCCTGGGCCTGGCGCCTCCGCCCCTGGCGGCCGGCCCTGGTCGCGCTGGCGGCAGCGGCCGCGGCCGCGCTCGGGACGGCGGCCGTCCTGCGCGCCGCCCGCGCCCCGGAGGCGGCCTCCATGGGCGTCGAGCGCTAGTGCCGCGACCGGAGCACTAGGGCCGCGCCTAGAGAGCCGAGCAGGTAAAATCACGCGGCCCTTTGCAGGACTTGGAGGTTGTTGACGGCCGCGCAGCGGCGGACGTCGAGGGTGTTCTTGCGGGCTCCCTTGTAGCGGGCGCGTGGTCCCTGGACGGCGTGGATGCGAGCGAGACGGTGCTCGATAGCGGTTCGTTCGCGCAGCGCCGCCCGGCCTTCGGGGGTCTTGCGGAAGGCACGGAGCTCGATGAGCAGGTCCTCGTGTTCATGGATGGCGATGGAGCGGCCGCGGCCGGATGCGGCCACGGTGCAGCGCGAGCGCAGAGGGCACGGCCTGCAAGCGCTGGCCGGGAAGTGCACGACGGAGGCGAGGCTGCGGATGGTAGCTCGCTCGCCGGCGGGGCAGACGACCTGGCTCTGGTCGAGCCGGATGGAGAAGTCCTCCTTGGTGAAGCGACCGGCGTTGCGGCTCGGCCAGGGCTTGGCGCGGATGGCGACGCCCTGCTTACGCATTGCGACGATCTCCGTGCTCGCCAGGTAGCCGCGGTCGATGAGGGTCTCGGCCACCTGGCCGTGTCGGCGGGCGTCCTCGAGGAGCGGTGCCGCCGCCTCGTGCTCCGGTTCGTTGGCGGGCCGGACTACCGCACCGACGATGAGGTCGGTGCCCACCAGGCCGACCAGGTGCCGCTTGTAGCCGTTGAAGAGCTTGGACTTGCTCTTGCGGCCGTGCCGCATCTCCTTGTCACCGAGCGAGGGCATCCGGTCCTTGGCCACGCCACGGCGAATGCGTGTCCCGCCGCCAGGGTCCGGCTCCAGGTCCTGCTCCAGCACGCGCTGGAGAGCCGCCAGAGCGGCTTTCAGCGGCCCCTCCATGGCCTGCTTCCCGGCGTGCTGGGCCACCCATTTCCGCAACGCCTCCACTTCGGCGAGGAGGCGCTGCAGCGCCTCGGCCTGCTGCGCCGGGTCGTCCCAGTCGATGTCGAGTGTCGCCTTCAGGCTCGTGCCCGAGAGCAGCTTCAGCCCCGCCTGGTCGAGGATCCGTTGTCGCGGGATCGACAGTCCTGCCGCCGCGCACTCCACCACCGTGTCGAGCGCCCGGCCGATGAGGTTCCAGGTGTCCTCGACGCGCCCCGCGCCGAGCAACGGCGAGGCGTCGAGCATCGCCTTCAGTTTCTGCCAGCCGAAGAGTCCCGTCTCCTTGGCCAGCGCCACCGTTCGGTCGAGGAGCTTCCGGTCGAGGTCGTGCTTGACCATCCGCTCGCGGAAGTCCACCAGCACGCCCTGCGAGAAGGGTGCCTTCTCCGCGCCCAAGCAACCCAGCGCCAGCTGCCAGCGCAAATCCATCCGTGCCGTGACCACTGCCTCGGCGTCGCCCACGCGGTCGTACGCCTGGAGCAACGTGACCATCGCCAGCAGCGCCGGCGGCTTTGGCTTCGTGCCGCGCGGCCTCCCGTACGCCTGCGCCAACTCCGCCTGAAACGCTTCATCGAATAGCTGCGGCTGGATCTTCCGAAGGAAGACGTAGAGCTTCCCAACCCGCTGCAAGTCCTTCGCGACCCGTTGCTCCCGCTCACTCAGCTCCGCCGGCAACGTCCAACGCATCCCCGACCTCCTCGCCCCTCCTCGGGGCCAAGAGATCAAGGACGCTGGGCAAAGTCGATCCCCACGATCCAAACGGGGTAGGTGATCGCCTCTCTAGCCCATGGCCTTCCTGACGCTCTCGACGATCTTGGACTTGGGCGCCTGGCCCACGATGGTGTCCACCACTCGGCCGCCCTTGAAGACCAGCAGCGTGGGAATGGAGCGGATGCCGTACTTCTGCGGCACGACCTGGTGGTGGTCGACGTCGAGCTTGCCCACCTTCACCTTGCCCTTGAACTCCTGTGCCACCTGCTCGACGGCGGGGGCGATGGCCTTGCAGGGGGCGCACCACACCGCCCAGAAGTCCACCAGCACCGGGACGTCGCTCTTCAGCACCTCGCTGTCGAAGGTGCCGTCCTCCAGGGTCACCACGTCGGGAGAAGACATAGGACCCTTACGTAATGCATGCGCCCGACCCTGGCAAGCGCCTCGGGCCGCGTGCTAGCCTCTGCGGTCGGCGAAAGGAAGCGAGAGTCCATGGCAGCGGGTCTCCTCTTCGTGTCGCAGGCGATGCTGGACGCCTGGGCCGGACAGGGAAAGATCGACTTCGTCGGCAACGTGATGACGCTCCTCACGGGCGAGGGTCGGGGGCGGCACTACGCCCTGGAGCCGGCGGTGCGCTTCCTCAAGGTGCTCGGGGTCGAGAAGGACCCCAACGCCCTGCTCACCAAGGTGAAGCCGGTGTCGCAGCTGCGCGAGATGGGAGCCGAGCAGGTGGAGCGCTCGGTGATCCTGGGCGACCTGGCCTACGAGGTGGAGCCGGGCTTCCTGGCCGAGGTCTCGGCCCTGCAGGCCGCCGCCGCGGCACAGCGCAACCCGGCCGTCCGGGTCGACGTGGCCCAGGCCCGGGCGGCAGCCGGCCTGCCCGCGCCCAAGGAGGCGCCGCCGGCCAAGGGCGCGCCGCAGTCCTCGAGGGGGCCTCCGCCCGCCTCCGTCCGTCTCCGGCCGGCACCCAGGGCCATGCCCAAGGATCTGGAGGAGAAGCGCAAGGAGGCCGAGGCGCTGGCGCGCTTCCTGTTAGATAACCTCTCGTGATCACGCGGGCGCGCACGACCTGCGCCCCCCACCATCTCCATGAGCATCCAGATCCTGAGGATCGCCGCGCTCTGCTACGCCGGCGCCGCCGCAAGCTACCTCGTCTTCTTCGCGCGCCCGCGCCACCTCCGGGCGGCCAGCGCGGGCCAGGTGGTGCTTTCGGTGGCCTTCCTGGTACACGCGGTGGCGATCGGAGTCGGCTGCAGCGAGTACGGCGGCCGCGAGTTCTTCAGCCTGCGCGGGGGGCTGGCCTTCATCGCCTTTCTGGTGGCCGGCGCCTACCTCGTCCTGCAGCGCTTCTACCGCGTCCCCGCCGTGGGCGCCTTCGTGACCCCGCTCATCGTGGTGGTGCTGCTGCCGGCGCTCTTCGGGACGCCGGGGCACCCCGAGGTGGTGCCGGAGACGGTGCGCCGCCCCACCCTGACGCTGCACATCGTGAGCGCCCTCGGCGGCGTGGCGGTCTTCGGCATCGCCGCGCTGGTGGCGCTCATGTACCTGCTCCAGGAGCGCGAGGTGAAGGGCAAGCATTTCGGGGCCCTCTTCTCCCGCTTGCCCTCCCTGGACAGCCTGGACCAGCTCACCCAGCGGCTGGTCCGGGCGGGCTTGCTGGTCTTCAGCGTGGCCCTGGTCACGGGAGCGCTGGTCGCCAGGGGGGTCTGGAAGAGCGCCTGGGAGTGGGACCCGCAACAAGTCAGCTCGCTCGTGGTGTGGCTGCTCTACTTCGCGCTGGTATCGCTGCGTCACACCGGCTGGCATGGGCGCCGCTACGCGTGGATCACGCTGGCCGGCTTCCTGCTGGTCATCGGCTCGATGGTGAGCCTGGGCTCGATCCCCGGGGCCACCCGCCACGGAGGCACCTACCAGTGAGCGGTCGGGAGGTGCTGCTGGTGGGGCTCTCCCACAAGAGCGCCCCCATCGCCGTGCGCGAGCGGGTGGCGCTCTCCGGCGACGCGCTCAAGGAGGCGCTCGGCGGCCTGCGCGGACTCGACGGGGTGGAGGAGGCCATGGTGGTCTCCACCTGCAACCGGGTCGAGGTCTACGTGGTGGGCCAGTCGCTCGACTCGGCCCGCCGCTTCTTCCTGGACCGGTCGGGCGAGGCCTCGGAGCACCTCTACCAGAAGCAGGGTCCGGAGGCGGTGCGGCACCTGTTTCGCGTCGCCGCCAGCCTGGACTCGATGGTGGTGGGCGAGCAGCAGATCCTGGGCCAGGTGAAGGAGGCCTACGGCCTGGCCAGCGCCGCCGGCACCGCCGGCCCGGTGCTGTCCCGGCTGTGCAACCGGGCCTTCGGCGCCGCCAAGCGCGTCCGCAGCGAGACCGAGATCGGGCGGGGCGCCTCCTCGGTCTCGCAGGTGGCGGTCGAGCTGGTGCAGAAGATCTTCGGCGACCTCAGGGGGCGAGTCATCCTGCTGGTGGGGGCCGGCAAGATGGGGGCCCTCTCCGCCAAGGCGCTGCGCGACCTGGGGGCCGACCGGGTGCTGGTCACCAACCGCTCCGCCGAGCGGGGGCAGGCCCTGGCCGAGCAGGTGGGCGGCCAGGCCGAGCCCTGGGAGCGGCTGGTGTCGCTTCTGGCCCTGGCCGACGTGGTGCTGGTCTCCACCGGGGCGCCGAGCTACGTCCTCACCCGGGACCTGGCCGGCCAGGTGATGAAGCTGCGCCGGGGCCGCTCCATCTGCTTCATCGACGTGGCCGTTCCCCGCAACGTGGACCCGGCCTGCGCCGACCTGGCCAACGTCTACGCCTACGACATCGACGACCTGCAGAAGGTGGTGCACCAGACCCGCCAGATGCGCGCCGAGGAGGCCATCCGCGCCGAGGTCATCGTCGAGGCCGAGGTGGGCGCCTTTGCCCGGGAGCGCGAGGCGCGGGCGGCGCTCCCGGTGCTGGCCTCGCTCCGGCGGCGCGCCGAGGCGATCGCCCGGACCGAGGTGGAGCGCACGCTGGCCCACGTGGGTGGGCGGCTCGACGAGAAGGCCCGGCGCAGCGTGGAGGCCATGGCGCTGGCCATCGTCAACAAGCTGCTCCACGGCCCGACGGCGCGGCTGAAGCAGGCCGCCTCCTCCGGGGACACGACCCTCCCCGGCGCCGCCGCCGAGCTCTTCGACATCGACAGCGAGCAGCCGTCGCGCCGCGAGGAGCCGGGCGGGGAGGCGGTGACGCTCCGGGAGCCCAAGGGATGATCCGCATCGCCACCCGCCGCAGCCGCCTCGCCCTGTGGCAGGCCAACCACGTGGCCGGCTTGCTCCGCGCCCGGGAGCCGGGCCTGGAGGTCCGGCTGCACGAGCTCGTCACGCGCGGCGACAAGATCCTGGAGGTGCCGCTGGCGGAGGTGGGGGGCAAGGGGCTGTTCGTGAAGGAGATCGAGGAGGCGCTCCTGGCCCGCCAGGCCGAGGTGGCGGTCCACTCCATGAAGGACCTGCCCGCCCTGCTGGCGCCGGGGCTGGTGGTGGGCGCCGTGCCGGAGCGGGAGGACCCGCGCGACGCCCTCTGCTCCCGGAAGGCCCGTTCCCTCTCCGACCTGCCGCGCGGCGCCCGGGTGGGGACCTCTAGCCTGCGGCGCGGCGCCCAGCTCAAGGCGCTCCGCCCGGACCTCCGGGTGGAGACGGTGCGCGGCAACGTCGAGACCCGTCTGCGCAAGGGCGAGACCGAGCTCGATGCGGTGGTGCTGGCCTACGCGGGCCTCCGGCGCCTCGGCCTCGCCGACCGGGCCAGCTACGTCTTCGACACCTCGGAGATGCTCCCCGCGGTGGCGCAGGGCGCCCTGGCGCTGGAGTCCCGCGCCGACGACGGCGCCACGCTCGAGCGCCTGGCCCGCCTGGAGCATCCCGAGACCCGGATCCGGGTCGAGGCCGAGCGCGGCTTCCTGCGGCGGCTGGAGGGGGGCTGCCAGGTGCCGCTCGCCGGCCACGCCACGGTCGCGGGCGGGACGGTGAGGCTCCGGGGCCTGGTGGCCTCGCTCGACGGCTCCCGGGTGGTGCGCGGCGAGCGCAGCGGCCCCTCGGCCGAGGCGGTCCGGGTGGGCGAGGCGCTCGCCGAGGAGCTGCTCGGGAAGGGCGCCGCCGAGATCCTGCGCGAGACCGAGGGGCGCGCCCCCTCGCTGGCCGCGCCCAAGCGCTGAGCGGAGTCATGACGCTCGTTTCTCGCCTCGACGGCCGCCGGGTGGCGGTGACTCGCGGCAAGCAGGCCGAGGACGCCCTGGCGGAGCGGCTGCGCGCCCTGGGCGCCGAGCTGCTGGAGTTCCCCGCCATCGCCGTGGCGCCGCCCGAGGCCGCCGCCCAGGGGGTGGCGGACGCGGTGCTGCGCCGGCTCCAGGACTTCGAGTGGGCGGTCTTCGCGAGCGGCAACGCGGTGGAGCAGACCCTGCTGCGGCTCGGCGCGCTCGGCCTGGGCCCGGAGGCGCTGGCCCGGCTGCGCCTCGCCGCCGTGGGGCCAGCCACGGCCGAGAAGCTCGCCGGCGCGGTGCGGGCCCCGGACCTGGTGCCGGCCGAGGCTCGCGGCGCGGCCCTGGCCGAGGCGCTGGCGCCCCACGTGCGTGGACGGCGGGTGCTGGTGCCGCGCGCCGAGGAGGGGAGGCCGGAGCTGGTGGACGGCCTCCAGGCCGCTGGCGCCCAGGTGGTGGCGCCGGTGGTCTACCGCACCGTCCCCGCCCCGCCGGAGAGCCTGCGCCCGCTGGGCGACGCCCTGGAGCGCGGCGAGGTGGACGCGGTGGCCTTCATGTCCCCCTCGGCGGTGAAGAGCGTGGTGGCGGCCCTCGGCCCGCGCGCCTCGCTCCTCGGCCGGACGGTGGTGGCGGTGATCGGCCCGACCACCGCCGAGGCGGCCGCAACCTCGGGGGTTCGGGTGGACGTGCAGCCTTCGGCGGCGCGCGGCGAGGCGCTGGCGCAGGCGATCGCCGAGCGGCTCGGGAAGCGGGGCGGGTAGCTCCTGCTATCGTCGGAGGTGGTGGTCATCGCGGAGGACTGTCCGCGATGACGGCACCCTCCGTCAGCGTTCCTTGCGATACAGCCGCATCGCGATGGGCGACGCCACGAGCACGGTGACGGCGGACGCCAGGAGGGTCCACAGCACGTCGCCCCCCGCCGGCTGTCCATGCATCAGGCTGCGGGACGCGCTCGCCAGATGCGTCACCGGATTGCGCCCCACGAACGCCTGCAGCCATCCCGGCATCGTGGTCAGGTCGACGAAGATGTCGCTTGCGAACGTCAGCGGCATGAGGAAGACGAAGCTCGTGGTCATGACCGACTCGGGTGTCCGCACGAGCATTCCCACGATGATCCAGAGCCAGGACAGCGCGAAGCTGAACGTCAACACCAGGGCGATCGCCAGGAGGACGCCCGTGGCGCCGCCCTGCGGCCGGAATCCCAGGACGAATCCCACGATGAGGATCAGCACCGACGCGACCGAGTAGCGGAACACGTCCCCCGCCAGGGCGCCGAGCAGCGGGGCGGGCTGCCACATGGGGAGCGAGCGGAAGCGGTCGTACAGTCCCTTGCGAATGTCCGAATTGAGCCCCACGCCCGTGTAGACCGTGATGAACAGGACCGTCTGCACCAGGACGCCCGGGAGAAGGTACTGGACGTACTGGCGCGGCGTACCGGCGAGCGCGCCGCCGAAGATGAAGGTGAAGAGCAGCGTGAACATGATCGGCGTGACGGTCACGTCGAAGAGCTGGAAGGGGACGTGCTTGATCTTGAGCAGCGCCCGCCACGCGAGCGTCAGCACCGCCGACGGCGCCGAGGCCGGACGCGGCCGCGCGCGGATCGCGAGGACCTCGTGGGCTGCGTTCATCGCTTGGCCTCCGCCTGCGTCGCCTCCGCCTGCGTCGCCTCCGCCGGCCGGCCGGTGAGAGCGAGGAAGACCTCGTCGAGGCTGGGGCTCCCGACCGAGCACTGCGCGACCTCGATCCCGCCCTCGCTCAGTGCCGAAAGGACGGCGGCCGCCTGCGCCGCCTCCCCGAGCCGCGCGGCAACCTCCGTCGGCTCCGACACCGGCAGCACGCCGTCGCCCAGGACCCGCGTGATGAGCCGCTGCGCCTCCGCTCGCTGGCCGGCGTCGACGAGGCGCAGGTGAAGCGCATTCGAGCCGACCAACGCCTTGAGCTCGCGGCTCGTGCCCTCGGCGATGACCCGCCCGTGATCGATCACCGCCATGCGCTCCGCGAGCCGGTCCGCCTCGTCGAGGTACTGGGTCGTCAGGAGCACGGTCGTGCCTTCGGCCGCGATGCGGCGCACGAGATCCCAGACCTGCGTGCGGCTGCGCGGGTCGAGGCCGGTGGTGGGCTCGTCGAGAAAGAGGACCTCCGGGATGGCCACGAGGCTCGCGGCGATGTCGATGCGGCGTCGCTCGCCTCCGGAATAGGTCTGCACCTGGCGCCCGGCGGCCTCGGCGAGCCCGAACGCCTCGAGCAGCTCCGATGCGCGCCGCCTCGCGTCGCGCCACGGCAACCCGAGCAGCCGGCCCACGAGCACGAGGTTCTCCTGGCCGGTCAGGTCCTCGTCGACGGAGGCGAATTGCCCCGTCAGGCTCACCTTTCTGCGGACCGCGCTGGCCTCGCGCACGACGTCGTGACCGAGGACCGTGGCGGTACCGGCCGTCGGCTTGAGCAACGTGGCGAGGATGCGGATGGTGGTGGTCTTGCCTGCGCCGTTCGGTCCGAGCAGGCCGTAGACGGATCCCCGGCGGATGCTGAGATCCACGCCGTTCAGGGCGCGGGTCGCAGCGAAGTGCTTGACGAGTCCTGTCGTCTCGATCGCGTTCGTCATCGCAGTGCCTGCGCCATTGCTTCCCCCGGGTATGGGCCGTCGAGCGCAGGGCCGACTGGCGAGGCCGACACCTGCGAGCGCTGCCGCAGGAAGCCGAAGAAGTGGAAACCGGGGACGGCCGAGACGCCTCTCACGTTCCGCGGATACCCCAGATCGTCCAGGATCGGCGCGCCGATCGATCGATGGTCCAGGGCATACCCGGTCGCCCATATGATCGCGGAGATGCCCAGCTGCAACTGGTTCAGCTCGTTCAGCCGAGCCCCCCGGGGGGGGGCTGGTCGGCCGCCTCGACCCTGGAGCCGCGCCCATGGGTCATGGGCGTGCGAGACTCGTGCCGGCAGTGCGGCGGAGCCCCAACTCGTCCAGCTCGCCTTCCTACTCCACCTCTCCCCCGCCCCGCGCCCTTCGCCGCGCCCGCTTCCGCGCCAGGAACCCCTCGCGCTTTCGCCGCTCGTGGATCTCCGCCGGCGTGGGGGAGCGGCGTCGCTCGGGGCGGGGCGGGCGAGGGCGCCCGGGCTGGAGTGTCCACCAGAAGAGGCGCTTCACCACCAGGGTGGCGTAGGCCCCGGGCGGCAGCGTGAAGGCCACGTTCACCTTGAGGCGCCGGCGATTCTCCTCGTCGGGACGGGACTCCCCCACCACCAGCTTCCCCGGCACCACCAGCAGCGGCCGCTCCTCGTGGTCGAAGTGGATCTGCGGCGCGCCGGGGACCTGCAGGCTCTGGAGGGTCATGCCCTCGCGCCCCAGCACCGACAGGGCGGCCCGCTCCACCGCCGGGTCGGTGAAGGTGGAGTCCGGCGCGAGCAGCGGGAAGGTTCGCCCGCGCAGGGCGCGCGCCTGCTCCGGCTCGAGCGACCGCGGGAAGAGGAGCGTCCCCGCCTGGTAGCGGATGGCCACCAGGCGCGGGGCACCGAGGAGGTCGCGCAGGTAGCGCTTCACCCCCTCGTTCCACAGGAAGCTCTGGTAGGCGAACACTTGAAGTCCGCGCCAGCGCGGCTCGGTGCGCAGGATGGCGCCCAGGAAGTCCCTGGGGTGCTCGCGCAGCCATCGCACCACCCGGGCGTAGCGCTCGGCGCCAGGGAATGGGTTTCTCCGCCCCCACTCGCCCCAGTGCTCCTTCCAGAAGGCCTTGACCTTGGCATCGCCGGAGCGGTCGAGCTCGCTCGGCCGGGCCAGGACGTTCCGCAGCGCCGCCTCCGAGTCGCCGCGCATGAGGTCCTTCACCACGAACCCCTGCCCGTGCTTGAGCGAGCCGAAGCGCTGCGAGTCGAAGTAGTTCACCACCCCGATGCGGTGCACCTCGGCCACCGAGGCGGGCAGGCGCGAGAGGTCCTCGGCGGAGAGGTCGCGCACCGTGACCGCGAAGCGGTTCGAGGTGGTGTTCTCCGCCGAGAGCGGCGCGGCGCTGCGGCCGAGGGGCTTGAGCCGCAGGTCCGGCTCCTGGATCTCCACCGGGCCGCCGCGGACGGCGACGAGCTGGCTGGTGCGCCC
>DASTPH010000124.1:0-5145 GCA_035762305.1 Anaeromyxobacteraceae bacterium
CCGCGCGTCGAGCCCTGGACCAGCTCGCCGTCCTCGTAGACCAGCTCCACCGCCAGGCCGTCCAGCTTGGGCTCGCAGACGTAGGCCACCGCCTCGCCCGCGGCCAGGCCCAGCAGGCGATGCACCCGCTCGTCGAATTCCTGGAGCTCGGCGTCCCCCTGGATGTTGCCGAGCGAGAGCATGGGCTCGCGGTGCTCCACCCGCTCGAACCGGTCGCTGGGAGCGCCCGAGACGCGCTGGGTGGGGGAGTCGGGGGAGACCAGGTCGGGGTGCTGCCGCTCCAGCTCCTGCAGCTCCCGCATCAGATGGTCGTACTCGGCGTCGGAGAGGACGGGCTGGTCGAGGACGTAGTAGGCGTGGTCGGCGGCGCGGATCCGCTGGCGCAGGCCCTGCGCCCGCTCCCGTGGCGAGACGGCCATGGCGCAAGACGATTACGCCGGCCCGGGGGCGGGGGCAACCGCCATCGCCGGGTCGCGGCCCCGCCCCCGCTGGGGGGTCAGAAGCCCGCCGAGTCGTCGAGGTCGGGCGTGGCCGGGTAGCGGCCGACCTGCTGGTAGAGCCCCTGCGAGTCGCGCTGGTAGAAATCCCAGCGCACGCTCTGCAACCCGTCACCGTCGAGATCGCCCACGGCTACCACGAGCAGCGTGGACGGCTCGCCCGCGTTCCCCTCGTGGTGCTGGAAGCTGTAGCTGTAGTAGAGCGTCCCTTCGATGTCGGCGAAGGACGAGAAGACCTGGGTCCAGCCGGGCTGGGTGAAGTCGGGGGGCCGCTTCATGTTTCCCGGGGTGCCCGCGGGCTGGTAGGTGCCCACGATGTCGGTCCCCGGCAATAGCCGCTCCATGCGGTAGAGGTCGTCCACCCCCTGCTTGATGCGCTTCATGACCAAGGGGCGCTCCGCGACCTTGGAGCGGATCATGAAGAGCTCGAACTCGGGGATGGCGACGGACGCCAGAACCCCCAGGATGGCCGCGGTGACCATGAGCTCGATGAGCGTGAACCCGCGAACGGCCTTCGCGCGACGGTTGGTCATGGGCTCCCCTCCGTCCCCCGCTTGTCCTGCTGCGCAGCGCGCGGCGTGACGACGATGACCGCCGCGTCCCCTTGAACCGTGCGTCCCTTCGCCTCCTGCTCCGCCCGGAAGCGCTCGATGGCGTGTGGATCGGCGGCGCCGGGGGGCAGGATCACCACCCGCCCGCCGCCGGGCAGCTCGGGCCCGGCCACGGCGCCCGGCGGGGCCCCGGGGACCATCGGCGCCTGCGGCGCGCTCCTCCGGTGAGTGTAACGGTAGCCGTGGTAGGCGACCGCGCCCAGCAGCGCCACCGCCAGGGCCGCCCACAGGTAGCCCTGCCGACGGGGCGGGGCGGTGGTCCCGGCCGCCTCGCCTCGGTTGGAGAGCAGGCGGGTCGCCGCGCGGGGCGCCGGGCGCGCCGCCTCGGCCGGGGGGGCCTCCTGCGGCGCGATGCGTTGGACGGTCTCGGTGAGGTCCACCGCCTTCGCCACCAGGCTTCCCCTCAGCTGGTCCAGCGCCGCCAGCGCACCGGCCGGCGCGCCCTGCGAGGCCGCCTTCAGCTGCGCCAGCACCACGTCGATCTCGGCCAGGATGGCTCGCACCGCCGCCGCGTCCACCGGGCTGCCCGGGGGGGGCGCGGTGGCCAGGGCAGCCGACACCTGCCAGCGCAGCGCGGCGGCCCGGCACACCGAAGCCGGGTCGGCGGGCACCGGCCGTCCGCCGACTGCGTCCCGCTCCAGCGGCGAGAGCTCGGCCACCGCGCGCTCGGTGTGGGCCTTGAGGTCGGCCTTCTCCGGCCAGTACCCCGCCACCGCGCCGGCCAGGATCCCCTCGGCGTCGCGCGAGGCGAGCAGGGTTCCGGGCCAGGCCTCGGAGCGCTCGAAGGCGACGAGCTCGGCGTGGCCCCAGGTTGCGGCCGCGTCCCGGGGCGCGGCGACGGAGGCGGACTCGTCCGATTTCAAGTCCGCGAAGTACCCGGGCGCCGGGGCCAGCGCTGCTCCGCCGGCAACTGCCGCCACCGGCGGCGGCTCGCGGTCAGGGGTCGGAGACGGCGCGGCGGCAGGCCCCCGGCTCGCCGGGGCCACCGCTGGCGCGACCGCCGCCACGGGGCGGGCCGGGCTGACGGGCGGCACCGCCCGCGGGGGCGTCGTCGCCGTCAGAGGGCGCGGCGTCACCGCCGGCGCCGGCTTCACCGGCGCCACGGCGGCCGGGGTGACGGCCGGAATGGGCCGCGCCGGCGTGACCGCTGGCGCCGGGCGACCCGGCGTGGCGGCCGGCGCCGCCCGCGGGGGCGTCGGCGGCGGCGGAGGGCGCGGCGTCACAGCCGGCGTCGGGTTCACCGCCGCGGCGACTGGCGGGGCCGCGGCCGGAACGGCCCGCGCCGGCGTCATGGCAGGCGCGGGACGTGCCGGGGCGACGGCAGGCTGGGCTGGCGCGGGCGGGGTCCGGGCCGGCGCGCCGGCAGGGCCGGACGCCTGGGCGGCGGGCACTCCCGCGAGCCGGACCGCCGTGGAAACGAGCGCCCCCGGCCTCCCGTCCCACGGCAGCACCTCGTCCGCGCCGGCGCCGAAGAGCGGGCCGCTGGAGCGACCGTGCTCGCCCGGCACCGCCACCACCACCTGCAGCTCGTCGCCGAACGTGGTCTTGAGGTCCTCGACCAGCGGCAACCACTCCAGGCCGCGGTACTCGCACACGAGCAACCGGGCGCCATCCTGGCACAGCGCGAACACCTGGTGCGGCGCGTCGGCGACGCGCGGGCGAACCCCGAGCGCAGCCGCCAGCGGCGGCAGCACCGCGTTCAGGAAGGCTGGCGATCCGGCGAGGACCGCCAGGGAGGAGTCGGCGAGGCCCACCTTCCCGATGATATCCAAATGGGTGGCGGGACATAACTATCCCGGCTTACCCCTCGACCATGGCACAGGGGCCCCTCGGGTCCGCGCCTTTGGGAACGCCAGGTTGACAAGCGGAATCGCCGCGCCTTAGCTTGGAGAGCAGTCCCGCCGCTCGCGCGGGGCTGCTTCCCCCCAAGGATCGCGCCACTTCGATCGTCGCGCGCGCAGTCCGCGCGTCCCCCCACGGTATCCCACATGCCCCCCGCTCCCGAAGCCAGCGCCGCCCCGAGCCTCACCGACCTGAAGCACCGCAAGGTGGCCGAGCTGGCCGGGCTGGCCCGCGAGCTGGGCGTGGAGGCGGCGGGGGCCATGAAGAAGCAGGACCTCATCTTCGCCATCCTCCAGGCGCGCTCGCGCGCCGCCGAGGAGAAGAAGGAAGAGATGGAGGTCGGCGGCGAGGGCACCCTGGAGGTGCTCCCCGACGGCTTCGGCTTCCTGCGCAGCCCGGACTTCAGCTACCTCCCCGGCCCCGACGACATCTACGTCTCGCCCTCGCAGATCCGCCGCTTCAACCTGCGCACCGGCGACACGGTGCGGGGCACGGTGCGCCAGCCGAGGGAGGGCGAGCGCTACTTCGCCCTCCTCAAGGTGGATTCCATCAACGGCGAGCCGCCGGAGGAGTCGCTGGACAAGGTCCTGTTCGACAACCTCACCCCGCTCTACCCCACGCAGCGGCTCAGGCTGGAGCACGACCCGAGCGAGATGACCACCCGGGTGGTGGACCTGTTCGCGCCCATCGGCAAGGGGCAGCGCTGCCTCATCGTCTCGCCGCCGCGGGCCGGCAAGACGGTGCTGCTCCAGAACATCGCCCATGCCGTCACCGCCAACCACCCCGAGTGCACACTGATCGTCCTCCTCATCGACGAGCGGCCCGAGGAGGTGACCGACATGGAGCGGACCGTGAAGGGGGAGGTGGTGGCCTCGACCTTCGACGAGCCCGCCACCCGCCACGTCCAGGTGGCGGAGATGGTCATCGAGAAGGCGCGGCGCCTGGTGGAGCACCGGAAGGACGTGGTCATCCTCCTCGACTCCATCACCCGGCTGGCCCGGGCCTACAACTCGGTGGTCCCGCCCTCGGGCAAGATCCTCTCCGGCGGCGTGGACTCCAACGCCCTCCACAAGCCCAAGCGCTTCTTCGGCGCCGCCCGGAACATCGAGGAGGGGGGATCGCTCACCATCGTCGGGACGGCGCTGGTGGACACCGGCTCGCGCATGGACGAGGTCATCTTCGAGGAGTTCAAGGGCACCGGGAACTCCGAGATCGTCCTCGACCGCAAGCTCATGGAGAAGCGCATCTTCCCCTGCATGGACGTGGGGAAGAGCGGCACCCGCAAGGAGGAGCTGCTCCTGCCCGCCGACTGGCTCTCCAAGATCTACATCCTGCGCCAGACCATCCTGAACGGGCTCGACAACGTCGAGGCCATGAAGTTCGTCCTCGACAAGTTTCGCCAGGTGAAGAGCCACGAGGAGTTCTTCAAGATGATGGTGGGGGGCTCGAAGTAGGGTGGGGGCTCGTCCCCCGCCGACTCGAGCCGCCCGGAAGAGGCGGCGAGGCTTTTCGGAAGCACCGCCTTCACCTCCGTGCTTGACCCATCCCCCGGTTTCGACTAGATCCGGCTGCTCCCCGGGCCCGGACCTCGGCGCGCCCCGCGCCGTGCAAGCGGCCCGCCAGAAGGGCACCATGAAGGAAGGCATCCACCCCGAGTACAAGACGGCCAGGGTCGTCTGCGCCTGCGGCAACGTCATCGAGACTCGCTCCACCCGCGGCGACTTCCACATCGAGATCTGCTCCAACTGCCACCCCTTCTTCACCGGGAAGCAGAAGATCCTCGACACCGCCGGCCGCATCGAGCGCTTCAGGACCCGCTACCAGGCGGCGGCCGCCGCGGCCGCGCCCAAGAAGGCCCCCCCGCCCCCGCCCCCGCCCAAGAAGGTCGAGGCCCGGCAGGAGAACCGCGCCCAGAAGCGCGCCAAGCTCCACGCCGGGAAGCCTCGCCCGGCGCCCAAGGCCGAGGGCGAGGCGACGCCGTCCGGGCCCAAGGGCGAGTCGACGTAGTCGCCGCGGGCAGCGGGCGAGGCCAGGCCCCCTACTTCTTGACGGCGACCTCGGCCGAGGCGCTCTTCCCGCCCGCGGAGGCGGTGATCTTCGCCTTGCCCTTCTTCACGGCGGTGACGGTCCCGTCTGGAGCCACCCGGACCACCGCCGCCGCCGAGGACTTCCAGGCCACCGGCACGCCCGCCACC
>DASTPH010000125.1:0-33945 GCA_035762305.1 Anaeromyxobacteraceae bacterium
CCCGCCATGATCGGGAGCAGGGAGCGCATGCCAGCAGGATAGCGCCGAAAAGGGCGGGTTGCACCCGGAACACCCGACCGGGAGCCGTGCCGGGGCCGAGGGCGCCGCGCCCTGCCGCGTCGCGCCACCGCCCCTAAACGAGCGATCATCCGAACTGTCGCTTAGCTCGGGAGCACGCTGCGGATGGTCTCCCGGAGCGAGTATCGAGGGGCCCACCCCAGGTCGCGAACGGCGCGGGATCCGTCCACCGCGCACAGGTACTGGAGGTGGTCCACCTCCCCGGGGGGGAAGCTGGAGAGCCGGGCCTCGAAGAGCCGGCTCAACAGCGGGCGCACCAGGAAGTGCGGGACCGGCACCGGCCTGCGGCCCAGCTCGCGCAGGACGGCCGAGAGCGGCGCCTCGCCCGGGCCCACCACGTTGTAGATGCCGCGGACTCCCGCCCGGAGCGCCAGCCGCAGCGCCCGGCACACGTCCTCCTCGTGGATGAGCTGCACCATGGGGTCGAAGCCCAGCACCGTCAGCGGCCGCTCCAGTCGCAGGTAGTTGGAGGGGGCGTTGCGCACCGTCGGCCCGACGATGTTCACCGGCCGCAGGATGACGGTCTCGATGTCGGGGTGCTGCCACATGAACGACTGCGCGTACATGTCGACCTCGATGAGGTCGCCCACCTCCGGGAAGCGCGCCGAGGCCATGAGGGGCGTGACCTCGGGGAGGAAGTTGGGGTTCCCCGGTGCCGGCCCGTAGACGTTGGCGGAGGAGAGCACCACCACCTTCCGGACGCCGTGCCTGACGCAGACGTCCAGCATCTTCTGGGTGCCCACCACGTTGAAGGAGTGGGCCTCGGAGGGTGGCATGCGCGGGTCGTGCATGATCCCCAGGTGGATGAGCGCCTCCATGCGGCGGCGCCGAAAGACGTCCTCGACCTTCTTCTTGCGCACGTCCAGCTGGTGGTGCTCGAGGTCCTTGGGCTTCTCGGGGAAGGGGCGTCGGTCGATGCCCACCAGGTGCGCCTCGGTGTGGAGCAGCTTGGCCAGCGCCTTGCCCAGGTTGCCGGCGATGCCGGTGATGGCCACGTTGTGCGGCAGCGGGAACTCGGGCTCGGGTCGGGCGCTGGCGGGCATGGTGGCCGGGGCCGCTACCAGAAGACGTGGGGACGAGCGTCCAGCCCGCGGGCCAGGAGGTCCGCCACCGCGGCCCGGACCCGCTGCACCTTCTCCTCCAGCGCCGAGTCCTCGTCGTCGGGCGAGCCCTCGAAGCGCATGGGCTCGCCGAACCACAGGCGGTAGCGGCTCGGAAGCGGGAAGGGCAGGATGGTCGGCGTGATGGGGAAGGCGGGGAAGGCGAGCAGCCTCGCCAGCGGCTTCACGTCGAAGAGCGCCGGCGCCTGCTCCTCGGCCCCCACCACGCCCACCGGGACGATGGGGGCGCCGTTCTCCAGGGCCAGGCGCATGAAGCCCAGGCCGAAGTCCTGGAGGCGGTAGCGCTGGGACCAGGGCTTGTTCAGGCCGCGCGTGCCCTCGGGGAAGACCAGCAGCGCCTCCTCGGCGCCGAGCAGCCGGCGGCAGTTCTCGGGCGTGCCCACGATCTGGCCGCAGCGCGACATGAAGGTGGACACGAAGGGGAGGGTGGGCACCCAGGTGTCCACCAGCGCCCGAGTCACCCGGGGGGGATCCTTGTCGATGAGGAGCGCCACCTCGACCATGGCGGCGTCGAAGGGGAGCTGCCCGGAGTGGTTGCCGACCACCAGCAACCGGCCCGCGTCCGGGACGTTCTCCAGGCCGAAGGTCTCCACCCGGAACCACTTCCGGTACAGCCAGAGGAGCGGCGCCATGGCCGAGACCAGGAAGTCGACGTCCAAGCCGTAGGGATCGACCCCCAGCTCGTTGCGCGGCGGCGTGAGCTTCTCCAGGCGCTGGAGCGTCCCCGGGCCACCCAGCTCCAGCGTCCAGCTCTTGAGCCGCTCCATCAGCGTCGCCACGGCGTCGGCCATGCGCGAAGAGGATTAGCACGCCCCGGGGCCGAACGCCGCCTCCGCGAGCGGGCCGTCCCGACTGCCGTCGGGGGAGGCCCGAGGCTCCTGTCGACACGTCGATCTGCGGCACTGGCGCAGGACCGATCGGCGGCCCGGTCTCGCCAGAGGCCGCCTCCACAGCGCCGCACTCGAGTCCGGCGGTGGCCACGCGGCGCCGCGAGCGCCAGAGTCGCGCGGCGAAGCCTGTCTGAGCCTCCGCGCCGCGAAGCGAAGCGCGGAAACGAGTTCTGCAGCCGCGCCGTGCGCTCCCTGGTCGCGCCGCGCGGCCACGGGTACCGTGCTCGGCGCGAGGGCAGCGGCCGAGGGCGAGACCGGGCCGCCACAGACCGCCCGAGGCGACGTGAGACCGGGCCGCCGGAGATCGCCCGAGGCGACGCGCGGGCTGGCCGGGGGACCTCAAGCTGGCGGCGCGCGCTCGCCCTCGGCGGCGGGAGGCGCGCGCGAGGGGGCGAGGCGGAGCACCCACACCAGCTTGGCCACCCTGGCCAGCACCGAGGGCACGCGGCGCCACAGCCCCACCGAAGGCGGCCGCCGCTCGCGCAGGGTCAGCGGGATCTCCACCATCCGGACTCCCTCGCGCTGGGCGCGGATCACGAGCTCGCTGGCGAACACGTCGCGGTCCACCTGGCAGCGCCCGGCCACCGGGGCCAGCCGCTCCCGGAGCATGGCCTTGGGACCGTGGGTGTCGGTGCCGCGGAAGCCGAGCAACAGCCGGAGCATGGTGTTGTGGGCCCAGGTGGCCAGGCGGCGGTGGCGCGGGCGCCGGTCCTGGGCGCCCGGAGCGCGCTTCGACCCCACCACCATCTCGGCGCCGCCCGACTCGAGCAGCGGCAGGGCCCGGTCGTAGAAGGAGAGGTCGCACAGGTCGATCTCGTCGCACACCACCAGGCGCCCCCGCGCCTCCAGGATCCCCTCCCGGAGCGCCAGGCCGTAATTGGGCTCGGCGATGGAGAGCCACCGCAGCCGCGGGTGCTCGGCGGCCAGCGAGGCCAGCTCGGCCCGGGTGGCATCGCGGGAGCCGTTCTCGCAGAGCACGACCTCGTAGTTCAGGCCGCGAGCGGAGAGGCCCTGGGCCAGGTCGAGGCAGGCCGTGCGCAGGATGGCCCCCTCGTCGTGGACCGGGATCACCACCGACACGTCGGGCACGGGGCCATCATCACACGAGCCGGTCGGCGGCGTCGCGCCCGGCCAGGAGCGCATCCTCCATCGAGGAGTACTCCCAGGCTCCGGAGCGGCCGGCGGTGAGGATCCCGCGGCTCTCCAGCCAGCCGCGCACCAGGCCGCGGGCCTCGCCGTAGTCCCGGTCGTGGATGGCGTAGGCGTGCGGCACCACCTGCGTCTCGGCGAAGAGCACCTCGCCTGGCGAGGCGAGGAAGCCGAGCGCCGAGAGCGCCTCGAGCGCCGCCGGTTGTGCCTCGGCCGCCGGCACCGGGCCCGGGGCGGCCATCTCCACCTGGAAGCTCCGGCACCCCGGGGGCGCCAGCGAGGGGACCGCCGCCGACGGCGAGCCGACGCGGTACGGGCGCAGGCGCGGATCGGGGAGGTAGACCCAGTGCCACGGCGAGGGCCCCTCGCCGCGAGCGCCCACGTTCACGTAGGTCACCGTGGCGGCCCGGAGCCGAGCGGCGGCCCGGCGCACCGCCTCGGGCGCGTCCACGAGGAGGCTCACCAGCGCCGGCAGGGGGATGGTGGAGATGGCGGCGCGAAAGGGCACCGCCTCACCGCTGGAGAGCACGGCCACCCGGCGCCCGGCGTCGATGGACACTGGCTCCAGGGCGCAGTCGGGGGGGCGCGGGAGGCGGCGGGCCAGCGCCGCAGCCAGGGACTCCATGCCGCCCACCCGCGGGTACAGGAAGGTGGCGTTGTACCCGAGGTCGCCGGTCTCGAGCCCGAGGGCTCCCCGCACCACCTGCTCGGCGCTCGGGCGCGGCACGAAGCGCCCCATCCACTCGGTGGAGAGCTCCTCGGGCTCGACCGTCCAGACCTTGCGGTTGTAGGGGAACATGAAGTGGCGGGCGAACCCCTGGCCGAGATCGCGCAGCACGTGCTCGGCGAAGTTGCGCGGCTCGCGCTCCCGCAGGACCCGGCCTCCCTCGCCCCAGCGCGCCTCGACGAGGCCGAGCACGTTCTCGGCCACCACCTCGGGCGGCAACCCGTGGGTGTGGACCTGGTAGGGGTAGGCCGTGAAGACGCCGCAGGAGAAGATCGCCGCCCGGCGGCGCACCTCCAGGAAGCCGCCGGGGAGCAGCTCCTCGGCCAGGGCCCTGGCGGCGGGGTCTCGCAGGTGGAGCCAGTGCCCGGTCTGGTCGAAGTGGAAGCCGTCCCGGAAGCGGCCGCGGGTCAGGCCGCCCGGGCGATCGGCCCTCTCCACCAGGCGGTAGCCGCCGCGGAGCCGAAGCGCCGCCGAGAGGCCGCACAGGCCCGCGCCGAGGATGAGCACCTGGCCCCGATCCATCTGGCTCCCGGGCGCCGTCTCCGGTTCGATCCCGGCTCCCGCCGCCGATTCCTATCACGCGCAGAACCGGGGGCGTACTGCGAGCGACGAGGGGCGTCGCTCATGCGCCTTGCTGGCCGCCGAGGGCGGGTGCTAGGAGAAAGAGCATGCGGGTCGCCTGTCCGCACTGCCGGGCCGAATACAACGTCGACGAGCGGCGCATCCCGATCGCCGGGCTCAACGTCAAGTGCCCCAAGTGCCAGAAGGCGTTCCCGGTTCGCAAGACCGCCCAGGGAGGGGGGGGCCAGGCCAGCACCGCCGTGCCCCTGCCGGCGCCGGAGGGCAGGCCGGCCGGCGCGAAGCCGCCGGCGGCCCCGGGCCCCGTCGCGCCAGAGCCCGCGCCGAGGCCCTCGCCGCCCGCTGCCGCGGCCATCGCCCCGCCGCCTCCGAGGTCCACTGCGCCCCCGGTGACCAGGGCGCCCCCGCCTGCGCCCAAGCCAGCTTCGCTGGCAGACGACGCGGCCATCCCGCTCCCGCCGCCGCGGGCGCCGCCCCCGGCCGCTCCGCCTGCGCCGAAGCCAGTGGCCACCCCGGAAGCGGCCATCGCCTCGCCTCCGCCGAGCGCCTTCCCGCCCCCCGCGGCGATGGCCTCTCCGCCAGCCGCGGCGGGTCCAGGCACGACGGAGCTCCCCGACCGCTTCACGCCTCCGTTCGACCCCGCCGGGCCGCCGGGGGAGGAGGGGGCCGTTCCCCTCCCCGCCCCCGACGGGAGCTCGGCGGCGCCTCGGCCTCTCGGATTCGGCGAGGTTTCATTCGAGGAGCCGCCTGCCCCGTTCGCGCCCGCCCCGGCCCCGATGCCTCCGGCCTCGCCGGCTCGGGGGCCGCCGCCCCCCCCGCCCCCTGCGCCGCCGGAGGCAGCCAAGGACGACTGGGGCCTGGAGGCGGAGGTGAACCTGGGGGCGCAGACTACGGCCGCGACGCCGGACGCGCCGCCGGAGCTGGAGGAGGAGCCCGCGGCGCCGCTGCCACCCGCACGAGCGGTGCAGCGGGCGCCGCCCCCGGCCGCGCCGCCCCCGGTAGCGCCGCGCTCGGCGGCGCCACGCTCGGCCGCGCCGCCCTCGGGGCTCGGACCTGCCGATGAGCAGGAGCTGGAGATGCTCTTCGGGGACGTGGCCCCGGCGGGAAAACCGGCCGCCCCGCCCGACCTGCGCGTCCGGCGCCGCTCCGGCAAGGTGTTCGGCCCCTTCCAGCTGGCACAGATCGTGGCGATGCTCGGCAAGGGCGAGCTCGCCGGCAACGAGGAGGTCTCGCCGGACGGCGAGCGCTGGTCGCCCATCACATCGGTTCCCGAGCTCGCCGACTTCATCCGGAAGATGAACGAGCCCGTTTCCGCTCCAAGGCCCGCCGCGTCGGGCGGGCCGCCGGCGGCGGCGCGGCCAGCCGCACCGGTGCCCTTCGGGAGCCGGATGGCGGCGGCCAAGGTGGTGGCCCCGGACACCGCCAGCCGCCGGCCGCGCTGGGTGCTCCCAGCGGCTGCCGGCGCCCTGCTGCTCCTCGCCATCGCCGGCGCTGGCACCGCCGGCGTGCTCACCGGGCACGGTGTCTTCTTCCACCGCCTGCTCCGATCCCGCGGGGGGGAGCGGCCCGGGGCCAGGCTCCTCGCCGAGGCCAAGGCGGCGTTCGCGCGCGACCACGCCGCCGGCCTGAACCAGGCCCTGGAGCTCGCCGACGAGGCCCTTCGCCTCGATCCCGACGACGCCCGGGCCGAGGCGGTCTATGCGCAGGCCGCCGGCTTCCTGACCACCCGGGGGGTGTCGCCCGAGGCGACCCTGGCGCGCGCGCGCCAGCTGGCCGCCCTCGCGGTCAAGGAGGACCCGGCGTCGCCCGACGCGCTCAAGGCGGCGGTGGCGGTGGCGCTGCCCGGGCCTGCCGACGCGCTCAAGGCGGCGGTTGCGCCGCTGCAGGCGGCCGCGCAGAAGGGCCCCTTCGACGAGGACGCCGCCGTGCTCCTCGCCCTGGCGGCGCTGGTGCGCGGCGACCCGGCCGGAGCCATGGGCTGGCTCGACAAGGCCGAGGCGGCCCGACCGGGCGCGGCGCGGCTGGCCCACCTGAGGGGCCTGACGGCGCTGCGCCAGGGGGGGGACGCCGCGGCACGGGATCACTTCGCGCGCGCCCTGGAGAAGGACCCCGGGCACCTGTCCTCGGCGCTGGAGCTCGGCGGCATCGCCGAGCGCGCAGGGGATCTGGAGAAGGCCGAGGCGCTGGCGCGCAGCCTGCTGGCGCCGGAGGCCAAGGGGCTGGCCTCGCCCGCGGAGCGGGCCCGGGCCCACCTGGTGCTGGCCGCGGTGGCGAGGAGCAGGCCAGGCCAGCCCGAGGCCAGGCTCGAGGCGGCGGTGCGCGAGCTCGAGGCCGCCGTCCAGGAGGACGCGAGCTGCATCCCAGCCCGTCTCGAGCTGGCGCGCTTCCTGCTGCGCCGCGGGGCCGCCGACAAGGCCGCCGCGCTGCTGGCCGCCGCCGGGCCAGCCGGACAGGCCGATCCCCAGGCGGTGGCGCTGCAGGCGCGCGCCCTGGTGCTCTCCGGCCGCGCCCTCGACGCCCAGAACCTCGTCGACGCGGGCCTGGCCAGGTCCCCGGGGTCGGCGCCGCTCCTCTACGTGAAGGGATTCATCCGCGAGCAGCTGGGGAAGGCCGCCGAGGCCGAGAGGCTCTACCGCGACGCGGCGGCCAAGGCTCCCGACGACTGGGAGCCCCAGCTCGGGCTGGGGCGGCTGGCCCTCAAGGCCAAGGATCTCGACAAGGCCGTTGCCGCGCTGAAGGTGGCAGCCGAGAAGGGCCCACGCCAGGGCGAGGTCCAGGTGGGATTGGGCGACCTGGAGCTGGCCCGCAAGAACGGCCCCGCCGCCGAGGCTCGCTACCGCCAGGCCTTGGCCCTCGACCCAGGCAGCGCTCAGGCCCGCTACGGACTGGCCCGGGTGGCGCTGGCGCGGGGCGACGAGGCGGCCGCCGCCGCCGAGCTGGACCGGGCTCTGGCCCTCGATCCCCAGCTGGCGCCGGCCCTGCTGTCGCTCGCCACCCTCCAGTGGGGGCGAGGCGACCTGGCCGGCGCCCGCAAGTCCCTGGAGTCGACGGCGTCGCTGGACCCCCGCAACGCCGTGGCCCGGGCCCGCCTGGGGGCGGTGGAGCTGGAATCCGGCCACGTCGAGGCGGCGCTGGCGCACCTGGAGGCGGCCGTGAACCTGGACGGTGCCCTGGCGGAGGCGCGGAGCTGGCTCGGGCGCGCGCTGCTGGCCAAGGGCGAGGTGGCGCGCGCGGTGGAGGAGCTGCGCATGGCGGTTCGGCTGGAGCCGGACTCGGCCGACCACCACCTGTGGCTGGGGACCGCCTACGAGCGGGCCAACTCGCCGGCCGAGGCCGAGGAGGAGTACCGCGCCGCGCAGGCCAGGGACCCGCGGCGCACCGACGGCTACGAGCGGGTGGCGGCGCTCAAGGCGGCCCAGGGGCGCTGCCAGGAGGGTATCCCGGATCTCGAGAAGGCGCTCAAGGTGGCCCCGCGGCAGCAGCAGCTGCGGGTGGCGGTGGGCGATTGCCTGGAGAGGCTCGGCAAGCACACCGAGGCCATCCGGATCTACCGGGAGGCGCTCAAAGCGGATCCGAAGCAGAAGTCGCTCTACTACAGGATCGCCCGCTCCATCCACGAGCGGGGCAGCGGGCGGGACGCCCTGGCCTGGTACGAGCGGGCCGCGCGCGAGGAGCCCCAGAACGCCATGAGCTTCTACTACCTCGGCTACCTCTACAAGGAGCGCGGCCAGCGCCAGAAGGCGCTCCAGGCCTTCAGGACGTATCTGAAGCTGAAGCCGGAAGCGGAGGAGCGCAAGGACGTGCGGCAGGAGATCGAGGACCTGGGGGGGTAGCCGGGGCGGGATCCGCTTGACCGGGGGGCGATCCCGTCCTACAGAGCCCCGCCATGATCGCCCCCTCCCTCCTCGCCGCAGCGTTGATGCTCCAGCCCGGCCCGTCACTCCCGGTCCTCACCCTGGAGCAGGCCCTCAAGCAAGCGCGCCAGCAGAACCTCGACATCCAGCAAGCCGAGGCCCGTCTGCGCCAGGCCCAGGAGCTCTCCGCCAAGGCCTGGTCGTACTACCTGCCGCAGATCGTGGCCGGCGGGTCGTACACGCACAACTCGGCGGCGGCCGAGGTCTCGCTGCCCACCGGGTACTGGGTCCAGCCCTTGGGACCGCAGCAGCCTTCCGGGACTCCCCCCGGGGACGCCACCGGCTACGCGGTCGAGCCAACTGGGTTCATCAACGCCGTCATCCAGAAGCAGGATCAGCTCGGGGCCCAGGTCGACGTGAAGCAGACCCTCATCGCCCCGTACCTCTGGCCCACCATCGCCGCCGCCAACACCGGCGAGCGCGTGGCCGGCCTCAACACCGAGAACGTCCGGCGCGAGGTGCTCTTCGCCGTGGCCCAGGCCTATTACGGCGTGACCAACCTTCGCCAGCTGGTGGAGGTGGCGGAGCGGCAGCTCTCGCTCACCCGCGAGCGGGAGAAGGACGCCCGGGTGCGCTTCCAGGCGGGCGCGGCCCCCAAGGTGGCCCAGCTGCGCGCCGAGATCGACCGGGCCCAGGCGGAGCAGGATCTGAAGCGCTCGCAGAACGCCTACGAGTCGGCGCGGCTGGCCCTGGCCACGCTGCTGGTGCGGCCGGTGGACTTCGAGGTGGAGATCCCGCCCACTCCCAAGCCGCCTGCGGGCGACGCCGAGGCGGCGGCGCTGCGCGACCGGCCGGACGTGCTGGCCGCCGTCTCGACTGTGGATCTGACCAGGCAGCAGCGGACGGCCGCCTGGCTCAAGTACGCGCCGTCCCTGGCCGCCTTCGGCCAGTACCGCTGGGCCAACGTGGGCGGCTTCACCGGCAGCGAGACGGCCTGGTTCGCGGGCGTGGCCCTCACCTGGAACCTGCTCGACGGCGGCCTGCGCGAGTCCGACATCCGCGAGGCCAACGCTCGGGTGGCCGAGAGCGAGGCGGCTCGACAGAGCGCGGAGAACCGCGCCGTGGAGGAGGTGCGCCAGGCCCGCCTGGACATGGAGAGCGCCCTCGCCAACAAGGCCAAGGCCGGCGAGCGGGTGGCGCTGGCGCGCGAGAACGAACGGCTGGTGTCGGTGAGCTTCAAGGCCGGCGCCGCCACCTACCTCGAGTCGACCGACGCCACCGAGTCGCTGCGGCAGGCCGAGATCTCGCTGGTGACCGAGTCGCTGGCGGCCGACCTGGCCACCCTGCGGCTGCTCAAGGCGGCGGGCAGCTTCCGGGAGATGATGCAGTAGGCGCCCCCCGGGTCTCACGGCCCGGGCTTGGGGGAGGGGGGCTCCTCCTCGGCCACGACGCAGTTGCGCCCGGCCTGCTTGGCGCGGTACAGGGCCCGGTCGGCCGCCTCGATGATCTGGCGCTCGGAGAGCCCCGGCTCGAAGCGGGCCACCCCCACGCTCACCGTGACCCCGACGCTGACGGTGAGGGAGAGGTCGTGCCCCTGCCAGGTGAGGCGGGAGCGCTCCACCGCCTTGCGGATGCGCTCGCCCAGGGACTTGCCGCCCGGGAGCGGGGTCTCGCGCGCCAGCACCACGAACTCCTCGCCGCCGTAGCGCGCCAGCACGTCCTCCTTGCGAAGCGCCCCCTCCATGACGTGGGCGATCATCTTGAGCGCCTCGTCGCCGGCCAGGTGCCCGTGGGCGTCGTTCACCCGCTTGAAGTGGTCGATGTCGATGAGCAGCAGCGAAACCGGATGGCCGTGGCGCTGGGCGGCGGCCAGCTCGGCCGCCAGCCGCTCCATGAAATGCCGGCGGTTGTAGAGGCCGGTCAGCGGCTCGTGGAGGGCGCCCTCGGCCAGCTTGCGCTGGTACTCGGCCTCCAGCTCGTCGGAGAAGCAGAACTTGAGGGTGGAGTGCACTCCCATGTGGATGCGGTTGCCGTCCTCGAGCCGGCAGTCGCCGACGCGCACCCCGTCCACGAAGGTCCCGTTCTGGCTGCCCAGGTCCCGGATGCGGGCGCCCCCGCCCTCGGCCAGGATGGAGGCGTGCCTGCGCGACACGCCGTCGTCGCGGATGAGGATGTCGACCCCCTCCTTCCGGCCGATGACCAGCTCCCGCTTCGGCTCCAGCATGAAGATCTGGCCGAACTGGGGGCCGGAGAGCACGAGCAGGTAGGGACGCTTCTCGGCCCGCCCCGGATGCCGGAACGGGACGCCCCAGGTGCTCTCCGAGATGGTGTCGCTCTTGTCCCGGCTCATGGTGGCAGGCCAGGGGGAATTGTACCTCCGGCGGGGCCGGGATCGAGCCCGCGGCGGTTGTCCCCTCCAGCGGGGACGTCCGGCGGCTCGCGGCGCGCGCGGGAGGTGCTTAGAATAGGCGTCCGCTCCGCCCTCCTCGCGACCATGACGCCTTCGAAGCCCCACCCGCTGCGGGTCGTCTCCTACAACGTCCGATACTTCGGCCACGCGCTCCGGGGGCTGGCCTCCACCCGCGCCTCGGAGCGGGCCATCGCCTCGCGACTGGCGACCCTCGACCCCCTGGCCGACGTGGTGTGCCTGCAAGAGATCGAGACCATCTCGCTCCGCTCGCGGCTCGCCTACCGGACCGGCAACGGCCAGACGCAGCTCCAGGCCTTCATGGCCGAGCTGGAGCGGGTCTTCGCCCGGTACGGCCGCCCCTTCCCCTACGACGGCTTCTACTTCCGGGCCCACACCAACCGCATCCGGGGCGTCACCATCACCACCCACGGCCTGGCGGTGCTGGTGAATACCCGCCGCCTGTCGGTGGAGGCCCACAACGTCGAGTCGCCCTGGCGCATCACCCACCACCACGTGGAGCTGTTCCGGGGCCGCAAGCAAGGGCGCATCTGCGCCCACCTCCGGGTGGCCGACCCGGTCGGCCGGCGCCTCCACGTCTTCAACACCCATCTCTCGTTGCCCACGCCCTTCGCCCGCGGCTTCTGGAGCCGCAAGGAGCGCATGGGCTGGGGCGTGAACCAGCTCCACGAGGCCCACGCCCTGGCGGGCTTCGTGCGCCGCCACGCCGGCCGCGAGCCCTTCATCGTCTGCGGCGACTTCAACTCCTCGCCCGGCTCCCCGGTCTTCCGCTACCTCACCGAGGAGGTGGGCTTCCGCTGCGCGCAGCAGGAGCTCGGGCAGATCGACCCCGGCTATCCCAGGGCCTTCGCCACCGCTGGCTTCATGAAGCTGCGCATGCACCTGGACCACATCTTCCACGGCAACGGCGTGCGCTTCCTCGACCTAGAGGGCACCCGCGCCTTCGGCGACCGGCGCAGCCCCTTCTCCGGGCTCTCCGACCACGTGCCGCTCATCGGGCGGATCCGCTGCGACGGGCGCGGCCCGAACCGGGCCTAGCAGGTGAACCGTCAGCCCGGGACCGCCGGGCGCGGCGACACCAGGAACTTGCGCGCTCGCTGGCAGGTGCGGAAGTTGATCTCGAGAAGGGCGTCTTCCGTGACCCGGCGCCACAGCTCGCCGCCGCGCTTCCAGGTGGCGTGCAGCGCCACGCGGGAGGTGAGGGGGAGGGTGATCTCGGTGGTGGGCGTGCGCAGGTCGAGGGTGAAGAACTGGTCCTCCTCGCGGCGCGGGAAGGCCACCAGGAACGGGGAGCTGGAGGTGACGAAGTGGAAAGGCGCCTCGGCCTCCCAGAACACCCAGCCCATCTCGCCGAGCAGCGCAGCCAGGGTGCGGTGCCCGGCCTCGGCCTGGCCCAGGTCGAGGCCTTCCAGGCGCGGGGCCAGCCGGATGCCCAGCAAGGCGAAGAAGGAGGCCGCCGCCTCCCGCTCCGCCGCCGAGAAGGGCTCCCGCGCCGGGAGCTTCCGTCGCAGGATTCGCTCGGCCTCGGGCGAGACCGCCGCCAGCGCCGCATCGAGGACGCGCCCCTCGCCGAGCGCCGGGTCGTCGATGCCGTTGAACCAGCGGTCGGCGCTCGGGCCCTCCGCCGCCTGGGCGCGTTTCCACTCGCCGATGGGCGCCCGGTAGACCCACACCGCGGACCCGTCGCCGCCGGGATCGGCGAACCCCTCGAGGTAGAACCGCGGGAGGTAGGTCCGGGTCACGGGGCCCTCATAGCGCTGCCGGGCCAGGGCTGCACGCCGCCTTCCATCCGTGCTTTGATGCGGCGCATGGACCTCACCGAGGCCGCCGCCAGCGCGCTGGCCGAGGTGCGGGCGCGGGGCGGGACCCTGCGCTTCGAGGTGAGAAAGGCCTGCGAGCAGGAGCGCTGGCGGCTCAAGGCCTGCTGGCTTCCCGCGGGCGCGCCGGCGGGAAGCCTGGAAACCCAGCTCGGCCTGCTCTGGTCGGACGATCTCGAGGGCCTCGAGGCGCTGCGCCGCCGGCTCGAATCGGGTCAGGACGGGCGGAGGCCGCCGTAGCTTCCGGGCGCCGCAGAGCCGGCGAGGCGAGGTGTGCACCGTGCGTGGCAGGTCGCCATCTCCAGGAGCCTCGGGCCTCCCCCGACGGCACAATCCGCAGCGCCGCACTCGGGCGTCGCGCTGCCGTGACGCGCCACGAGCGCGGCGGTGCGCGACGGCGAGCACGCGCCTGGAAACGCCTCCAGAAGAACTCGGGACGGTGCCCGCCTCTCGCCGGCGCGCGGCGAGGATCGAGGCCGCGCGTCGCGGCCGTGGGTGCCATGGCCGGCGCGAGGACGTGCCGGAGGGGGAGGCCCGAGGCGACCCTCGTCCCCCGCCGGCTGCCAGGCCGGGGGCCGCAGGCACGGCGTGCTACAGTCCGCGCCGCATGGTCCCCGATCGAGCGGAGGTCCTGGTGGTGGGCGGCGGCATCGTCGGCCTCACCCTGGCGCGCGAGCTGGTGCTCGCCGGCCGGGGCGAGGTGGTGGTGCTGGAGAAGGAGCCGGAGCTGGGACGCCACGCCTCCGGGCGCAACAGCGGCGTGCTTCACGCCGGCGTCTACTACGCCGAGGGCACCCTGAAGGCGCGCTCCTGTCTGGCCGGGAACCGGCTCATGCGGGCCTACTGCCGCCAGAAGGGGCTGCCGGTCCTCGAGACCGGGAAGGTGATCGTGGCCCGCTCCGAGGAGGAGCTGCCGGCGCTGGAGGAGCTGCACCGGCGCGCCACCGCCAACGGCGCCAGGGTGGAGATGGTGGACGAGCGGTCGCTGGCCGACATCGAGCCGCTGGCCCGCACCGCCGGCCGGGCCCTGTTCTCGGCCGACACCGCCGTGGTCGACCCCAAGGCCGTGCTGCAGGCCCTCGCGGCCGACCTCGCCGGGAGCGGCCGCTGTCGCCTCGTCACGGAGTGCCGCTTCCTGGGCCTGGCCGCCCCCGGCGTGGCCGAGACCAGCCTGGGGCGGGTGGCCTTCCGCCGCCTCGTCAACGCCGCCGGGGCCCACTGCGACGCGGTGGCCCGGGCCTTCGGCCTCGCCGGCCACTACCGGCTCATCCCCTTCAAGGGAATCTACCGCCAGCTCAGGGCGGGGCGCGACTACCCGGTGCGCGGCAACATCTACCCGGTGCCGGACGTCCGCAACCCGTTCCTGGGGATCCACTTCACCCGCGGGGCTCACGGGGAGGTGACCCTGGGCCCGACCGCCATCCCCGCCCTGGGGCGCGAGAACTACGGCCTCCTGCGCGGCATCGACCGGGGCGGGCCCGCGATCGTGCTCGCCGACGCGGCGCTGTTCCTCAAGAACCCGCGTTTCCGGGAGGTGGCGCTCACCGAGCCCCGCAAGTACCTGCCCGGCGCCTTCGCCCGGGACGCGGCCCGGCTGGTGAAGCGCTTCGACCCGGCCGACTTCGAGCGCTCGCCCAAGGTGGGCATCCGGGCTCAGCTGGTGGACTGGCGCACCAAGGAGCTGGTGATGGACTTCCTGGTCGAGGCCCGGGACGAGTCGGTGCATGTGCTGAACCCCATCTCCCCGGCCTTCACCGCCTCGATGGAGATCGCCCGCACCGTGGTGCGGGAGCACTTCTGATCGTAACGGGGCGTACTGCCGAGCCACCCGAAGGGTGGCGAGGCTGCTTCTGCAGTCGGTGTGCACTCCGCGTCCAGCTCGGCTGGGGAACCCGACGAGCCCGAGGCTTCCCAAATGCCTCGCTGCCCGTTCCGGGCGGCTCGAGTTGGCGGGGGACGGGCCCCCGCCCTACCGCGGGGTGATCCAGCCCTCGGCCGAGAGCAGCTCGGCGGTGAGGACCGCCCCGCCGGCGGCGCCGCGCACGGTGTTGTGCGAGAGCGCCACGAAGCGGTAGTCGAAGAGCGCGTCCGGGCGGAGCCGGCCGATGGTCACCGCCATGCCGCCGCCGGCGTCGCGGTCGAGCCGGGTCTGCGGGCGCGACTCGTCCTCGAAGTAGGCGAGGAAGGGGCGGGGTGCGCTGGGGAGACCGAGCTTCTGGGGCTTGCCCTCGAAGGCCTTCCACAGCGCCAGCACCTCCTCGCGGGCGGGCTTCTTCTCGAACTGGACGAAGGCGGCCGCCATGTGGCCGTCGCTGGCCGGCACCCGGATGCACTGGGCGCTGATGACCGGCTCGGCGGCGGGGACGATCTTCCCGTCGCGGATGGTGCCCCAGATCTTCATGGGCTCCTTCTCGCTCTTCTCCTCCTCCCCCTTGATGTAGGGGATGAGGTTGTCCTGCATCTCCGGCCAGCTCTCGAAAGTCTTCCCGGCGCCGCTGATGGCCTGGTAGGTGCAGACGGCGATGCGCCTGGGGCCGAACTTCATGAGCGGGTGGATGGCCGGGACGTAGCTCTGCAGCGAGCAATTGGGCTTCACGGCGACGAACCCGCGCCGGGTGCCGAGGCGCCGGCGCTGGGCCTCGATCACCGCCGCGTGCTCGGGGTTCACCTCCGGGATCATCATGGGCACGTCGGGCGTGCCGCGGTGGGCGCTGTTGTTGGAGACCACCGGCGTCTCGCGGCGGGCGTAGTCCTCCTCCAGCCTGGCCGTCTCCTCCTTGGTCATGTCCACGGCGCAGAAGACGAAGTCCACCTGCCCGGCGATGCGCTCCACGTCCGAGGCGTTCTGGACCGTGAGCCCGGCGGTGGCGGCCGGCACGGCGCCCTTCAGGGCCCAGCGACCCTTCACCGCGTCCTGGTACTTCTGCCCCGCCGACTTGGCGCTGGCGGCGACCAGGCTCACCTCGTACCAGGGGTGGTTCTCGAGGAGCGCCACGAAGCGCTGGCCCACCATGCCGGTCGCCCCGAGGACTCCGACCTTCAGCTTCTTCTTCTGGCTCATGACTCTCCCGGCTCTCGCGAAAGGCGGGCAGATTACCACAGCGTGCCGGCCGGTGCAGCGCGAGGGGTGGGACACGCGAGAGGTGGGAATCGCCCCCCACACCCCCCGGTCACGCTCCGTTGGCGTGGAACGCCACCACGAACGCCTCCTGCGCCTCCGTCTGCACCGCCCCGGGCCGTGCCCGGCGCACCAGCTCCAGGGCGAGGTCGGGAGGCCGGCCGCGGGCCGCCAGCACGCAGGCGGCGATGGTGCCGCTGCGCCCGAGGCCTCCCAGGCAGTGGACCACCACCGTTCCCCGGCGCTCCATCCGCTGGAGGATCTGGCCCACCAGCCCCCGCGCCGCCTCCATCGAGGCCGGCGGGCCCATGTCTGGGACCGGCAGCCACAGGCTCTCAATCCCGGCGCCGCGGACCTGGCCGATGAGGCGGTCCAAGCCGCAGGCCCTGAGCTCCGGGCCCTCCATGAGCGTCACCAGCGTGCTGGCGTGATAGCGGTCGCGCAGGCGCTCGAGGTCGCGCTCCACCTGCGCCTCCGGGTCGAGATCGCGCCCGGGCCACCAGCGCCCCGGCGCGGCCGTGAGCCCGAGCCGCCCGGGCAGGCCGTGGGCGCGCCGGGGGAGGAAGTCCACGTGGAGGGACGAGCCGAGCCACATCCGCGGGATGTAACGCCGCGGGGGGCGCCCCACCCGGAAAGGCCACCGGCGGCGCCGGGGGCGGTAGGATGGTGTCGAGGAGGGCGAACCATGGTGAACCGCAAGCGCACCCCCTACCTGGTCCGGCCGCCCACCGCGGTCCTCACCCGCGGCTTCGACCCGCGGCTGTCGGTGGGCTCGGCCCGCCCGGCGGTGTTCCGCTCCTCGACCTACGTCTTCTCCAGCCCGGAGGCGGCCGAGCGGGCCTTCGACATCGCCCTCGGCAAGGCCCGCCCCGGCGAGGGCGAGAGCGTGGACCTCATCTACTCGCGCCTCTCCCACCCCAACGCCGAGATCCTGGAGGACCAGATCGTGCCGCTGGAGGCCGGGGCCGAGGGCGCGGCGGTCTTCAATTCCGGCATGGCCGCCATCTCCACCACCTTCCTCGCCTTCTGCCCGCCGGGGTCGAGCTTCGTCTACACCACCCCGCTCTACGGCGGGACGCAGCACCTCATCCACCAGCTGCTCGAGCCGCTCGGGCTGCGCGGCCTGCCGGTGCTTGCCGGCGACACCGCCGGCCTGCGGCGCGCCGTGGCCGAGGCCAGGAACTTGAAGCTGGTGCTGGTGGAGACCCCCGCCAACCCCACCCTGCGCATGACCGACGTGGCCGACGCCGCCCGGGCCGCCAGGGCGCACCCCGACCGGCCGGTGGTGGCGGTGGACAACACCTTCCTCGGCCCGGCCTTCCAGCACCCGCTGCAGCTGGGAGCCGACCTGGCGGTCTACTCGGCCACCAAGTACCTCTCCGGCTTCAGCGACATGCTGGGCGGGGTGGTGCTGGGCCGGGACCGCGACCTGCTGGCGCAGCTGCGCGGGCTCCGGGCCATCCTGGGGAACATCCTGCAGCCGGACGAGTGCTGGCTCCTGGACGGACGGCTCCCCACGGTCGGGCTGCGCATGAACCGGCAGTCCAAGAACGCGCAGCGCATCGCCGAGGCGCTGGCCAGGCATCCGCGCATCGCGCGGCTCCACTACCCGAGCCTGTTCGCCGAGCCGGAGCAGGTGCGCATCCGCGACGCCCAGTGCCGCTACCCCGGCGGCGTCTTCTCCATCGAGGTCCGCGGCGGCAAGAAGGCGGCCTTCGACTTCCTGCGCAAGCTCCACATCGCCAAGGACGCCGTGAGCCTGGGCGGCGTGGAGACCCTGGCCTGCCACCCGGCCACCACCACCCACTCCGAGATGTCTGACGAGGAGAAGGCGCGCTACGGCGTCTCCGAGGGACTGGTGCGCATCTCGGTGGGGGTGGAGGACTGGCGCGACCTCCTGGCCGAGTTCCAGTCGGCGCTGGAGGCATGATTTGCGCCACTCGGTTGCGTCGATCCCGGGAACGCGCCCGAGCCTTAGGGCGGGGGCTCGTCCCCCGCCGATCCCACCGCGGACGCATCATGTCCGAGCCCGGCATCTTCTCGGGCGCGGGCTCGTTCACGTTCACGGGCTCACATACTAGAATAGACCCGCAACCCTCCCGGGGTGCCCCATGCGCGCCAGGCTCGCACTCTTGACGCTCCTCGCCGCGGCTGCGGGCCCAGGTCAGTGCGGCGGGTCCTCGTACGACCCCTGTGACGGAAAGGCCTGCGGAGACGCCTGCCGGGTCTGCCCTCCCGACGACGCGCGGTGCGCCGAGACCGCCGTGGTGAAGGCTTGCGACCCGGTGGGGCGCTGCGTCGCCTGGGTGGCAGACCTGTGCCCCATCGAGCCCCCCGATCCCTGCGCCGGCAAGGTCTGCGGCCAGACCTGCGTCTGGGATCCGCCCTGCCGCCAGGCGACGCCGCCCTGCATGGCGCCGTCCGCCCTGGGCCGTTGCGATGCGGCCGGCCAGTGCATCCCGGGCGGGGCCGTGACCTGCCAGCCGGTCGCGGACTGCGCCGGCCAGCCGTGCGGCGTCACCTGCGACCTCTGCGGCGGCATGTGCATGCACCCGTACGCCACCGCCTGCGATGGCTCGGGCCAGTGCGTCCCCTGGTCCTTCGATCTCTGCCCGCCGTAGATCGGCGCGCCGCGCCGGCCGCGGACCGCGGCCGCCCGGCCCCGCTCCGGATCACGCCAGCGCCAGGGCGATGAGGTACTGCCCGGCGTAGTAGAGCGGCAGGCCCACCAGGCGGTTTCGGGGCTCGGCGCGGACGAACCGGTGGCGCGCCACCATGAGGTCGGACAGCCAGAAGAGCAGGCCGCCAAGCCGGATCTCCGTCCGGCCCACGCCCAGGGCCAGCCAGAGCATGAGGCCGATGGCGGCGCAGTAGGCCACGACCGGCAGGCGCATCCGGCCCAGGTGCGGCCAGAGCCAGCGCAGGACGCAGGCGGTGGCGCCGAGGACGGCGGCCGCGGCCCACGGCGACCGGGTCGCCACGGGCCAGAAGGCGGCCGCATAGGCGAGGTGCGCCAGCAGGAAGGCGACGAGGCCGAGGAGGAACCCGCGCCGGGAGACGGAGAGGAGAAGTACGTCGCCCAGGGCGGAGAGGCAGAGCCCGCCCAGGATCCAGCGCTCGTGGGGGCCCTCGGGACCCAGGGCCAGCGCCAGGGTCACGAACCCCGCCGAGGCGGCGACCTTGAACGGGGCGCGCCGGATGTTCCCGGCCTCGGCCCGCAAGAGACCGAGGAGGCCTCCCGCCCCCACCGCCACGGCGATCCAGGCGAGGGGGCCCACCCCGACGGCTCACCGCGAGACCAGAACCGGCATGGTCATCGAGCCAGCACTTTGCGGGTGTTCTGGGAGGCGTGCAGGCCACCCAGGTCGACGTAGCGGCAGCACAGCGCGGCGCCGCTCACCACCTGGGCCGCCAGGGCCGCGGCGGGGTCGAGCCGCTCGGGGGCACGGCGGGAGTTGTCCGCGCGGACGAGGAGGTGCTTGTACGCCATGGCGGCTCCCTTCCGGTCGCAACGACAGCCCCTTTCCCCGGGCGGGGCAAGGGAAATGTGGAACGGTTCTCGTGCCGCGACCGGAGCGTACCGCTCCGGGCGGCACTCGCCATGTTTGCCAGGGGGCGTGCCGCCCCCCTCCGTCGGCAGAGCCGCCGGAGCCTCCCCCCTGCTGCGGCCGGACTCCCGGCCGGGGCCGCTTCGCGGCCTGAAAGCTGATCGATACGCCTGGCGTACGCCACTTAGCCCACGCCGCGGCGCGGCTCGGCGGCGACGTTCCGGCCGTGGGTTTCCCGCACCAGGAGCGCCGCCAGGAGGCCCATGAGGGCGAAGGCCGCCAGCACCAGGAGGCCGAGCCGGTAGTCCTCCGGGGCGTAGGCCGCCGCCCCGGCGCGGCCACCGGCGCCCCGCGCCGTCGCGGCGCGGTCGAGGACCCAGCCCACCAGCGGCTGGTAGAGGGTCGGACCCAGGAAGACCCCGGCGTTCACGACGGCCATGGCGGTGCCGGAGAGCGCCGGCGGGTTCACCTCCTTGACGCTGGCCCAGGAGAGCGTGAAGCCGGTGGCGCTCGCGCCCATGGCCCCGAAGAGCAGGAGGCTCGCCCACATCGGCGGCCGCGCCCCGGCGAGCCAGGGAGCCCAGCATAGGAGATAGGCGAGGCCCATCCCCAGCATGAGCGGGCGCCTGCGCCCCATGCGATCGGAGAGCCTCCCGACGACGAGCGATGAGAAGGCGAAGCACACCAGCATGGCGGTGGTGTGCCAGGTGGCCGCCGCCCGGGTCATCCGGTGCGCCTCGCTGAGGAACGGCACGGCCCACAGCCCGGCGAAGGCCAGGTAGCTGCCGGCCAGCCCCATGTTCACGAAGAAGCCAGGCCAGGTGGCCGGGTTCCGCGCCACCGCCCACAGCCCCTCCCACCAGCTCCCGAGGTGGGGCGCGTGGGGCGCCATCCCCTCCAGCTCGCGGATCGAGGGCAGCCCGGCGTCCTCAGGCCGGTCGCGCACCAGGAGCCAGGTGACCGCGGCGCCGACGATCGAGGACAGACCGATGAGGAGGAAGACGTTCCGCCAGGAGGTGATGGTCACCGCCCAGGCCAGCGGGGCCGCCGAGAGGACCGCGCCGACGTTGCCCATGAACATGACCACGCCGGAGAGGGTGGCGAACTCCCGCTCGCGGAACCACGCCACCACGAGCTTCAGCAGGGCGATGAAGGTGACCGACACCCCGAGCCCCACCAGCGCCCGCCCGGCGGAGGCCACTCCCAGGCTGCCGGCGGCACCGAAGGCCAGCGATCCCGCGCCCGCCACCAGGGCGCCCAGCGAGGCGATGCGGCGCGGCCCGAGCGCGTCCACCAGCACGCCGGTGGGGACCTGCATCACCGTGTAGACCGAGAAGTAGGTGGCGGCCAGCGCCCCCAGCTCGGCGCCGCTGGCGCCGAAGGCCTGCCTGAGCTCGCTGGCGATGGCGGCCGGGGCGATGCGGTGGAAGAAGGAGAGGACGTATCCCGCCCCCACCAGGGCGAAGGCGGTCCAGCGCAGGCGCCGCAGGCGGAGGAGGACCTGGGGCGTCGGCGTCGGCGGCACGGGGAGAGTCTAGCGCGTGGCGTCCGTCACTCGTAGTGCCGGAGGCGGGGCCAGAGCTCCGAGACCGGGACCATCGGCTCGCGGCAGATCCAGATCCAGCGACCGCTCTCGTAGGGCATGGCCCAGGGGTTCTCCGGGAGGCGCGCCAGGAGCTCGCGCCGGCGGAAGGTCCCGCGCCCGCAGTCCTCGCGCTCGCCGCTCACCACCACCGCCACCTCGCCTCGCCCCTCGGGCGGGCCCCACAGGAAGTACTGGTTGTGCCCGGAGGCGGCCGGCGGCAGCCCCAGCGGCCGCCCGTAGAGGTCGAGCGCCGCCGCCTCGCCGTAGTTCTGGGCGAAGACCACCGCCCGCTCCCGCTCCGCGGCCGGCAGGCGGGCGAAGGCCCCGGCCACGCCGCTCGCCAGCTCCGGCCAGCCGAACTGGTCGGCGAAGACCTGCGGCAGGACTCCCAGGGCCGCGCGCTCGAGCGGCCTCTGCCGGAAGCCCACCGCCGCCTGCCAGCGCACGAAGTCCTCGACCGGGAGCAGCGGGATGGCCGCCGGCGCGAAGGCGAGGCCGCCAGCAGCCACCAGGGCCGGGGCGGCGAGGCGCGACCAGCGCGGGCGCAAGAGCCCCTCCCAGGCCACCCCGCCGGCCGCGAAGAGCGCCGGCAGGAGCGGGGCGGCGTAGTAGGGCTTCCCCCGAGCGGCGACGAGGAAGGCCAGGAGCAGGAGGGCCCCGAGCCCGAGGAGGCGGAAGGGGCGAGAGGCCCGCGCACCGCCGAGCCACGCGAGGCCTCCGAGCCAGACCGGCGCGCCGAGCGGACCCGCTTCGAGGAACAACGAGAGGAAGAAGCCCGGAAGCTCGAAGGGGGTGTTCTTGTAGAGCTGCCCGCGGCGCGCCAGCTCCAGGAAGGGGAAGCCGTGCCCGGCCTGCCAGGCGAGGTTCGGCAGGGTGAGCAGCGCCGCGAAGAGCGCGCCCAGGGCGAGGCGGCGGTCGAGGAGGAGCCGCCGCTCCGGGACGAGCAAGAGCCCGAGCCCGAGACAGGCCGCGAAGTACGCCATCGAGTACTTGTCGAGGAGCCCCAGGCCCACCAGGGCCCCGGCGGCGAGCCAGAGCCTTCCATCCCCGCCCGAGGCGAGGCGAGCCAGGGTGAGCGCCAGCGCCGTCCAGAGGAGCGGCTCGAAGGCGTTCATGGTGAGGTAGTGGCCGAGGCCGAGGAGCAGCGGCGAGGCGGCGGTGGCCACCGCGGCCAGGATGGCCGCGAAGGGGCCACCTCCGAGCCGCGACGCCAGGCGGCCCGCGAGCCAGGCGGTCGCCGCCGAGGCGATCCAGGGGAGGAGGCGCCAACCGGGCACCCAGGCCCCGAAGAGCTCGTGGGCCGCGCGGGCCACCACCGCCACCAGCGGCGGCTGGTCCACGTAGCCCCAGGCCAGGCGCTCGCCGCACACGACGAAGTACATCTCGTCGCGGAAGGGCCCGTAGCGGCCGCCGCAGGCGGCGTGCAGCGCGAAGGTGGCGAGCGCCGCCGCGAGCGGCCCGAGCACCGAGGCGCGGGTCGCGGCGCCTGACGGTGCGAGTCGAGAGGCGCGGAAGGGAGGCGCCGAGCCGCGCCAGGCGGGCGTGGAGTGCCCGGAATCGGACCTGCCGGCGGGCATGCGGCCGAAGCCTACTCCTTGCGCCCCTTCCGGTGGCAGGCCTCCGGGTCGACAGGCTGCGTGGGAAGGACGAGCCTCCCTGGCTTTCCAGCGAGCGGGTCCCCGTCGTTGCCCGAGCCCGGTACGGCGAGCGGCTCCGTGGCTCTCTCGATGCCGCTGAGCGGAGAGCTACCCTACGCCAGAGCACCGTGGGGAGGGGCTGGAAGATGTGGTGAATGATCAGGGCCCGTCGCCCGCCGGGATGCCGGGACGGGACGCCGGCCGCCCGCTCACCCCCTGAGCAGCTCCTTCACCAGATGGGCGCCAAGCTGGCGCAGCCCCTCCTCGAGGAGCGCGTGTCCCTTCCCGCCGGCGAGGGTGGCCCGCATGGGCTCTGGGGCGAGCCCGATCTCGAGGTTCAGCCGGACCAGGACCGCCGAGAGCGCTGGGGTGGAGGGCGCCGGCTTGGCGCGGGCGCGGCGCGCCTGGACGCCGGCGGAGAGCCTGTCGACCAGGGCGTCCTCGCTGGTGCGCGGTCCCTTGGCCTCGAAGAGCGCCGCCGAGACCCCACGGTAGAGGTCCTCGGCCACCCCGGGGCGCTCCAGGGCGCGCTGCAGCCGCTCCAGCGCCTCCTCCTCGTCCACGGAGAGGGCGGCGGCGTAGGTGGGGGCGACGAGCAGCGCCAGGTCGCCGCGAGTGAGTACGTGCGGGAGGCGCCGGGAGAAGAGAGCCACGCTGCCATTTTAGCCCCGGCCCGCCCCTCCGACCGCAAGGCGCCCGCCCGGGTGCGGGCCGACGAAACATCCGCCGGGGCCGGGCAGCGACGCGATCCGTGGGTGGTGGAAAGCTACCTGGGAGGCGCCGCGCCCCGCGGCTCGTAGGGCGGGCCGCCGGGATCTCGGCGACCAGCGTGCGCTGTCAGGCGAGGATGGCCCCGCCGTCCACCACCAGGCACTGCCCGGTGACGTGGCGCGAGGCCTCCGAGGCGAGGAACACCACCGCTCCCTTCAGATCCTCGACGCCGCCGAGCCGGCCCAGCGGCGTCCGGGCCACCACGGCCGGGGCGATGTGGTCCAGGATCCCCTGCGACATCTTCGAGGGGAAGAAGCCGGGGCAGATGGCGTTGACGTTCAGGTTGTGGCGCCCCCACTCGGCGGCCAGGGCGCGAGTGAGGTTCACCACCGCTCCCTTGCTGGCGTTGTAGGCGATGGTCTGCATGGCGGGGGGGTTCCCGGTGAGGCCCGCCACCGAGGCCACGTTGACGATCTTGCCGGAGCGGCGCGGGATCATGCTGCGCTTGCCCACCGATTGGGTGAGGAAAAAGAGCGCGTTCAGGTTCAGGGCCACGACCTTGTTCCAGCCCTCGGGCGGGTAGTCCTCGGCCGGGGCGCCCCAGGTGGTGCCGGCGTTGTTCACCAGGACGTCCACGGCGCCGAAGCGGGTCAGGACCTGATCGAGCATCCCCGGGATGGCGTCGAGGCGGGAGAGGTCGCACGCCACCGTCAGCACCTCCACCCCCAGGCGCGAGAGGTGGGCCGCCGCCTGATCCAGCTCGGCCTGCTTGCGGGCGGTGATGGCCAGCCGAGCCCCCATCTCGCCCAGGGCCTCGGCCATCTGCAGTCCCAGGCCGCGCGAGCCGCCGGTGACGAGGGCCGTTCTCCCGGCGAGATCGAAGAGCTGCTTCACGCCCATGGCCGCCTCCTCGAGCGAAGGGATGCCGTATGATGGCCGTTCGCGAGCCACCTCGCCATCGAGGAGCAGCCGCCGCGTCGGACTCTGGCCGCCTGCAGCCGGATGGCCGGCGTCCCGAGGTGCTCCTCGACCGTGCAATGGTATGACGCGTGGCGTTGAAGCCGACGGGTGGCCCCAGATGGAGATGATGGTCACGACCTGTGCGGTTGCAGACTCTTTTCGTTCTCGATGATCGTGGGAGCCCCACTTGGGGGCGTGACCTGTATACCAGAGCTATGGGACACTGCGACACTTAGAGGTGGGGGGGTGCGACCGAGCTGGATAGTGCGGCAGGTGCCGCCGTTCCCGGCGTGGGGGGGGCCCGCAGAGCGGCTCCGCTACCTGCTGCAGTACGCCATCCTCGCACCGTCGCGCCTCAATGCCCAGCCGTGGGCCTTCGAGGTGGACGGCGAGGAGGTCCGCCTGTACGTCGACTCCCGGCGCGGCCTCCCCGCCGCGGATCCCCAGGGCCGGGAGGCGGCCATCGCGTGCGGCGCGGCCCTGGAGAACCTCCGCCTCGCCGCCGTCCATCACGGCCACCACCTCGGCGTGCAGGCGTGCCAGCCGCGGCACGGCGAGCCGATCGCGATCGCCCGGCTCGTCGACCGCCGCGCGCCGACGCGCGAGGAGGAGAAGCTCTTCCACGCCATCCCCATCCGCCGCACCGCCACCACGTTCTACCCCTGGGCGCTGAGCCCGGCGGAGCTGGCCCGGCTGGCGCCAGCCTCGCGTGGCACCGTGGCGGTCCGGCGGCTCCCCCGGTGGCTGGCGCACCCGGTGGCCGAGCTGGTGGCGGAGGCCGACGCAACCCAGTGGTCGAGCGCCCGGTTCCGCCACGAGGTGGCGCTCTGGACCCGGCGCGGGGACCGCCGCGCGTTCACGGACGGAACCAACCGCCCCCAGGGGCCGGCGGGGTCGGGCGGACGGCTGCGGCGCCTGCTCCGCCTCGGGCGGCGGATCGGCCAAGAGGAGGTCGATCGGCGCCTCGACCAGCAGACCCGGACCCTGATCCTGCTCTCGACTCGGGACGAGGGGCCGCGCGACTGGCTCGACGCCGGTCGGGCCATGCAGCGCCTCCTTCTCCGGGCCACCGCCAGCGGCTTCGTGGCCTCCTTCCTCTCGCAGCCCCTCGAGGTCCCCGAGGTGAGGAACCGCCTCCGCCGCCAGGTGGGCGAGGCCGGCCACCCCCAGGTCCTGCTGCGAGTGGGGTACGGGCCGAAGCCGCGCCCCACCCCGCGGCGCCCGGTGGACTTGGTGCTGCGCTCCTTCTCCTCCGGGGTCCCGGTGGACGCCGACTTCGACGAGGTCTCCGGGGTCCTGGCCTCCGGGGAAGAGGCGCCCGCCGCCCGAGGCCGGTGAGCGAGCGTCGGCCCGAGGTGGTCAGCCCAGGCCGTCGATCCGCCCCTTTTCCACGGCTCGCGCCGCCTGGGCGCACAGGACCTGCACTGCCGCGCCCAGGGCGGCGAAGCGGGGATCGGTGGTCTTTCCCTCGCGGAAGCGCTTGTAGATCTGCTGCACGATGACGGCGATCTTGAAGAGCGCGAAGGCGTACTGGAACAGCATCGGGCCGGGGTCGCGGCCGGTGAGGGTGGCGTACCGCGCCACCACCCCGCGCCGGTCGAGGTTCCCCGGGAGGCTAGTGGGGCCGAAGGCCAGCGCCTGCATCTCCGGCGGGTCGTCCGGGTCCACCCAGTAGCCGAGCGAGGTGCCGAGGTCCATGAGCGGATCGCCCACGGTGGCCATCTCCCAGTCGAGGACGGCGACGATGCGGGTCAGGTCGGATGGATCCAGGACCAGGTTGTCGTACTTGAAGTCGTTGTGCACCAGGGCCGCGCCGCTCTCGGCCGGGGCGGCGCCGCCGAGCCACCTGGCCACCGACTCGGCCTCGGGGACCTCGTCGGTCCTGGCCCGGAGGTAGCGCTCGGTCCAGCCGGTCACCTGGCGCCGCACGTAGCCCTCCGGCTTGCCGATCCCGGCCAGCGTCCCGCCGCGCACGTCCACCGCGTGCAGGGCGGCGAGGTCCGCCACGAAGGCGGCCGAGAGCGCCGAGAGGAGGGACGGGGAGAGCTCCACGCCGGGCAGGCCGCCGCGCCGGACGATGACCCCGCGCACGCGCTCCATGAGGTAGAACTCGGCGCCGGCCACCGACGGGTCGTCGCAGAAGGCCAGCGGGCGGGGCGCCTTGGGGTACGCCCCCTGCAGCGCCGAGAGGATGGTGAACTCCCGCCGCATGTCGTGGGCGGTCTTGACGTTGGCGCCGTGCGGCGCCCGCCGGAGCACCGCCTCCCGGCCCCCGAAGCGCAGGAGGTAGGTGAGGTTGGAGTGTCCCCGGCGGAACTGCTCCACCTCCACCGGCCCCGAGAGGCCGGGAAAGGCCCCGCGCAGGAAGGCGAGGAGCCGCTCCGGGTCGAGCCGGTCCTCCTCCCGCACCTCGCCGGGGAGGTCGACCGCACCGATCGTCCCGGGAGGCGCGGCGGGCTCCACGATCAGGAGACCTTGAGGCCGTGGCCGCGCAGGATGCGCCTCGCCACCACCGAGAGGTGCACCTCGTCGGCGCCGTCGTAGATGCGGGCGGCCCGCTCGTGCCCCCACCAGAAGGCCAGCGGGGTGTCGTCGGTCATGCCCAGCGCCCCCAGGGCCTGGATGGCTCGATCCAGGACCCGCTGCAGGGTGCGGGCCACCGTGAACTTGATGAGCGAGATCTCCTCGCGCGCGGCGTAGGTCCCCTCCTGCTCGATGCGCCAGGCGGCGTGCAGCACCATGAGGCGGGCGGCGTGGATCTCGGCGCGGCTCTCGGCGATCCACTGCTGCACCATCTGCCGGGTCCCGAGCGGCTTGCCCGGGGAGAGCTCGCGGGTGGCGGCGTGGCGGCACATGATCTCGAATGCCCGCTCGCAGATGCCGATCCACCGCATGCAGTGGTGGATGCGCCCCGGCCCGAGCCGCTGCTGGGCGATGACGAAGCCCTGTCCCTCCCCGCCGAGCAGGTGAGACAGCGGCACGCGCGCCCCCTGGTAGCTCACCTCGCCGTGGCTGGCCCAGTCGCCGCCGCGGTCGCCCATCACCGAGATGTTGCCGATGAGCTCGAAGCCGGGCGTGCCGGTGGGGACGATGATCATGCTGGCGCGCTGGTAGGGGTCGGCGTCGGGATCGGTCACCGCCATGCAGATGGCGAAGGTGGCTCCGTCGGCGGCGGAGGCGAACCACTTGTGGCCCCGGATCACCCACTCCTCCCCGTCCTTGCGGGCGGTGGTCCCCAGCCATACCGGGTTCGAGCCGGCGAACTCGGGCTCGGTCATGGTGAAGCAGCTGCGGATTTCGCCGCGCACCAGCGGATGGAGGAACCGCTGCTGCTGCTCCGGCGTCCCGTACTCCATCAGGATCTCCATGTTCCCCACGTCGGGCGCCTGGCAGTTGAAGAGGTAGTGGCCGATGGGGCTCCGCCCCAGCTCCTCGCTCATGTGGGCGAACTCGCCGAGCGAGAGGCCCGCCCCGCCGAACTTCTCGGGCACGTGCGCCGCCCACAGGCCGGTCTGCCGGGCCCGCTCCCGCTTCTCCCGGAGCACCGGTAGGAGGGCCTTGAACCCCTCGCGCCGCAGCCGGGGCTCGAGCGGGTAGACCTCCTTCTCCATGAACTCGCGCAAGACGCCGCGGATGGCCTTCACCTTGGGGGGATGGGAGAAGTCCATGGGAAGCTCCCGGAGGGATGGGGTGGCGCAGGGAGTGTGGACCGGTGGCCGGGGGGGCGCAAGCCGGCCCGGGGCGGGGGGTGGCGCCCGCGCCGGGCCGCGGTTACCTCGTTCCGGCGGAGCGAGAGCCCTGTCCCCCGTCGACCCCATCGAGCTGTTCCGCCGCTGGTACGGCGAGGCGCTCCGCGCCGCCGTGCCGAGGCCCGACGCCATGGCGCTGGCGACGGCCGGGCCGGACGGGCGCCCCTCGGTGCGGATGGTGCTCTTGAGCTCCTTCGACGAGCGCGGCTTCGTGTTCCACACCAACTACCGGAGCCGCAAGGGGGAGGAGATCGCGACCGGCCCGCGGGTGGCCCTGGCGCTGTGGTGGGAGCCGATCTCGCGCCAGGTGCGGATCGAGGGGCGGGCGGAGAAGACCACCGCCGCCGAGTCCGACGACTACTTCGCCGGCCGGCCCCGCGGCAGCCAGCTCGGCGCCTGGGCCTCGGACCAGAGCGCCGCCATCCCCGATCGCGCGACGCTGGAGGCGCGCCTCGGCGAGGCGGAGCGGCGCTACGCCGGGGGGCCGGTGCCGCGGCCGCTTCACTGGGGCGGCTACCGGGTGGTCCCCGACGCCATCGAGTTCTGGGAAGGGCGCGAGAACCGCCTGCACGACCGCCTGCGGTACCGCCGCGGCGAGTCGGGCCACTGGGTGGCCGAGCGCCTGGCGCCGTGACGCCCGCCGCGCGGAAAGCGGCCGAGTCAGCGGGTCGGTCGCCCGCCGGCACCTCGGTCGGCCCGGGTGCTCTCCGCGGACGGAGCCCGGGCACCGCCGCCCCGGCGCCACTGCTCCGCCGTCTCGGTGATGAGCCGCGCCCCTCGCTCGAAGGTGAGGTACGACCAGGCCCATTGCAGGAGGACCGCCAGCCGGTTGCGGAAGCCGATGAGGAAGTAGATGTGGACCAGGAGCCAGGCCAGCCAGGCGAGGAGGCCGGTGAGCCGGATGCGTCCGATGGCGGCCACCGCGGCGCCGCGGCCGATGGTGGCGATGAGCCCCTTGTCGCGGTAGTGGAACGGGAGGCGCGGCTCGCCGCGCAGCGCCCGCAGGGCGTTCCTGGCGGCGTGGCGCCCCTCCTGAATGGCGGCCGGGGCCACCCCGGGGACCGGTTTCCCGTCCTCCTCCAGGTACGCCAGGTCGCCGACGACGTAGGCCTCGGGGTGGCCGGGCACGGAGAGGTCCGGGCTCACGCGCACCCGCCCGGCGCGGTCGAGGGGGGTGCGCAACGAGCGCGCCAGCGGGGAGGCCTCGACCCCCGCCGCCCAGAGCACGGTGGCGGCCTCGAGCCGCTCGCCGTCCACCACCGCGCCGGCCTCGTCGATGGCGCTCACCGGGGCGCCGGTGCGGACCTCGACGCCCAGCCGCTCCAGCTGCCGGCGCGCCGGCCCGGAGAGGGCCTCCGGGTAGGTGGGCAGGACGCGCGGCGCCGCCTCGACCAGCACCACCCGCGACCCCACGGTGGAGATGTGCCGGAAGTCGGCCGCCAGGGTGCGGCGGGCGATCTCCGCGAGCGCCCCCGCCAGCTCGACGCCGGTGGGGCCGCCGCCCACGATGACGAAGGTCATGAGGGCTCGCCGCCGCCCGGCGTCCGGCTCGCGCTCGGCCCGCTCGAAGGCGGTGAGCACGCGGCGGCGGATCTCCAGGGCGTCCTCCACGGTCTTGAGCCCGGGGGCCAGCTCGGCCCAGCCCTCGTGGCCGAGGTAGGAGTGGGTGGCGCCGGTGGCGAGGATCAGCTGGTCGTAAGGGATGTCCCCATCGGCGAGGAGCAGCCGGCGGCGGTGCAGGTCCACCCCGGTCACCTCGGCGAGCAGGACCTCCGCGTTCCGCTGCCGGCGCAACACGCGCCGGATGGGCTGGGCGATGTCGGCCGGGTTCAGGGCCGCCGCGGCCACCTGGTAGAGCAGCGGCTGGAAGAGGTGGTGGTTGCGGCGATCCACCAGCGTCACCCGCACCGGCGCCCGGGCCAGCCGGCGGGCGGCCGCCAGCCCGGCGAAGCCGCCGCCGACCACCACCACGCTGGGCGGCTCATGGCCCCCGCCCCCGCCGTCTCCTCGATCCCGGAACACGCTCCCATTCGATAACCGGGGGGGATGCCGGGGGCCGCCGCCACAGGGGTATGCTGGCGCGATGCCCGACTTCTTCGGCTTTCAGAGCCCGTTCCTCGATACCTGCGGCATCCGCGCCGTGTCCCGCGAGCCGGGGCGGGTGGTGGGCGAGGTGACGCTCGGGCCCGGTCACCTGAACAGCTTCGGCCTGGGGCACGGCGGCGTGGCGATGACGCTGCTCGACACCGTGCTCGGCGCGGCGGCGCGCTTCGCCGACCCGGCCACGGCCACGGTGATGACCGTGGACCTGCACGTCACCTTCATCGGCCCGGCCCGCGGGCGGATCGTCGCCGAGGGGCGGGTGCTGCACCAGGCCGGAGGGCTCGTCTTCTGCGAGGGCGAGGCCCGGACCGAGGACGGCGAGCTGGTGGCCAAGGCCGTCGGGACGTTCAAGGCGCGGTCCGGCTCCTGAGTCGGGCCCGGGCCTCTCGCAGGCCTATTTCTTCTTCCCCGCCGGCGCCGCCTGGTCCCCCGGCGCGGCCTTGCCGCCGGCCGGCGCGGGGCCCTCCGCGGGCTTCTTCACGTCGGCCGGCAGCTCGGGCACGGGGCCATCGGTGATCACCACCCGGGCCGGGATGGAGAGCAGCTCGATCTCGAAGTAGAGGGAGGAGTCGGGCGGGACGAGCTTGGGGAGCCCGCTGGACCCGTAGGCCAGCGAGGGCGGGCACATCATCTGGGCCTTCCCTCCCACCTTCATCATGGGCAGGGCCTCCTTCCAGCACTTGATGGCGCGCTCCAGCGGGATGGTGGCGGGCTCGCCCTTCTTGGCGGTGCTGTCGAAGACCGTCCCGTCGGCGAAGGTGCCCGTGTAGTCGACCTTGACCACGTCGGTGGCCGTCGGAACGGGTCCGCTGCCCGCCTGGAGCGGCACGAACACCAGGCCGGAGGCGGTGGTCTGCGCGCCGCTCCGCTTGGCGAAGCTCTGGGCGGCCTTCCGCTCGAGCCCCGCCCGGCGCTCGGCCGCGAACGCGTCCACCTTGGAGCGGTAGGTGGCCATGTCCACCAGGACGGGGCCTCCGGTGAGGACGTCTCGTAGGCCGCGCTGCGCCATCTCCAGCTCCTCGGGCGAGAGGTCGAAGGTCCTGAAGCTCTCGGCGGCCGCCACCCCCACGGCGTACAGCGTCTTCTCGAGCTCGGTGGCCGGCGCGCGCTCGGGGGCCGAGGCCGGGGAAGCGAGCGTCAGCATGGCGGCGGCGAAAACGATGGCGATGCGCATGACCTCTCCCAGGCGTCCGGCGGCGGGGACCGACCTTCAGAAATCGACCTCGACGACCACCTCGCCCTCCTTGCCGGCGCCGGCTGGCAGCAGGCGGGCGCGGTAGCTGCCGTGAACGGCATAGGCGCCCTTCACCTTGGGATCGGGCTTGACGCTCTTCAGGGTGAGGGTCACCTCGCCCCGCTGGCCGCTGGTCTTGGTCGCCGTGAAGAGCGTCCCTCCCTCCCTGGCGACGCTGGCCATGCCCATCCCCAGGGTCTCCAGGGTGTAGCGCTTCGCCGCCGGTCGCTCCGGGAGCTCGAACGATCCCGGCTGGTAAGCCGGGACGTCCGGGAGCTGATCCTTCGGCGCGATGACGAAGAAGACCTGCCCCTCATCGTTCGTGAAGACGCGGGCCTCGCATCCGAACTTCCCGCTGACCGATCCGGCGACCCGCCCCTTGCAGGCGGCCGCCGCGCCGGCGGGAGCCAAAAGGGCGCTCGCGATCAGGGCAAGCGACAGGAGCGACGCGCGGCTGCCGATCCACCCGGTTCGTCGATCCACGTTCTCCCCTCCGGTGAATGCCCGAGTATATGCGGAACGCGCCCGGGCCCGCGGCGGCCTCGGTCGACCCGCAGCTCTGGAGCGCCTTTCCACCGCAACCGGAGACTCACCCAGCTCGGCCCCCTCTTTCAGGCTAGCCCTGCCCCTGCTCACGCTCACCAATAGTCAATACATGGACCGAAAAAAAGGGGTGGGTCAGACGCGCCCCGGTGATTGGCCGAGTCTCGCGTCAACGCCTCGACCGAACAATGGAAAACGTCAATTACGCCAAGGAAGTGGCCCTGATCCATGTCAAGGAACATCGCGAGGCCACGTGCGGCCTCGAATTCGCCACGTGCGCTTAGCCGCTGGAGGTCGCACCATGTAGTCCATAGGAGGGGTTAGAGGGGCAGGTCGTCGCGCGGCCTACCAGAGGCAAGGTGGGGCCCCTCCAGCCTTGAACTCCATCGGTCGAGTGCAGAACGGTGCGGTGCACGCAGGAAGAGGAGGGCGGACTCATGAGAAAGATCCATCGGGCGATTCTCGCGACGCTGTCGGCCGCGACGCTGATCGTGGCGTCGGCGGCCAGCGCGCAGCTGGCCGGGCAGCTCCCGTTCCAGCCGTCCTGGCTCAACGGCCCGACCGTCGCGGCCGGGACCTACCAGGTCAACTATCCGTATCCGGGGCAGTGCTACACCAACGCCGCCAACGCCACAAACTTCCCGGGCCTGCCGCAGTGCACCGCCACGAACTCGTTCGCGTGCCCAGCGCACCAGTCGGCTGGCGGGTGGGCCAAGTGCGGCACGGTCGACCTCTGGCCGCCGGGTGGGCTCTTCCCGATCCTCCCCAACACGCTTCCGGCCCTGGGAACGCCGGCCACGCCGAAGTTTGCCTACGAGGTGCTGAATCCGCTCGACTACCTGCCGGACACCACCACCTATCCGGGCGCGGAGTACTACGAGATCGGCCTGCACGAGGGTCAGGGCTTCCAGGCCATCGCCTCGGCCGGCCTCTTCCCCGACCCGACGAAGGTCCTCAAGTGCGGTCCGCTGGGTACCGCGGTTTGTCCGGCGGTGCCGGCCGGCATGCAATGGACCGGCCTCCTCTGCAACGTCGTGGGTGGCTGCACCTGCCCGCCCATGGTGAACCAGACCACCACCTTCGGCTTGGCTTACTGTCCGGGGGGCAAGGTGCCGCTGGGCGCGCCGCTCTACACTCAGATCTGGGGCATCGGCCAGATCAACAACGGCGGTGGCCCAGTCACCCAGGTCCTGCAGAACTGGCTCGGGACGTGCTCGGGCAGCGGGGCGCTCTGCTGGGCGGCTGGTCCGCTGACGACCTTGCCCGCCTGCCCGGTAGGGCAGACCTGCAACAAGCTGGGCCTGTTCCAGCCGGGGACGCCGTCCGCCTGGTCCGCCAACAACTACGTCGCCACCTGGCCCTCCATCAGCATCCGCGGCACGAAGGGCACCCCGGTGGTGGTGAAGTGGGTGAACGAGTTCCCCAACAACCACGTTTTCTGCCCCCATCCCGAGGCGGCTGACTGGCCCTGCGCCATCGATCGGACCTTCATGGGCGTGAAGGCGCGGATCGACCCGGCGGTGGCGAGCCTGCTCAACGGTGTGCCGGCCGACGGAGTGAACCAGTTCGGCAGCCCGCAGCAGCCCGACAACTCCTGGGTGACCCACCTCCACGGCGGCGAGATTCCGCCCTCGACCGACGGCTTCGCCGAGAAGTGGTTCGGCAACGCGGTCACGGCCGTCATGTTCAACAGCGGGCCTCGCTACATCACCCCGCCGTTCGAGAGCCCGCTCACCACCCCGCTCAGAAGGCCGATCGGCAACTCCGACACCTACGCCTACCCCATGGTGCAGGAAGAGGCCCTCATCTGGTTCCACGACCACACCTTGGGCAAGACCCACCACAACGTGATCGCGGGCCCGGCGGGCTTCTTCCCGGTGACCGAGCCCCTGAAGCACGGGCCGGTGGCGGCCGGCGTCTGCAACACGGCGGGCGGCAAGACCTGCGAGTACACCTGGCTCGACCCCATCACCCTGCCGCGCGACTTCCTGACCGTGCCGCTCTACGACCTGTTCTTCGCCATCCAGGACCGGTCCTTCAACGACGACGGCAGCATCAACTTCTCCAACGGGCTCGGCCAGGCGCCCCCGCCGGGCATCGTCCTGCCCCAGGGC
>DASTPH010000126.1:0-50889 GCA_035762305.1 Anaeromyxobacteraceae bacterium
GATGAAGGTGTTGGTGAGGATCTTGAAGAGCCAGGCCTTGAAGTTGGTGCCGCGCTCGAACTTGTCGAAGAAGCGCCAGGCGCGCAGCACCGCGTCCTGCACCAGGTCCTCGGCGTCGCGGGCGTTGCGGGTGAGGCGCAGCGCCGCGGCGTAGAGGCCGTCGAGGTGGCGCAACGCCAGCTCCTCGAACTCCCTGCGGATCCGGCTCTGAGCTCGCAAATCGAACAAGGGCAACCCCTCTCGGTATTGAACAGCAGGCGGGGCTCGCCTCTTCCCCGAGACCGGTGAGCATAACCACCCGCGGGGCGGCCGCAAGGCAGCGTGTTATAAAGCGTTTCGCCCCTGGCCATGCGACGCCTGCTCTTCGCCGACGACCGCGGCACGGTCTACGACCACCCCCGGCTCCTGGCCGCCGCCCGGAGCGGCGACGACGTGATCGACCCGCGCCAACGTCCGGTGCCGCTTCCTCCGGGCGCGCGGCTGGTCTGGCTGCCGGGGCGGCGCCCGGTGGGGGTGGACCCCTCCACCGGGGAGCCGGTGGTGCTGCGCGAGGTGAAGGTGGGGCGGCGAACGGTCGTGCCGCACGCGGTCGGGGCCGTCCTGCCGCCTGGCTGGACCCGCACCCTGCTCCCGGCCACCCGGCGGCTGCCGCTGGCCGTCGATCAGGGGCCGGTCCTGCCGCAGTGGGCTTACACGGCGGCGGCGCAGGGCGATCTCGGGCCGGTGGCCTGGGCTCTCCACACCGACCGGCGCCTCCACTGGAGCGTGGAGGCCCACGACACGCCCGACCTGCCCTCCCGCATGGAGCGCGTGCTCGCCGGAAGCGCCAACCCACTCTACCGGCAGCTCCGGCGCTGCGCGCTGGAGTGGCACTGTTTCACGGCCCAGAACGTCTTCTACGGCCGCGACGAGGGCGCCATCCCGGCCTCGCCGGCCTGCAACGCCCACTGCGTCGGCTGCATCAGCGAGGACGGCGCCGGGGTGCCGGCCAGCCACCAGCGCATCCTCCGGGCGCCCACCGCCGAGGAGATGGCCGAGGTGGGGATGCGGCACCTCGCCCGGGCGAGCGGCCGGGTCATGGTCTCATTCGGGCAGGGGTGCGAGGGCGAACCGCTCCTGAGGTGGCGCGAGATCGCGCGCGCCATCCGCCTCGTCCGGGCGGCGACGGGGCGGGGCTCGATCAACGTGAATACGAATGGCTCCCGGCCGCAGGCGCTCTCGGCCCTCTGCGACGCCGGCCTCGACGCCTGCCGCATCTCCCTGAACAGCGCCTCGCCAGACCTCTACGCCGCCTACTACCGTCCGGTGAGCTACGGCTTCCGCGACGTGGAGCGCTCCATGCGCCTCGCCCGGCGCCGCGGCCTGTACCTGGCCCTGAACCTGCTCACCTTCCCCGGGGTCGCCGACCGCGAGGAGGAGGTGGAGCGGCTGTGCCGCCTGGTGAGGCGGGTGGGGGCCGACCAGGTGCAGACCCGCCCCCTGGCCATGGACCCCGACGTCTACATGGCGGTGGCCCGCGGCCGGGGCGGGAGGGGTCCGGCCATCGGCATCCCGGCGCTGCTCCGGGCGCTCAGGGACGCCCGCCCCGGGCTGCGCATCGGCAACTTCGCCCGCGCCCGTGGCGAGCGAGAGGCGGCGGCGTGACCGGGCCGGCGGGGGGCGTCGAGGCGTCTCTGGAGCTGCAGAAGGACCTGGCCCGGCACCTCAAGGCCGGCCATCCCTGGGTCTTCCGCAAGGCCATCGAGCGCGCGCCGCGGTCGCTGCCCGCCGGCGCGGTGGTGGACGTCGTCGAGCGGGGCCGCTTCGTGGCCCGCGGCTACTACGACCCTCGCTCGGCCATCGCGGTGCGGATCCTCACGCGTGAGCCGGCCGAGGCCGTCGACGCCGCCTTCTGGCGGCGGCGGGTGGCGCACGCCCTGGCGCTCAGGCGCGAGCTGGTGCGCGGGACCACCGGCTACCGCCTGGTCCACGGCGAGGCGGACGGGCTCCCGGGCGTGGTGGCCGACCGCTACCGCGACTTCGCGGTGCTGAAGCTGTACTCGGCGGGGCTCACCCGGTGGCGCCCCGACATCGTGGAGGCCATCCGCGCCTCGGCCGAGGGGCTCGTCGGGGTCTACGGCCGGGACGAGGTCCCGCGCGACGAGGAGGACGACGAGGCCTCGCCGGCGGGGCGGGTGCTGTGGGGGGCGGAGCCGCCGGAGCGCATCGAGATCGACGAGCACGGCCTGAAGCTCCTGGTGGACGTGCGGCGCGGGCAGAAGACCGGCCTCTTCCTCGACCAGCGGGAGAACCGGCTTCTCACCCGCGACCTGGCGCGCGGCCGCCCGGAGGCGCTCAACTGCTTCGGCTACACCGGCGGCTTCTCGGTGGCCGCCGCGCTGGGCGGCTCGCGCCACGTGGTGACTGTGGACGTGGACCGGGAGGCGGTGGCGCTGGCCCGCGAGAACTTCCGCCTGAACGGCCTCGACCCGGCCGACCACGCCTTCGCCGCCGAGGACGCCTTCGAGCTGCTCTCGCGCTACCGGCGCGAAGGGCGCCGCTTCGACCTCGTGGTGTGCGACCCGCCGGCCTTCGCCAAGTCGCAAAAGGCGGTGGAGGCGGCGGTGGCCGGCTACGCCTCGCTGAACCGCGCCGCCATGGCGGTCCTCGCCCCTGGCGGGCTCCTCGTCACCGCCAGTTGTAGCGCCCGCGTCTCGGCCGAGCAGTTCGAGGGGGCGGTCAAGGAGGCGGCCTTCAAGGCCCGGGTCGAGCTCTTGCTGGTGGAGGAACGGCACCAGCCGCCCGACCACCCGATCTCGCCGCAGTTCCCCCAGGGGCGATACCTCAAGTGCCTGGTGTACCGGCGGCTCGGGTGACCTCGCCCCCACGCCCTCCTCTCCACTAAGCGGAAAGGGGGAGCCTCACCCCGCACGCCCCCCCTCTCCACTGGGTGGAGAGGGGGAGTTTGGGTGGAGAGTGGGACTTGTGCACCCAAATGACGGTGGCGCTCCACCCAGGCTTCGGTGGCCGGCGCTGCTCTATCCCAGGAAACCGTGCGATCCCGGCAGCTTGCCAGCTGGCAAGCGCCTTGCGAAGGAAGCCCCCGATCCCTCCCGCGCCGGGAGGGGAGGAGCGATCATGAGCGAGCGAGCGGCCAAGCTCATCTTCTGGATCGGCACCCTTTCGTCGCTGGCGGTGCTGCTGGCGCTGACCTGGGACACGCACCGGAGCTTCGACGCCCTGACCCACGCCGATCGGCTGAGCCCGGCGGTGGTGGAGGGCAAGCGGGTCTTCGAGAAGCACAACTGCAACGACTGCCACACCATCCTCGGCTTCGGCGGCTACTACGCGCCCGACCTGACGCGCGCCTACAAGCGGCTGGGCGAGGACGCGGTCCGGCTGCGCCTCAAGTCGCCGGAGAAGGTCTTCGCCGACTCCTACCGCAAGATGCCGCAGCAGCACCTCAAGCCGGCGGAGATCGACCGGCTGGTGGACTTCCTGCGCTGGGTCTCGGACATCGACAACCACGACTGGCCGCCGCAGGACTCGCAGGCGCGTCTCAAGGCCTCGACGCGCCGCCTGCTCGCGGGCGCGGCCCTCTCCCCGGGGGCGGCGCTGGTGAACCAGGAGTCGTGCCTGGCCTGCCACGCTCTGGGAGGCGAGGGCGGGGACCGCGGGCCCCGCCTCGAGTTCATCGCCAGCCGGCGCGACGCCGACTGGATCGCGCGCTACCTGGCCGACCCGGAGGCCCTGACGCCCGGCGCGGCCATGCCCAAGTTCGACAAGCTCTCGGAGGCTCAGCGGCGCGCCATCGCCGAGTTCGTGGTGAGCCTCGCCGAGCGGAGGCTGCCATGACCTTCAGGACCCAGCGCGTCGCCTACCCCTACTTCGTGGTGGCGCTCCTCCTCTTCGCGCTCCAGCTGGTGATGGGGCTCTACCTGGCCCTGAGCTACTCCCACGCCGTCCCCCAGGCGGTGGTGGACGCCTTCCCCTTCTCCACCGCCCGGGCCATGCACACCAACCTCCTGGTGCTGTGGCTGCTCCTCGGCTTCATGGGGGCCACCTACTACGCGGTGCCGGAGGAGACCCAGAGCGAGCTGGCCTGGCCGAAGCTGGCCTACGCCCAGCTGGCGCTCCTCTCCGCCACCGGGGTTGCGGCGCTGGTGGGCTTCCAGTTCGGCTGGACGCAGGGGCGGCCCTTGCTCGAGATCCCCACCTCGCTCGACCTGCTGGTGGTGGTGGGGGCCCTCATGTTCCTCGCCAACGTGGGGGTCACCATCCTCCGGGCCAGGCGCTTCACGGCCACCCAGGGGAGCCTGCTCGCCGGGCTGGTGTTCCTGGCGCTGCTCTACCTCTTCGGGATCCCGTTCTACGAGAACCTGGCGGTCGACTGGTACTACTGGTGGTGGGTGGTCCACCTGTGGGTGGAGGGGGCCTGGGAGCTCGTCACCGCCGCGCTCATGGCCTTCATGCTCATCCAGCTCACCGGCGTGGAGCGGAAGGTGGTCGAGAAGTGGCTGTACGTGGAGCTCGGGCTCTTCCTCTTCACCGGCCTCGCCGGCACCGGCCACCACTACTACTGGATCGCCGCGCCCAAGTACTGGCTGTGGGTGGGCGGCGTCTTCTCCGCGCTCGAGCCCCTGCCCATCGCCCTCATGCTCTGGGACACCTGGAAGGCCATGAAGGAGAGCCACCGCCCCATCGAGCCCAGGCTGACCTGGGTGTTCATCGTGGGCATGGCGGTGCTGCACTTCGTGGGGGCGGGGCTCTTCGGCTTCGCCCACACGCTGCCGCAGATCAACTACTACACCCACGGCAGCCAGGTGACCGTTTCTCACGGCCACCTCGCCTTCTACGGGGCCTACGTGCTCCTGAACCTCTCCTTCTTCTACTTCGCCATCCCGCGGCTGAAGGGCTTCCCGGGCGGGCGCTACGACGAGCGGGCCGGCCACTGGGGGTTCTGGATCACCAGCTCGGCGCTGGTGGGGATGAGCCTGGCCTTCGCGGTGGCGGGCGTGCTGCAGACCTACCTGGAGCGCATCCAGGGGCAACCCTACATCGTGGCGCAAAGCCCCATCCGCTTCTGGATGCTGGTGGTCTTCCTCCACGGCCTCCTGGTGCTGGTGGGGGTGGTCATCCTCATCAAGCACCTGCTCACGCTGCGCCCGGCGCCGGCGGCAGCCGGCTCCTGACTTAGACTCAGTCTAAGACTGACCCTCAAGCGCCATGAGCGGCGGCGCGCGCCGCCACCGGCTAGCGGTTCAACGCCCCGTGGAAGACGGCCATGCCGAACAGGAGCGCCAGCCCGAGCGCGCCCAGGCCCAGAAGCGATGGGGGCACCTTGTACCAGCGGAAGCGCAGCGAAGGGTCGGCTGGATCGATTCGCGCCGCCAGCCTCTCGGAGGGGGGCAAGGCCTGCGTGGCGCGCCGGTAGAAGGCGGCGAGGACTGCGAGCGCCAGCGCCCCGGCGCCGGCGAGGAGCATGGCCTGGCCCACCTCCGGTGGGGAAGGAACGGGCTCGATCTCGGAAGCCAGGGCGATGGCCGAGCCGATGGCGTTGTTGGCGGCGTGCGCCGCCACCGCCGGCCAGAGCGACCCCGCCCGCCACGCGAGCCAGCCGAAGAGGGCGCCCAGGGCCAGGACCGCCGGGAAGCGAACCGGGTCGAGGTGCATCAGCGCAAAGAGGAGCGCCCCGAGCCAGATCGCGGCCGCCGGGCGCCGCCGGGTGAGGAGCGCTCCCTGGAGGTAGCCGCGGAAGGCGGCCTCCTCGCATAGCGGGGCGAGCAGCGAGGCGGCCAGGGCGATGCCGGCCCGCTCCAGCGGCGGGCCCTGGAAGAGGCGGGACAGGTCGAACTCGCGCACCCAGGACTCGGGAAGGAAGGCGGCAGCGAGCGCCATGAGGCCGTTGGCGACCGGGAAGGCGGCCACGCCGCAGAGGAGCCCCAGCCAGAGCTGCGCCGACGAGGGCCGGCGCGACAGCAGGAGGAAATCGGTCGGGCGGAGGTTCGAGCCGGCGGCGGCCGCCCAGGCCGGCAGGAGGAAGACGAAGACCTGCGTCCAGGCCAGCCCGAGCGGGGCGGAGAGGGACTGGGCCCCGGTGCCGAGCACCACGTAGAGCAGCATCACCGCCGCGAAGAAGCCGAGGACGCCCTTGACCGGGCTCGGGCCCGGCGCGGAACCGCCGTCCCCGGCCGCGGGCGAGACGCCCCCGGGGGCGTTCGGCGCGGAATCCCTGTCTGCCTGGCTCGTCTCCACGGCGCGAGGCCATGATAGGCCGGGCGTGCGCCGGGACACCGCGGCAAATCGCGCCACCCCGCCGGCCCGGGGCGGCGCCGCCGGCGGGCGGCGGGAGCCGGGGAGGCCGGCCGCAGGTGGGGCGGGTGCAACGGCGGGCCTTGGTTTAGGATGGTGGCGATGAGCGCGTTCAAGGACCGGACCGTGGTGCTGGCCGTGGGCGGGGGCATCGCCGCCTACAAGGCCTGCGAGGTGGTGCGCCTGGTGGTGAGGCACGGCGGGCGGGTGCGGGTGGCCATGACGCCGGCGGCCACGAAGTTCGTGACCCCGCTCACCTTCCAGGCGCTCTCCGGGGCGCCCGTGCTCACCGATCTCTTCGACCCGGAGGCGGAGCGGACCTACGGCCACCTGGGGCTGGCCCGCTCGGCCGACCTGTTCCTGGTGGCGCCGGCCACCGCCGACCTGCTGGCGCGCCTGCGGGTCGGCCTGGGCGACGATGCCGTCACCACCACCGCCCTGGCGGTCACCTGCCCGGTGCTCCTGGCCCCGGCCATGAACACCCGCATGTGGGCCAGCCCAGCCGTGCAGGAGAACCTGGCCGCGCTCAAGTCCCGCGGCTGGCAGGTGGTGGGACCCGGGCGCGGCGAGCTGGCGGACGGGGACGTGGGGGAGGGTCGGCTCGCCGAGCCGGAGGAGATCGCCGATGCGGCGGCGCGGCTCCTCGGCCCTCGCGACCTGGCCGGGCGCAAGGTGCTGGTCACCGCCGGGCCGACCCGCGAGCCCATCGATCCGGTGCGGTTCGTCTCCAATCCCTCCAGCGGCAAGATGGGCTTCGCCGCCGCCCGGGCGGCCGCCCGCCGCGGCGCCGAGGTGCTCCTGGTGACCGGTCCGGTCGACCTCCCCGAGCCCCAGGGCGTGCGGCTCCTGCGGGTGGTCACGGCCGAGGAGATGGCCCGGGCGGTGCTGGCCGAGGCCGACTCCCAGGACCTCTTCATCGCCGCGGCAGCGGTGTCGGACTATCGCCCCAAGACCGCCTCGGCGCGCAAGCTCAAGAAGGGGGAGGGAGAGGAGAGCCTCACGCTGTCCCGCACCCCGGACATCCTGGCCGCCCTCGGCGATCGGTTCTCCGGCAAGGCGAGCGCTCCAGTGCTGGTCGGCTTCGCGGCCGAGACCGAGGACGTGGTCCAGAACGCCCGCGACAAGCTCAAGAAGAAGCGCTGCGACCTGGTGGTGGCCAACGCGGTGGGGCGCCCCGGGGCGGGCTTCGGGTCGGACCGGAACCGGATCACCATGGTGGGGCGGACGGAGCTGGCCGAGATCGAGGGGTCGAAGGACTCGGTGGCCGACGCCATCCTCGACTGGGTGATTCCCATCCTGGACGCGCGCCGACCCAGGGCTCGCTAGAGGCTGGCAGGAAGGGCACGTTGAGCAACACACGCAGGCGCCCGGGAGCGGAGGCGGCGGCCCTCGCCGCCGAGGCGGTGCGTCACCTCGAATGGCTGCGCGACGCGGGCGTCCTGGAGGTGCCGCTGCCGCCGCGCCTCGAGGCGCGCGGCGTGCCCGGGGGAGCGGCCGAGGTTCCGGCGGCCGCCCCGACTGCGACGTCGACCGAGACCTGGCCCGTGCCGCCGACCTCGGCTCCCGGGCGCACGGCGACCGGGAAAGGTGCTCGTGGGACACGCCCGGCGCAGCGGGCCGCTCCCTTCGGGAGCGGTCAGTATTCGCTCCGCGACAAGGGCTGCGGCTCGGAGGCGCTGCTGGCGGTGCGGAGCGACCTCGGCGAGTGCACCCGCTGCACGCTGCACGCCGGGCGAACCACCCTGGTCTTCGGGGTGGGTGACCCGCGCGCCGAGCTCATGTTCGTCGGGGAGGGGCCAGGCGGCGACGAGGACCGTCAGGGGGAGCCCTTCGTGGGCAAGGCCGGACAGCTCCTCACCCGCATGATCGAGGCCATGGGGTTCCGGCGCGCCGAGGTCTACATCGCCAACGTCGTGAAGTGCCGTCCGCCGCAGAACCGCGACCCGGAGCCGGACGAGATCGAGGCCTGCGAGCCGTTCCTCAAGGCGCAGATCGCCGCCATCGGCCCCAGGGTCATCGTGGCCCTGGGGCGCTTCGCCGTGCAGACGCTCCTGCGCGACGGCACGCCCATCAGCCGGTTGCGCGGGCGCTGGCGCGAGTACCAGGGGGTGCGGCTCATGCCCACCTTCCACCCGGCCTACCTCCTGCGGAACCCGGCCGACAAGGGGAAGGCCTGGGAGGATCTGAAGCTGGTCATGAAGGAGTTCGGCAAGACGCCGAGAGCGAGGTGATGGCCATGGAACACGGTCGCCGAGGGCGCGCGCTGCGCCTCGCCGTCTCGATCGCCGCCCTGCTGGCGGGGGCCCTGGGCCTGGCCGCCCCGAAGGCCGAGCGCGCCCCGAAGCCCGCCGCCGCGGCGCCGGCCGAGCGCGGCGGGCGCCTCGAGGCCCCGTTGCGCCAGCCCCGCGTGCTGTCGCTCGAGATCCAGGCGGCCATCACCACCGGTACCGCCGAGTACGTGGCAGCCGGCGTGGAGAAGGCCGGGCACGAGGGGTTCGACGCGCTGGTCATCACCCTGGACACGCCCGGCGGACACCTCGAGGCCACCCGCGACGTGGTGCAGCGCATGCTGGCCGCCGAGACGCCCATCATCGTGTGGGTGGGGCCGGCCGGCGCCCGGGCCGGCTCGGCGGGCGTCTTCATCACCATGGCCGCCAACGTGGCCGCCATGCACCCCGCCTCCAACATCGGCGCCGCCCACCCGGTCCTGGCCGGCGGGGGCGACGTGGAGAAGGAGGCGGGCCGGGACATGGCCAAGAAGGTGGAGAACGACACCGCTGCCTTCGCCCGTTCCATCGCCAAATCTCGCGGCCGCAGCGCCGACTGGGCCGAGAAGGCGGTGCGCCAGAGCGTGTCGGCCACCGCCGGGGAGGCGCTCAAGCTCAAGGTGGTCGACCTCACCGCCCCGGACCTGGCCTCGGTGCTGCGCGAGGCCGACGGCCGGACGGTGGAGGTGAAGTCCGGCAAGAAGACCCTGCGCACGCGCGACGCCGCCATCGAGCCGCTCCCCATGACGCTGCGGCAGAAGACGCTGGCCTTCCTCTCCGACCCCAACGTGGTGGCCATCCTCATGCTCATCGGCACCCTGGGGATCGCGCTCGAGTTCTACCACCCGGGCTCGATCGTCCCCGGGGCGGTGGGCGCCTTCTGCCTGCTCCTGGCCTTCCTCTCCATGCGCGTCATCCCGGTGAACGTGGGGGCGGTGGTGCTGCTCATCGCCGGCGTGGGGCTCCTCATCGCCGAGGCCTACGTCACCACCCACGGGATCGCCGGGGCCGCCGGAGCGGTGTGCATCGGCATCGGCACGCTCCTCTTCATCGACAAGAGCTCGGCCGAGTACCAGTTCGACCCGGCTGCCTTCACGCTCTCGCCGCTCATCGTCTGGCCTACCCCCATCGCCCTCACCGCCATCCTGGGCTTCGTGGCCTGGAAGGTGGTGCGCTCGCGTCAGGGGAGGCTGGTGTCGGGCCAGGAGGGGCTCCTGGGCGAGACCGGCGAGGCCTTGACCGAGGTGGGGCCGGAGGGCGGCGAGGTCTTCGTGCACGGGGAGTACTGGCGGGCGCGGTCGGCCGCTCGCGTCCCCAAAGGGGCGCGGGTGCGGGTGGCCGCCGTGGACGGCCTCACCGTGACGGTGGAGGCGGAACCCGGTCCCGCGATACAAGACTGACGCCTCCCTCGGGGGGCCATTCCACGGAGGGAACATGCCCGCGCTCGGCTTCGCCATCCCCGTCGCCCTGGTGGTCGGCTACTTCCTCATGGGGCTGCGCATCGTCAACGAGTACGAGCAGGGGGTGGTGCTGCGCCTCGGGCGCTACGTCGGCCTGCGCACCGCCGGCCTCAAGTGGATCATCCCCTTCATCGACCGGATGATCATCATCGACATGCGCGTCACCGCCGAGCAGGTGCCGCCGCAGGATGTCATCACCCGCGACAACGTCTCGGTGAAGGTGAACGCGGTCATCTACTTCCGCGTCCTCCAGGCCGACCGGGCCTTCCTCCAGGTGACCGACTTCCTCTTCGCCACCTCCCAGTTCGCCCAGACCACCCTGCGCTCGGTGCTGGGGCAGGTGGAGCTCGACGACCTCCTCAGCCAGCGCGACAAGATCAACCGCCAGCTCCAGGAGATCATCGACCGGCACACCGAGCCCTGGGGGGTGAAGGTCACCGCCGTCGAGGTGAAGCAGGTCGACCTGCCCGAGGAGATGCGGCGGGCGATGGCCAAGCAGGCCGAGGCGGAGCGGGAGCGCCGCTCCAAGGTCATCGCCGCCGACGCCGAGTACCAGGCGGCGGAGAAGCTGTCGCAGGCCGCCGACCGCATCTCCGCCTCGCCAGGCGCGCTGCAGCTCCGCTACCTCCAGACCCTGGTGGAGATCTCCGCCGAGAAGAACTCCACGGTGGTCTTCCCGCTGCCCATCGAGCTGGTGAAGCCGTTCCTGCAGGCCAGCGAGAAGTCGCGGTAGGGCGGCAGGGGACAAGCGCCCGCCCTACCATCCAAGTGCGTGCAGGAGCCCGGTGCGACGGGCGCTTCCGGATCGCGGGCCTGGCTACTCGACCACGATCTTCCCGGACATGAAGGGGTGCATCTCGCAGGTGTAGGAGTACGTGCCGGGCTTGGGAAACACCCTCCGGAACACCGCTCCCTCCTCCATGGGGGGAGAGGTGAAGCTGCCGTCGTCGGCGGTCACCACGTGGAGGGAGGACTCCTCGTTCCTCCACACCACCTCGGTTCCGGCCTTCACCTTTAGCACGCCGGGTGCAAAAGCCAGCTGCTTCATCACGACCGTCGGGGACGCGGCGGCCGCGGCCTTGGGAGCCTGAACGGGGAGGCAGCACTTCTCGTTCTGGGAACAGTCGACGAACGCGCCCTGTTCCTCCTTCTCGCCGGGCGCGCAAGTCGCCCTGCACTGACCGCCGAGCTGCGTGACGCATTGCTCGCTCGCGAGCGCGAGCCAAGGGACCAGGGCCAGCGCCAGTGCCCATCGCATGTCCCTCCCATACCAGCAATGCTCCGACCCGTTCCAGCGAGGAGTCACATCGCCGCTTCGATCCGCCCGTCGGGCCTGGACCAGGCCCGGCTCATCACCGGCGTGTTGTGCGCGAAGCCGGGCTCGCCGTCCGGGCCGACCACGACGAGGCCGCCGTCGCCGCCGACTCGCTCGGACAGCAGGCGCACCGCCGCCTGGGCGGCCTGCATGGCGCCCAGGCCGCGCGCGACCAGGTCCGCCGCCTGGCGGGCCAGGGTGAGTCGGATGAAGCTCTCCCCGTGGCCGGTACAGGAGACGGCGGCCAGCGCGTCGTCGGCGTAGGTGCCGGCGCCGATGATGGGGGTGTCGCCCACGCGGCCGGGGAGCTTCATGGCGGTCCCGCCGGTCGAGGTGGCCGCGGCCAGGTGGCCCTGCCGGTCGCGCGCCACCGCCCCCACGGTGCCGCCCCCGGCTCGCGCCGGGGGGCTGGCGCGGAGGCGCTCCCAGCGCGCCCGCTGGGCCGGGGTCACCAGGAGCCGGTTGTCGTACGGCGGAATCCCGACCTCCCGGGCGAAGGCCGAGGCCCCGGGCCCGGCCAGGAGGACGTGGCTGGAGCGCTCCATCACCCGCCGCGCCAGCACCACCGGGTTCCGGACGTCGGTCACCACCGCGACCGCCCCGCAGCGCAGCGTCCGGCCGTCCATGATGGACGCGTCCAGCTCCACCTCGCCGGTGGCGGTGAGGCAGGCGCCGGTCCCGGCGTTGTAGGTCGGGTCGTCCTCGAGGATCCGCACCGCCGCCTCGACCGCGTCCAGGGCGCTGCCGCCCGAGCCGAGGACGCGCCAGGCTTCCTCGGCGGCGCGCGTCACCCCGGCCAGGCGCTGGGCCTCGGCGCCGCCCGAGGTGGCGGGGTCGTCGGCGTCCAGCGAGCCCGCGCCGCCGTGGACGGCGACGGCGGGGGTCACCAGGGTGGGCATGGGGGCGCAGGGTAGCAGGGCCGGCCCTGCCTGGTAACCCGACCGCCCCGCCGGGGACCGGTGGGATGCCGAAGCCCTTCGTCGCGGGCGACGCGGCGCGCTACCTACGGGTGCGGTTCCTCGCGCACCTTGCCCGTGAACGCCCGGTGCACCGCCTTCCCGCCGTCGCCTACCCGGACGCCTCCGACCGCCGCGACCCGCCACGAAGAGACGTCGATGCGGGTGATGCCCCCGCGCTCGACCATGAAGGCGAGATCCGCCAGGTCATGGCTGCCTCCTCGATGACGGCCTTCTCGCTTGCGGAGAGCGGGCGTGGCACAAGCGTCTAGTGTGACAGGGCAGGAGCGGGCCGGCAAGGTCTGCTCCGGCCAGGTCTCGACAGGGCGACGCGCCGCTGGTCCGCGTCCCCGCGGCTCCCGTCTCCCGCGCCTTGACGCTCGTTCCGGCGGCTCCTATCTTCGCGACGTCTGCCCGTGCGCCGTGCGGCACGGGCCCACCCGAGCGAGGTCGACATGCCTGGTCGCGAAGTGGTGATCGTCGGGGCCGCCCGTACTCCCATCGGCTCCTTCCTGGGAACGCTCTCCGCCGTCCCGGCGCCCCGGCTGGGTGCGGTGGCCGTCAAGGCGGCGCTGCAGAGGGCCGGGGTGGACCCGGCCCAGGTGGACGAGGTGGTGATGGGGAACGTCCTCCAGGCCGGGGTGGGACAGGCGCCGGCGCGCCAGGTGGCGCTCTTCGCGGGCCTCCCCGAGACCACGCCCTGCTGGACCATGAACAAGGTGTGCGGCTCGGGGCTCAAGGCGGTCATCTCCGCCGCGCAGGCCATCGCCCTGGGAGACGCCGAGGTGGCGGTGGCGGGCGGGATGGAGTCCATGTCCAACACGCCCTACTACTCGAGGTCGCTCCGCACCGGCGCCCGCATGGGCAACGCCGACCTCGTTGACGGCATGATCGCCGACGGCCTGTGGGACGTCTACAACCAGGTGCACATGGGGCTGTGCGCCGAGGACTGCGCCGCCCGCCACGGCATCTCCCGCTCGGCTCAGGACGAGTACGCGCTCGAGTCGACCCGCCGCGCCATGGAGGCCCAGAAGAAGGGGCTCTTCCAGGCCGAGATCGTCCCGGTGGAGATCGAGGGCAAGAAGGGGGAGAAGACCGCGGTGGCCGAGGACGAGGGGCCGAAGAGCGCCAGGCCCGAGAAGTTCCCCACCTTGAAGCCGGTGTTCAAGAAGGACGGCACCGTCACCGCCGCCAACGCCTCCTCCATCAACGACGGCGCGGCGGCGCTGGTGCTCATGAGCGCCGAGCGCGCCCGGAAGGATGGCCGCCCGGCGCTGGCTCGCCTCGCGGCCTGGGGCGGGGCGGCCCGCGCCCCGATGCAGTTCACCGACGCCCCCGCCGACGCCGTGAAGAAGGTGCTCTCCCGCGCCGGCCTCGCCGTGAAGGACGTGGACCTGTGGGAGATCAACGAGGCCTTCGCGGTGGTGTCGATCGCCAACAACCGGCTCCTCGGGCTGGACGGCAGGAACGTCAACGTGCGCGGCGGGGCGGTGGTGCTGGGCCACCCCATCGGGGCCAGCGGGGCCCGCATCCTGGTGACGCTCCTGCAGGCCATGAAGGACGAGGGGAAGAAGCGGGGCCTGGCCAGCCTGTGCATCGGCGGCGGAGAGGCGGTGGCGCTGGTGGTGGAGCGGTAGCGCGCCGGGGAGCGGAGACGCCATGAACAAGATCGTCGCATCGGCCGAGGCCGCCGTGGCCGACATCGCGGACGGCGCCACGGTGATGGCCGGGGGCTTCGGCCTGTGCGGGAACCCGGAGAACCTCATCACCGCGCTGGCCAGGAAGGGCGTGAAGGACCTGACGCTCATCTCCAACAACTGCGGCACCACCGACGAGGGGCTGGGGGTGCTCCTGAAGCAGCGCCAGATCCGGAGGATGGTGGCCTCCTACGTCGGCGAGAACAAGGAGTTCGAGCGGCAGTACCTCTCCGGCGAGCTGGAGGTGGAGCTGGTGCCGCAGGGCACACTGGCGGAGCGCATCCGCGCCGGCGGCGCCGGCATCGGCGGCTTCTACACCCCCACCGGCGTGGGGACGGTGGTGGCCGAGGGCAAGGAGACCCGGGTCATCGCCGGGCGGGAGTACCTCCTGGAGATGCCGCTCCGGGCGGACTTCTCGCTGGTCCACGCCTGGAAGGCCGACAAGTGGGGGAACCTGGCCTTTCGAAGGACGGCGCGCAACTTCAACCCCATGATGTGCGCCGCCGCCCGGGTGTGCATCGTCGAGGCCGAGCACATCGTGGAGGTCGGCGAGATCCCGCCGGACCAGATCCACGTCCCCTCCGTCTACGTGAAACGCCTGGTGCAGGCCGGGGACCTCAAGAAGCCCATCGAGCGCCGCACGGTGCGGCCGCGGGCGGGGAGGTAGGCCATGCCGCTCACCCGCGAGCAGATCGCGCAGCGCGCGGCCCGGGAGCTCCGCGACGGCTTCTACGTCAACCTGGGCATCGGCATGCCCACCCTGGTGTCGAATTTCGTGCCGCCCGGCGTGGAGGTGGTGCTGCAGTCCGAGAACGGCATGCTGGGGGTGGGTCCGTATCCCGAGGAGGGCCAGGAGGACCCGGACCTCATCAACGCTGGGAAGGAGACCGTCACCGAGATCCCGGGGACCGCCTACTTCTCATCCGCCGAGTCGTTCGCCATGATCCGGGGCGGGCACATCGACCTCGCCATCCTGGGGGCGCTGGAGGTCTCCGAGAGGGGGGACCTCGCCAACTGGGTGGTGCCCGGCAAGATGGTGAAGGGGATGGGCGGCGGCATGGACCTGGTGATGGGCGCCCGCCGGGTCGTCGTGATGATGGAGCACTCCTCCAAGGAGGGGAAGCCCAAGATCCTGAAGCAGTGCTCCCTCCCGCTCACCGGCAAGCGCTGCGTCTCGGCCATCTGCAGCGACTACGCTTGGCTGGACGTGACCAAGGACGGCCTGGTGCTGCGCGAGCTCGCCCCGGGCGTCTCCGTCGAGCAGGTGCAGAAGATCACCGAGCCGAAGCTCATCGTGGCGCCGGACGTGAAGGCCATCCAGCTCTAGGGCGGGGCTCGTCCCCCCGCCTGGAATCGCCGGAGAGGAGGGGCGGCTCCATGGCGCGAGCGGCGAAGCGGCGTTCCCGGGGTCGGGGCCGCGCACCCGGGCGTGCGCGGGCGGCCCGGCCCGGGGCACTCGGCCGCCCGGCGTGGGCGCCGCCGAGCGGGGGCGGCCAGGACCGTCGGCCGGAGCGCCCCATCGTCACGCTCCTCAGCGACTTCACGTACCGCTCGGCCTACCCGGCGCAGATGAAGGCGGTGGTGCTGCAGTACCTGCCCGACGCCCAGATCGTGGACCTCTCCCACGAGGTGCCGCCCTTCGACGTGATCTCGGGGGCGCTCCTGCTCGAGGCCTGCGCCCCGCGCTTCCCGGCCCGCGCGGTCCACTGCGCGGTGGTCGACCCGGGGGTGGGGACGGCCCGCCGCCCCGTGTGTGTGGTGGACGCGGCCGGCCACCGCTTCGTGGGGCCGGACAACGGGCTGTTCACCCCTTTCCTGGGGCCGGCGGCGAGGGTCTTCGAGCTCTCCGACCGCCGGGTGGTGCCGGCTCCGGAGAGCGCCACCTTCCACGGCCGCGACCTGTTCGCGCCGGTAGCGGCCTGGCTGGCGGGCGGGGGCGACCCGGCCCGTCTCGGTCCGCGGATCCGCGACCCGGTGCGGGCCGACTGGCCCGAGCCGCGGCGGCGGAGCGGAACCATCGAGGGGGTGTGCCTGGCGGCCGATCCGTTCGGCAACATCGTCACCAACATCGCCGCCCGGCACCTCGCTGGCGGCCGGGTGCGGGAGGTCTCGGTGGCCGGCCGGGCGGTGCGCTTCGTGCGCACCTACGGCGAGGGAGCGCCGGGCGAGATCCTGGCCCTGCTGGGCAGCAACGGCCGCCTGGAGGTGGCGGAGCGGGAGGGGAACGCCGCCAGGCACCTCTCGGCCTTGCGCGGCACCCCGGTGGTCGTCGGCCTCGGGTAGGTGCCGGCCCCTTGCCTCCTCGGGTGCCCCTGCTAGACTCGAAGGGGATGCCGGCCGATAACAAGCGCAAGGCGGCCCGGCTGCACCACGAGCTGCCGGTCGCCTACCGCACAGTGGGGAGCTTCCTCACCGACTGGGCCACCAACATCAGCCAGGGCGGCCTGTTCATCAACACCCGCAAGCCGCTGCCGGTGGGCACGGTGGTGAAGCTCATCATCCAGCTCCCCAGCGTCGAGTTTCCCTTCGACCTGAGCGGCCGGGTGACCCGGGTAAGCGAATTCGACAACCACGCCAACATGGTCCCGGGCATGGGGATCGAGTTCACCGACATCGACGAGCCGAAGAAGCAGAAGATCTCGGCCTTCGTCGAGAAGCTGCGCCAGGAGCTGGGCGGCGCCTGATCCGCCGGCGCCGGCGCGCCGAGTGACGGTCGAGCTCGCCATCGGGGACCTGGCGCCGGGCGGCGAGGGCGTGGGGCGTGACGGCGCCCGCCCGGTGTTCGTGCCCTTTGCGGTGCCGGGGGACCGCGTCGAGGTGGAGGTGAGCGCCGGGAAGGGACCGGCGCGCGGCGAGCTGCGGCGGCTCCTCGAGGCCGGGCCGGACCGCGTCCAGCCGCCGTGCCGGCACTTTGGACCGGGGGAAGGGCCGGACCGGATGTGCGGCGGCTGCGAGTGGCTCCACCTGCGCTACGGCGCGCAGCTCAGGCAGAAGGCGCGCGCGCTGGGCGAGACGCTCCGGCGCATCGGTTGGCTCGAGCCAGGGAGCTTCGAGCTCCGGCCGGTCGTGCCGTCGCCGGCGCCGCTCTGCTACCGTTCGCGCGCCAAGTTCCACCTCGATCGGCGCAGCGGGCGGCTCTGCTTCTTCCGCCGCCGCTCGCACGAGCCGGTGCGCCTCGCCGAGTGCCACCTGCTCGAGCGCGAGCTCGACGCGCTGCGCGAGGTGGCCGGGCCGGCCCTCGCCGAGGCCGGGCTCCCGGCGCAGGAGGTGACCCTGGAGTGGTCGGCCTGCGACGGGCGCGGGGCGGCGGCGCTCTCGCTCCCCGCCATCTCGCCTGCGGCCGTGGAGCGGACAGAGCGGCTGCTCTCGGCGCTGCCCTCGCTCGCCGGCGCGGTGCTCCTCGCCGAGGGGGCCGCTCCTCGACTCCTGGGCGACCCGGTGCTCCGGCACCAGCGGTGGCCGGCAGAGCCGGGGCGGGGCCTCTCGCGCTCGCGCCCGGACGTCTTCCGCCAGGCGAACCGGCGCGCCAACGCGCTGCTGGTGGAGGCGGCGCTCGACCTCCTTCGCCCCGACGGGGAGGCGGTGCTGGAGCTCTTCTGCGGGGCGGGGAACTTCACCGGCCCGCTGCTCGACCGGGCAGCCTCGGTGGCGGCGGTCGAGGCGCAGGGGCCGGCGCTTGACCTGGCCCGGCGCGACCTGGAAGGCGCCCGGCCGGGCCGCCTCCGCTTCTTCGCCGGAGACGCGCTGGCGCTGGCGCGGGCCCTGGCGCGCGAGGCGGGGGCCGGCCAGGCGCGGTTCGGGGCGGCGCTGCTCGATCCACCGCGCGAGGGAGCGAAGGGCATCGGGCAGGCGCTGCGCGACCTCTGCGTTCCCCGCGCGGTCTACGTCTCCTGCGACCCCGCCACCCTGGCCCGAGACCTCCGGGGGTGCGTCGAGGCCGGCTACCGGGTGGCGGCGGTGCAGCCGGTGGACATGTTTCCACAGACGCACCACGTCGAGGCGGTGGCACTGCTCGAGCGCCCCTGACGTCGCCGAACCTCCGCGCAGGCGGCTGGAATCACGGCGATTCCCGACGCGAGTCACGCCTTCGGCTCGCGCGGAGTCCAAACCTCCTGGAGGGAGTGCCAACCAGGAGGAGATCGATGCGCGCCGATACCAAGACCATCTCCATCGAAGCCGAGCCCGGAAAGGTCTTCGGCTTCGTCGCCGACCCTGCTCAGCTCCCCAGGTGGGCCGTGGGGTTCGCGAAGGCCGTGCGGCGGGACGGCGATCGCTGGCTGGTGGTCACCAGCGGCGGCGAGGTCCCGGTCCGAGTCCGCGCCGATCCGGCGAGCGGCATCGTCGACTTCGTGATGACGCCCGAGCCCGGCGTCGAGATCACCGCCTGGTCTCGCGTGCTGGCGCGCGGCGCGGGCGCCGAGTACGTCTTCACGCAGGTGCAGCCTCCGGGGATGCCGGCCGACGCCTTCGCGCGCAGCGCGGCGGCGGTGGCCCACGAGCTGGCGGTCCTGAAGGCGCTTCTCGAGGTGGACTGCCCGACCTGAACGCCATGCGGCCCATCCGGATCGACGACGCGGTGATCGAGCGGGGGCTCGCCGGCGACGGGGCGGCGCTCCACGAGCTGGCGCGTGCGCTCCAGGGGCCGTTCTTCAACCTCGCACGTCGGATGATCCTCGATGCGGGGGACGCCGAGGACGCGGTGCAGGAGGCGCTGCTCCGCGTGCTCACGCACCTTGGCCAGTACGACGGGCGCGCCAGCTTCTCCACCTGGGCCTGGCGGATCGCGCTGAACGCCTGCCTCGACGCCCGCGCCCGGCGCTCCCGGCTGCCGGTGCTCTCGGACGAAGCCTTCGGGGCCGACCTCCTGGACGGGCTCGACGAAGACGCGCCGGAGCGCCCCGAGGATGCCTCGGCGCTCGCGGAGGTGAAGATCGGGTGCGGGATCGCCATGCTCTCGACCCTGGACGCCGATCACCGCGCCGCCTACGTGCTCGGGGACATCCTGGAGCTCGACGGCGAACAAGCCGCCGCCGTGCTCGGGATCCGGCCCGCGGCCTACCGCAAGCGGCTCTCGCGAGCCAGGAGCCGAATCGCGGGAACGCTCCAGCGGTGGTGCGGCATTGCGCGGGAGGAGAACCCGTGCCGCTGCCACCGGAGACTCGAGCGCGCGCGCTCGCTCGGTCGGGTGACGGGGTCGCCGCTGCACTGCGCGCCCGACCTCCCGGCGCTCCGGGAGCTCGTGCAACGGATGGAGGCGCTCCGCGCCGCCGCCGCCTACTACCGGGCCGATGGCGAGCTCCGATCCGGCCGCGACATGGCAGCGCCCATCCGCGAGTGGCTCGCCCGGTCGGTCCGCACGTGAGCGCCGGCGCCTTCGGCCAGGCCGGCTGGCGCTCGGCTTCCCTCAGGCGCGCGCCGCGGCCTCGATGGCCCGCAGGCGCTCCAGCAGGGTGGGGTGGGTGTAGTGCCAGCGGCTATACCAGGGGTGCGGGTGCAGGTTCGCCAGGTTCTCCCCGTTCAGCTTCACCAGCGCCGAGCCGAGCGCCCCGGGGACGCGGCTGAGCCGCACCGAGAAGCGGTCGGCCTGGTACTCGTGGCGGCGCGAGAGCCAGGAGCCGAGCGGCGCCAGGAAGAAGGTGAAGGCCCCGCCGCACAGGGCGAAGAGCGCCAGGGCGGCGTGCCAGGAGGGAGCGTCGAAGCCGAAGGCCTGGAACAGCGGCGGCCACGAGGCCAGGAGCGAGATCACCCACAGCCCCACCAGGGAGGTCCCGAGCCCCAGCGCCAGCCGCTTCTGGACGTGGCGCTCCTTGAAGTGCCCCACCTCGTGGGCCAGCACCGCCGCCGCCTCGTCCACCGTCATGCGCTCCACCAGCGTGTCGAAGAGGACGATGCGGGGGCGCCAGAGCCCCATGAACACGGCGTTGGAGTGGGACGACCGCCGCGAGGCGTCCATGACGAACAGGCCCCGGTTGCGAAAGCCGGCCTGGCGGGCCATGGCCTCGAGCCGGGCTCGCAGCTCGCCCTCGGCGAGCGGCGCGAACTTGTTGAAGAGCGGGGCGATGAGGGACGGGTAGAGCCACAGCATCACCACCTGCACCGCGGTGAGGAAGCCGAAGAGCCACAGCCACCAGAGGCGGCCGGTGCTCTCCATGAAGGCGTGGGTGGCGTAGGCCAGCGGGACCCCCAGGGCCAGGGAGAGGAGAAGTCCCTTGACGCGATCGGCGAGCCACACCTTCCAGGTGGTGCGGTTGAAGCCGAAGCGCTCCTCGAGGACGAAGGTCCCCCACAGCGAGAAGGGGAGCCCGAAGAGGCCGTAGGCCGCCGTGAGCGCGCCCAGGAAGGCGACGAAGCGGTGGCCGCCCTGGAGGCCCTGGGCGGCCAGGCGCCCGTCGAGCCAGGGGAGGGTGCCCGAGAGCAGCACCGCCAGCGTGAAGAGCGAGCCCAGGGCGCCGGAGAGGAGGGCGAAGCGCCCCTTGGCCAGTGTGTAGTCGCGGCTCTTGCGGGCAGTCTCCTCGGTCACCCGGCCGGCCAGCGGCGGCGGCACCTCGCCGCCCACCCGGGACACGTGGCGCAGGTTCACCACCAGGAGGGCGGTCTCCACGGCGTAGTGGAGGAGGAAGAAGAAGAGGAAGACCAGCAGGACCGCGGCGGCCATGGCCGGGGAGGATAGCGCCGGCGGGAGGCGCGCGCCTCATGGCGCGACCCACCCGGATCGACCCCTTTGGCGGACGATCACTGCCTGCGCCGGCAGTGGGGTGCGCCATTACCGGCGCGGCCAGGGCCCGGCGTAGGCGACCCAGCCCTCCCGGAGCACCAGGAGGCGGTTCACCGCTGGTACGATCTCGTACTCGTGGTGGGTGACCAGCACCAGCCGCGTCCCCGACTCCGCCAGCGACTGCACCAGGGCCATCATCGCGGCGCGCGCGGTGGGGTCGAGGCCATTCCAGGGCTCGTCGAGGAGCAGCACCTCGGGGTCGTGGACCAGGGCGCGAGCCAGGAGCAGCCGGCGGAGCTCGCCATAGGACACCCCGTGCACGTTCCGCGCCGCGAGGTGGGCGAGGCCGAGGCGGTCCATCCACCGGACCGCGGCGGCGCGCTGGGCCGGGGTGGGCGCCCCTCCGAGCCCGATCGAGCCGAAGAACCCGGAGAGGACCACCTCCTCGCCGGTGGCGTCGAGCCGATGCTCCGCCTGGAGGCGCGGCGCCACCAGGCCCACCCGCGCCCTGACCTCGAACACGCCGGGGGACTCCCCCAGGTCCAGGCGCGCGATCCGCCCGCCGGGGGTCGGATGCGCCTCGGCGGCGAGGAGCCTGAGGAAGGTGGTCTTGCCGGCGCCGTTGGGGCCCATTACCGCCCAGCTCTCGTCCCGGCGCATGGTCCATTCGAGGCCGCGCAGGGCGAGGTGACCCTCGACGAGGACGTCGGCGCGGGAGATCGAGAAGAGGGTGGCGGACGCCGTTGGCGTCGCCGTTCGGCGGGCGCCCTCACCCTCCGCCACCTCCGCGGAGCCCGAGTGCCCTCTCCCAGCGGGAGAGGGCCTCCACCGGGCCAGGACCTCCTCCCGCAGCCCCTGGTCGATGAGCCGGCCGCGCTCGAGCACCGCGGCCTGGCGCACTTCGGGGACGATCTCCTCGGGCCGGTGCGTGGCGAAGACCACCGGCGTCCCGCCGCGGGCGATCCGGGAAACCACCTCCAACACGGCGGCTCGCGAGGTGGCGTCGAGGCCGTTGCAGAACTCGTCGAGCAGCAGCACCCGAGGGCGAGGCGCCAGCGCCCGCGCCAGGAGCGCCCTCCGCGCCTCGCCCGTCGAGACCTCGAGGATGCGCTCCCGTCGCAGCCGGGCGATGCCGAGCAGCTCCAGCACCTCGTCCACCCGGTGCTCGTCCCCCGGCGCGAGCGGCTCGGTGAGCCACACCCCGCCGCCGAACCCGGTCCGCACCACGTCCTCCACCGCCAGGTCCCAGTCGCACCGCACGTAGGCGTCCTGGGCCTCGGCCGAGACCAGAGCGATGCGCTCTCGCGCGCCGATGGGGCTCTCCGAGGGCTCGGGGTCCGGGAAGTGGTAGAGGCGCCGGCCCCGGCTCGAGGGGTGGGGCCACACCTCGCCGCGCAGGAGCCTCAGGAAGGTGGTCTTCCCGGCGCCGTTGCCGCCCAGGAGCGCCCAGCTCTCACCCTCGCGGAGCGCGAAGGAGACGTCCTCGAGGAGGGTGGCACCCCACAGGCGGACGTCGACGCGGTCGAGGGAGAGCAGGGTCACTGGGAGTTGGATAGCCGCGGAGCGGGGCGGGAGGCAAGCGGCGCCGTCCGTCATCGACCAGGCACTTCGGTGGTCCGGGAGGTAGAAGCCACCGGATGAGACGTCGACGCGCCGGCGGTCACGCACACCGCTGCCAGCGCCACTCGGCGGGCCGCTGGAGGCCGCAGCAGCCCGGCGACCTATGGCGGACCGTGAACCTGCGCCTAGGGCCCTCCAGAGGCGGCTCCGTTAGAATCAAGGCGTGGAAGCCCGCCTCGTCGAGTTCGCCCGGGTGCTGCGCCAGAACGGCGTGCGGGTCTCGCCCGCCGAGGTGGCCGACGCGGCCCGGGCGGCGGCCCTGGTCGGCCTCTCCGAGCGCGAGGCCTTCCGGAGCGCGCTGCGCTCCACCATGGCCAAGCGCGCGGCCGACGTGGTCATCTTCGACCGGGTCTTCGACCTCTACTTCTCCGGCCTGGGGCGGGTCCTCGGCGGGCTGGAGCGGAGCCTGGCCGGGGCGCTCGAGGAGGCGGGCCTTCTCTCAGGCGACGACCTGGCGGCAGCGCTGCGGGAGCTGGCGGGGCAACTCTCGCCGCTGGCCCGGGCGGCGCTCGCCGGCGACGCCGCCGAGGTGGGACGCCTCTTGCGCGCTGCGGCCCTGGAGATCGACTTCTCGGCCCTGCAGGGCCCGACCCAGCTCGGCTTCTACGGGCGCCGCCTGCTGGCGGCCGGCGGAGGCGGGGGGCTCGGGGCGGAGCTGGCGGCGCTCGAGCGGGCCCTGGCCGAGCGCGGGCTCGACCCGGCGGCGCTGGAGCTGGTCTCCGAGCGGCTGGCCCTCACGCTCCGGGCGGTGGAGGAGGCAGCGCGCCGCTGGGCCGAGCTGGAGCAGCGCTCGCGGGCGGTCCGGCGCCACGAGTCCTTCGCCACCCGCAGCCTGGCCTCGCTCACCCCGGAGGAGATCGCCCGCACCGAGACCGCGGTGCGGCGGCTCGCCGAGCGCCTCAAGTCCCGCCTCGTGAAACGCGAGCGATCCCGCAGGCGGGGGACGCTCTCGGTGCGGCGGACCCTGCGGCGCAACCTGGGCCTGGGAGGGGTCCCGGCGCGGCTCGCCTTCCGCCACCGTCGCCCGGAGCGCCCCGACGTGGTGGTGCTGTGCGACGTCTCCGACTCGGTGCGGCACGTGTCGCGGATGATGCTCCTCTTCCTCTACACGCTGCAGTCGCTCTTCACGCGGGTGCGCAGCTTCGTCTTCGTCTCGGACCTGGGCGAGGTCACCGAGGCCTTCCGCGCCGAACGGGACGTGTCGAGGGCCGCCGACCTGGCCACCGCCGGGAAGGTGGTGAGCCTGGCCGGAAACTCCAACTACGGCCGGGCCCTGCGCGTCTTCCACCGCGATTTCGCCGGATCGGTCACCCGCCGCACCACCGTCATCGTCATCGGAGACGGTCGCACCAACTACCACCCCCCGGAGGCCTGGGTGCTGAAGGAGCTCTCCCGCAAGGCCCGGCGGGTGGTGTGGATCTGCCCCGAGGAGCGCTGGGCCTGGGGCTCCGGCGACAGCGAGATGCCCCTCTACGCCGCCTGCGCCGAGCGGGTGGCGGTGGTGACCCGGCTCGCCGATCTGGAGGAGGTGGCCGAGGCGCTGGTGCCCCGGACCTGAAGCCGCACCCGTCCCGGTCACTGGTCCCTTGGGCGTGGCCGCGGCGAGTCGTGGCTGGAGGTCCGCGCGGTCGGCGGGCATGGCGTCGCGGCGGCTTCCGCGAGGATCAGACGCCTGCGCCTCCAGGCGAAATCTTCTGGGAGACCGCCGGCGCGGCAGCAACGGCCCGGTCGCTTCCCACCCCCCGGCGCGGCGGGGTTGACGCCGCCGCCCGGGCGCGCCTAGGTTTCGCCCGCCGATGTCGTACTTGGCTTCCATCGTGGGGACGCAGCCCCGCGGCGCCCCGGCCGGGCCGCTGAACGCGGCCCGGCGGAAGGTGTTCGTCCACACCTTCGGCTGCCAGATGAACGAGGCCGACTCGGAGCGGATGGTGGAGCTGCTCTCCCGCCACGCCTGGGCGCGGACGCCGCACCCCGAGGACGCGGACCTCATCCTGGTGAACACCTGCTCGGTGCGGGAGAAGGCGGAGCAGAAGCTGCTCTCGGCGCTGGGGCGCTACCGCGAGCACAAGGCGCGGCGCGGTGCCCTGCTGGCGGTGGCGGGCTGCGTGGCGCAGCAGGAGAAGGACCGGCTCCTCAGGCGCGTGCCCTACCTGGACTTCGTCTTCGGCCCCGACAACCTGGGGCGGCTCCCCGAGCTGGTGGCGCGGGCCGACCGTCGCGAGCGCTTCGCGGAGACCGGCTGGATGGACTCCGAGGAGTACGTCTTCCCCCGCGCCGACGCCGAGTCGGCCCGCGGGCGCGCCACCGCCTTCGTCACCGCCATGAAGGGGTGCGACAACGTCTGCTCCTTCTGCATCGTGCCGCGGACGCGCGGCCGGGAGGTGTCCCGGCCCTTCCCCGAGGTGGTGGCCGAGTGCGCCGACCTGGCCGGAGTGGGCGTGCGCGAGGTGACCCTCATCGGCCAGAACGTGAACAGCTACCGAGGCGGCTGCGGCTTCCCCGAGCTCCTGCGGCGGGTGGCGGCGGTGCCGGGCATCGAGCGGGTCCGCTTCACCACCAGCCACCCGCACGACCTCTCCGACGAGCTGGTGGACGCCTTCCGCGACGAGCCCCGGGTGATGCCGCATTTCCACCTCCCGGTGCAGTCCGGCTCGGACCGGGTGCTCCGGCGCATGCGCCGCGACTACACGGTCGCGGAGTACATGGAGCGCCACGCCCGGCTCGAGGACGCCCGGCCCGGCCTGGCCATCACCACCGACTTCATCGTGGGATTCCCCGGCGAGTCCGACGAGGACTTCGAGGCCTCCCTGGCCCTGCTGCGGCGGGCCCGCTTCGAGAACTCGTTCAGCTTCGTCTTCAGCCTCCGCCCTCACACCGGGGCGGCGCTGCGGCTGGGGACCTCGCCCGAATGGGCCCTGGTCCCCCGCGCGGTGGCGGTGGAGCGGCTGGAGCGGCTCCAAGCGCTGCAGCGGGAGATCTCGGCCGAGCGCCTGGCCGGGTGGCTGGGGCGCGAGGTGGAGGTGCTGCTGGAGGGGCCGGCTCCCGGCTCGCCGGGCGAGGGAGTGGGTCGGACCCCCGAGAACCGCCTGGTCCACGTGGACCTCTGCGGGCGCGAGGCGCGGTCCGGGGACCTGGTGCGGGTCCGGGTGACTCGCGCCGGCTCGAGCTCCCTGGGCGGGGAGCTCCTGGGGTGAGCCGTCGCTGGCTCGGCGCCTGTGCGCCGCCGATCCTCTACGCTGCCCTGATCTTCGGGCTCTCCTCGCTGTCGAGCCCCCAGGATCTGCTGCCGCAGGAGCTCCTCGGCTTCGACAAGGCGCTCCACCTCGGCGAGTACGCGGCGCTGGGGGCCCTGCTGGCGCGCGCTCTGTCCGGGGGCGACCGGTCGCCGGCCCGGGCCTTCCTCTGGGCGCTCCTCCTCGGCGCGATTTACGGCGTGAGCGACGAGCTGCACCAGGCCCTGGTGCCCGGCCGGGACGCGAGCGCCTTCGACTGGATCGCCGACGCCGCCGGGACGGGCCTGGGAGCGGCCGCCTTCCTCTTCTTGCGGCGCCGGGGGCGCGCGGATTAGCATCGCGCGAATGGCGCTGGTCCAGTCCTACGGCGGCAAGTCGCCGCGCCTCCACGAGTCGGTGATGCTGCTCGGCGACGTCGCCATCGTCGGAGACGTCGAGATCGGCGAGCGCTCCTCGGTCTGGTTCGGCTCGGTGGTGCGAGGGGACGTGAACGCCATCCGCATCGGCGCCCGCACCAACGTGCAGGACCACTGCGTCATCCACGTCACTGCCGGGATCCATCCCACCAGCGTCGGCGACGACGTCTGCCTGGGGCACCGCGTCACCCTGCACGGCTGCACCATCAAGGATCGCAGCCTGGTGGGCATCGGGGCGGTGGTGCTGGACGGGGCGGTGGTGGGCGAGGAGGCCATGGTGGGAGCCGGGTCGCTGGTGCCGCCGGGCATGGTGGTGCCGCCCGGCACCCTGGCGCTCGGGTCGCCGGCCCGGGTGAAACGGCCGCTCACGCCGGAGGAGGTGGCCTCGATCAAGGCCAGGGCCGAGCGCTACGCGGGGTACGCCGAGCAGTACCGGCGAGAGGGGTGGCCTTCGCGATGAGCCTCATCCAGGCGCTGGAGCGCTGCTCGCTCTTCAAGGAGTTCACCGAGACCGGGCTCAAGATCTTCGCGGCCATCGCCACCGAGAAGAGCGTGCCGGCGGGGAGCCCCCTCTTCGTGGAGAACATGGTGGGCGAGTCCATCTTCATCGTGAAATCGGGCCAGGTGCGCCTCACCGTCCGCGACGGAGCGCAGGAGCGCGAGCTGGCGGTGCTCGGCCCCGGGGAGCACGTGGGATCGCTGGGGCTCCTGGCCAAGTGCGTCCGGCTGGTGTCGGCGGTGGCGGCCACCGCCTGCGAGGTGGTGGAGATCGCCCAGCGCGACTACTACCGGCTCGGGCCGCAGAAGCCCCAGGCCTGCCTGAAGCTGGCCCTGGCCATCGCGGCCGACCTGGCGCAGCAGGCCAACGACAACCGGGACGCGCTGCGGTCGCTGGCCGCGGCCGGGAAGGGGTAGAGCCGCCCGGGACCGCTCGGCCGCCGTCCCATGACGGGACGCGCTCCTCGAGCGCGGCCTCGAGCCGCCCGGGACTCGAGCTTCGATGCTGGAACGCCTCGTCGAGATCCTTCAGAGCCAGTCGCTGGCGGTCGGGTACGCCTTCGTCTTCGGCGTGCTCCTGCTGTGCGGCTTCGGCCTCCCCATGCCGGAGGACATCATCCTGGTCACGGGCGGGGTCCTGGCCTGGCTCGCCTCCCCGCTGGAGCAGGCCACCCTGGGGGCCATGTTCCACGACCGGGGGTTCCTCACCATGGCCCTGGTGGGACTGGGCGGCATCCTCGCCGGCGACTCGGTGATCTACTGGGCCGGGCGTCGCTTCGGCCGGCGCGTGGCCGAGGTCTGGCCCTTCCGGCGGGTGGTGACGCCGAGCAAGCTGGAGCGAGTGGAACGCCTGCTGCGGCAGCGCGGCAACGTGGTGGTGATGGTGGCCCGCTTCCTGCCGGGGCTCCGGGCGCCCACCTACTTCACGGTGGGCCACTCCCGCCTTCCCTTCTGGGAGTTCATCCTCTTCGACGGCGCGGCGGCCCTCGTCTCCGCGCCGCTGTGGGTGGCCCTGGGCTTCTACTTCGGCGACGACATCCATCGTGCGGCGCGCGAGGCCACCCGGTTCGGGCACTTCATCCTGGGCGGCGCGCTGCTGGCGGTGGCGGTGCTGGTGACCCGCGCCCTGCTGCGCCGGAGGGCGCAGGCCCGGGCCGCGGCGGTGGTGGCTGCCGTGAGCGCTGCCCAGGCGGAGCGCCAGGCCGCCGCGCCGGCGGCGCCCGGGACGGAGCCGGCGCCGGGCGACCCGCCCGAGGAACGGCGGGCCGCCCCCTGATCTCGGTGACCGATTCCCGCGAGTCTCGTCGACGTCCGCGGCGGCCCGGTCTCGCCGGAGGGCGCCTTCGCAGCGAGCAGCGGCCGTCCCGATACGCGCGACCCCAGGCCCGCGGCCGGCGGCGAGCAACCGTCGTGGAGCGCCAACGCGCCGAGGAGGTCTTAAGGCTGCGCGACCGACGTTTGCGAGCCGCCGCGCGTTCCTCGTCGCCGCGCGGCAGCCACTCCGGGGTCGCGAGCGAGACCAGCGCCCGGAGGCGAGACCGGGCCGCCGAGGATCCCGGAGACCGGCGGGCGCTGTGAGGCGGGGGGCGAGCGCCCTACCGTCCGAGGATTCGCTGGAAGAGCCCCTTCTGGCCGCCCTTCGCGGCTGGTGAAGCCCGGGCCGCGGCGGCCTGGCGGTCGCCCTGCGACGCCAGCTTCTTCCGCACCGCCTCCGGGCTGTCCCGGGTGGACATCACCGCCTGGACCTGGCGGCCGCTGTTCAGCTCTCGCGCGGTCACGGTGAGCAACGACTCGGCGCCGATGTCGAAGGTCACCGCCAGCTTCACCATCCCGCGCGGGCCGGCCGGCAGGCCGGCCAGCTTCAGCGTGCCCAAGTACTCGCACCTGGCGGCCTCGGCGTGGTCGCCCTGGAAGACCACCAGCTCGAACTCGGTCTGGCCGTCGCGAGTGGTGGCCAGCCCGTATTGCTTGCGCACCGGCAGCGCGGTGTTGCGCTCGACGATGGTCTTGATCCGGCCGCCGGGCAGCCCGATCCCGATGCCCATGGGGAGGACGTCGATGAGCACCAGGCCCTCGGCGTTCCCCAGCGAGTGCGCCAGGAGGGCCGCGCCGATGGCCACCGCCTCGTCCGGGTGAACCGCCTTGGAGGGAGGCTTCCCGAAGAAGGCCTCCACTTTCTGGCGGACCAGCGGCATGCGCGACTGGCCGCCGACCAAGAGCACCTCGTCGATGTCCTTGGCCTCGAGGTTCCTGGCGGCCAGCACCTCGCGGCAGACCTCCACGGTGCGGTCGACGAGGGGCTCCACCAGCGCCACGATCTCGTCGCGGGTGAGGTGCGTCTCGAGCGAAACGGGCTCTCCCTCCACCGCGGCCAGGAAAGGGAGCTGCAGCTCGAACTCGGCGCGCTCGGAGAGGGCGCACTTGGCCCGCTCGGCGGCGTCCACCAGGCGCGACATGGCCACCCGGTCGCCCTCGAAGGGGCGCCCGGTCTTCTCCTGCCAGGCGCGCAGCAACCGCTCGACGATGCGGGCGTCGAAGTCGACGCCGCCGAGGAAGGTGTCGCCACCGGTCGAGACCACCTCGTAGATGTTGTCCTGGAGCTCCAGCACCGAGGCGTCGAAGGTGCCGCCGCCCAGGTCGTAGACCATCACCCGCTGTCTTAGATTGCGGCCGTAGGCGTAGGCCAGCGCCGCGGCGGTGGGCTCGTTGAGGATGCGCTCCACCTGCAGGCCGGCCAGGGCCCCGGCCTGGCGCACGGCGGCGCGCTGCCGCTCGTTGTAGTAGGCGGGGACGGTGACCACGGCGCGGTTCACCTCCTCGCCGAGGTGGTTCTGGGCCACCTCCTTCACCTCGCGGAGGATGAGCGCCGAGACCTGCTCCAGGGTCAGCGTGGCCGGGCCGAGCCGGACCGCCGAGAGGCCCTCCGGGCCGCCCACGATCTCGTATGCGAACTTGTTCTTGATGTCCTGCACCACCGGCGACTCGAAGGAGCGGCCCACCAGGCGCTTGGCGCCGTGAACGGTGTTCTGGGGATTGGTGAGGAGCTGTCCCCTGGCGTTGTGGCCGACCACGACCTTGTAGCGCGCGTTCAGCGCCACCACCGAGGGCACGGTGTTGTAACCCTCTCGCGACGGGACCACGTAGGGCTTCCCCCCGCGCACCACGGCGGCGCAGGAGTTGGTGGTTCCGAGGTCGATGCCGATGACGGTCTTGGAGGGCTTCGCCACCGGCAGCGGAGCGTCCGGGAGGCCGATGTCCACCTTCACCGGAGCGGCGCTCACCTGCTCGACCCGGTGGGGGGCGCCCAGGTCGGCCTGGGCGGGGCGAGGCGCCTCGGGCTCGGCGCCGACCTTGCCCTTGCCGGGAAGCGGCGGCAGCGCCGCACCGGGGAGGGGCGGCGGCGTCGCGGCGGGCGTGGCTGCGGCGGCCGGCGGCTGCGGAGCCGGGGTCTGCGGCGGCAGCGGGATCTCCGGCGCCGGGGCCCGGGTCGGCGCCGGGGTGTGGGCGGGCCGGTCGGCCACCGGCGCCGGGGCCACCAGCCCCGGCGCGAGGCCGCGCTGCTCGCGGAGCGTCACGATGCGATCCACGACCTGCTTGGACGCCTCGTCGAGGGCCAAAAACTGCACCCCCATGCCGGAGGCGGTGGGGGGGCGCGCGGTGCGGTCCTGGTCGGCGATCCAGCGCACCACCCCCCGGGCGCGCACCACCGTCTCGCCGCCGGCGAGCCGCAATTCCAGGTTCAGCACGGTCCCCACCGGCTTGGGATCGCGGGTGCGGATGAACATGCCGCCGCGGGAGACGTTGGTGGCGTACCGCTCGACGAACTCGTCGACCGAGGCGTAGGAGAGCCGGACCATGAGCCCGACCTGCGTCCGCTGATCCCTGGGCGGTTTCTCGTCTGGCACGGAGCCATTATCCTGGGAGCGAAGCCAGGGGGGCAAGGCGAAGGGACGCCCCGGCGCGTCCCGCGGGCCTGGGGTGCGGCGGTGTAGGTGCCCGCCGCCCACTGGGCCGTCCGCGCCCGCGGAACGTGGGCCCGAACGGCCAGCTCCGAGGCCGAACGGCCACCCCGCGAGTGAGAGCCAAGCGCCCGCCGGCGCTGGGGATCCACGCGCCTTGACCGCCCCGGTCGAGACGGCTACAAGTCCCCATGCTCAACCGCGACGAACTGAGCGAAGCGCTCACCTTCGACGACGTCCTCCTGGTCCCCGCCGAGAGCGACGTGCTGCCCAGGTCGGCGGAGACGCGCACGCGCCTCACCCGCAACATCCAGCTCAACATCCCCATCGTCTCGGCGGCCATGGACACGGTCACCGAGGCGCGCATGGCCATCGCCATGGCGGCGGAGGGCGGGCTTGGCTTCATCCACAAGAACATGCCCATCGAGCGGCAGGCCGCCGAGGTCACCCGGGTGAAGAAGTACGAGTCGGCGGTGGTGAGCGACCCGGTGACCATCGAGCCGGAGGCCCCGCTGGCCGCGGCGGTGGCGCTCATGCGGGAGCACGGGATCTCCGGCATTCCGGTGACCCGCAAGGGACGCCTGGTTGGCATCCTCACCAACCGCGACCTTCGCTTCGAGAAGAACCTGGAGCAGCGGGTGGAGCAGGTGATGACCAAGGAGCTCGTCACCGCGCGCGAAGGGGTCACCATCGAGGCGGCCAAGGAGCTGCTTCACCGCCACCGCATCGAGAAGCTGCCGGTGGTGAGCGAGCAGTTCGAGCTGCGCGGCCTCATCACCATCAAGGACATCGAGAAGATCCAGAAGCACCCCCACGCCGCCAAGGACCGGCTGGGTCGCCTGCTGTGCGGGGCCGCGGTGGGCGTGGGCCCCGATCGCGAGCCCCGGGTGGCCGCCCTGCTCAAGGCGGGCGTCGACGTGGTGGCCCTCGACACCGCCCACGGGCACTCCCGCGGCGTGGCCGACGCGGTCCGCTCCACCAAGGCCACCTTCAAGAACGTGGAGCTGGTGGCCGGCAACGTCGCCACCGGCGAAGCGGCCGAGGCGCTGGCCCGCGCCGGCGCCGACGGCGTCAAGGTCGGCGTCGGGCCGGGCTCCATCTGCACCACCCGGGTGGTGGCCGGGGTGGGCGTGCCCCAGATCACCGCCGTGGACGAGTGCGCCCGCGCCGCCGAGAGGCACGGCATCCCCATCATCTCCGACGGCGGGGTCAAGTACTCGGGCGACGTGGTCAAGGCGCTGGCCGCCGGGGCCGGCAGCGTCATGATCGGCTCGCTCCTGGCGGGCTGCGAGGAGTCGCCCGGGGACGTGGTGCTCTACCAGGGGCGTAGCTACAAGTCCTACCGCGGCATGGGGTCCATCGGCGCCATGAAGGAGGGCTCGAAGGACCGCTACTTCCAGGGCGAGGTCGCCGACGCCGAGAAGCTGGTGCCGGAGGGCATCGAGGGCCGGGTGCCCTACAAGGGCACGGTGGCCATGAACGTCTTCCAGCTGGTGGGGGGCCTGAAGAGCGGCATGGGCTACCTCGGCGCCGCCTCCATCCCGGACCTGCGCCAGAAGGCGCGCTTCATCAGGATCACCGCCGCCGGCCTCAAGGAGAGCCACGTCCACGACGTGATCATCGTGCAGGAGGCGCCCAACTACCGGGTGGAGTAGCGCGCCGGCGCGCGGTCGAGGTCGCTCCCGCTCCCGCGGCGCCGGGGGCGGGAGGTCGCGTCTTCGAGGGAGCTGCGGTGGACATCCACGGCGAGAAGATCCTGATCCTGGACTTCGGGTCGCAGTACACTCAGCTCATCGCCCGGCGGCTGCGCGAGCTGGGGGTCTACTGCGAGATCCACCCCTGCACCATGCCGGCCCCGGCCATGCGGGCCTTCGCGCCGAGAGGGGTGGTGCTCTCCGGCGGCCCGGCCAGCGTCCTCGCCGAGGGCAGCCCGCGGGCCGACCGGGAGGTCTTCGAGCTCGAGGTGCCGGTGCTCGGCATCTGCTACGGCCTGCAGCTCTTCGCCCACGAGCTGGGGGGCCGGGTGGACAAGGCCGCCCACCGCGAGTACGGCCCGGCCGCCATCGAGACCCGCGGCGGCTCGAGGCTCTTCGAGGGGCTGCCCGGGAAGCTCGACGTGTGGATGAGCCACAGCGACCGGGTGGAGGCGCTGCCGCCCGGCTTCGAGCCCATCGCCGCCACGCCCTCCTCCCCCTACGCGGCGGTGGAGGATCGCCGCCGCCGCTTCTTCGGCGTGCAGTTCCACCCCGAGGTGGTCCACACCCCGCGCGGAAAGGACATCCTCAAGAACTTCGCCTTCGGAGCCTGCGGCTGCACCGGCTCCTGGTCGATGCGGGCCTACGCCGAGGTGGCGGTGGAGCAGATCCGGGCCCAGGTGAGGGACGGCCACGCCATCTGCGCCCTCTCGGGTGGGGTGGACTCGGCGGTGGCGGCGCTCCTGGTGCACCGGGCCATCGGGAACCGGCTGCGCTGCATCTTCGTGGACAACGGGGTGCTGCGCGCCGGCGAGCGCGAGCAGGTGGAGGAGGTCTTCGGGCGGATGTTCCACCTGCCGCTAGTGACGGTGGACGCCCGGGCCCGCTTCCTCGGGAAGCTGGCCGGCGTCGCCGACCCGGAGCAGAAGCGCAAGCTCATCGGGCGCGAGTTCATCGCGGTCTTCGAGGAGGAGGTGGAGCGGCTGGCGCGGGAGGGGGAGCGGGCCGGCTACCTGGTGCAGGGGACGCTCTACCCGGACGTCATCGAGTCGGTCTCTTTCAAGGGGCCCTCGGCCACCATCAAGAGCCACCACAACGTGGGGGGCCTGCCGGAGGTGATGAAGCTGGCGCTGGTGGAGCCCCTGCGCGAGCTCTTCAAGGACGAGGTCCGGCGGCTCGGGCTCGAGCTGGGCCTGCCGCGCCAGGCGGTGCAGCGCCAGCCCTTCCCCGGGCCGGGGCTGGCCATCCGCATCCTGGGGGACGTCACCGAGGAGCGCCTGGCGCTGCTCCGCAAGGCCGACGCCATCGTGCAGCACGAGATCCGGGAGGCCGGGCTCTACGAGCAGCTGTGGCAGGCCTTCGCCGTGCTCCTCCCGGTGCAGAGCGTGGGGGTGATGGGGGACGAACGCACCTACGAGAGCACCTGCGCCGTCCGCGCCGTGGTCTCCACCGATGGCATGACCGCAGACTGGGCCCGCTTGCCGCACGACCTCCTGGCGCGCATTGCCTCGCGCATCATCAACGAGGTCCGTGGCATCAACCGCGTGGTCTACGACGTCTCCTCGAAGCCGCCCGCCACCATCGAGTGGGAGTAGCCGGGGCGGCCACGGCCAAATGAACCCGGCGTGTGCGCGGGTGTGGGCGCGCGCCCTCCGCAGGCGCACCAGGGCGGAGAGCCGTTCGTTTCCTCGCAGCGCGGGACGGGGTTAGTATTCGAACGATCCGGAGGGCCGCATGCCGCGTCGACTGCTCTTCCTTGCCGCGCTGTCCGCTGCCGTAGTCCTCGGCGTCTGGGGCTGCCAGGACTACAACTTCAACCCGGTCGGCTCCTGCATCATCCAGCCCGGGTCGAAGCAGGTTCCCCTGGCGGGCATCTCCGACGCCGACATCCTGTTCGTGGTGGACGACTCCGGCTCGATGGACCCCAAGCAGCAGGCCCTGGCCAACAACTTCAACGTCTTCATCAACGAGCTGACCCGGTTCAGCGTCGACCGCGTGGCACATGGCCAGAACGCCTTCGACTACCACATCGCCGTCACCACCTCCTCCATCTTCCGCAACTACACCTTCGGGACCTGCCAGACCACGACCCAGGGCGAGCGGTGCTGCGTGGCGCAGGCGTGCACGGTCGGAAACGCTTGCACGTCCGGCGCCGCGTCCGGGACCTGCATCGCCGGGGCCACCAGCGGCACCTACTGCTGCGTGACGCCGTCGGTCTGCGACCAGGGCGCCGCGGCCCACACGCTGCAGTGCGGGCACTTCGCCACCACCTACGAGAGCCCGCTCGTCAGCGGCTGCACCACCGGGGTCGCCTCGGCCGGCGCCGCCTACCCGGCGGGGAACTTCGTGGCCGCGGGATCGAACCCCAAGGTCCTGCACTTCGCCAACCTGTTCACGAACTGCTCGGTGCCGTCGCCGGCCTGCACGCCCAACACGGCTTGCGGAACGAGCAAGATGTGCTACGGGGGGACCGCGCCCGCCGCCGTCTGCTGCGACGACAAGACCACCACCCTCAACGCGCTCATCGCCCAGTTCCAGCAGAACATCCAGGTGGGGAGCTGCGGATCTGGCGAGGAGCAGCACCTCGAGGCGGCGCGCCTCGCGCTGCAGAAGGCGTTCGCCGGCCAGCAGCCGGGCGTGGCTCCGGGCGAGTGGCCGCACTCCGTCTCCAAGGTGGTGGTGGCCTTCGTGGCGGACGAGGACGACTGCTCCAACCCCGCCAACCCGGCCACGGCCATCGTGCTCTCCGGCGGTCCCGGCGGCGACACTTGCGTCGCCGACCAGAATCCGTTCGGCCTGGGGGTCCAGTTCCCGCTCGCGGACTACACGGCGTTCTTCACCGGCCTGGGGCATCCCTTCGGGGCGGGCTTCGTGGCCTCGGCGACCCCGGTGCCGTGCAGCTTCGGGACCTGCACGCCCAACACCTGCGACGGAGGCGGTGGCCTCGTCGGCTACTCGCCGGCGCGCCGGCTCTTCGGCGTCGCCGACGGCCTCGACCAGGCCGGCGACGAGCCAGTCGAGGGCTCGGTATGCGCGCCGTTCGGCGCCACCCTCGTCGCGCTCGCCGGCCTGGTGGTTCCGCCCCAGGGTCTCGAGCTGGACAGCGTGCCCGCGGCCGCGGACATCACCCTGGTGCGCATCGCCACCACCGCCACCGGCGCCACCCGCCGCATCTGCACGCGGGCCGCCACGCAGGCCGAGGCCGACACCCACACCTTCGGCTGGTGGTTCTACGACTGCTCGAGCAGCGTCACGCCGCCTCCGGTTTCGACCAGCGCCACCACGTGCATCTTCATCGACCACACGAGCGGCGACTGCGAGGCCAACCCCGGCGAGACGTACTCCGCCGAGTACCTTGGCCAGCTCCCGCCCGGCGGCTGCACCAGCGCCAGCCCAGATGCCTGCGTCGCCAACGCCAGCTGCAACGCCAGCAACGTCGGCGCGGCCTGCAACCACGCGGGCGTCGGCGACGGCGTCTGCGACGCGGTGGCGGGCCAGTGCTGCGGGTCTCTCTCCTGCGCCCAGGCCTTCCCGACCGCCGACGGCGGGCCGAGCGACCCGAACGGCTGGTGGTGCTATGGCCCCACCGGCGGGACGGGCACCTGCGTCTGCAAGACCCCCTAGGGGTGAGAGCATGAGACGCCTCCTCGGCCCTGCCGTCCTCCTGGCCCTGGCCGCCTGCGGCGGCTGCGACGACGTGCCCGCCGCCGCGGTCACCAATTGCCAGACGGTGGGGATCGCCTCGGCCAAGACCGACATCCTCTTCGTGGTGGACGACTCGGGGTCGATGCAAGAGGAGCAGCAGAACCTCGCCGCCAACTTCGACGCCTTCATCGCGCAGCTGGCGGCGCTCCCGGTCGCAAACGACTACCACATCGGCATCACCACCACCTCGGTGGAGAACTTCGACGGCACCATCGTCTTCCCCGCGGCGAATGTGCCCGGCTCGAGCCCGGCTCGCCCCTGCCCCAACATCGGCAGGCCGTACCCCCAGGGCGCCCTGGTGGCGGTGGACCCGGCCAGCATCGCCACCTACCCGACCGACGGTGTCTTCGTCGACAACCGGCCCAAGGTCCTGGTGTCCGGCTCCCCGACGCTGGTCCAGGACTTCCAGACCAACGTCAAGGTGGGCATCTGCGGGAGCGGCAAGGAGGAGGGGCTCGAGGCCGCCCGCCTGGCGCTCTCCGATCGCGTCGCCGACGGCACGAACGCCGGGTTCCTCCGGCCGGGGGCCAGGCTGGTGGTGATCGTGGTCAGCGACGAGGACGACTGCACCGGGCCCGCCGCCGACAACGACGCCTGCCACAACACCAAGGGGCCGCTGGTTCCGGTCCAGGATTTCGTGGACTTCTTCGCGGCACCCGTCGACGGGGAGGTCCGCTCGGTGCTGGTGGCGGCCATCGCCGGCGTGGACCCGGTGACGCACCTGCCCCAGGTCTGCGGCACCGCCTTCGACAAGGCCGACCGCTACGCCGCCTTCGTCTCGGCCTTCGGGGCCGTCGGCCTCATCGACAGCATCTGCAACTCGAGCTTCCGCGACACGCTCATCGCCATCGCCACCCTCATCGGGCAGGAGGTGCCGCTGGCGCAGGAACCGGCCGACTGGCGGCTCCTCACCGTGGCGGTGGTGAAGCCGGGAGGCGGCCGGGTCGCCTGCACGCTGGGCACGGCCGGCGGGAGCACGGACGTCGTCTACGCGCCGGCCACCCCCACCAAGTCGGCAACCCTGACCTTCGGCGGAGCCTGCACCCTCTCGGCGGGCGACCAGATCGACCTGAAGATCCTCTGCGCCGGGTAGTTGCGCCGCGCCCCGAAACTGCACTTGCCGGCCGCCCTCGGTCGGGCGCAAATGAGCAGCATGCCCCGAAGGCGCTGGTCGACCCTTTTGGGTGCTGCGCTCCCGGCGCTGGCGATCGCGCAGTCGCCCCAGACGGCGGCGCCGGCTGCGGCCGCCCCGCCGGGCGCGCTCGCGACCGAGGCGGCCGCGGCGCCGTCGCCGGGCGCCGAGCTAGAGGCCCGGCTCGACGAGGTGGACGCGCTCTGGCGCGACCGCGACGGCGACGGGAAGATGGAGGAGATGAAGCGCAAGCTCGACCTGGCCGAGCAGCGCGCCCCGGCGGACTACGGCGTGCTGTGGCGCATCTCCCGCTGGTACTACTGGGCCGCCGACGACCTCGCGGTGAGCGCCGAGGAGAAGAGCCGGCTCGGCAAGGTGGGCTGGGACTACGGCGACAAGGCGGCCGAGGCGAACCCCAAGGGCGTGGAGGGCTGGTTCTACGCCACCGCCGGGGTGGGGAACCACTCGCTCGCCATGGGCGTGGTCACCGCCCTCATGAAGGGCATGGAGGGGAAGTTCGTCGATCGGCTGAAGCGCGCCGAGCAACTCGACCCGAACTTCGACGACGGCGCCATCGACACCACCTGGGGGCGCTACTACTTCGAGCTCCCCTGGCCCAAGTACGACGGCGAGAAGTCCGAGAGGTGGCTGCACAAGGCGCTGAGCAAGAATCCGAAAAACGTCCGCGCCAGGGTCTACCTGGCCGAGCTGTACCTGAAGGAGGACCACCCGAAGCACGCCCGCACCCAGCTGGAGAAGGCCCTGGCGGTCGTGCCGGGTGCCTACGATGCCCCGGAGGAGCGGCGCTACCAGGTCCGCGCCCGGGAGCTGCTGGCCGGCATGACGAAGTGACGCCCGATCGATGGGAGGAGAGGACATGGCCCAGGCCGCCCTGAAGACGCCGATGGAGACGGACCTTCGCAGCGCCCGGAACCTGGTCGAGCTGTTCGAGCGACAGGCCGCCCGCCAGGGGACGAGACCCGCCGTCAAGCACAAGCGCGACGGCCGCTGGCAGGAGGTCTCCTGGAAGGAGATGGCCCGTCGCGCCCGCGACGTGGCGGACGGCCTGGCGGCGCTCGGGGTGCAACCCGGCGACCGCATCTCCATCCTCGGCGAGACGCAGCTCGAATGGAACGTGGCCGACGTGGGCGTCATGGGCGCGGGGGCCATCACCGTCCCCATCTACCAGTCCAACCCGGCCCACGAGTGCCAGTACATCCTGGAGCACTCCGGGGCGAGCTGGATCTTCGTCGACTCGGAGGCCCAGGCCGCCAAGATCCGCGAGGTGCTCCCCCGGCTCCCCGGCCTCAAGGGGGTGATCCGCTTCACCGGCGACCCGCGCGGCGAGAAGGAGCGCACCCTGGAGTCGCTGGAGCGGGAGGGCGCCGCCTGGCGCGAGGCCCACCCCCAGGCCCACGCCGAGCGGGTGGCCCGCATCGGGATGCAGGACACGGCCTGCATCCTCTACACCTCCGGCACCACCGGCAACCCCAAGGGCGTGGTCCTCACCCACGGCAACTGGACCTACGAGGCCCGGGCCATCGCCGAGATCACGATCATGGAGCCGGAGGACACGGTGCTGTTCTTCCTGCCCATGGCGCACTCCTTCGCCAAGGTGATCCAGGCCTCCTGGTTCTCGCTGGGCTCGGCGGCGGCCTTCGTGGAGTCGCTGGAGAAGATCGTGGACAACGCCGGCGAGGTCCGGCCCACCACCATGCCCTCGGTGCCGCGAATCTTCGAGAAGGCCTACAACGCGGTGGTGGCCAAGGGAATGCAGACCCCGGGCCTCAAGGGGAAGCTCTTCGCGCTCGCCATGCGGGGCTTCGACGACTGGGCCGACGGCAAGGTCGCCGGCCAGGAGCGCTCGAGCTTCGCCTTCACCATCGGGAAGAAGCTCGTCTTCCCCAAGCTGGCCCAGGCCCTGTCCGAGCGCTTCGGCGGGCGGATGCGCGGCTTCGTCTCGGGCGGGGCGCCGCTCTCTCCCAAGATCGGGTGGTTCTTCAACCTGCTGGGCTTCACCATCCTGGAGGGGTGGGGGCTCACTGAGACCAGCGCCGGTACCTGCGTGAACCGCTTCGAGAAGAACAAGATCGGCACGGTGGGGCCACCCGTCCCGGGCACCGAGATCGCCATCGCCGAGGACGGCGAGGTGCTGGTGCGCGGGGGAGGGGTGATGAAGGAGTACTACCGGAACCCGGCCGCCACCGCCGAGGTGATCCGCGACGGCTGGCTCTACACCGGGGACATCGGCGAGCTCGACCGCGACGGCTACCTGCGCATCACCGACCGCAAGAAGGACCTCATCAAGACCTCGGGCGGCAAGTACGTGGCCCCGCAGAACCTCGAGAACGAGCTCAAGGCCGACCCGCTCATCTCGCAGGTGATGGTGCACGGCGACCAGCGGAAGTTCATCGCCGCCCTCATCACCCTGAACGAGGAGGCGGCCCGCAAGTGGGCGGCCGAGAACGGCGTCCCGCCCGGGGCCGCGCTGCACGAGGATCCGCGAGTCGTCGGGCGCATCCACCGCACCGTGGACGCCTTGAACGCCAAGCAGGCGAGCTACTCCGCCATCAAGAAGTTCGCCCTCCTCCCCAGGGACTTCTCCATCGAGAGCGGCGAGCTGACGCCTACGCTCAAGGTGAAGCGGAAGTTCTGCGCCCAGAAGTACAAGGCCATCCTGGACGCCTTCTACGTCGAGTAGGGCGGGGGCTCGTCCCCCGCCGCCGAGCCGCCCCGAAGGGACCGCGAGGCACTTGGGAAGCCTCGGGCTCGTAGGGTTCTCCAGCCGAGTTGGACGCGGAGTGCACACCGGCTCCAGAAGCAGCCTCGCCACCCTTCGGGTGGCTCGGCGGTACGCCTTGACACGCCGCGGCGAGGTCACTAGCTTCCCGGTTGATTCCCGAGTCAATCGCGCTTGCGCGGGCGGCTCGGCTGGGCAGACATCTCCTGGAGGCGCGATGGCCGCAGAGAGCGTGAAGGACGTGTTCGAGAAGCACATGCCGGAGAAGCTCAAGGCGAAGCCGGATCTCGTCACCAAGATCAACGCCGTCTACCAGTTCAACATCTCCGGCCCGAGCGGCGGCCAGTGGCAGGTGGACTGCACCCAACCCGGCGGCGCCATCAGCGCCGGCGTGGCGCCGGCCCCCAAGTGCACCGTGGCCGCCACCGACCAGGACTTCCTGGCCATCGTCAACGGCAAGATGAACGCCCAGATGGCCTTCATGTCGGGCAAGCTCAAGATCCAGGGCGACATGGGGCTCGCCATGAAGCTGCAGCAGATCCTCTGAGCCGTGGGGCGCCTCCCCCTCGACGGCGTCCGCGTCCTCGACCTGTCGCGCCTGCTGCCGGGGCCGTACGCCACTCTGGTCCTCGCCGACCTGGGTGCGGACGTGGTGAAGGTGGAGGACCCCGACGGTGGCGACTCCCTCCGCTGGATGCCGCCGCTGGCCGGGGAGCAGTCCGGCTACTTCCACGCCCTGAACCGCAACAAGCGCTCGCTGTGCCTCGACCTGAGCCGCCCGGAGGGCGCGGCCGCCTTCCGGCGCCTGGCGCGCCGCTTCGACGTGGTGGTGGAGTCGTACCGGCCCGGGGTCATGGACCGGCTCGGGATCGGGTACCAGGCGCTGCGCGCCGAGCATCCCGGCGTCATCCTCTGCTCCATCTCCGGCTACGGCCAGGACGGGCCGTACCGCGACCGCGCCGGGCACGATCTCGACTACTGCGCCACCGCCGGGGTGCTGGCGCTGAACGGCCCGCCGGAGCGCCCGCTGCCGCTGGGCGTGCAGGTGGCGGACGTCGCCGGCGGCTCCTGGCCGGCGGTGGCCGGCATCCTGGCGGCGCTGGTGCGGCGGAGCGCCAGCGGCGAGGGCGGGCACGTGGACGTATCGATGACCGACGGGTCGCTGGCCATGCTGGCTCTCCAGCTCGGCGCCGCGGCGGCGCTGGGGACGCCGCTCCGGCGGGCCGGGGAGATGCTGAACGGCGGGGCGGCCTGCTACGGCGTCTACCGGACCCGGGACGGTCGCTTCGTCGCCCTGGGCGCCCTGGAGCCCAAGTTCTTCCGCGCCTTCTGCGAGGCGGCTGGGCGCCCCGACCTCGCCGACCGCCAGTTCGACGACGGAGGGCGGGGGCCGCGTGCCGAGCTCGAGGCCCTCTTCGCGAGCCGCACCCGGGACGAGTGGACCCGGCTGGGCGAGGCGCACGACTGCTGCCTCTCTCCGGTGCTCGAGGGAGACGAGCCGGCCCGCGATCCCCAGCTCGTCGCCCGCGGCATGTTCCTCTCGGTGGAGACGCCATGGGAAGGCCGGCTCATGGCGAGCCTGCGGACTCCGGTGCGGCTCGCCGGGGCGGAGCAGTCGCCACGGCCGGCGCCGAGGCTGGGCGCGGACGGCGCGCAGGTTCTCGCCGAGGCCGGTTTCGGCCAGAGCGAGATCGAGGAGTTACGCCGCCTCGGCGTCCTGGGATGAGCGAGTGGGAAGCTCGGAACCTGTGACGCGCGCCACGGGAGAGCCCGCAGGGTGCCTTGACACCCAGGGGGCGCGCCGCTACAGGGCAGTGACCGTGAGAGCGGTGCTCGCACTGGCAGTCGCCGTCCTGGTCGCCCTCGGCGCTACGCTGCCGCACGCGCATGCCGGCCCCTACGGGAGCCACTCCTGCCAGGCCTGCGTGGCCGGGACGGGCGAGGAAGCCGGCAGCACCACACCCGACCTCGTTCCGCCCAGGACGGTGGCGGTCGAGACGCCTGCCTCCCCTGGGCTGGCGCCGGTGCTCGGGGCTCCGCTCGGCGCGGTTCCAGGTCAGTCTCCTCCCCTCGCCTAGGCGAGGGTCGTCGTCCGAAGCGAAGCGGACCACGGGCGCAGAGAGGCGCCGAGGAGACTTGCCCATGTGGATGTTCCTGGCCGGCGTCCTGTCGGTCGCCGTCGCGGCGGATCCGGCGGCGCAGCCGCCGCCGCCCGAGACCGCCGAGGAGCGCCGGAGGCTGGAGGAGCAGATCGCGCGCGAGCTCGGGGTGAAGCCGGGGGAGGCGCCGCCTCCGGCCGCCCCGGGGGCGGGCGCCGCGACGCAAGCGGGGACCACCGGCCAGGCGGCGGGGCAGGGGACCCTGGGCGGCAGCGCCCTGGGGCGGGTACTGTTGCTCCCCGACATCTCGGTCATCGGGCGCTTCGCGGCCGTCTACTACCAGCGCGACGTCGAGACCGAGTCGCCCCGCGACATGTCCATCGTCGGCCCCCGCGACACGCTGTATCCCCTGTTCCAGGAGCTGGAGGTGGCGTTCCAGGCGGTGGTGGACCCCTACGCCCGCGCCGACGTCTTCATCTCCTTCGGGAACGAGGGGGCGGAGGTGGAGGAGGCCTTCCTCACCACGCTGGCGCTGCCGGCGGGCTTGCAGGTCAAGGCCGGCAAGCTCAAGAGCCCCTTCGGGCGCCTCAACCAGCAGCATCCGCACGTGTGGGACTTCGTGGACGCGCCGCTGGGCATGCAACGGATCCTCGGGCCGGACGGGCTCTCCGGCGCCGGCGCCGACCTGGCCTGGCTCTCGCCGCTCCCCTGGTTCGCCGAGCTGCACGCGGCCTGGCAGGAGGTGGCTCCCGGCCTCGCCGGCGAGCCCCAGACCACCGGCCTGGCACGCCTCATCCAGTACTTCGACCTCGCGGAGGGGACGACGCTGGGGGCGGGGCTCTCGGGCGCCTGGAGGCTCAACGGTCAGAGTGGCCCGAGGAACCTCGCCGGCGCCGACCTGTTCCTCAAGATCCGCCCCCTGGCCGGCCGCGCCTACGTCACGCTGCAGGGTGAGATCATGGGCCAGGACCTCGGGGTCGCCGGTGAAGAGGAGAAGGGGGGAGGCTATGCCCAGGTGGTGTGGCGCAGCTCTCCCTTCTGGGAGCTCGGCGCACGCTACGACGACGCGCCGGCGGTAGACGGGGGCCGCGAGCGGCGCTGGTCGGCGCTGGCCGGGTTCCTTCCCAGCGAGTTCCAGCGCATCCGCCTGCAGGTCTCCGAGGACTACTTGCCTGGAGGCCGCAACGGCCTGGAGGTGCTGCTGCATCTCGAGTTCTCCATCGGCGCTCACGGGGCGCATCCATTCTGACTTGGGCGACAGAACATGACATCCCACCACGTTGCCAACAGCAGCATCCTCGGCGGGGGACGAGCCCCCGCCCTACCGGGCTTTCGTGGTGGCATCGGCGGGGGACGAGCCCCCGCCCTGCGTAGCGCCCGCGGTGACATCGGCGGGGGACAAGCCCCCGCCCTACGTCGCCTTCTCGGTGACATCGGCGGGGGACGAGCCCCCGCCCTACTGCTGCTTACACTGGCCCTGGCGGGACCGCTGCCGGCTCGGGCGGCGCTGAACGTCGTCACCACCACCGAGGGGCTGGCCTCGCTGGCTCGCGAGGTGGGCGGCGACCGGGTGTCGGTGGAGAGCCTCTCCCGCGGCATCCAGGACCCGCACTTCGTGGACGCCAACCCTAACCTGGCGGTGAAGCTGCGGCGGGCCAACCTGCTCGTGGACGTGGGTCTGGACCTCGAGTCCGGCTGGCTCCCGCCGCTCGTGAACCAGTCGCGCAACGCCGAGATCCAGCCCAACGGCCGGCGGCGGCTGACCGCCGCCAGCGCGGTCGCGGTGCTCGAGATCCCCACCGGGCCGGTGGACCGTTCCCAGGGTGACCTGCACCCGGCCGGGAATCCCCACTTCCTCTCCGACCCGCGGCGGGCCCTGAAGGTGGCCCAGGCCATCGCGGCCCGGCTCGCCCAGCTCGATCCGCACGACGCCGCCGCCTACCAGGCGAACCTGGCCGCCTTCGCGAAGCGGCTGGCCGACGCCGAGGCGCGCTGGGCCGCCGAGCTCGAGCCGCTGAAGGGGCGCAAGCTGATGACGCACCACCGAACCCTGACGTACTTCCTGGACTGGTCGGGCCTCGTTCTGGCGGGGGTCCTCGAGCCCAAGCCGGGCGTGCCACCGCCGCCGTCGCACCTCGCCGACATGGTCACCGCCGCGAGGCGGGAAGGCGTGAAGGCCGTGGTGGTGGAGAACTACTACGATCCCAAGTCGGACGAGCTCGTCTCGCGCCTGAGCGGCGCCAAGCTGGTGGTCATCCCCGGGGACGTGGGCGGCGATCCGGAGGCCAGGGACTACCTGGGGTACGTGAGCGACCTGGTCCGGCGCGTCTCGCAGGCGCTGGGATGAGTGACGTCTCCGCCGCACACGTCGAAGCGCGGCGCCCGCCGTGGTAAGCCTCTCCGCGATGGGTGCGCTCGTCCGCCTCGCCGGGGCCGCCATCGGCTATCGCCGGCCGCTCCTCGATGCCATCGACCTCGAGGTCGCGCCCGGCGACTTCCTGGCGGTGGTGGGGCCGAACGGCGGCGGCAAGACCACGCTCCTGCGTACGCTGCTCGGGGTGCTGCCGCCGCTCGCCGGGCGCCGCCAGGCCGCGACCTCGCTCGCGGTCGGGTACGTGCCGCAGCGCGAGGCGGTGGACCCGCTCTGGCCGCTCTCGGCCGGCGACGTGGTGCTCATGGGCCGGGTGCGGCGGGCCGGCCCGGGCCGGCGGCTCGGCCAGGTCGACGAGGAGCGTGCCCGCCAGGCCCTCGATCGAGTGGGGCTCGCCGACCTGTGGGGCCGTTCCTTCCACGACCTCTCCGGCGGCCAGCGGCAGCGCACCCTCATCGCCCGCGCGCTCGCGGCTGAGCCCGACCTCCTCGCCCTCGACGAGCCCACCAGCGGCATGGACCCCGCCGCGGAGCTCTCCGCCATGGATCTCCTGCGCGAGCTGCACCGCGGCGGGCCTGCCGTGGTCATGGTGTCGCACCGCCTGGAGGCCGTGGCCAACTACGCGGCCCGGCTGGCCTTCGTCGACTGGGAGCAACGGCTGTGGAGGGTGGGGAGCCTCGACGAGATGGTCCAGCCCGAGGCCCTCTCGGCGCTCTACGGCCGGGCGGTGACGGTGCGCGAGGAGAAGGGCCGCCGCTTCGTCTACCCCGAGGCGGGCGGGGAGGCCTGATGGGCGCGCTGGCCGGCTTCTGGGAGGCGCGCGACATCTGGCGCGATCCGCTGCTGGCCTCGCTCCTGGCCGGGGCGCTGCTCGGCTTCCTGGGCGTCTACGTGGTCCTGCGGCGGACGGTGTTCGTCTCGGCGGCCCTGACCCAGCTCTCCACCCTCGGCCTCATCGCGGCGCTCCTCGTCGAGGAGCGCCTGGGCGTGGAGGTGGAGCACCCGGCGGTGCAGCTGGCGGTCGCGCTCGCGTTCTCGGTGGCCGGGGCCCTCCTGCTGGGGACGCTCGAGGCGGGACGGCGGCTCCCCACCGAAGCCGGAGTGGGGATGGCCTACGTGGTGGCCGGGGCGCTGGTGATCCTGGGCGCCAACCGGCTCATCCACGCCGCCCACGACCTGAACTCGATGGTGTTCGGCAACGCGGTGGCGGTGCCCTTCCAGGACGTGCTGGTTCTCGGGGGAGTGGCGCTCGTCTCGGCCGTCGGGCACACCGTGTTCCAGAAGGAGATCGTCTTCGTCTCCTTCGACCGCGACACCGCCCAGGCCATGGGCCTCGACGACCGTCGCTGGAGCGGGCTTCTCTTCCTGACCATCGGCCTCGCCATCCCCGTCTCGGCCCGAGCCCTGGGCGCGCTGCCGGTGTTCGCCTTTCTCACCATTCCGGCGGCGGCGGCCTTGCTCGTAACCTCGCGGCTCCGCTCCGCCTTCGCGCTGGCGACGGTCCTCGGCCTGGCCGCCGCCGGTGGCGGATACGTGATCTCGTGGTTCTGGCAGACGCCGACTGGACCGACCATGGTGGTCCTGGCGGCGGTCTTCGCGCTACCGGGGGGAGTCGCCCGGCTAGGTCGCGGGGCTTGACCAGTTGGCCCAATGGGCCCCGAATGGGTCCTGCCGAGAAATTCACCCCGCCTCGCGACGCGCACGCAATCCGAATCCGCGCAACCCTCTCGCGCAATCCTGACGCTTGATCCGGCGCGGGGAAATAGGGGGTGGGGGCTCAACACAGAGCCGTCGCAAGGGGTTATTATTCTCAGAGGAGCAGGTCATGAGGCCCTTCATCCGATCTCTCGCGATGATGCTGGCCCTGGCTCCCTTCGTCGCCAGGGCATTGGAAGATCCGAAGGCAACCGAACCGAAAGCCCAGGCCACAGACCAGGCGGCCCGCGCCGTGGAGCCTTCCTCACCGGAGCCGAAGGAGGCGCCTCCGGCCCCGCCGGCGAAGGTTCCGGAGCCTCCGTCCACGCAACCGGACGCCACCGCGGCCCAGACGGCCACGGCAGCCGGGCAGTGGGTCTACACGGAGCAGTATGGCTGGGTGTGGATGCCCCACGGGCAGAGCTACGTCTATCTGCCGCCCGATGGCTCGACGCCCAACATGTACCTTTACTACCCCGCCGTCGGCTGGACGTGGCTGGTCGCACCCTGGATCTGGGGCTGGGGACCGATGCCGTACTTCGGCGTGGTCGGGCCCTGGTACTACCCCTGGTACGGTTACGGGTACGGCTACTGGTACGGCTACGCGCCCGCGTACTACAACTACGGCTGGTACGGCGGCTACTATCACGGCGGGTACTGGCACTACCCGCCTCCTCGGGGTACCTATCCCGCGCCGCCGGCCAGGACTGGGGCTGCGCCGCCTCCTCGGGGCACCGCCGGCGCGCCGCCGCCTCGTGGCGCCGGTGCCGCGCCGACTCCGGGTTCCCGGGCGCCGCCCGGGGCCGCTCCGGCCGCGCCGCGAGGCGCGCCTGCCGCGCCGCCTCGGTCCGCACCAGCGGCTCCGCACCGGAGTGGCGCCTTCGCGCCTCCGGGAGGCAGCTATGCGGCGCGCGGTGGCCACGCCGCCGCTCCGTACCGCGGCGCACCGTACGGCGGCGGCTACGGGTCTCGCGGCGTCGCCGCTCCCCCCAGCGGCTTCGCTCCCCGCGGGATGCCGGCAGGGAGCGGCGGCTTCGCGCCCCGAGGCGGTTTCGCCGGCGGAGCCGTCCGCGGCGGCGCCTACGGCGGGCACTTCGGAGGCGGGCACGCCGGAGGTGGGCACGCGGGAGGCGGCCGTCGCTGAGCGCTTGCCGGTGCGCAGGGCAAAAAGACCTTGACCCGCGCGGCGCCGGGGACTAGAAAGTGCCGCGCTTTCGCCACCTGACGCGGGGTGGAGCAGCCAGGTAGCTCGTCGGGCTCATAACCCGAAGGTCGAAGGTTCAAATCCTTCCCCCGCAACCAGTTTTTCCGGAGCCCTCGCCAGCACTTACTGGCGGGGGCTTCGTGCTTCCGTTCTCACTTCTGGTCAACCGTGTCCATTTCTTGCCCAGACGACGCCTGGCCTGACTGGGCTGCCTTCCGGGTCCGGTTCAGCACCTGGACGGCCGCCTTGAGGTCCTGCTCCTCGACGATGTTGTAGCGCTTGAAGACCGCCGCGGTCCGGTGGCCGGAGAAGCGGGCCACCACCGACTCGGGAAGGCCGCTGCGACGCGCCAGGGTGACGAAGGAGCGGCGCAGGTCGTGGACCCAGACTCCGGTGAGGTCGGCGGCCTCCCGGGCCCGCTCCATGGCCCCCTGGATGTCCTGCCAGGGCTTGCCGGTGTCCGGGTTCACGAAGACGAAGTCCCTGTCGATGGCGAGCAGGCGGGGCTGCTCCGCGAGGGTCGTGAGGACCCGCTCCGTCAGGTAGACCACCCGGGGCTCGTCGGTCTTCGTGGCCTCGGCCTCGAGCCGGACGGCGCCGGCCTCGAGGTCGAGCTGCGACCAGCGGAGGTTCAGGACCTCGCTCTTGCGCATGCCGGTGTCGAAGGCGACGAGCAGGATGGGCCTGAGCCAGGCCTCGGCCTTGGCGTGGAGCCGCCAGAAGGCCTCCTCGTCGAGGACCACCCGCCGCACGTTCGGCACCCGGAGGAGCTTCACGCGGGCGATGGGATTCTCGGTGAGCCGGCCGCAGGCGGCCGCGTAGTTGAGGAGGCGCTTCAGGAGCTCCACCTCGCGGTCCAGCGTGCCCGGGGACGGGGCTCCGCCGCGCCGGGTGGTCTCGGCCTGCCGCTTCGTCCGGTACTCCTCGACGTCGCCGCGGGTGAGCCGCGAGGCGCGCCGTTCGCCGAGGAGGCGCACGAGGTGTGCCGCCCGGCCGACGTCCGACCGCCACGAGTCGTTGTCGCGCTTGGTGATCGGCTCGTACTCACTCCAGAGCTGCCGCACGGTGGCGACCGGCTCCTTCGACCGGTCGAAGAACCGGCCCTCGTAGGCATCGGCCAGCACCTTGTGCTCCCGCGCTTCCGCCTGCTCGCGAGTGGGGATGCGCCCACACCGATAGCGCTTCGTCGTTCCGTCGGGGAGCGTGACGTAGGTATCGATGCGCCACCACGACTTCTTCAGTGCCACGTACTTCGAGACGCCCATCTCGTTCCTCCTTTCACGCGGGCAGACGGGCGTCGTCGTCATCCCGGGAGGATAACGGCGGGCTCGGACAAGCGCGATGGGTGGCGAACGAGGGCCTTGGTGGTGTGAGCCTCCGCACGCGGGCGGCTGTGGCAGTTCGGCCGCACGGACGAGCGTTGCCGCTGTTGACGGGTGTTCTGTGGGCGCTCCGCGTTGGCCCGGCACGTGCTAGAGGACGTTGAGTGGGAAGGAATGCAGGACCGCCGCGGTGCGGAGGAGGCGCCCCATGACAGTCACTGCCCCCTCCGGTCGCCGCATCCTGCTGGTCGGATGCGCGGTGCTCGCAGCGGCTTGCGATCTCTGCCGTAACGAATTCGTCGCGGACGTCCCTTTCCCCTCTGGCCGTAACCACGCCGTCGTGTTCCAGCGCGACTGCGGCGCGACCACGAGCTACAGCGTTCAGGTATCGGTACTCTCGTCCGGTAAGAAGCTCGCGAACGAAGGCGGGAATGCGCTCATTGCCGATGCTGGGCACAGGGACGTGCCACTTCAAGTCCGCGCGACGTGGGATTCGGACCGCGTACTTCGGCTCAGCTACGATCCTCGTTTCTGCGAACGTTCCTGAAGAACCAGCAAGTCGGCGACGTGACGATCGTGCATGCTGCCACCCCGCTAACGCCTGGGCCACGTTGAACGCGTCACCCCGTGAGCCCGCTCTCGAGGGCGCGTGACGGTGAACGGTCGAGCTCAGCGTCAAGCTCCTCGCGGCGGAAGCGGAGGCGGCGCAAGCCGAGCCGGTGGGCGGGGACGATGCCGCGGCGGACGGCCTGGTAGAGCGCGGCGCGGGTCCGGTAGCCGAGGTAGGTCGCGGCCTCGTCGGCAGTCATCCAGGCGTCGTCGCGCCGCGCGTTCATGGCTTCTGGTCCTTCGCGGGCGAACGCGGCACGCCGAGGATCACGCTCCAGACCAGATCGTGGAAGGCGTTCAGCTCGGCGAGGGGTCCGGGGGCCAGCCTGAAACCCATGGGGCAAACCTGGGAGTGGGCCGAGGTCTCGCGCCGGATCGAGTTGTAGGTCTCGACGAAGAGCGTCATGCCCTGCCCGATACGGTGAGCCAGGTCCGCGTCGATGGTGACTGTGCGGACAAACGGGGCCGCCGGCGTCGAGCTTGAACCGCCCCGTGCCGGGTCGGGGGTGCTCTGCTTTGCAGGCGGGGCTGATTGCGTCACTAGCTCAGTCAAGACCGCGACGGCCCCGAGAAAGGTGACGACCCGGATGGCGAAGTCCCTGTCGGGGCGGAACCAGTCCTTGACGTGGCGCTCGATCCGGACGCGGCGGTCCTCGGTACGGGCCAGCACGAGGACCTCAGCATAGAAGGCGTCGGGGAACGAGGCCTGGTACCAGCTCCGATCCCGGTTCCTGTCGGCGTAGGAGATGAAGAAGGTCGAGTAGCGCTCGAGGCGCCGCTTCACGTGCGCCTCGCGGGGGTCAACCGGAACGAGGCTCGTCACGCCGAGCTCCGGCTCCAGGAAGACGCGGCGGTTAACGCGTGGGAAGTCGATGATGGCCCCTGGGCGGAGGATCGCCGGGCGGGTCGTGCGGTAGCGCTCGTACACCTCGAACCGAAGGGGCTCGTCGGGGACGCGCCACCGGAAGGGCAGCTCGGTGAGCGGGGCGGTCTCGGACTTCCGCGCCGCGAGGACGAGAGCGAGGAGCACCTCGTTCAGCGCCAGGACCCGTTCCACGAACCGGATGCCAACGTCGGCGTGGTTCGCCGGCGACCGGCCCGGGTGCTACCTTCTCGGCGACTGCGCGGCCGTGGGGCGTGAGCGTCCAGACCGGAAAGGGAAGGCCGCTGCGGCGCCGGTACTCCAGGCGGCGCAGGAAGGCACTGTCGCCAGGCTGGGGCCCTGGCTCACAGAGCCGGGCCAGCCGGCGCGAGGTGATGGCCTTGTCCCGCCCCGAAGCGATGAGCCTATGGGCCTGGGCCGCGGTAACGTAGCGCGCCACGCCGAGATAGCCGAGGAGCGCCCGGTCGCGCTCCGTCAGGACCATGCCTTTCATCCGCGGCACGGCGCGCCTCCATCCCCGTCAGCGGCGCTTCTGCCCGCCCGGGCCCGGAGCGTCGAAGCCAGGGCCGTTCTCCCGAAGCTCCAGGCTGCGCTGGAAGAGCAGGTGAAGGAGGTACTCGTACCGCTCCATGCCGAGCGCCTCGCGGTCCGCCTCGAGCAGCGAGGTGGCCACCTGCGGGAGGCCGAACCAGGTCCGCATCCCGTCGAGCCAACGGACCACGTGCGCGGTGAGGTCACGCCCCCCGCGGGTCGCCTCCTGCTTCAAGAAGGTGACCAGCTCGCGCGGCACGCGGAACGTCTGCATGACCTTCTCGGTGGTAGTGAAGGCCGGGTGGTCGGGGCGAGCGCGTGGGGTCATCTGGCAGCCTCCTGTCAGTCAGATAGGGCTACAGACATACAGATGTCAACTGACTGCCCCAACCGCGACGCGCCTGGCCAACGGGGAATCAGTCATCGTCCGGCGCGCCGGAGCCGGGGGCCAGGAGGGGCGTCATCGAGCGGGCAGGA
>DASTPH010000127.1:0-6151 GCA_035762305.1 Anaeromyxobacteraceae bacterium
GAGCGGCGCGCGGAACCGGGAGCGCATCTCGGACACCGTGTGCCACAGCCGCGGCGGCAGGCCGGCCAGTCTGAGGAGCTGGCCCACCGCCAGGTGGCAATGGGCGTCCACGCCGCCCGGAACGACGAGGCGCCCGGCCGCGTCCACCTCCCAGTCGCCGGGGCGAGGCTCGACGCGCTGGCCCTCCTGGAGCACCGCGGCGACGTGGCGCTCCTCCACCACGATGGTGGCCCCGACCCGCGGCTCGGGGCCGCCGAGGACGGCGTCGCGGATGACGAGGCGAGTCCCCACGCGGCGAACATCATCCCCTCGCGCCGGGCGGGGGGTAAAGCACCTCTTGGTCCCGCGACCCGGGGACGGCCGGCGCGGGGACGGCCGGTGGAAGCGGAGCCGGGCGGCACGCGCGGTTTTCCGGCTGGCAGGCGCGCGCGCTCGGCGGACGGGGGGGCCTTGACCCTGCGATGTCAGATTGATATCATTTAGACATCACAACGGAGGAAGGTCATGATCCGGGAAATCGTCCGCCGTCCCATCTCCGGCTGGCCGGTGGTGGGCCTGCTCATCCCCATGGAGCTGGCCCTCGTGGCGCTAGTGATCCTCGGCGCGTCCGAGCGCTCGCCGGCCCTCATCGTCACCGGCGTCCTCGGTTTCGTCTTCGGCGCTTTCCTGATCGCCGGCCTGTTCCTGGTGAACCCCAACGAGGCGCGGGTGCTCCAGCTCTTCGGCGACTACAGGGGCTCGGCCCGCGAGCCCGGCCTGCGCTGGGCCAACCCCCTCTACGCCAAGCGGCCGGTGAGCCTGCGGGTGGTCTCCTTCGAGTCGGGGAAGCTCAAGGTGAACGACCTCGACGGAAACCCGGTGGAGATCGCCGCCATCGTGGTGTGGCGGGTGGTGGACTCGGCCGAGGCGGCCTTTGTAGTCAGCGACTGCGCCGAGTACGTGCGGGTGCAGAGCGAGGCGGCGCTGCGCAACCTGGCCAGCCGCTACCCCTACGACGCCCACGACGACGAGAAGGTCTCGCTTCGCGGCCACACCCAGGTGGTGGCCGAGCACCTGGCCAGGGAAGTGCAGGAACGGGTGAAGCTCGCCGGGGTCCAGGTGCTGGAGGCCCGCATCAGCCACCTGGCCTACGCCCCGGAGATCGCCCAGGCCATGCTGCAGCGGCAGCAGGCGGCCGCCATCATCGCCGCCCGCACCCGCATCGTGGAGGGCGCGGTGGGCATGGTGGAGATGGCGCTCGACAGGCTGGCCAGGAACCAGGGCCTGCACCTCGACGAGGAGCGCCGGGCCGCCATGGTGTCGAACCTCCTGGTGGTGCTCTGCAGCGAGCGGGCGGCCCAGCCGGTGGTGAACGCCGGGACGCTCTACTGAAGCGATCGCGACGCCCGGGACGGCCGTGGCCGAGCGCAAGCCATTCCTCATCCGGGCCGACCCCAAGCTGCTCGAGGCGCTGCAGCGCTGGGCCGACGACGAGCTCAGGAGCCTGAACGGCCAGATCGAGTTCCTGCTGCGGCGGGCCCTGCAGGAGGCGGGGCGGCTCCCCCGGCCCGGGCCGCCCCCGCCCGGGCGCGAGTAGGTGTGCCTCGACGAGCGGCTCGCCGAGGCCGCCCGCCGCGAGGGGTTTCCCGTCCTCGCGCCCTGATGGGCGGTGCTCGGTTGCCACGGTCCGTGGGGCGGGGCCTCGTCCCCCGCCGGCGGCGCAGCTGCCGGATCCACGCGTGCGGCCGTGGCCATCAGCCGGCGCGCCTTGCCGGCGCCCGGCCGGGGCGGTAAACAAGCCGTCCCATGCTCTCCCCCGAGGTGCTGAGGAAGCTCGAGGCCATCGAGCGCCGGTTCGAGGAGCTGACCCAGCAGCTCTCCGACCCGGCGGTGGCCACCTCGGGCGACCGCTTCCGCAGGGTCTCCAAGGAGCGGGCCCAGGTCGAGCCCACCGTGAACGCGCTCCGGGCCTGGCGGGCGCTCGTGAAGGACATCCAGGACAACCGCGGGCTCCTCGAGGAGAAGGACCCCGACCTGCGCGAGATGGCCAAGGAGGAGCTGGCCCAGCTCGAGCCCCGCCTCGCGCCGGCCGAGGCCCAGCTCAAGGCGTTCCTGGTGCCGCGCGATCCCAACGACGACAAGAACGCGATTCTCGAAATTCGCGCCGGGGCCGGCGGCGACGAGGCCGGCCTGTTCGCGGCCGAGCTGCTCAGGCTCTACCTGCGCTACGCGGAGCGGAGGGGCTGGAAATGGGAGATCGCCGACACCTCGCCCGGCAACCTGGGGGGCCTCAAGGAGGCGGTGGTGGACATCGCCGGCGACGCCGTCTACTCCTGGCTCAAGTACGAGTCGGGAGTGCACCGGGTGCAGCGGGTGCCGGCCACCGAGGCCCAGGGGCGCATCCACACCTCCACCGTCACCGTGGCGGTGATGCCCGAGGCGGAGGAGATCGACGTGCAGGTGAACCCGGCCGACGTGGAGATGGACGTCTTCCGCTCCACCGGCTCGGGCGGCCAGAGCGTCAACACCACCGACTCGGCGGTGCGGCTCACCCACAAGCCCACCGGCATCGTGGTGAAGTGCCAGCAGGAGAAGAGCCAGCTCAAGAACCGCAACATGGCCATGCGCATGCTCCGGGCCAGGCTCTACGAGATGGAGCAGGAGAAGCAGCGCACGGCCCGCGACGCGGCCCGCAAGAGCCAGGTGGGCACCGGCGACCGCTCCGAGAAGATCCGCACCTACAACTTCCCCCAGGACCGGCTCACCGACCACCGCATCAACTACACCCGCCACAACCTCCCGGCGGTGATGGACGGCGACGTGCAGGACGTCATCGACGCCTGCCGCACCTTCTTCGCGGCGCGCGCGCTCGAGGAGGCCTCGCGCGCGGAGGGCGCCGAGGCTCCGGAGAAATCGGCCTCGTGAGCGAGGTCTGGACCCCGCTCAAGCTGGTCGCCTGGACCCAGGGGTACCTGGCCCGGGCCGGGGTGGACTCGCCGCGCCTCACCGCCGAGCTCCTCCTGGCCCACGCCCTCTCCTGCGACCGGGTGCGCCTGTACCTCGACTTCGACAAGCCGCTCGGCGAGGCGGAGCTCTCCGCCTACCGCGAGCTGGTGAAGCGCCGGGCCGCGGGCGAGCCCACTGCCTACCTCACCGGCCGCCGGGACTTCTTCGGCCGCACCTTCCGGGCCGACCGCCGGGCCCTCATCCCCAGGCCGGAGACGGAGCTCCTGGTCGAGGCGGTCCTCTCGGCGCTGCCCGAGGCGGGGGCGCTCCTCGACCTCTGCACCGGATCGGGTTGCGTGGCCGTGAGCGCGGCCCTGGAGCGCCCCCGGGCGCGGGTCACGGCGGTGGACCTCTCCGCCGAGGCGTTGGCCCTGGCGCGCGAGAACGCCGACTCGCTCGGGGCCCGGGTGGAGCTCCTCCAGGGCGACCTCTACACCCCGCTGCCCCCGCAGGCGCGCTTCGACGTCATCGCCGCGAACCCCCCCTACGTCCCCTCCCCCGAGGTGCCCTCGCTCGGCCGCGAGATCGGCCACGAGCCGGCGCTGGCCCTCGACGGCGGGCCGGGCGGCCTGGCGGTGGCGCGGCGAATCGTGGAGGGGGCTCCGGCCCGGCTCGCGCCCGGCGGGACGCTGGTGATGGAGATGCACGAGAGCCACGCCGAGAGCCTGCCGCGGCTGTGCCTGGAAGCCGGCTTCGAGAGCGCCGAGCCCCGGCGGGACCTCGCCGGGCTGTGGCGCTTCGCGGTGGCGAGGATGCCGGGCGAAGCGGGCGCCGGGGCTGCCGGGGTGAGCGGCCTCGGATAGAATGCCGCCCTTCCGAGAGGAGCCTTTTGGACAAGATCGTCGTCGAGGGCGGCGCGCCGCTCAGGGGGAGCGTGGCCGTGTCGGGCGCCAAGAACGCGGCGCTGCCGGTGATGGCGGCGGCGCTCCTGGCCGAGGGCGACCACGTCGTCCGCAACGTCCCCGACCTCGCCGACGTGCGCACCATGGGGCGGCTGCTGGTCAACATGGGCTGCGAGGTGGGGCGCGGCGCCGCCGGCGACGCCCGGGCCGTGGCTGTGCGCGTGCCGGGCTCGGTCCGGCCGGAGGCCCCCTACGACCTGGTGCGGACCATGCGCGCCAGCGTGGTGGCGCTGGGCCCGCTCCTCTCCCGCTGCGGCCGGGCCCGGGTCTCGCTCCCCGGGGGCTGCGCCATCGGGGCGCGCCCCATCGACCAGCACCTCGAGGGACTCGCCGCCCTGGGCGCCGAGATCCGGCTGGAGCACGGCTACGTGGAGGCCCGCGCCCCCGGGGGCCGGCTCCGCGGGGCCGCCTTCGCCTTCGACGGCCAGACCGTCACCGGCACCGAGAACGTGCTCATGGCGGCGGTCCTGGCCGAGGGGCGCACCGTGCTCGGCAACTGCGCCCGCGAGCCGGAGGTGGTGGACCTCGCCGGCGCCCTCACCGCCATGGGCGCCCGCATCTCCGGCGCCGGCACCGGCGAGATCCTGGTCGACGGGGTGGAGCGGCTCCGGCCGCTCGACTGGTCGGTGATCCCGGATCGCATCGAGGCCGGGACCCTGCTCGTGGCCGGGGCCCTCCCCGGGAACGACGTGGCGGTGCAGGGGTGCCTCCCGGCGCACTTGGAATCGCTGGTGGAGACGCTGCGGGCGGCGGGCGCCACCGTCGAGCCGATGCCGGGCGGCCTGCGGGCGCGCGGCGCCGCCCGACCGCGCCCGACCGACGTCCGCACCGCCCCCTTCCCGGGCTTCCCCACCGACATGCAGGCCCAGGTGATGGTGCTCTTGGCGCTGGCGGACGGCGCCTCGCGCATCACAGAGACGGTCTTCGAGAACCGCTTCATGCACGTGCTGGAGCTGCAGCGCCTGGGCGCCGACATCAGCGTGGACGGCACCACGGCGCGGGTGCAGGGCGTCGAGCGGCTCTCGGGGGCGCCGGTGATGGCGAGCGACCTGCGCGCCTCCGCGGCGCTGGTGCTGGCGGGGCTGGCCGCCGGCGGCACCACCGAGGTGCGACGCGTCTACCACCTGGACCGGGGCTACGAGCGGCTGGAGCGCAAGCTGGAGGGGTTGGGGGCCCGCATCCGACGGGTGGCGCAGTGAAGGGCGACCTGGTCACGGTGGCGGTGCCCAAGGGGCGGCTGCTCGAGGAGTCGTCGGAGCTGTTCCAGCGGGCGCTGGGGGTCTCGCCGGCCAGGTTGCTCGAGGGGACGCGCCGGCTGGCGGCCGAGGCGCCGCAGGCCGGGCTGCGCTTCATCTCCATCCGCGCCGCCGACGTGCCGAGCTACGTCGAGCACGGCGCCGCCGACCTGGGCGTGGCCGGCCTGGACGTGCTGCGCGAGGAGCCGCGCGACCTGTACGAGCCGCTCGACCTCGGCATCGGCCGCTGCCGGGTGGTGGTGGCGCGCCCCCGGGCGGCGCCGCCGCTCCCCCGGGGCGTCGCCCCCCGCGTCGCCACCAAGTACGCGAACCTGGCCGCCGCCTGGTTCGCCCGCAAGGCCCTCCCGGCCGAGATCATCCACCTGCACGGCTCCATCGAGGTGGCGCCGGCCCTGGGCCTCTCCGACCTGATCGTGGACGTCACCGAGACCGGCGAGACCCTGCGCGCCAACGGCCTCGAGGTGGACGAGGTGGTGCTGGAGGTGAGCGCCCGGCTGGTGGTGAACCGGGTGGCCCTGAAGCTCCACCCCGAGCGGCTGCGCAGGCTGGTGACGGCCCTCCGGGGCGCGGTGGCCCCCCCGCCGGCGAGGTCCCGTTGATCGGGCGCTGCGCTTGCGCCTATGATCCGTGCGTATCGCCCCTCGCCTCCCATTGAGCGCCCCCCGCACACCCTGATCGAAAGGAGCCGGGTCCTCGCCCGCCGGGGACCTCGTTCGCCATGGACTGCCCGCGGTGCACCATCGAGATGACCGAGATCGCCGGCGACGACGGCGCCATGCAGAGGTGCGCCGACTGCGGCGGGCTGTGGGCCGACTCGACCGACGTGAACCGGTTCCTGCTCCACGGCAACCTGCCGGCCATCCAGGCCATCGGCGGCTTCCTGAACGCGGAGGAGATGACCGGGCCGTGCCCGGCCTGCCAGGTGGACCTGGTCTCGGTGGAGGGCGGCGAGAAGCGCTCGATGCACTACGACACCTGCGAGTCGTGCGGCGGCGTCTGGATCGAGGG
>DASTPH010000128.1:0-7613 GCA_035762305.1 Anaeromyxobacteraceae bacterium
CCAGGCGAGGACGGCGAGGAGCACCAGCGCGTCGCGCAGGCCGATCGCGCCGTCGGACAGGCTCCAGTAGACGGCCATGGGAAGCGGGGCCAGGCTCCAGTAGGGGTCGTAGAGGCTGGAGTTGTCCCTGGCGACGGAGAAGCCGAAGACCACCAGCGTGGCCGCGACGTCAGCAGCGGCGGCCACGAGGACCGGATGGCGGCCGCGGAGGAGAAGCCCCACTCCCAGCCCCGCCGCCAGGGCGAGTACGTAGGCCGCCCCCACCCAGGCGAGGAGGCGGCGGCGCTCGGAGGGCATGCTCACTCGTAGAGCCGGCGGGTGGCCCGGCCCATGACGCGGATGGAGGTCCGGCGCGGCAGGAGCCGGGCGAAAGCGAAAGCGGCCAGGCGGTTCAGGGCTCCGGGGACCACGCTCGGTCCTCGCCCCAGCGCCGCCAGCGCCGCCTCGACCACCGGTTCGGGCTCCATGAGCGGCGTCCTGCGCTTGGGGCGCGACGCCAGAAAGCCCGGCGTGCGGATGGCCCCGGCGCGGCAAGCCACCACGTCCACGCCGCGGCCGCGGAGCTCTTCCCACAGCCCCTCTGCCAGCACCAGGTTGAAGGCCTTGGAGGCGGCGTAGGAGGCGAGCCAGGGGTTGCCCTGCGAGCCCGCGACCGAGGTCATGAGAACGATGCCGCCCCGGCCGCGCCGGGCCATCTCGCTCCCGAGGAGGTGCGAGAGCAGGAGCGGGCCCCGGCAGTTGACCCAGAGGACCCTGAGCTGCTCCTCGAGCGGCACCTTCAAGAAAGGGCCGATGGCCGAGTGGGCGGCGTTGTAGACGAGGAGCCCCACCTCCAGCCCCGCCACGGCGGCGCGGGTGGTCTCGAGGATGGCCGGGTCGGCGAGGTCGGCCGCCACCGGCCGCGCCTCCACCCGGTGCGAGGCGCGCAGGTCGGCGGCGAGCCGCTCCAGCGCGCCCGCCCGGCGCGCCAGGAGCACGAGCGAGATGCCCTCCCGCGCCAGCCGGCGGGCGAAGGCCTCCCCCAGCCCGGCCGAGGCCCCGGCCACCAGGGCCCAGGAGCCGTAGCGCTCCTTGAGCGACCTCACGCGCCTCCGCCCTCCGCCACCTCCTCGGTGAAGGGGTGCTCCGAGCGCGCCATGCGCCACACCACCAGCGCCGGGATGATCATCCAGGAGGCGTTGGCGCCCACCACCACCCAGGGGTGCGGGGTGGCGTGGATCCCCCACAGCTCGTCGAAGACGATGATGAAGACGTTGGTGAAGAGCATGGCCGCCCAGATGACGCTCGGGAGGCGGATCCACTCGCGGCCGGCCGCGAAGGCCCAGATGGCCAGCGCGTAGAACGGCCCGAAGGCGAGCACGTCGAGCCAGATGGTGGCGCGGTACCAGGCGGGCCGGGCCAGGAGCAGCGGGTCGTAGGTCTTCTCCCACCAGTGGACGAGCGCCAGGAGCCGCTCCGGGGGCCAGGGCGGCGGCGCGAAGTGGAAGGGGTCAGCGATGACCACCTGCTCCAGGCTCACCACATAGGTGGTGAAGAACAGGTTCACCGCGAAGAAGGCGATGAGGGCGACGTCCAGGGGACGGCGGCGGAGCGGGACGGGCCGTCGCATGCGCGAGGGAACCCATACCGCGGGGCCAGGGGGCTGCGCGAGCCCGCCGCGCCAGACCCGCCCCCGGCGGCGTCACCTGGGGTGGCCAGCGTCATAGAATCCCGGCCGGTGATCGAGCTCGTCCAGGGCGCTGTCCTCGGGTTCTCCGCCGCCGCCTCGCCCGGCCCGTTCCAGGCCTTCCTCCTGGCCCAGACCATCCGCAACGGCACGCTGCGGTCGCTGCCGCTGGCGCTGGCGCCGCTGGCCTCGGACGGCCCCATCATCGCCCTCATGCTGCTCGTGCTCACCCGGGCGCCGCCGGCGCTGCTCAGGGGCCTGCAGCTCGCCGGGGGCGCCTTCCTCTTGTGGGTGGCCCTGGGGCTCCTGCGCTCGCTGCGCCGCGCCGGGGCGCAGGGCCCGGTCGCCGGGACCGAGCCGCCGCTGCGCGGCTTCCTCCGCGGCGTGGCCATGAACGCGCTCAGCCCCGGGCCCTGGATCTTCTGGAGCCTGGTGTCGGGCCCGGCCCTGGTCCGGGCCTGGAACGCCGCGCCGGCGCGGGGCCTCGCCTTCCTCCTCGGCTTCTACCTCCTCCTCTGCGGCGGGAACGCGGCCCTGATCGCGGTCTTCGGAACCGCCCACCGGCTCGCGCCCGCGGCCTCGCGGGCGCTGTGCGGCCTCTCGGCGCTGGCGCTCGGCGGCTTCGGGCTGTGGCAGCTGTGGCTGGGGGTGGCCGGCCGCTGACGAGACCGGTCAGCGGCCGGCTCGCTCCAGGGCCTCGGCGGTGACGAACCGGGGCGCAATGTCCACCGGCACGCCCCGGGCGCGCTCGATCACCCGCGCGACGCCCGGCCGCAGCACCCCGTCGCGTGCAAGCCAGGCCCGGGCCGCCTCGAGGTCCCCCTTCGCCTGGAGGGTCATGATCTCGCGAGACAGGCCGGCCACCGCTTCCTTCACCTTGGCGGCGTCCACCCCGAAGGTGCCGTCCGGCCGCTCGACGAAGGCGCCGCGGTCGAGGAGCCAGTTTACTTGAAGGGCCATCCCCTTCCCGTGGGCCTCGTTCATGCCGAAGCGCAGGGTACGGAAGGCCCCGGCCAGGAAGGTCAGGTACATGGACTGCTCCAGCTGGCGCGGGAGCACGCCCCGGTCCACCAGCCGCTGCATGGCGAACAGGCCCGCCGCGTCGGCCTTGGCCTCCTCCATCGCGCCGTAGGCCTCCTCCAGCGCCTGGCGCACCGGGCGGTCGCTCCCGGCGACGCGGTGCGGCCCGAGGCCGTGCACCAGCTCGTGCATGAGGACGTGGGTGAAGAAGGCGTCGAAGTCGACCCGGGCCTGGTCGGCCTGAGAGAGGGCCAGCCGGCCGATGGGGAGGAGCACCTTCTGGAACTTCGCCTCCTGCACGTTCCTGAGCATGACGCGCTTCGAGCCCTTCTGCGCCACCACCCGCTCGTCGTTCGGGAGGTTGAAGGCGGCGGTGGTGACGCCGCGCGCCGCGTCCCCGGCGGCGAGGAGCTGGTTCACCACGCTGATGGGGGCGAGAGCTCCGAGCTTCCGCTTCCAGGCGTCCTCGATGGGGAGGTGGTCCTCGATGTCCTGCAGCTCCGAGGAGAGGCGCGCCAGCTTGCGGGTCTCGGCCTCGTCCCGGACGCACACGAAGGCCTCGAAGGCCGCCTTCAGCGAGAACCAGCCGTCCTCGTAGGTCTCGTAGGGGCCGATGGTGGGCTCGACGGCCGAGTCGAGCTCCATCCAGGCGAGGTCGCTCTGGTAGTAGTCGTCGGAGAGGAACGCCTCGGCCCGCGCAGAGAGGTAGGCCGCGAGCGTCCGGTCGGCGGTGAGCCCGGCCGCCTCGCGCAGCAGGCGCGCCATCTCGGCGAGCTCGGGCTGGTACTCCTGCGAGTAAGGCACGGCGGCGAGGCCGGAGGGGCCGCGCCGCACCACGCTGAAGAAGCCGGCGGCCTCCCCCCGCCGCGCCTCGGGGAGGCCGTCGAGCCAGGCCCGGACCTCGGCCTTGCTCGCGGTCGCCGGGTAGAAGGTCCCGGCCGGCGGCTTCTCCGGCGCCCCGGGCAGGAATGGGCGGTCGTGGTCCAGGCGGTCCCAGGGTCCCTTGTTGCGGAGGAAGTAGGCGAGCCGCGCCCGGCCGAGCGGCGTCCCGTCGGCGGCGAGGCGGAGGAGCGTCGCCTCGTTCCCGGCCCAGGCCTGGCGCAGGAAGAGCGCGTCCACGATCCGGGAGGCCTCGACGAGCTTCGAGAGGGCCCGCCGCTCGCCCTCGGGCAGGGCGGAGAGGTCCACCTTCAGGTCCACCGGCGCGTACTGCGCCTCCAGGCGGGCGAGGCGCGCGGCCTCGGCCGCCTCCGCGGAGGTCGCCTTCGCCGGCGCGGCGCCCTTGGCCGGCGCGGCTCGCATCGCCACTCCAGGGCTCGGAGCCGTCGCTCCGGCCCGGGCCGTGGCGGCCGAGCCGGGCGGCGTGGCCGATCCGGGCGGCGTGGCCGATCTGGGCGGCGCGGCGGGAGCGACGAGGAGCGCGAGGGCGAGGAGGGCGCGCATCGGTGGATGTACCGCGCAATCTAGACCAGGACGGGCGGGCGAAACAGCCCGTCCCACCTCCCCACGGTCGGGGATGTTCGAGAGCGGGTCCGAGCTGTTACCCTTGGAGCATTCTCCACCCGTGGAGGCTCGACGTGGACGGGAGCGGGGAGCAGCGACAGGCCTCGGTAGCGACCGGGAGCGTTGCGCCCGGGGCGGTGACGGCGCTGCTCCAGGAGATCGCCCGGGCCCCGGAGGAGGCGCAAGGCAGCGCTTGGACGCAGGCGCTCCTGCCCGGAGCGGTCGTCGGTCGCTTCGAGCTGGTCCGAGAGCTGGGGCGAGGCGGGTTCGGCGTGGTGTGGGAGGCGCGGGACAGGGAGCTGGGCCGCCTGGTGGCGTTCAAGGCGGTGCGGGCGGGCGCCCGGGCGAAGGCGCGGGAGCAGCGGCTCCTCCTGGAGGCGGAAGCGGCGGCTCGGCTCGCCCACCCGAACATCGTCATGCTGTACGACCTGGGGCGCTGCGAGTACGGGCCCTACTTGGTCCTGGAGCGGCTGCACGGTGAGACGCTGGCGGAGCGGCTGCGGCGAGGTCCCCTACCGACCGGTGAAGCGGTACGGATCGCCACCGAGATCTCGAAGGGGCTGGCGCACGCGCACGGACACGGTGTGGTGCACCGCGATCTCAAGCCTGCCAACGTCTTCCTGTGCCAGGACGGGCAAGTGAAGGTGCTGGACTTCGGCCTGTCGCAGGCCTTCGGGCGCGAGCGCACCGCCGGGGGCACGAGCGGGTACATGGCGCCGGAACAGGCGGCGGGTGGGGAAGAGGACGCGCGGACCGACGTGTACGCCCTGGGGGCGACGCTGCACGAGATGCTGGCCGGGGACCGGCCGCCGGCGCCGCTGCCGAATGGGCTGCCGCCCTCGCTCTCGAGGCTCCTGGGCCGGTGCCTGTCGACCGAACCCGCGGGGCGCCCGAAGGACGGGCAGGTGCTCCTAGAGGATCTCTCGTCGGCGGAGCGCTCGCTCCACCGCCCGAGGGAGGCCAGGCGCTGGGCGCTGCGCATCGGGCTCGGGGTGGTGCTGGGCGCGGCGGTGGCCGGGGTGGTGGTGCGGCGGCTGCAGCCGCCGGGGCTCCGCGGCCCGGACGGTCGGATGACCGTCGCCGTGGCCGACTTCGCCAACGAGACCGGTGAGAGGGACCTGGACTCGGTTTCGGGCCTGCTCATCACCTCTCTCGAGCAGTCGGAGCAGCTGCGGGTGCTCACCCGCGGGCGGCTCTTCGACCTGGCGCGGCAGCTGGGGCGGGGGGACGCCGAGCGGATCGACGAGCCGCTGGCCCGGGAGGTGGGTAGGAAGGGGGAGGCGCGGGTCCTCCTGGTGGCGAACCTGCGCAAGCTGGGGTCGAGCTACGCGGTGGACCTGCGGGCGCTGGACCCCCGGCAGGACGAGTACCTCTTCACGGCCAGCGACCGGGCGCTGGGGAAGGAGGGGATCTTCGACCTGGTGGACCGGCTCGGCCAGACCACCCGGCGGCGGCTCGGCCTGCGCGAGGTGGCCGAGGCGCCGTCGCCGCCGGTGGCATCGATCACCACCGGAAGCGTGAAGGCCTGGGATCTCCTGTCCCAGTCGCGGCAGGCGCTGGACCGGGCCCGGGGCGAGGAGGCGGTCCGGCTGGCCAAGGAAGCCATCGAGGCCGACCCGGGGTTCGCCCTGGCACACTACCAGCTGATGGTGGCCGCCTCCTGGCACCAGGATGAGCGGCCGGCGGTGAAGGAAGAGGGCCGGCGCCTCGTCGAGGCCGCCGAGAAGGTCGCCGAGCGCCTTCCCGCAAAGGAGCGGCTCTCGCTGCGCGCCGCACGCGCCTGGCTGGATGGGCGATGGGAGGACGCGTTGCGCCTGAACGACCAGATCGCGGCGGCGCACCCGCTCGACAAGGAGGCGGCCTACCACGCCGGAGACGTCCGGTTCCACATGGAGAGCTACGGGGAAGCCATCCCCTGGTTCCAGAGGGCCCTCCAGCTCGATCCCGAGTACCTCCTGGTCCGCGACCACCTCCTGGTGGCCGTGGTGCGGGCTCCGCACCCGGAGGCGCACCTCGAGTGGCTTCGGAGCGAGGCTGCCCGCACTGAAGGGAGCATGGAGCCCCACGAGCGCATGAGGACCGTGGCGCGGACGCTCCTCGCGGCTGGGGCGGAGAAGGAGGCGGTCCAGCTGTTCCGGAAGGCCACCGAGCGCGGCGGCATCCCCTGGCCGCCGCCCGCCTACGCCAAGTATCTCTCGGAACGTGGACGAGCGGTGGAGGCGGAGGGGCTCCTTCGCGCGGCGCTGGCGGGTCTCACCCTGGAGGCGGCGACCGAGCATCCGGACTGGGTGAAGGCGTGGAAGCAGGCGCTGCTGGAGCCGCTCATGGCCCAGGGACGGGTCGGCGAGTTCGCCGCCCTGGCCCGAGAGGCCCACAGCGATCAGGCGCGCGCCGCGTTCCTCGAAGCGCACGGGGCCGTGGCCGGAGGATCGGCGGAGCGGCTGCGGGGGGCCCTGGAGCGCCTGAGGAAGGCCGGCGGGCTCGATTCGCCCGAGGCACCCCTCTACCTGTACGGCCAGGCGGAGCTCCTCCTCGAGGTCGGCGCGACCTCCGAAGCCGGGCGGGCGGCCGAGGCGCTCCGCAGGCCCGGCACGGAGGAGCCGCTCATCCCGACCGAGCGCCGCCTCTCGGATGCGCTGCATGGCTGGTCGACCGGGGACCTGGAGTCAGCCGAGGCCGCGGCCCGCGACGCCCTGACCCTGGCGCCGCATGCGCAGGCGCGCGTCTTCACGGGCCTGGCCCTCGGCCTGATCCAGCGGGCGCGGGGGAACTGCCCCGGAGCCGTGGCCACGCTGGAGGCGGCCCGCCAGGAGCGGATGACCTCGATGTTCAGCCTGGAGCGTCCGCGGATCCTCCATGCCCTCGCCCTGTGCTACGAGCAGATGGGGGACTTCGCGAAGGCGCGGGAACGCATCGGAGAGCTCCTCACGATGTGGGAGCGCGCCGACCCCGACCTGCCGCGGCTCGCGGAGGCGAAGGCCATCCGCCAGCGGTTGGAACACAAATGATCGGGATCAAGCTGGGTCCGGTGGCATTCACGATCCGGAATCGCTAGCCTCTAGACCCGCAGTCGATCCGGAGGCTCGCCGTGGTGGGGATCGGCGAACAGCGCGTCGGCGACGGCGCCCCCAGCGCCGGTGGTCCAGATCCGCGTCCTGATCAGTGGAGACGCCCGGCCGGCGATGCCTGTCCACGTCACGGGTCGCACACCGGGTCCTCAGTACGGTGAGGTGAAGCCAGCCGGAGACGGCCAGTATCCAGGGAGGGCGTCATGGGGAAGAAGCTCCTGGGCCTCGTCCGGTTCGGACCGATGGCGCTCGCCCTTTCCGGCGTCGCATCCGCGCAGAGTACCGGGACGATCTTCGGGGTGGTCACCGACGCCTCGACGGGCAAGGCCGTCGCCGGCGCCCTGGTCGTCGCCACC
>DASTPH010000129.1:0-45615 GCA_035762305.1 Anaeromyxobacteraceae bacterium
CGGCGCTGCACAGCGAACTGCTCAAACAGACCGTGCTCCGTGATTTCTACCAGGTGATGCCGGGGAAATTCTTCAATGTCACCAATGGCGTGACACCGCGCCGCTGGATGGTGTTGAGCAATCCCAAGTTGAGCGCGCTGATCACCAAGCGGATTGGCGGGCGGTGGATCTCCCATCTGGAGGAGGAGCTCCAACGACTCGAACCGTTGGCGACGGACGCGGGGTTCCAGGCCGAGTGGCAGGCGGTGAAGAGTGACAACAAGTTCACGTTGACCGCCTTCATCAAGGCCCAGACCGGCACCCTGGTCGATCCACGGTCGCTGTTCGACATCCAGGTCAAGCGGCTGCACGAGTACAAGCGGCAACACCTGAACGTCCTCTACCTGGTGACGCTGTACAACCGGCTGAAGCGCGCCCCGGATCCGTCGCTGACGCCGCGCACGGTGATCTTCGGCGGCAAGGCGGCTCCCAGCTACCGCATGGCCAAGCTGATCATCCGCCTGATCAACGGCGTCGCCGCCGTCGTCAATCAGGATCCGGACGTCTCGCCGCTCCTCAAGGTGGTGTTCCTGCCGGACTTCAACGTCAAGAACAGCCAGCGGGTCTATCCCGCCGCCGATCTCTCCGAGCAGATCTCCACCGCCGGCAAGGAGGCCTCGGGCACCGGCAACATGAAGTTCGCCATGAACGGGGCCCTCACCGTCGGGACCCTGGACGGCGCCAACGTGGAGATCCGCGAGGCGGTGGGAGCGGAGAACTTCTTCCTCTTCGGGCTCACCGTTCCGGAGGTGCAGGAGCTCCGCCGCCGGGGCTACAACCCCTGGGACGTCTACCGGCAGCAGCCGGACGTGAAGCGGGTCGTCGACGCCATCGGCTCGGGGGTCTTCTCGCCCGGGGAGCCGCGCCTGTTCCAGCCGGTGATCGACTCGCTCCTGAACGGCGGCGACCCCTTCCTGGTGCTGGCGGACTTCGCCGCCTACGCGGCCTGCCAGGAGCAGGTGTCGCGGGCCTGGCTCGACTACGAGCGCTGGACCCGGATGGCCATCCTCAACGTCGCCCGCACCGGACGCTTCTCCTCCGACCGGTCCATCCGCGAGTACGCGGAGCAGATCTGGGACGTGGGGCCCATCCCAGTGGGCTAAAGGCGCGGGCGCCGGTGCGGGCGCCACCCGAAGCGGGCCAGGTCGACGCGGCCGCGCTCGTCGAAGCGCACCCCCTCGCGCTCGAGCAGCAGCCGCTGGGTGGCCGCGCCCATGGGGTCGAGGATCGACACCGCGGCCAGGCCCCGGGGGCGCGCCCCCAGCACGCGCTGCCAGGGGACGCGGTGGCGGGTGCCGCGCAGCGCCGCCATGGCGAAGCCGACGTGGCGGGCGGCGCGCGGCCGCCCCGCCAGGAGCGCCACCTGCCCGTAGGTGGCCACCGCGCCGCGCGGGATGCGGCGGACCACGGCGTAGAAGGCGGACCAGCCGCGGGGGAGCGGTTTCGCGGGCGGGCGGCCGGTGGGTCGTGGCACGAATCGCCTCCCTCGGGGAAACCTGCAACGCCTTCAGCGGAGGTGCGCGACGAAGCCCGCCACCGCGTCCGCCACCTCCCGCGGACAGTCCAGCGGCAGGAAGTGCCCCCCGGGCAGCACCATCAGCCTCGCGTCCAGCAACTCCGCCAGCGGTCGCCCCACCGCGTCGACCGGGAAGTACGCGTCGTGCTCGCCCCAGAGGACTCGGGCCGGCACGCGCCGGGCGCGGAGCGCGGGCATGATCTCCACCGTCTGCTGCGGGTGGAGCGCCCGCGCGGCCCGGATGAGCTTGGCCCCGCCCGCCTCCCCCTGGTAGGGCGCCAGCACCTCGCGAACGACCTCCTCCTCGAGCCGCACCGGGCCGCTCGTCCGCAGCTGGCGCACCAGCACGCGGAACAGGCGCGCCGGCTCCGCCCACGCCAGGATCGGCGCGATCGCGCCCATGGCCCACTCGGCGCCGTGCACGCCGTCCACCAGCACCAGCGCCGCAGCGCGCTCGGGCGCGCGCGCGACGAGGATCTGGGCGGCGGCGGTGCCGACGTCGTGCGCGACGACCGCGGTGCGCCGGATGCCGAGCGTATCCAGCAAGGCGAGCATCCAGCCAGCCTGGCTCGCCATGTCCGGCTCGAGCTCGGGAGGGCAGAGCGACTCGCCGTAGCCCACCAGGTCCGGGGCCACGACCCGGAAGCCAGCCTCCACCAGCAGCGGAGCCACCTGCTTCCACAGGAGTCTGGTGGTCGGGAAGCCGTGCAGGAGCAGGATCGGGTGGCCGCGTCCCTGGTCGTCGAACCGGATGGTCGCGTCACCCAGGCGGACGAGGTCCATCGCCCCATCATGTCGAGTCGGCGCCGGGCGATCCACCGTCGGACTGCCGCCGGCGGGGCCGGCGGCCGGGCGCCTCCGACGAATGGCTGGCCGCAAAGGTGCTAGCCTGTCCAGGATGCCGGTCGTCGAGTGCCAGGGCTGCGGGCGGCGGCTGGAGCTGCCGGGGGACTTCCCCGAGGCCGGGGACTTCGCCTGCGCCCACTGCGGGCTTTGGATGCGCAACGTCGAGGCGGCGCGCGCCTTCCGCTGGGCCAGCTTCGACCCCTACGTGCGCCGGCACGGCGCCAGCCGCCTGAACCTGTGGGGCGGCTTCGCCGGCTCGGTGCTGTGGCTCCCCATCGTCCTCGCGGTCCTGGCTTCCCGCGGGGCCATGACGGCGCCCCTGGCGCTGGCCATCGCCGTTCCCTACCTGGCGCTCATGCTGTGGCTGGTGCGGCGGCGGGCCGGGGCGCCGGCCATGCTGTGGATCCAGTGGCTGTGGGCCGGCCTGGGCAGCTACCTGATCTACGTCTGGGCGCTGCTGCAGCTCGTCCCCGGATGGCGCCGGCTGCTGGAAGGCGCCGCCGGCCCGGAGGGTGCGAGCGCGCTCCGGGGGCTCGGGCGCTACGGCGCGCTGGCTCTGGCGATCGGGCTGCTGGGCGCCTGGTTCTACCGGCGGCGGGTGCGGCGCCTGCCGCAGATGCGCGGGGCGGCGCCGGAGGGGTGACGCCGCGAGCACCCGGGCGAGGCCGTGCGGCCGGTTTCGCTTTACAGCGCCCGGGCATGCATTACGCTTGGCACATGACCAGCGCCCGAGCCCTCCTCGCCGTCGCCCTCGCCGCCGCCCTGGCCGGCTGCGGCGTGCAGTCGATCCCCCAGGCCGACAACGCCGTGGCCGCGGCCTGGGCCGAGGTGCAGAACCAGTACCAGCGCCGCGCCGACCTGGTGCCGAACCTGGTGGAGACGGTGAAGGGCTACGCCGCCCACGAGCGGGAGACGCTGGAGGCCGTGGTGAGCGCCCGGGCCCGGGCCACCCAGGTGCAGCTGCGCGCCGAGGACCTCACGCCGGAGAAGCTGAAGACCTTCGAGGAAGCCCAGGGGGCGCTGCGCTCCGCGCTGGGGCGCCTGCTGGCGGTGGCCGAGAGCTACCCGCAGCTCAAGGCCAACGAGAACTTCCGCGACCTCCAGGTGCAGCTCGAGGGGACCGAGAACCGCATCGCCACCTCGCGGCGGCGCTACGTGGAGGAGGTGCGCCGCTTCAACGACCTGGTGACCGTGCCGCCCACCAGCTGGACCAACTCTCTCCTCTACAAGAAGCAGCCCAAGGCCCAGTTCACCGCCACCACCCCCGGCGCCGAGCAGGCGCCCAAGGTGAAGTTCTAGGGCGTGCTGTGGTGACCCCCACCGCCGGGCACGCCTCAATGGCCCGGGGGCGGCTCGCCGCCGCGGTCCTCCTCCTCGCCGCGGCCCTGCCAGCCGCCGCCGAGCGGCCCATTCCCTCGCTCACCGGCCCGGTGGTGGACGAGGCCGGCGTCGTCGACGCCCGGTGGCGGGCGCAGCTCGACACCCTGTGCCGCTCCGCCTGGGCGCTGCCGCCCGGGCGTCGCGTCCAGCTCCAGTACCTCCTGGTGGACTCGCTCGGGGAGGAGCCCATCGAGCCGTACGCGGTCCGGGTGTTCGAGACGTGGAAGCTGGGCGAGGCCGGCAAGGACAACGGCGTGCTGGTGGTGGTGGCGGTGAAGGATCGCCGGGTTCGCATCGAGACCGGGTACGGGGCCGAGGGGGCGCTCACCGACGCCCAGGCGGGCCGGATCATCCGCGGCACCATCGCCCCCGCCTTCCGCGAAGGGCGCTACGGCGAGGGGCTCTACCAGGCCGGGCGGCAGATCCTGGCGGCACTGGGGTCGTTGCCGGAAGGGGTGCAGGCCACCCGGCCGCGCGCCCAGCCCGTCGAGCTTCCCTTCCCCTTCGGCCTGCTGGTGGGACTGCTGCTCGCCGGCGGGGCTCCCGTCGTGGTCCTCGTCATCGTGGCGTTCATGGTGCTGCGGGCCCTCTTCGGCCGGCGGCGCCGCTTCTGGGGCGGCTACGGCGGCCCGTGGGGCGGCGGCTACGGCGGCGGCTTCGGCGGCGGCGGAGGCGGTGGGGGGGGATGGAGCGGCGGAGGCGGCAGCTCCGGCGGCGGCGGCGCCTCGGGGAGCTGGTAGGAGGACGGCATGACGCTGGATCGCTTCTTCCCCAAGGAGTCCCGCGAGCGAGTGGCGGCGGCGGTGCGCCAGGCCGAAGCCGCGAGCCTGGGGCAGATCGTCCCGGTGGTGGTGGAGCGGTCGGACCGCTACGAGGAGGTGCCCTGGATGGGCGGGGTGCTGCTCGCCGCCCTGGCCACCGCGGGCGCCGAGCTCTCCGGGCTGGGCGTCTCCGCCTGGGAGCTGCCCTTCGTGCAGCTGGGGGCGGGCCTGGTCGGGGCGCTGGTGGCGCGCCTGGCCCCGGTGCGGCGCCTGCTCGCCGGGAAGGGGCACATCGAGGAGGCGGTCCGCGCGCGCGCCCAGCAAGCCTTTCTGGAGCACGGCCTCACCCGCACCGAGCGGGGGACGGGCGTGCTGGTCTTCGCCTCGCTGCTGGAGCACCGGGCGGTGGTGCTCGGGGACCACGGCATCCACGAGAAGATGGGCGACGAGGGGTGGCAGAAGGGGGTGGAGGCCCTGGTCGACGGCATCCGCCGCGGCGATCCGGCGGCTGGCTTCTGCGACGCCATCGCCTTCGTGGGCGCGAGGCTGGCCCAGCACTTCCCGAGGCCGCCGGGCGCGGTGGCGGTGAACGAGCTGCCGGACGAGCTCGGGACGCGGACCTGACCACCGCCGGGTACGGTCAGGCCCCGCCCGGCCGGCGGAAGCTGCACTCGCGGCAGGCGGGGTGACGGGGGAAGCCCGCCTCGGGGTTGGTGACGAAGGTGATGCGCCAGGGACCGGGGCTCACGGCGGCGAGAGTGTACCCGGAGCGAGCGGGGGGACGTGGCGCGCCCGCGAGCCGGCGGTGGGGCCGCAGGTCGCCTGGAAAGGCCACGGATTCCGGCGTATTGACCCGGCGGCCGGGTTGACAATCCGTCCGTTATAACGGATAAGGGGGCATGGCCACGGCCAAGGAGGGCGCGGGACGCAGGGGGCGGGCCCGGCAGGCGCCCGAGCCGGAGGCGCCCGGTCACGAGCGCGCTCACACCGCCTCAGCCGATCTCACGGCGGTGGTGGGGGGAAACCTCAGGCGGCTCAGGGTACGGCGCGGCCTGTCGCTGGAGAAGCTCTCGCGCCAGTCCGGCGTGTCCCGCGCCATGCTGGGCCAGATCGAGCTGGGCCAGAGCGCCCCCACCATCAACGTCCTGTGGAAGATCTCCACGGCGCTGGGGGTCCCCTTCTCGGCGCTCATCTCGAGCCGGTCTCAGGCCGGGGCGCAGGTGCTCCGGGCCGAGCAGGCCAAGACCCTCACCAGCCACGACGGCGCCTTCAGCTCGCGCGCGCTCTTCCCCTTCGACGAGCCGAGGCGCGTGGAGTTCTACGAGCTCAGGCTCGCGCCCCGGGGGGTGGAGCACGCCGACGCCCACGCCCCGGGGACCGTCGAGAACCTGGCGGTGAGCCGGGGACGCCTCGAGATCGACGTCGGGGGGACCACCCACCAGCTCTCCACCGGCGACGCCATCGTCTTCGAAGCCGACTCCCCCCATGTCTACCGGAACCCCGGCGAGACCGAGGCGGTCATGTACCTGGTCATGACCTACGCCGACACGGTTGGGTGAGCTGCCCCACGTTCAAGGGCGTTACCGGCGGCTCCGGACCCGAGGTATAAGGACTCGAGAAGCCACGCCGCGGCGGCCGCGAGGCGCCGGGCGCGGCCCGGGACCGGCCGGCGGCCGGTGGGGCGGGGGACGGCGCGACCGTGCTCAAGGCGACGACCGGCGAGCTGCTGGTGCAGCGAGGGGTGGTGACCTCGGCGGTGGTCGCCAGGGCCGAGGCGGCTGCCAAGAAGGCCGGCCTGAGGCTGTGCAGCCAACTGCTCGCCATGAAGGTCTGCGACGAGCTGGTGCTGGCCCAGGTGCTGGCCGAGAAGCACGGCCTGCCGGGCGTGGACCTCTCCGGCACCGTGGTCCCCCTCGAGGCGCTGGATCGGGTGCCGCGGCCGGTGGCGGAGGCGGACCTGATCCTGCCCCTTTCGCTGGAGGGCGACCGGCTGCACCTGGCCATGGCTTCCCCGCGGGACAGCGACAAGATCCTGGACGAGGTGCGGTTCGTGACCGGCCTCGAGGTCTCGCCGTACATCGCGGTGGAGGGCGCCCTGCGCCAGGCCATCCGGGCCGCCTACGACGCGCGAGAGAAGGGCGAGGCCTTGTGGCGCGGGGCCCGGGCCGGGCCCGGCCTGGCCCAGGTGGCGGTGGTGCTCCCGGGCCAGGGAACGGAGGAGGTGCTGGAGGTCTCCGACGACGAGGTGCTCGAGGCCGAGGAGTTCGAGCCCATCGACGAGGCCGGGCCGGTCCCCGCGCCGGCGACCGAGGCGACCGAGGCGGACGAGCCGCTCCGGGCAGCGCCGGAGCCGGAGATCGAGATCGCGGTGGGCGGGGACGAGGGCGAGGTGGTCGCCACCGTGTCCGGCGGCGGGGGGCCGAAGCGGGTGCTGGTGGTGGACGACGAGCCGGAGATCCGCCTGCTGGTGGAGCGGACCCTCGCCGGCAAGGGCTTCCAGGTGGAGACCGCGGCCGACGGCGAGGAGGGGCTCAAGAAGATCGGCGCGCTGCTGCCGGACCTGGTGCTCCTCGACGCCATGCTTCCCAAGCTGCACGGCTTCGAGGTGTGCCGGAAGGCGCGATCCGACCAGCGCACGCGGCAGGTCCCCATCATCATCATGACTGCGCTCTACCGGGGCTGGCGCTTCGCCCAGGACGCCCGCGAGAACTACGGCGCCGAGGACTACATCGAGAAGCCCTTCCGCATCGACGACCTGCTCCGGCGCGTGGAGGCGGTGCTGGAATCCACCGCCGGGCGCGGCAAGGCCGGCGGGCCGAGCACCCAGCCCCAGTTCAAGAAGGGCAAGGAGCTGCTCCTGGCCGGCCAGCTGGACGGGGCGGTGGCGGCCTTCGAGGAGGCCACGAGGGTCGATCCGTTCTCGGCCGAGGCGCACTACCACCTGGCCAAGGCGCTTCGCGCCAAGGGAGACGCCTTCCGGGCCATGACCGCCTTCGAGAAGGCGGCGGAGCTGCGCCAGGGCTTCTTCCAGGCGCTGCGCAGCCTGGCCGCGCTCTACACCGAGAAGGGCTTCCGCCGGAAGGCGGCCGAGACGCTGGAGCGGGCCCTGGCCTCGGCGCCGGACGCGGCCACCCGCGACGCCATCAAGTCCGACCTGCTGCGGCTGCTGTAGGTCTGCCCGCCGCCGAGGCGGCGTTCTGCCCGCGCGCCATGCAGACGGGCCGTCGGCGGTCGCCGGTGACCGATCGCACGCCGCGTCCCCGGGCCGGCAATTGCCCGTCCGGCAGGCATGTGCTGCCCGCCGGGCGGGCCGGTGGGCGAGCCGGACCCGCCGAGCGGCCGCTTCAGGCCGGGCGCGAGTGCGAGGAGGCGCCGAAGCGGGCCCCGCTGGATGAAGCATCCGTTTGGGGTCTCCCGGCACGCCGGCTGCAAGAAGACCCTGCGGGCGCGCTCCAGCCCTCCCGACGCGAGCGAGCCCGCCATCGACCCCGCGCGAACGGAGAGGAGACACCATGGCCGACCCGACGATCACCGAAGTGGCGAAGGCCATCACCGACACCCAGACCGGCCTCAACATCGTCTGGACCATGGTGGGCGGCATCCTGGTGATGTTCATGCAAGCGGGCTTCGCCCTGGTGGAGACCGGGCTCACCCGCGCCAAGAACGTCGCCCACACCATGGGCATGAACTTCTTCGTCTACGCCATCGGCATCATCGGCTTCTACCTGGTGGGGTTCGCGCTGCAGATGGGCGGCGTGGGCGCCATGGCCACCTTCGGCGGCGACGCCTCGCTCTCGAAGGAGTTCACGCTCACCTTGTTCGGCAAGCCGTTCGGCCTGTTCGGCATGACCGGCTTCGCCCTCCACCCGCTCTCGCTCTACACCCCGGCGGTGGCGGCGATGTTCTTCTTCCAGATGGTGTTCATGGACACCACCGCCACCATTCCCACCGGGGCGCTGGCGGAGCGCTGGAAGTTCACGGCCTTCGTGATCTTCAGCTTCGTCATCGCCATGCTCATCTACCCCATCTACGCCAACTGGGTCTGGGGCGGCGGCTGGCTGTCGCAGCTTGGGGCGAATTTCGGCCTGGGCCACGGCCACGTGGACTTCGCCGGCAGCTCGGTGGTCCACATGACCGGTGGGGTCATCGCCCTGACCCTGGCCAAGCTCATGGGGCCGCGCCTGGGCAAGTACGGCAAGGACGGGCGGGTGAACCCCATCCCGGCCCACAACATCCCGCAGGTGATGATCGGCACCTTCATCCTGGCCTTCGGCTGGTTCGGCTTCAACGCCGGCTCGACACTGGCCGGCATGGACACCCGGCTGGCGGTGGTGGTGGCGAACACCATGCTGGCCTCGGCAACCGGCGCCTTCGGGGCCTTCCTCTACGTGAAGGCGCGCTACGGCAAGCCCGACCCCACCTGGCTCGCCAACGGCATGCTGGCGGGGCTGGTGGCCATCACCGCCCCCTGCGCCTTCGTCTCGGCCTGGGCGGCCATGCTCATCGGCCTCGTGGCCGGCGTGCTGGTGGTGGTCGCCGCCACCTTCATCGACCAGAAGCTCAGGATCGACGACCCGGTGGGCGCCTCGGCGGTGCACGGCGTCAACGGCGCCTGGGGCGTCATCGCGCTCGGCCTGTTCGCCAACGGGACCTACGGCCAGGGCCTGAACGGCGTGGCCCACGGCGTGACCGGCCTGCTCTACGGCGAGCCCGCCCAGCTGCTCGCCGAGGTCATCGGCGTGGCGGCCAACATCCTGTGGGTCGCCCCGGTCGCCGCGCTGGCCTTCGCCGTCATCGGCAAGACCGTGGGGAACCGCGTCACCGCCGAGGACGAGGTGGCCGGGCTGGACGTCCCGGAGATGGGCGTCCCGGGCTACGCGGCCGACGCGGGTCCGCACCTGGGGGTGGCCAAGGCGGCGCTGGAGCCGAGCCGGGAGGCCGCGGCCGCGACCGTCCTGGCCACCAGCCCCCGCTAGCTCACGTGTGCGCGGGGTCGGGAGCCGCCGGCGGGCCGCCGCGCCCGCCGGCGGTTTCCGTCCGTCGGCGGCAGCCGCCGCCGCCGGCGTACAATGGCCACCGCGAGGACCCGGGCGTGGACGCCTACGAGCCGTTCCTGTCGCTGGGGCTGGCCATCGCTGCCGGCCTGCTCATCGGGCTGGAGCGCGAGCAGTCGGCTCCGGCGGACCGAGAGGCGGAGTCGTTCCTGGGAGGGGCCCGCACCCACCCGCTGGTGGCGCTCGTGGGCGGGCTGGCCACGCTCCTCGCCCGCCAGCTCGGGCCCTGGATGGCGGTGGCCGCTCTCGCCGCCCTGCTCGTCTTCCTGGCGGTGAACTACGCCGACGACGTGCGGCGCGGCGCGGACCGCGGCCTCACCTCGGAGGCCGCCTTCCTGGTGAGCTTCCTGCTCGGGGCGGTGGCGCTCTCCGACGGGCTCTTCGCGTCCGCCTCGCGCAAGGTGGTGGCGGTGGCGGCCACGGCGGTGGTGGTGACGCTGCTGCTCTCGGCGAAGCCGGTGCTCCAGCCGGTGATGCGCCGCGCCTCGCGCGAGGACGTCTACTCCACCCTCAAGTTCCTCATCGTGGCGGTGGTGGTGCTGCCGCTCCTGCCCGACCGGACCGTCGGTCCCCTCGACGTGCTGAACCCGCGCCAGATCGGCTGGATGATGACCCTCATCACCGGCCTCTCATTCGCCGGCTACGCCGCCATCCGCCTCATGGGGCCGGAGCGCGGCCTGGGCCTCACCGGGCTGGTGGGGGGTCTGGTCTCCTCCACGGCGGTGACGCTCTCGATGTCGTCGCGAGCGCGGCAGTCGCCGGGCTTCGGGCGGCCGCTGGCGCTGGCGGTGGTGCTGGCCTCGTCGGTCATGGTGGTGCGGGTGGCGGTGGTGGTGGGGGTGGTGAGCCCGGCGCTCCTGGGCACGCTGTGGCGTCCCTTGGCCGCCATGGCCGCGGCCGGCTTCGGCGCCAGCGCCTGGCTGGCGCGGCGCCGCGGCGCCCAGCCGCCTCGCCAGGCGGTGGCCTTCGAGAACCCGGTGGAGCTGCGCTCGGCGCTGGGCTTCGCGCTGCTCTACGCCGCCGTCCTGCTCGGCTCGAAGGCCCTCTCCATCTGGCTCGGGGCGGGGGGCGCCTACGCCGCGGCGTTGGTGGCCGGCGCCACCGACATGGACGCCATCGCCATCTCCATGACGCGGCTGGCCCAGGGCGGGTTGGATGCGCGCGTCGCCACCGCCGCCATCTTCGTCGCCGCCGCCTCCAACACGGTGGTGAAGGCGGCCATGGCCCGCATCGCCGGCGGGAAGGCCTTCGGCACGCTGGTGGCGGCGGCCTTCGGCGCCATGCTGGCGGCAGGCGGGGCGGGCCTCGCCATCGCCTGGCTGTGAGGTCGGCCCGCCGGCGGCGGGCCCGGCGCGGCGCGGGAAGGCGGATTACACTCCCGCCGGCAGGAGGTCGCGCCGATGAAGCTCTTCTACGTTCCGAAGACCCGCGCCACGCGCCCCCGCTGGATGCTGGAGGAGCTGGGCATCCCCTACGAGCTGGTGAGGCTCGACCCCTCGAAGGGAGAGACGCGCACGGCCGAGCATCTGCTCCGCCAGCCGCTCGGCCACGTGCCGGCTCTGGAGGACGGGCCGGTGCGGATGTTCGAGTCGGCGGCCATCTGCCTCTACCTGGCCGAGAAGTACCCGGAGCGGGGCTTCCTGGCGCCGCCGGCGACGCCGGCGCGCGCCGCCGCCTACCAGTGGCTCTTCTACGCCGCGACCGAGCTCGAGCCGCCCTGCGCGGCGCTCTCCGGCGAGAGGAAGAAGCCCGAGGCGGAGCGGAGCGCCGCCGTGGCGGAGGCCGCGCGAACCCGGTTCAAGACGGCGGCGGCGGCGCTGGAGCCGATCCTTTCGAGGGGCGAGTTCCTCCTCGGACCCGCCTTCACGGTGGCCGACCTGGTGGTGGGGGCGGTCCTCGCCTGGGGACGCGCGCTCGGCGCCCTGGAGGACCTGCCCGCCACCGAGGCCTACCTGGCGCGGCTCAGGGAACGGCCGGCCTGGAAGCGCGCCCTGGCCGACTGAGCGCCCCGGGCCAGCCCTCGCCGCCGGACAGGAGCGTCCGCATGTCGTCCCAGGAGCTCGACGTCCTCGAGGCCAACAGCGCCTTCTACGCCGCCTTCGCGGCGCGCGACCTCGACGCCATGGAGGCCCTGTGGGCCCGCGAGGCCCCGGTGGCCTGCGTGCACCCGGGGTGGGACGCGCTCCGCGGGCGCGAGGAGGTGATGGCGAGCTGGCGGGCCATCCTCTCCGGGAACGCCCCGCGACTGGCCTGCAGCGCCGCCTCGGCCCACGTCGCCGGCGAGGTGGCTTTCGTGATCTGCCACGAGCGGCTCCCCGGCGGCCAGCGGCTGGTGGCCACCAACGTCTTCGTGCGCGAGCGGGGCGCCTGGCGGATGTGCCACCACCAGGCCGGTCCGCTGAACCAGGAGGAGGGCGAAGCGCCGCCGGGAGCGGAGGCGTAGAGCGCTTTCGGGGCGGAGGCGACTGCTGGCCAAGCAGCGCTAAAGCCCGGACCCCGTGGCGGGGAGCGGGGTGGTAGCATCACCCCGCCGCGGGGAGGCGGCGCACATGGCCTGGTGGATCTGGATCCTCTTCGGGCTGGGCTTGCTGGTGCTGGAGATGCTGACGCCCGGCGGGCTGTTCGCGCTCTTCTTCGGCTTCTCGGCGCTGGCGGTGGCGGTGATGTCCGCCCTAGGGCTGGGCCCGGCTTGGCTGCAGTGGCTGGTCTTCGCCGCGCTCGGGGTGGCGCTCCTCCTTCTGCTCCGCAGCCGCATCCAGGCCCGCCTGCGCACCCGGCGCATCCCGGTGGACAGCCTGGTGGGCGAGGTGGCCATCCCGCTCGCCGACCTGCCGGCGGAGGGGACCGGCAAGGCCGAGTTGCGCGGCACCACCTGGGAGGCCCGTAACGCCGCCGGGCGCCCCATCGCCCGCGGCGCCCGCTGCCACGTGGAGAAGGTCGACGGCCTCACCCTCTGGATCCGACCGGAGTAACCCATGGAGATCGGCATGCTCTCGCTCCTCGTGGCCGTGTTCGTCGCGGTCTTCGTGCTCTTCGTGGTCGTGAAGACCGCGGTGGTGGTCCCGCAGCAGAGCGCCTACGTGGTGGAGCGCCTGGGGCGCTTCAACGGGGTCCTCGACGCCGGGTTCCACATTCTCTTCCCCTTCCTGGACGCGATCCGTTACCGGCACACGCTCAAGGAGCAGGCCGTCGACATCCCGGAGCAGATCTGCATCACCAAGGACAACGTGCAGGTGCACGTGGACGGGGTGCTCTTCCTCAAAGTGCTCGATCCCCAGCGCGCCAGCTACGGCATCGCCGACTACTACTTCGCCATCTCCCAGCTGGCCCAGACCACCCTCCGGTCCGAGATCGGCAAGATCGACCTCGACCGAACCTTCGAGGAGCGCACCAACATCAACCACTCGGTGGTGAGCGAGCTCGACAAGGCCACCGGCCCCTGGGGCATCAAGGTGCTGCGCTACGAGATCAAGAACATCACCCCGCCCAAGGACGTGCTGGCGGCCATGGAGAAGCAGATGCGGGCCGAGCGCGAGAAGCGGGCCGTGATCCTCTCCTCCGAGGGGGAGCGCGACGCCGCCATCAACACCGCCGAGGGCAAGAAGCAGCAGGTCATCAAGGAGTCGGAGGCCAAGCGCCAGCAGCAGATCAACGAGGCCGAGGGCCAGGCCCAGGCCATCCTCAAGGTGGCGCAGGCGACGGCCGAGGGCTTGCGCCTGGTGGCCGACTCGGTGGCCAAGCCCGGCGGCCTGGAGGCCATGCAGCTCAGGGTGGCGGAGCAGTGGGTGCGCGAGTTCGGCCAGCTGGCCAAGGCCGGGAACACCCTGGTGGTGCCGGCCAACCTCTCCGACGTGGCCTCGATGATCGCGCTGGCCATGAGGGTGATCGGGAAGGAGGGGCTGCCGCCCGCCCCGGGCCGGCCGCCGCCCCCGCCGCCGGGCGGGGCCGTGCCCCGGCCGCCGGCGCGGCCGCCGGCGGGATACTGATCATGACGGCCGTGGCCGCACGCGTGGATCCGGCGGCTGCGCCGCCGGCGGGGGGCGAGGGCTCGCCCTCCGAGCCGTGGGGGGCGTATCCGGGCGCCTAGGTCCGGCTCGCCCTCCATGCCGCCAGCACCTCGAGCTCGCGCTCTGTCGAGAGCCCGGCGCGGGGCTTTCTCCGCCGCTCCTCCGGCAGGGTCTTCCACCAGGCGAGCGTGTCGCGGGCGGTCTCGGCCACCGGCCGGAAGCGGATCCCCTTGGCCAGGGCGCGGGCGATCGAGACCTGCGCCAGGCCCCCGCCCTCGCCGGCGGCGGGGATGCAGACCGGCATGTCGCTCCAGGGCTCCACCTTGTGCTTCTCGAGGAAGGCCCAGGGGACCCAGGTGAGCCGGGCCTCCGAGCCGGGGGGACGGCAGGACTCGATCATCTCCCGGGCGGTGAGGCGCGAAGCCGGGCCCACGGCGTTGTAGACGCCGCTCTCGCGCCGCTCCAGCATCGCGATCATCCAGGCGGCGAGGTCGCGCACGTCCACGACCTGCACCGGGTCGGAGCCGTCTCCCGGGCAGAGCACCTGGCCGCCGCGGTCGAGCCGCACCGGCCAGTAGGTGAAGCGGTCGGTGCCGTCGTCCGGCCCGACGATGAGGCCAGGGCGGACGGAGAGCGCCCGGCCCGGCAGGGCCCTCTCCACCGCCTGCTCGCACAGGACCTTGAGCGCCCCGTAGTGGGCCCGCACGTCCTCGCTCTTCGGGTCCGGGAGGGAGGCCAGCTTCGCCGTCTCGTCCGAGCCCGGCGGCATGGACTCGTCGTAGACGGAGATGGTGGACACGAAGAGGTACCGCTCCACCGAGGGCGCGAGCAGCTCGGCCGACATGCGGACCACCCGCGGAACGTAGCCGGAGGTGTCGACGACCGCGTCCCAGCGCCGGCCGGCCAGCTCCTGGATCTGGCCGTCCCGGTCGCCGTGGATCTGCTCCAGGTCGGGGAAGAGGCCGGGGTTCGACTTGCCGCGGTTGAAGAGGGTGAGGGCGTGGCTGCGGGCCCGCGCCGCCTGGACCAGGGCCGGCCCGAGGAAGCGCGTGCCGCCGAGGATGAGGAGCTTCATGGGGCGGTCGGAGGTGCCGGGGCTGCCCGCGCCGGCGGCTGCCGGCGCGGCGGCGGGAGCGCCGCCTCCGCGAGGGCCGGCGCAGGCGGCCAGGGCGCTCATCGACGCGTGGAGGAAGGCGCGGCGGGTGAGCGGCATGGAAGGCTCCTCTGCGATGAGCCCGGCCCGGCCGAAATCCGCCTGCCGGGAGCCGAGGGCGGAGCCGGCGCGGCCGCGTTCACCGGCGTTCCAGCGAGGCATGGCGGTTCCGTAGATAACGGGCGACGGCGAGCCATGCGAGCGCCAGCGGCGCGGAGGCCAAGGACACCCCGCCCAGGGCCACGCCGGAGGCGAGGAGGGCGGCCGCGGCCTGCGACCCGAGCACGTCGCCCCCGCGGTACACCACCGTGTCGAGGAAGCTCTTTGCCTTGTACTTCTCCTCGCGCGAGATCACCGTGAAGAGCACCTCCCGGGCCGGGCGCTCGAACGCGTAGTGGATGGCGCGCCGCACCGCCTGCAGCGAGGTGACGAGCCAGAGCCCGGGCCAGGCCGCGAGCAGGAGGAGACCTGCCAGGGCCAGGAGCGGATGGACCGCCAGGGCTGGCCAGAGCCCCAGACCGGCGAGGAGCCGCCCGGCGGCCAGCGACTGCAGGAGGAAGGTCGCCACCTGCGTGCCCAGGTCCACCGCCGCGAAGAGCTGGGTGCGGGTAGCGCTGTCGGGGACGAGCGCCGCGAAGAGCCGCGCCTGGACGATGTACACGATGGTCCCGGTGAAGGTGACCAGGAGCTGGTGGACGGCCAGCGCGGCGAGGTAGGGGGAGCGCGCCACCAGCGTGAAGCCGGCGAGCGGACTCCCGCCAAGCGCCTCCCCTTCGCGCGCCGAAGCGCTCCCGGTCCGGGCCCAGCGGCCGAGGCGGCCGGCGCAGCGGGCGGCCACCTCCAGCATGGCGGCGGAGATCACGAGCAGGCCCGAGATGCCCAGGGGGCGGACCAGGAGCCCGGTGGTGAGGAGCCCCAGGATGGCGCCGGCGGAGAGGCCGCCGGAGATGAAGCCGAAGAGGCGCTTTCCCTGCTCGCTCAGGAAGACGTCGGCGAGGTAGCTCCACAGCACCGAGACCACGAAGAGGTTGAAGACGCTCACCCACACGAAGAAGGCCCGCGCCACCAGCGCCGGCGCGAGCCCCTTCCACACCAGGGCCGCGAAGGCCAGCAGCACCAGGAGCACCAGCCGGTAGACCACCGGGATGGCGCGGGCGCGCGGCACCCGGGCCATGAGCGCCGAGAAGGCCGGCACCGCCAGGAGCATCACCAGAAAGGTGGCGAGGAAGCTCTCGTGGAGCCGCTCCACCCCGCCGCGGATGCCCATCTCCTCGCGGATGGGACGCAGCATGTAGTAGCCCCACATGAGGGCCACCCCGTAAGCGAAGGACCAGCCCAGGGCCGGGGCCTCGCCGGCGCGGACGTCCACCACGCGCCGGAGGAGACGGCCGGCACTTTCGGCGACCGGGCCGCGCATGGATGACCCTCCCATCAACGCGGCCCGGAGGCCCGCCCGAGCCGCCGCAGGGCCGCCAGGTGGCGCACGACCTCGGCGCGGCGCCCCATCCGCTCGCAGAGGCGGGCCGCGTTGTGGTGGGCGTCGACCATGGCGGGCTCGATCTCCAGCGCCCTCCGGTAGCAGCCGAGCGCCTCCTCCAGGCGGCCCCGGTCCTCCAGAGCCACCCCGAGGTCGTAGAGCGCCACCGCGTCGCCGGGGCGGGCGAGGAGGGCTCGCCGGTAGTGGACCTCGGCGGCGCCGGGGTCGCCAGCCCCGTGCAAGAGGCGCCCCAGGTTCAGGTTGGCGCCGGGGTGGGCCGGGTCGAGCGCCAGCGCCCGGCGGTAGGCGCCCTTGGCCTGCTCGGGGGCGCCGTCCTCGAGGTCGCAGCCCCACTCGTACCAGTCCGCGGCGGCCAGGGCCCGGTTGGCCGCGGGCCGGTCCAACAGCGGCGCCACCTTCTCGGCGAGGTCCTTCACCTCGAAGTCGAACACGGTCTGGCCCGACTCGGGGCGCCACAAGGCGCCCCCCTGGCGAACCACCACCCGCTCGCCGTCGGCGGCGATGGAGACGCCGGCCAGCCCGTGCCCCTCGGGAAGCTCCTGGCGCAGCCGGCGCAGCGCCTGGCGCACCCGGCGCGGCGGCACGCGCGCCCGCAGGAGGCCAGCGGCCGCGCGCAGGAGCACCAGGTCCTCGAAGGAGAAGCGCAGCTCGCCGCGCGGGCCGCGCCGCGGGCGGGCGAAGCCGGCCCGGGCGAAGCTCCGCACCCGGGACTCGGGAAGGCCGAGCGTCCGGGCCACGTCTCGGGTGGGGTAGCCCCACATGGCGGGAGCTTACCGCGCCCGTGCGACGAGCCGCGCCGCGCGCCGGGGCCCGCTCCGGAAAGACTCCCCGGGCGGCGCCCCGGCCCCGAGGCTGCGGTCACTTTGCCGGAGCGAGGGTGGCCGCGCCAGCCGCGGCGCACTTGCCGTCGTTCTCGGAGAGGTCCCCGGACAGGCCGATGGCGCCCACGAGCTTGCCGTCCGCCACGAGCGGCAGGCCGCCCTCGAGGGGCACTGCTCCCTGCAGACCGAGCACGCGCAGGCCGAGCCCGCCCCCCGCCAGCGCGTCCTGGAAGGCCTTGGTCGGCCGCTTGAAGATGGCCGCCGAGCGCGCCTTGCCCTGCGCCACCGCCACGCTCCCGGCCTGCACGTTGTCCATCCTCTCGAAGTAGACCAGGGTGCCGTCGGGATCGACCACCGCCGCGGCCATGAGCCAGCCGTTCTTCTTCGCCTCGGCGACAGCGGCGGCCACCGCCTTCCTGGCGGCCTCGACGCCGATGGGGGCGCCGATGGGGGTGAGGTAATTGCTCGTCGTCTGCGCCAGCGCCTGGCCGGAGCAGAGTGCCAGCGCCAGGGCCATCCAGGGCCTCGGGAAAGGACGCGCCACGGTGCATCCTCCTTCTGTGAAGGGTGTCGCGCGACCCTAATCTCCGGCCCCGGCCGCCACAAGGCCGTTCGCTCCGCGAGGCCCGGAAGGGGCGGGTCGAACGCCCCGAGGTCGCGTTTCCCGCGGCGGTGCGCTATGAGCCGGGAGCTTCCGCCCACGGGCGACGAAAAGGAGGCGCGGCATGGAGGTCTCCAGGTCGGGCATCCCCTACCTGCCGGACGACGACCGGGCCGGCCCGCCGGAGCTGGTGGACGCCATCCGGGCGCGGCGGCCGGGCGGCACGCTGCTCCACCTCGACCGGATGCTCTTGCACAGCCACGAGCTGGCCAGGGGGTGGAACGGCTTGCTGGGGGCCGTCCGCGCGCGCTTCGAGCTCGCTCCCAGGCTGCGGGAGCTGGCCGTCATGGCCATCGCGGTCCTCAACCGGGCGAGCTACGAATGGGCGCACCACCAGGTGGAGTTCCTGGGCGTAGGCGGTACCCCTGAGCAGATGGAAGCGCTCCGGGACGTGGCGGCGGCGGTGAAGGACCAGGCCCTCTTCGACGAGATGGAGCGGGCCACCCTGGCCCTGACGCTGGAGATGACCCGCGACGTGGCGGTGAGCGACGCCACCATGAAGCGAGTGCGGGCCCTGCTCCCCGACCGGCAGGTGGTGGAGCTGGTGGGCACCATCGCCGTCTACAACATGGTGTCGCGCTTCCTGGCCGCCACCGGGATCGAGGTGGAGTAGCCCGGTAGTGGCGCGTCAGAAATCCCGAGTCGCCCGCGGGCGCGCCACGCGGGTGCGGGTCCGGGGGAGGCGGCGCTCCGCCTCCCCCGGTAGGTCCCGCGAAGTGCTGCGGAGCAGGCGCGAAAGGTGTCTCACGACTCCTGGGGAGCAGCACTAGAATGGCCGCCGCCCGGCGTCGCCGGGCGAGGGAGCCGACCATGAAGAGCCTGTGGAACGACGCCGAGGCGGCCGCCTTCCAGGGCGAGCTCCAGCAGCGCGTCTACACCTCGCGCCTGCTGGGGCGCGAGAGCGCGCTGGTCCTGCACGGCGGCGGGAACACCTCGGTGAAGATCGCCGGGAAGAGCCTGGTCGGCGACGAGGAGACCATCCTCTGGGTCAAGGGGAGCGGGGGCGACCTGGGCAGCATCGAGGAGTCTGGCTTCTCGCCGGTGCGGCTCGACCACCTGCTCCGGCTGGCACGGCTCCCCGGGCTCTCCGACCCGGAGATGGTGAACGAGCTGCGCACCCACATGACGCGGGCCTCGGCGCCGACGCCTTCGGTGGAGGCCATCCTCCACGCCCTCCTCCCCTTCAAGTTCGTGGACCACACCCACGCCGACTCGGTCATCGCCGTCTGCAACGCTCCGGGCGGCGAGGCCCGGGTGCGGGAGATCTGGGGCGACGAGGTGGTGGTGGTCCCCTACGTCATGCCCGGCTTCGACCTGGCCCGCGCCGTCGCCGAACGCTTCCCCAGGGAGGCCGGCCCGCGGACCGCAGGCATGGTGCTCATGCACCACGGCATCTTCTCGTTCGGATCGACCGCCCGCGAGTCGTACCAGCGGATGATCGCCCTCGTCACCCGGGCCGAGGACCACCTGGCCGCCCGCAAGGCCTGGTCGCTCCCCGCGCCGCCGCCGCCCCCGCCGCCCGCGGAGCGGCGAGCGGCGATCGCCGAGCTCCGGACGGCCGTCTCCCGCGCTGCCGGGTTCCCGCTGGTGCTTTCGGTCCACGACGACGCGCGCAGCCTGGCCTTCGCGCGCCGGCCGGACGTGTCCGAGATCTCGCAGCAGGGGCCGGCCACCCCCGACCACGTCATCCGCACGAAACGCCTCCCCATGCTGGGGCGGGACGTGGAGGCCTACGCCGCCGCCTACCGGCGCGCTTTCGAGGAGCACGCTTCCAGGGCCCGCCAGCCCAAGACCATGCTCGACCCGGCGCCGCGGGTGATCCTCGACCCCGAGCTCGGGCTGTGCACCGCCGGGCGCGGCGCGCGCGACGCCGCCATCGCCTACGACATCTACGCCCACACCATGGACATCGTGGAGCGGGCGGTGCTGCTCGGCGGCTGGCGGGCGCTGCCGCCCGGCGACCTCTTCGACGTCGAGTACTGGGACCTGGAGCAGGCGAAGCTCCGGGCGGCCGGGAAGCCGGCGCCGTTCGCGGGCGAGGTCGCGCTCGTCACCGGGGCCGCCTCCGGGATCGGCAAGGCCTGCGTGGAATCCTTCCTTTCCCGCGGGGCGGCGGTGGTGGGGCTGGACAAGGACCCCAGGGTGTCCTCCCTCCAGGACCGCCCCGACTATCTGGGACTCGAGTGCGACGTGACGGCCGTGGCCGGGCTGCGCGCCGCCCTGGAGCGGACCGCCCGGGCCTTCGGTGGCCTCGACATGCTGGTCCTGAACGCCGGGATCTTCCCGGGCGGCCGCCGCATCGCCGAGCTCGGCGACGACGAGTGGACCCGGGTCCTCTCGGTGAACCTCGACGCCAACCTGGCGCTGCTCCGCGAGGCCCACCCGCTCCTGCGGCTCGCGCCGCGGGGCGGGCGGGTGGCGATCACCGGCTCGAAGAACGTGCCCGCCCCTGGGCCGGGCGCCGCCGCCTACTCCGCCTCCAAGGCGGCGCTCACGCAGCTGGCCAGGGTGGCGGCGCTGGAATGGGGGGGCGACGGCATCCGCGTGAACGTGCTCCACCCCGACGCGGTCTTCGACACCGGGGTCTGGACGCCGGAGGTGCTGGAGGCGCGGGCCCTGGCCTACGGCATGACGGTCGAGCAGTACCGGACCAAGAACCTGCTTCGCACCGAGGTCCACGCCGCCGACGTGGCCGAGCTGGCAGCCGAGCTGTGCGGGCCGCTCTTCGCCCGCACCACCGGCGCGCAGATCCCGGTGGACGGCGGGAACGACCGGGTCATCTAGCGGACCGCCGGTCGAACGAGCCGTCGTAGTGGCGCGACCCATGCGTATCGATCCGCTTTCGGGCCGCGAAGCGGCCCCGGCCGGGAGTCCGGCCGTAGCAGGGGGGAGGCTCCGGCGGCTTTGCCGACGGGGGGGGGGGCGGCACGCCCCCTTCCAAATGAGGCTAGTGCCGCCCGGAGCAGAATGCTCCGGTCGCGGCACTTAGCGGCAGCCGCGCCAAGCCGCCAGCGCGGCCAGCACCGCGAGCGACGCGAAGACGGCGCGCGGCCACGGCGACCGCCCCGCGCGGCCGACCGGTGGGGAGGCGCGCGCCGGCGCGACGACCTGCCCCGGCTCGGGCGTGTCGTGGGGCGGCGGCGCCGCCATCGCCTCGGCCGCGAGCGCTTCCTCGTCCACGCCGCTCCCGGGCGCCTCCATGGTGGCGAGCAGCGAGGTGGCGCGCTCCGCGTCCTGCTCGAGGACCCACACCCCGACGCTCCGGCCGGCGGCGCCCGCGATGCCGAGCATGTGGGCAGGAATGCCGGCGACATCGCCGACGCGGCAGGGGACGCCGTTGGCCTCCAGCACGCTCTCGATCACCATGGCCGCGCCCCTGTCGGCGAAGGTGGCGAGCAGGTGTTCGCGGAGCCGGTCCGCCATCGGCGTCACGGTAGCATGGCTGGTGGCGGATCCCTCGCGACGATGGCGGGAGCGAGCGGTCGTCTAGATCCGCCCCTCCTCCACCGCGTGGCAGGCCACCTCGACGCCGCCACCCACGGCCAAGAGCGACGGCCGCTCGAGGCGGCAGCGCTCGTCGGCGTGGGGGCAGCGCGGGTGGAAGGCGCAGCCGGGCGGTGGATGGAGCGGGCTCGGCACCTCACCGGCCACCGCGCTGCGCGTGCGCCCGCCCAGGGTGACGTCGGGGACGGCGTCCAGCAGCATCCGGGTGTATGGGTGCCTGGGCGCGCCCAGGGCGGAGCGCGCCTCACCCGTTTCGACCAGCCGGCCCAGGTACATGACCCCGACGCGGGTGGCGACGTGCCGCACCACCGCCAGGTCGTGGCTGATGAAGAGGCAGGCGAATCCCAGGTCGCGCTGCAGGTCCGATATCAGGTTCAGGATCTGGGCCTGCACGGAAACGTCGAGGGCGGACGTGGGCTCGTCGCAGACCAGCAGCCGGGGCTCGGCGGCCAGGGCCCGGGCGATGGAGAGGCGCTGGCGCTGGCCGCCGGAGAACTGGTGCGGGTGCTTGTGCCCGTCCGCCTCGGCGAGCCCGACCAGCTGCAGGAGTCGACCCGCCCGCTCCCGGCGCTCGCGGGGCTGGGCCCGTCCGCGCAGGGCCTCGGTCACGATGTCGGCGGCTCGCCAGCGGGGGTCGAGCGAGGCCTGGGGATCCTGGAAGACCATGGCCACCCGCGACCGGTCCTCCCCGCGCTGGCCGGCGCCCAGCGGGGCGCCCTCGAGCCGGATCGAGCCGCGGCTCGGCCGGAAGAGGCCGGCCACCAGGCGAGCCACCGTCGACTTGCCGCAGCCGGACTCTCCCACCAGCCCGAAGGTCTCCCCCGCCCCGATCGAGAAGCCGACCCCGTCCACCGCTCGGACCAGGGTCCGGCCGCGACGGGCCAGCGTCCGCTCCAGCCAGGGAGGCGAGACGTCGAAGTCCCGTCCCAGATCCTGGACCTCCAGGACCGCGGCCTCCGGCGGCCGGGGCGAAACTGGGGCCCCGATCAAGGCGTCCCTCCCTGGGGCGGCCCCGCCAAGAGCCAGCAGGCGACCAGGCGCTCGCCCTCCGGTCGCGCCTCCGGCCGCTCGCGGCGGCAGCGCTCCATGGCGTCGGGGCACCGCGGGTGAAAGGCGCAACCCGCCGGGACCTCGCCCAGTCGCGGCATGGCGCCGTCGATCTGCCGGAGGCGACCGGGCTGGGGCGCGAGCGAGGGAACGCAGGCGAGCAACTCGCGCGCGTACGGGTGCAGCGGGGTGCGCAGGACCTGGGCGGTCGGCCCGGTCTCCACGATCCGCCCCGCGTACATGACCGCCACCCGATCGCAGATCTCGGCCACCACCCCCATGTCGTGGGTGATGAGCAGCACCGCCACGCCCCGCTCCCGGCACAGCCGCCGCAGGAGGGCCACCACCTGCGCTTGCAGCGACACGTCGAGGGCCGTGGTGGGCTCGTCGGCGACGAGCAACCGCGGCTCGGCGCAGAGGGCCAGCGCCAGCACGATCCGCTGCCGCATCCCTCCCGAGAACTGGTGCGGGTGGTGGTGGGCACGCACGGCCCCGGGGTGGATCCCCACCTCGTCGAGCCAGGCCGCGGCGCGCCGCCAGGCCTCCCCGGGCGAAAGCTCGAGGTGGGCGCGCATGGTCTCGGCGAGCTGGTCGCCCACCGTGAAGAGCGGGTTCAGGCTGGTGAGCGGGTCCTGGAAGACGGCGCCGATGCGGCGCCCGCGAAGGCGGCGCATCTCGGCGTGGGACAGGCCGTCGATGCGGCGCCCCTCCAGGCGGATCTCGCCCGCGGCGATCCGGCCCGGCGGCTCGAGCAACCCGATGACCGCCGAGCCGGTGAGCGACTTGCCGGCCCCGGACTCGCCGACCAGCCCGAGGACTTCGCCCGGCGCGACCTGGAGCGAGACGCCGTCCACCGCCACCAAGATCCGGCGGCGGGTGGGGATCTCGACGCGGAGGTCCCGGATATCGAGGACCGGCGGTGCGGCGCGCCCCGGGGCGGGAGATTCAGCGGAGCTTTGGGTCGAGGGCATCGCGCAGCCAGTCGCCGAGCACGTTGATGCACAGCACCAGGAGGACCAGGGCCGCTCCGGGGAAGATGGTCATCCACCATTCGCCGGAGAGGAGGAAGTCGTTTCCGTTGCGGATGAGCGTTCCCAGCGACGGCCTCGTCGGCGACACGCCCACCCCCAGAAAGGAGAGGGTGGCTTCGGTGAGGATCGCGCCCGCCAGCCCGAGCGTGGCGATGACCAGCACCGGGCCGAGGACGTTGGGGAGGATGTGCTGCAGCACGATGGCCGCCGGGCGCCGCCCCAGGACGCGGGCGGCCTGCACGTACTCCTTGTCGCGCTCGACCAGCGTCGAGGCGCGCACGGTCCGGGCGTAGCCCACCCAGTTGGCGAGGGCGATGGCGGTCACCACCACGTAGAAGGCCGCCTCGTCGTGGACGCGGCGGGGCAGGAAGCTCTTGGCCAGGCCGTCGACCAAGAGCGCCACCAGGATGGCCGGGAAGGAGAGCTGCACGTCGGCGCAGCGCATGAGGAAGGCGTCGAGCCTCCCGCCGGCCCAGCCGGCGGCGAGCCCCAGCGCTACCCCCAGAACCATGGCGAGGGCGGTGGCGGAGAGGCCGACGGCGAGCGAGACGCGCGACCCGAAGAGGATGGCGGAGAGGACGTCGCGCCCCTGCGAGTCGGTCCCCAGCGGGTAACGGGCTTGCCCGCCCTCGGCCCAGGCGGGCGGCGTGGCGGCGTCGAGCAGGTTGACGCTTCCGGGGTCGAAGACCTGGTGCGGAGCCGCCCAGGGGGCGAGGATGGCCGCGGCCACGAAGGCCGCGCCCAGCGCGGCCGCCGTCATCACCGCCGGGGAGCGGCGAAGGTCGTGGAGGAGGTCCGAGTCCCAGGCCCGCGCCGCCGCCCGGCGCCAGCGGTGATCGCCCACGCGGCCTCCTACGCCACCCGATCCGCCAGGCTGGCGCCGGCCCGGAGGCGGGGGTCGACCGCCAGGTAGAGGAGGTCGACCGCCAGGTTGATGGAGACGAAGAGCAGCGCCACCAGGACCAGGTAGGCGGACATCACCGGGACGTCCACGAACTGGACCGCCTGGAGGAAGAGCAGGCCCAGGCCCGGCCACTGGAAGACCGTCTCGGTGATGATGGCGAAGGCGACGATGCCGCCGAGCTGGAGGCCGACCACGGTCACCACCGGGACCAGCGTGTTTCTGAGGGCGTGGCGGAAATGGACCACCCGGTCGGGCAGGCCGCGGGCCCGCGCGAAGCGGATGTAGTCGGTGCGGAGCACCTCCAGCATCTGGGCGCGGACCAGCCGGCCAATGAGCGTGGTCTGGAAGAGGGCCAGCGTCACCGCGGGGAGGACGAGGGAGCGGAGCCCGCTCTGGGTGAGGAGGCCGGTGCTCCAGAAGCCCAGGCGGACCACCTCGCCGCGGCCGAAGGAGGGAAACCAGCCCAGGCGCACCGAGAAGAGGAAGATGAGCAGGATGCCGATGAGGAAGGTGGGCAGGGAGATGCCGAGGAGCGAGCCGGCCATGAGGAAGCGCGCCAGGCGCCCCCGGCGGTGAAGGCCGGCGTAGACGCCGAGCGGCACTCCGGCGAGGAGCGCCAGCGCCATGGCGGAGCAGGACAGCTCCAGCGTGGCGGGCAGGCGCTCGGCCAGGAGGTCGGCCACCGGGACGCCGAGCCGGTAGGAGACGCCGAACTCCCCGCGCACCGCCCGGGAGAGGAAGCGGGCGTACTGCATCGGGAAGGGCCGGTCCAGGCCCAGGTCCGCCGCCACCTGCCGGCGCTGTTCGGCGGTGGCGTCCTGGCCGAGCAGGTTGTTCACCGGGTCGCCCACGTAGGTGAAGAGGCCGAAGGCGATGAAGCCCACCGCCAGCATCACCAGCGCCGCCTGGAAGAGCCTGCGAAGGACGAAGGCGAGCACAGAGCGGGCAGCTAGCGGGCCATGCGGACCTGGCGCAGGCGCGGGATGTTGTCGGGGGCGAGCGGCACCTGCACGCCCTGGCGCGCTGCCCAGGCCACCGTCTGGTCGTGCAGCGGGACGTAGGCGACGTCGTCGCGGGCGAGCTGAAGCGCCTCGGAGACGAGCTGTTGCCGCCTGGCCTGATCCATCTCCACCGCGATGTCCCTGGTGAGCGCCTCCATCCTGGGCGTGGAGTACCGGCCGAAGTTCCAGCTCGGTCCCGGCGGCTGCTCCACCAGCAGGTTCGAGAGGGTGTAGTGGGCGTCGAAGGTGGTCGAGGCCCACCCCCCGAGGAAGAAGCTGGTCTGGTGGGACCGGACCTTGTCGAAGAACTTGCTCTTGGTCTGGGCGTTCAAGGAAACCTTCAAGCCGATGCGGGCCAGCATGGGCACCACCGCCTGGCAGATGGCCTCGTCGTTCACGTAGCGGTCGTTGGGGCAGTCCATCGTCACCGCGAAGCCTTGCGGCCAGCCCGCCTCGGCGAGGAGCTTCTTCGCCGCTTCCGGGTCGTACGGAAGGCGCGCCTCGAGCTTGGGGTCGTAGCCCTGGACGGCCGGAGCCACCAGCAGCGCGGTGACCAGGGAGGAGCCGCGCATCACCTTGTCGTGGATGGCCTTCACGTCGACGGCCTGGTAGACCGCGCGGCGGACGCGGGGGTCCTTGAAGGGGTTCTTACCCGAGCCGGGCATGTCGAGCAGCTCGTCGCGGAAGTGGTCGAAGCCCAGGTAGATGGTTCGCACCTCCGGTCCCTCCAGGACCCGGAAGCCGGGCGCGGCCCGGATGCGCGCCAGGTCCTGGGGCGGCACCGGGTAGACGAGGTCCACCTCGCCGGAGAGGAGGGCGGCCACGCGGGTGGCGGCGTTGGCGATGGGGCGGTACTCGGCGCGCGCGACGTCGAGCTTCCCGGCGGCGGCGCCCCACCAGCCGGGGCTCGACTCGAGGACGATGCGGGTGTCCGGCACCCGCTCCACCAGGCGGAAGGGGCCGGTGCCGTTGGCGCGCCTGGCCGTGGGCGCCTCCTTGGTGAACTTGTCAGGCGGCTCGAGCGCCCCGTTCTGCTCCGCCCAGCGGCGGGACATGACGAAGTGATACGGCAGCTTCTGGAGCAGGACGGGGTCGGGCCCGTCGGTGAGGAAGTCCACGGTGTGGTCGTCGACGCGGACCACGTCCTTCACCAGCGCGACGTAGGTCTTCATGTCCGAGGCTTTGTGGTTGGCGCGCCGGAAGGAAAAGACCACGTCGTCGGCCGTGAAGGGCGTGCCGTCGTGGAAGCGGACGTTCTTCCGCAGGTGGAAGCGCCAGGTGGTGGGTGCCAGCCGGGTCCAGCTCTCCGCCAGGGCCGGGTGCAGGGCGAGGTCGGCCGAGCGCCACACCAGCCCCTCGTAGATCTCCTGGCGAATCCCGTTGGTCTGCCCCTCGTTGGCCCCGTGCGGATCGAGATCCAGCGCGTCTCCCTGGGAGGCGTACCGGAAGGTGCGCGGGGCCTCGGCGCCGGCGGGGAGGGCGAGCAGCACCGCCGCGCCTGCCGCAATCGAGAACGCCCCTAGCGACGCAAGACGGCGAGCGCGAGCGGATCCACGCATGGTGACCCCTCCGTTGTGCGCAGAGGATACGACCCCCATCGCCGGGAACAAACGAGGGTCCCCTTTCGGGCCCTTCCACTCGGGACAGCGGAGGAAGCGGGCCGGATGGCCCTACCGCCCGCCCTTACCCTTGGCCTGGGCGGCCGGCGCTTCGCGCCGCGCCCGCTTCGGCGGTTTGCGCTCGTCGTCCTCGGCTTCGGCCTCGGCGGCCTGCGGCGGGGTGGGGCTGGGCTTGGGCGGCGCGGCGGCGAGGCTCGCCTTCAGGGCCTCCATGAGGTCGATGACCTGGGCCCTCGGCTCCTCGGCGGGGGCGAGCGCGATCTCCTGCCCGGCGATCTTGCGCTCGATGGCCTCGAGGATCCGCGTGCGCACGCCGTCCTGGTACTTCTCGGGGTGGAACTCCTCGGTGGCCGTCTGCTCCACCAGCTGCAGCGCCAGCTGCACCTCGGGCTCCTTCACCTCGGCCTCGTCCACCGGGACGTCGGCGAAGGAGCGCACCTCGTCGGGATAGAGGAGCTGCTGCATCACCAGCCGCCCGCCGGCGGGGCGGATGAGCACCAGGTACTGCTTGCCGCGGGCGGCGTAGCGCCCCAGGGCGGCCTTGCCGGAGCGGGTGAGCGCCTCGGCGAGGAGCCGGTAGGCCTTGGCGCCGCCCTTGTCCGGCCCGACGTAGTAGGGCTTGTCGAAGTAGAGCGGGTCCACCGTGGCCGCGGGCACGAACTCGGCGATCTCGATGGTCTGGTTCGCCACCTCCTCTAGCGCCTTCAGCTCCTCGGCGTTGAAGGTGACGTAGCGGTCCTTCTGGAACTCGTAGCCCTTCACCATCTCCTCGCGCTCGACCTTCACGCCCTCCTGGGCGCAGATGTACTGCTGCTTCAGCCGCGAGCCGTCCTTGGCGTGGAGCAGGTTGAAGGACACGCCGGCCGAGGGCTGCGTGGCCGGGTAGAGCTTCACGGGGATCGACACCAGCCCGAAGGAGATGGTGCCCGTGGCCATGGGGCGGGCCGCCATGCGTGGATTATAGGAACGTGATGGCCGGGAGCCAGCAAACCGACCGGCTGGAGCGATATCGCTCGAAGCGCCGAGCCTCGTCGACGCCGGAGCCGTTCGGGGCGGCTCCGGGCCCGGAGCCGTCGCCCGGCGAGACCGGCCGCTTCGTGGTGCAGAAGCACGCCGCCCGCCGCCTCCACTACGACTTCCGGCTGGAGCACGCCGGGGTGCTGCTCTCCTGGGCAGTACCCAAGGGGCCCTCGGCCGATCCCGCCGAGAAGCGGCTGGCGGTCCACGTCGAGGACCACCCCGTCGAGTACGCCGACTTCGAGGGCGTGATCCCGGAAGGGAACTACGGCGCCGGGGCGGTCATCGTCTGGGACCAGGGCCAGGTCCGTTTCCTGGCGGATCCTGGGGAGGGGCTGGAGAAAGGGAAGCTGCTCTTCGAGCTCCGGGGCTACAAGCTTCGCGGCGAGTGGACGCTGGTGAAGACCAAGCAGGACCCGAAGTCGTGGCTCCTCATGAAGCACCGGGACGCCTTCGCCGACCCGGGCGGGCGCCACCCGCCGGGCGAAGAGTCGGTGCTCTCGGGCCGGACGCTGGAGATGGTGCGCGAGGGCACGAGCCCGGCGGCCGACCTCGAGGGCCAGGCGGCCCGGATGGGCGCAGCGCGCCAGGCGGTGGACCTGCGCAGCGTCGGCCTCATGCTGGCAGAGTCGCGCGACCGCCCCTTCTCCGGCGAGGGCTGGCTCTTCGAGCTCAAGTACGACGGCTTCCGGCTCCTCGCCTCCCGCGACGGCGCGGCGGCGGCGCTGCGCTACCGCAGCGGGGCCGACGCCACCGCCCTCTACCCCGAGGTGGCGAAGGCGCTGCGGGCGCTCCCCTGCCGGCGCGCCCTGCTCGACGGCGAGGTGGTGGTGCTCGACGCCTCGGGGAAGCCCAGCTTCCAGGCCCTGCAGAAGCGGGCCATGCTCTCGCGGGCGGCCGAGGTGGAGCGGGCGGCGGTGGAGCGGCCGGGGACCCTCTTCGCCTTCGACCTGCTGGCGCTCGGCGACCTGGACCTCCGGCCGCTGCCGCTCCGGGAGCGCAAGGCTTTACTCAAGACCCTCCTCCCCAGGGCCGGGCCGCTGCGCTACGCCGACCACGTCGAGGCGCGCGGCGAGGACCTCTTCCGCGAGGCGCGGGCCCTGGGCCTGGAGGGCGTGGTCGGCAAGAAGGCCGACGCGCCCTACCGGGCGGGCCGGTCGGCCTCCTGGGTCAAGGTGCGCGTCCATCGGACCGCCGATCTGGCGGTGGTGGGCTTCACCGAGCCGGCGGGCTCGCGGGCCGGGTTCGGCGCGCTGCACCTCGCCTTCCACGACGGGAAGGGCTTCGTCTACGCCGGCAGCGTGGGGAGCGGGTTCACCGGGAAGCAGCTCGACGAGATCCGCGCGAGGCTCGAGCCGAGGCGCCGCAAGACCCCCGCCTTCAGCGGAGCCGTGCCGCCCGGGCGCGAGAACGCCTGGGTGGAGCCGGAGCTGGTGGTGGAGGTGCGTTACCTCGAGTGGACGGAGGAGGGGCTCCTGCGCCAGCCGGTCTTCGAGCGGTTCCGCGACGACAAGCGACCCGAGGAGAGCGAACGGCCCGGCGCCTCCCGCGATCCGCCGCCGGCGGCGCCCCCGCAAGGGCCGGAGCGCAAGGCGGCGCTCACGCACCTCGACAAGGTCTTCTGGCCGGAGGAGGGCTACACCAAGGGCGACCTCATCGAGTATTACCGGGCCATCGCCCCGTGGCTCCTGCCGTACCTTCGAGACCGGCCCCTGGTCCTCACCCGTTTCCCCGACGGCATCGCCGGCAAGTCGTTCTTCCAGAAGGACGCGCCCGAGTGGACCCCGCCGTGGATCCGGACGGCGCGGGTGTGGAGCGAGGACACCAAGCGGGACATCGACCACTTCCTGGTGGACGACGTGGAGTCGCTCCTCCACGTGGTGAACCTCGGCACCATCCCCATCCACGTCTGGTCGAGCCGGGTGCCGGACCTGGCCCGGCCCGACTGGGCCGTCATCGACCTCGACCCCAAGGGCGCGCCCTTCGCCCACGTGGTGGCCATCGCCCGCGCCTTGCGCGACCTGTGCCAGGCCATCGGCCTCCCCTCCTTCCCCAAGACCACCGGCCAGGACGGGATGCACGTGATGATCCCGCTCGGCGGTCAGGCCACCCACCAGCAGGCGCGCGACCTCTCGCTGGTGCTGGCGCGGCAGGTGGTCGACGAGATGCCCGAGGTCGCCACCCTGGCGCGCGCCGTGCAGGCCCGCGGCGGCCGCGTCTACCTGGACTGCTTCCAGAACGGCCAGGGGAAGACCATCGCCGCCCCCTTCAGCGCCCGACCGCGGCCGGGCGCCACCGCCTCGGCGCCGCTCGCCTGGCGCGAGGTGAACGCCAGGCTGGACCCGCGGCGCTTCACCATCGAGACGCTCCCGGACCGGATGCGGCGCCTGGGGGAGGACCCGCTCGGGCCGGTGCTCGACCTGCGGCCGGATCTGGTGGGGGCGCTCGGCCGCCTGGCGGAGCGCGAGGCGGGGCGGGAGCGGCGCCCGGAGCCGGAGCCTCGACCGCCGGCCGCGGCGCGGCGCGGGCGTCCGCCCGGCCGCAGGGGGTGAAGCAGTGTCGCGCCCGGTCATCCTCTTCGCCCCGGGCGCCGGCCAGCCATCGACGTCGCCCTGGATGCGGTCCTGGGCGCGGCGCCTGGAGACCCTGGGGCAGGTCTTCACCTTCGACTACCCGTACATGCTGGCCGGGCGGCGGCGGCCGGACCGGTCGCCGGTGCTGCTCGAGGCGCACCGGACCGCGCTCTCCGCGGCGCGGGCCGGGCGCGAGGGGCCGGTGGTCCTGGCCGGGAAGTCCATGGGCGCCCGCATGAGCTGCCACCTCGCCGCCGGAGAGCCGGCGGTGCGGGCGCTGGTGTGCCTGGGCTACCCCCTCGTCGGTCAGGGCGGCGAGGTGCGGGAGCAAGTGCTGCTGGGGCTCTCGACCCCGGTGCTGTTCGTCCAGGGAACGCGCGACCCGCTCTGCCCGCTCGACCGCCTGGAGGACGTCCGCCGGCGCATGACGGCTCCCAGCGACCTCCACGCGGTGGTGGGCGGGAACCACTCGCTGCTCGTCACCAGGGGGCGTCTCGCCGCGGCGGCCGAGACGCAGGAGCAGGTGAACGCGCGCGCGCTGGCGGCGATCCGGTCGTTCCTGGAGCGGCACCTGGGCGGTGCGGGCGTCTGAATCATGGGCTCGTGCTCGCCGCGATGGCCGAGCTCTCCTGGCTGAGCCTGGTCCTGCCGCAGGCCAGCGTCCTCCTGCCCCTGGCGCGCTTCCCGGCGCTCGCCTGGCTCATCGCGGCCGGAGCGCTCCTGCCCGTGCACCGGAAGGGAGGCGAGGCGTCGCCGGCGCGAGCGGGGGCGCTGGGGGTGCCCGCGCAACACGGAGCGCGACCATGACCGGCCCCCGCCCTGGCACCGCAGCCGAGGCGCGCGGGGAGGGACGGCGCGGGGAGGCCTAGACTCGCGCGGCGTCGGCCGCGTGCTCCGGCGGCTGCCATCGCATCTGGTAGGCGGCGCTGCGCGTGGCCGGGTCCAGGTGTGTGAGGCGCAGCGTGCCGCGGACGCGCCCCAGGACGAAGAGCGTGGAGATCGAGCTCGCCACCGAGCTCGGCCAGACCGGGTCCTGGACGCAGACCGGAGGCAGCCAGCGCAGCTGGAGATCCGCCGCGCCCGGCCCGATCCCGTCGATCTTCCACTCGCCGCACTCGCGGAAGACGAGCGCCCAGGCGCGGGGGATCCAGTGCGCCCAGGCCATGAGGCCGCCCGGGAAGAGCCGGAGCGCGAAGGCGATGAACGGGCCCAGCAGCGGCCCCTGGAAGGCCTCCAGGATCACGGCCCGGGAGAAGGCGTCGTGCTCCTCGTCGCCGAGGGCTCCGTGGATGGCGTGGACCAGGGCCACGTCGTTCTCCGCCGGCAGCCAGTCGAAGCCGCTCGACGCCCCGATGGCCGCGGCCAGCCCTGGCGGCAGCGCGCCCCGGATGGTCTCCCTGGCGGCGGTGCGGTCGGCGGCGGCGAGGGTGGTCTTGAGGTGCCTCGCCCGCACCAGCGGCTCCCCCATGCTCCGCCGAGCCTAGCAGGAGTGCCGGGCTCTGGGTCGGGAATCCTCAGCGCAGGCTCCGGTCCTCGTCGCCATGCGGAGCCGTTCGCTGGGGCGCCGGTGGCGCGCGACGAGCCGGGGCCGGCGGCTCGGCCCGCGGAGCCGGGGCGGGCCCTCCGGCGGACGCCGAGGCGGGCGAGGGAGCCACGCCGCGGGGACGGTATGCCGGGATCGCACCCTGGTGCGGGCGGCCGCGCGCGGCCTCCGGCGTCGGCGCCGCGACGACCCGGGCCGGGGGCAGTGGCCGCCCCACCACGGCCTCGATCGCGGAGCGCAGCGGGCCGCCGAAGCGGGGGGCCAGCCCGGTTCGCTGGACGGGGGGTGGGGCCGGCCGCGTGCGGTGGAAGATCTCCCTCACGGTGGGGGAGGGCACGTAGATCGTCTGGACGGGGACGCCCACGAAGCGCACGACCGGAACGAAGCACCAGTAGGTGATGGGAACCGGGTAGTCCTCCCACCAGATCACGGCGCCCGGGTAGAGTGGCGCCCAGCCCACGTAGCCATCGCCGTAGCGCCAGGCCACCCAGGCCGGCGCCCAGTCGTAGCCCGGCACCCACACCCAGCCGAACGTCCCGTCGTAGAACCAGCGGCCGTAGTGGTAGGTGGCCCATCCCCACGGCTCGTCGGACACCCAGAACCAGCCGTCGTCGGTCCAGGTCCAGTAACCGTCGAAGTAGGGTCGCCAGCCGGAATCGACGCCGGCGGGCCGCCACGCCTCCTCGTAGGGGGAGACCGCCACCCACTCCCCGTAGGGGCCGAGGGCGGCCTGGAACGTCTGGAGGTCCAGGACCGGCGCGCCGTCGGGCGGAACCTGGGCGCTCGCCGCGCTGGCGCAGGCGAGCCAGAGTGCCAGCATGGGCTTGGACCTCATGGCGATGATCCCTCCCCACGATGTCTACATCTGCTACCCCTGCGCCGCTCCGAGGTTACAGCGAGGTGGCGACCCAGACGGGGCTCCCCGCAGTCGCCGATGGCGCGAGCCCATTCCCGCCGCGATCCCCTCCTGTCAACCGTCCCTCTACGGCCTGGACCCCGCTAGTGCCACCAGCGCCGCCGCGAAACGCGGCCCCTTCTCCGGGTCCTCGTGCTTGAAGAAGACGAAGGCCTCTCCCCACGGCTGGTCGAGGATGCGTTCGCACCAGGCCGTGAGCTCCCCGGCGCCGTAGGCCTCGTGCCGGAGCCGCAGATATCCGAAATCCGCCGTCGCCACCAGGGGGACCTCGAGGTCCTCCGACTCGGCGACGCACAGCGCGGCGTTGCGCCCCTGGAGGGCCTGGAAGACGTCGTCGGAGAACCAGGAAGGGTGGCGGAACTCGAAGGCGGCGCGTACGCCGGCCGGGAGGACGGCGAGGAAATCGGACAGGCGCGGCAGGTCCTTCTTCAAGTTGGGCGGGAGCTGGTAGAGCGCCGGCCCCAGCCGCTCGCCCAGCTCGCCCGCCACACGGTGGAAGTGCGCCACCGGATCGGCTGCCTCCTTGAGCCGCAACCGATGGGTCACACGCTGGGGGGCCTTGAGGGCGAAGCGGAAGGAGGCCGGGACCTGGTCGCGCCAGCCGGCGAGCAGCTTCTCCGAGGGCATACGGTAGAAGGTGTTGTTCACCTCCACCGCCGGGAGCTGCCCGGCGTAGAAGCCGAGCCATCGCGCCTCGGGAAGGCCGGCGGGGTAGAAGGCCCCCTTCCACTCGGGAAAGCTGAAGCCGCTGGTCCCGGAGAGGACGCGCACGCCGCGAGCATAGCGGCGACGCCGCCGGCCGGCGCATTCACGCCCCGAGCGGGCCGCCGGGCCGCCCCCCGGCGCGGTGCCGGCGGGCTCGGGCCAGGAGCGCGGCGTACACGGCGCCGTTCACGAGCAGCACGGCCATCCCCAGCGCCGCCGAGAGCCAGACCGGGAACGGCTCGGGGTAGATGATCGGCACGAGGTAGCGCTCGACGAACCCCCCGGTGTAGCCGGCCCGTCCTCCCAGCCGCCGGAAGTGGTTCTCGAGGGGCGTGAGCGGGCAGGTCCAGCGGAAGAGCTCGACGAGGGCGCCATAGCCGGCGCAGGGCAGGTGAAGCCAGGCCAGGCGCGGCCGCCGCAGGACGAGCAGGCCCCCCGCTGCCACGAAGGCCACGAAGGCGAGGTGCAGGGCCACGGTGGCGTCGGCCAGAAGCCGGAAGATCACGCCCCAAGCATGCCGCCGCGTCCCCTCGGCGGCGAGCCCCCGAGAGGCCCTTCGCCGCGGGTCGGCGCGGTGGTAGGAGAGCCGGGTGCCCGAACGAAGCGCCATCCACCCAGCGGCACGGGCGGGCTTCGCCGCTGGAGCGGAGATCTACCAGCGCTCCAGGCCCGACTACCCGGCCGCGGCGCTGGAGTGGCTCGCCCGGGAGCTGGCGCTCGGCGCGGGGCCGGTGCTGGACGTGGCGGCCGGCACCGGGAAGCTGACGCGCCAGCTCCGGCCGCTGGCGCCGCATCTCGTGGCGGTGGAGCCGGTGGCCGCCATGCGGCGGGTGCTCTCCGCAGCGCTGCCGGGAGTCTCGGTGGTGGGAGGCCGGGCCGAGGCGCTTCCCTTTCGCTCGGCCTGGGCCGGGGCGGCGCTGGCGGGGCAGGCCTTCCACTGGTTCGACGGCCGGGCGGCGCTGGAGGAGCTGCACCGGGTGCTCTGGCCCGGCGGCGGGCTCGGCCTCCTGTGGAACCACCGGGACGAGTCGGTGGACTGGATGCGCCGCCTCACGGAGATCGTCGAGCCGGTGGCCGGCGACGCCCCGCGCTTCCGCTCGGGGCGGTGGCGCGAGGCCTTCGCGGCCCAGGACCTGTTCGGCCCGCTCCAGGAGGCGACCTTCGATCATGCCCAGACGGGGAGCCCGGAGCTGGTGGTGGAGCGGGTGGCCTCCATCAGCTTCGTGGCAGCGCTCGACGAGTCGCGCCGCGAGTCGCTCCTCGACGAGGTGCGCCGCCTGCTCGCCACCCACCCCGACACCTGCGGGCAAGGGGCGATCCGGCTCCCCTACCGGACGCTCGCCTGCTGGGCACGGCGGCGCTGAGCCAACTCACGCGTCCCGGTCCAATCGGAAAGGCCCGGGTCCGACCGGGGCGGCCGGATCGAGACCGGAGAATCACCCCTTTCCCTGGTTCGCGGCGCGAGGTAGAGACGATCGTCAAACATCGGAGGTGTCACATGAGAACGCTCGCCGTCCTGCTCACCCTCGCACTCGCCGCCCCGGCCGCCGCGCAGCAGCCCTGGGACGTCGCCAAGAAGACCGCCGGCAGCGCGGCGGTGGGCCAGGTGGAAAAGGAGGTCAACAAGCGCCTCCTCGAGGAGGGCCGAAAGAACCAGTGCACCTTCAAGACCGACTCCGACGCCTTCGAGAAGCCCTGCGACGCCAAGATCAAGAACCTCGTGAACGCCTGCATCAACGCCAAGAAGAAGCTGAACGGGTCCGGCGTGAAGAACTTCAAGTTCGAGGTCTCCGGCCACACCGATTCTCGCGGCGACGCCGCCCACAACAAGGAGCTGTCGGCGAGGCGGGCCGACGTCATCCGGCGCGAGCTGGTGAAGCGCGGCGTGGCCGAAAGCGAGATCGTCTCGGTGGGCATGGGCTCGGAGCGCCCGCTGGTGAAGCCGGACGACACCCCCGCCAAGCAGGCCAAGAACCGGCGCTACGAGATCCAGGTGCGCCTGTAGGCCTCGGTCCTGCGGCCGAGCGGGACGTGCGTGGCGGACTCTCTCTCCCCGCGAGGCGGGGAGAGGGAGGGGTGACCGGTCCCCTGGCGCAGCCGGTTCCCTGCTCCGCGTCACGTCCGGAGCCTGACGCAGGCGGCGCAGGGGGTGTAGAAGGCGGGCATGGCCGTGCCGAGGGAGCAGTGGCTCCGCGCCAACGGGCTCGACTTCTTCGCGCTCGACGACGGGCCCGAGGACGGCCCGCTGGCGCTCCTCCTGCACGGGTTCCCCGAGCTGTCGCGATCCTGGCGCCACCAGCTCCCGGCCCTGGCCGCCGCCGGGTGGAGGGCGGTGGCGCCCGACCTGCGCGGCTACGGCCAGAGCGGCCTCCGCGGCCCCTACGACCTCGGTACGCTTTCGCGCGACGTGCGCGATCTGGTGCTCGCCCTCGGGCGCGAGCGCGCCGTGGTGTGCGGCCACGACTGGGGCGGGGCGGTGGCCTGGGCCACCGCCGTGTACCAGCCGGAGGTGGTGGAGCGGCTGGTGGTCCTGAACTGCCCGCACCCGGGGGTCATGGCGGAGCAGCTGCTGCGCAACCCGCGCCAGCGGCGGCGCTCGCGGTACATCTTCTTCTTCCAGCTCCCCTTCATCCCGGAATGGCTGCTCACGCGGAACGGCGCCGCCCAGGTGGCGCGGGCGCTCCGGGGCGGCTCGGCCATCCGCGAGGTCTGGCCGCGGGAGGAGACGGACCGGTACCGGCAGGCCTTCCTCCGACCCGGGGCGGCGCGGGCGGCCCTGGGCTACTACCGGGCGGCCTTTCGCGGCTGGGGATCGCTCCGCCGCGACGGGAGGGCCCGCCCCATCGCCGCGCCGACGCTGGTCGTCTGGGGGGCGCAGGACCGCTTCCTCGGCCGCGAGACAGTCGATCCGGCGGCCATGGCGCCGTACCTGGCAGCGGGAAACGTCGCGGCCATCCGGTTCGTCGAGGAAGCGGGGCACTACGTCCAGAGCGAGGCGCCGCAGAGGGTGAACCAGGCGATCCTCGAGTGGCTGGGCGCGCCGGCTCGACGGGCGCTGGGGGGGTTGGCATGAGGCAGACGGTCCTTCGCGGGCTCGCGATGGCCGTGGCGGCGCTCCTGGCATGGCTCCTCTTCTGGCCGGTGCCCATCGAGCCCAAGGCCTGGCGGCCGCCTCCGGCGCCGAGGCTCGAGGGGCGCTACGCCCCGAACGACGCCCTGGCCAGGGTGGAGCTCCTGGGAAAGGGACAGGTCCGAGGGCCGGAGGCCACGGCGGTGGACGCGGCCGGGCGCGTCTACACCGGAGCCGCCGACGGCCGCATCCTACGCCTCGACCCGTCGAGCGGAGCCTTCGAGACGGTGGCCTCGACCGGAGGCCGGCCCCTGGGCCTGGCCTTCGGCCCCGAGGGGACGCTCTACGTCTGCGACGCCGTGAAGGGGCTCCTCTCCCTGGCGCCGGGCTCGAGCCAGCCGCGAGTCCTGGCGACCGGCCACGGCGGGATCCCCTTCCGCCTCGCCGACGACGTGGACGTGGGCGCGGACGGCACCGTGTACTTCTCCGACGCCTCATCGCGCTTCGGCATCGGGCAGACGCGCGAGGACGTCATGGAGCACGCCGGCGCGGGCAGGCTCCTCGCCTGGCGGCCATCCACCGGGACGACCGAGCTGCTCCTCTCCGGCCTCCAGTTCGCGAATGGCGTGGCGGTGGCCGGGGACGGCGCCTCGGTGCTGGTGAACGAGACCGGGGCCTACCGCATCACCCGTTACTGGCTCGACGGCCCCAGGAAGGGCACGAGCGAGGTCTTCTTCGACAACCTGCCCGGTCTTCCCGACAACCTCACCTTCTCGCGGTCGCGCGGCGCCTTCTGGGTGGCGCTCTACTCGCCGCGAGTGAAGGCGCTCGACGACCTGGCCCCCTATCCCTTCCTGCGCCAGGTGGTGCTCCGGCTGCCCATGTGGCTCCAGCCACAGCCGGCGCCCCACGCCATCGCGCTGGGGATCGACCTGCAAGGGCAGGTGGTGGCGAATCTACAGAACGCGGGCCCCGGCGCCTTCGCGCCGCTGACCAGCGTTCGCGAGCACGGCGGCTGGCTCTGGCTGGGGAGCCTCTCCCAGGATGCCCTGGGCCGGGTGCGCGCGCCGTGAGACCCGGGCCCGACGGGAGACCCCTCGATGCCGCTGCCGACCGTCCTGGTGACCCACCCTGCCTGCAACCGGCACGACACCGGGGCGGGCCATCCCGAGAGCCGGGCCCGGCTGCCCGCCCTGCTCGAGGCGGTGCGGCGCGACGCCGGCCTCGCCCCGACTCTCCGGGAGCACCAGGCTAGGCCGGCCGGGGAGGAGGACCTCCTGCGGGTGCACACGCCGGAGCACGTGGTGTGGATCCAGAAGGGGGCGGCCGAGGCCCGGCGGCGCGGCGAGATCCTCTGGCTCGACCCGGACACGGCGGTCTCGGCGGAATCCTGGGACGCCGCGTTGGCGGCCGCCGGGTGCGCCATCGACGCGGCCGGGCTGGCGGCGCGCGGCGAGGCCGCCGGCGCCTTCGCGCTGTGCCGCCCGCCGGGACACCACGCCACCGTGCACCGGGCCATGGGCTTCTGCCTGTTCAACAACCTGGCGGTGGCGGCGCGGGCCATGCAAGCGCATGGCCTCGCCGAGCGGATCCTGGTGGTGGACTGGGACGTCCACCACGGCAACGGCACGCAGGACGTGTTCTACGCCGACCCCTCGGTCTCCTTCCTCTCGCTACACCTCTGGCCCCACTACCCGGGGACCGGCGGCGCGGGCGAGCGCGGGGCCGGAGCGGGGGAAGGGCACACCCGCAACGTGCCGCTCCCGCACGGCACGACCGCGGCCGAGTACCGGCGCCGCTTCCTCGAGGCGCTCGACGAGGTCCTGGCGTCGTTCGCGCCCGACCTGGTGCTCGTGTCCGCCGGCTTCGACTGCCTGGCCGGCGATCCGCTGGGGGGCTTCGGGCTGGAACCGGGCGACCTTCACCGGCTCACCGCCGACCTCCTCGAGCGGACGCGCCAGACCGCCCGGGGGCGCGTGGCGGCGATGCTGGAGGGCGGCTACGTCGGCGAGCGCATCGGCCAGGGACTGGTGAACCTCCTGCGGGCCTTCGCCGGGCTTCCGCCGGCGGGCCAGCCCTAGTTCGGGACGAAGGCCAGCCCGCCCTGGACGACCCCCGTGATTCCCAGGGGTCCGACGAGCGTCGCGGCCGCGGTGTCGGGATTGATCTTGTAGAGGTTCCCGCCCCCACCCGATCCCACCGCGTAGAGCGTGCGGGTATCGGCATCGAAGGCCAGCCCGCCCTGGTCCCAGTTGATTCCGGTGTCGCCGATGGTGCTCCAGGAAGCCCCCGCGACGTCGTACTTGTAGAGGCTCGTGCCGTTGCCGATGCCGTAGAGCACGTTGCGGCTCGGCTCGGCGGCGAGCCCCTCGATGTCGATGGGCGCCGCGGCAAGTGTGGCGATCCGCACGCCGGTGGCGGCGTTCATGCTGAAGAAATCCCCGTTGATGCAGCCGTACAGCAGGCCGTTCGCGGAGTTCCAGGCGAGCGCCTCGGCGGATTCGGAGCCGGCGAAGACGGTCGTTCCCGACCCGTCCTTGTTGATGCGCTCGATGTCTTGCCAGGTCGAGCCCAGGAGGGTGCCGTTGGGCCCCTCGGTCAGGCCGACCGTGGCTCCGATCACCCCCGTGGTCCCGGCGCCGACCGGCGTCGCCAGGCCGGTGGTCTGGCTCACGGTGAAGAGGCCGTTGGCGTTGCCGTCCTGGCTGAAGTACAGGACGCCCCCCCTCGGGGGCGGAGGCGCGCTGTCTCCGCCCCCGCAGGCGGTGAGCGAGAGCGCGAAGCCCGCGAGGGCTCCGAGCACGATTCCACGCACGTTCGACATGGTGTCCCCCTTGGTTGGCTTGACTGTTGGTTTGGGCGGCTAACAGGTATGCTACTACCACAGCCCCGCCGCGGCGTCGTCTTCATGCCTCGACGCCTCCGATTCGACGGGCACCCTGCCGGGCGGCCTCTCGGGCGGGTGGCGCGATGCCGGCGGACGTGTGCCCCGCGCGATCGGCCCCGGCCAAGCGGCGAGGAGCGCGGCCGCGCCCGGCGGGAGCCGGGGCTCGCGTACGCGGTGGCATCTCAGTCGATCTGGAGCACCCCGAACATCCCGGCGTGGTCGGAGGCCCACACCGGCGGGCTCGTGCTGATGGTCACGCTGCCGTTGCCGGCGGTGATGTCGACGGAGAGAGGCGAGAACTCCGGGCCGTGGAGGATGAGGTCGATGCGCTCGTAGTGCCGCGACTGAGTGTCGGCGAGCAGGCCGTCCCGGCAGCAGGAGAAGCTGGAGGCGCCCGTCTCCGAAGGCCGGAGCTCCACCCAGGTGTCCGAGAGGCCAGTGGCCAGGGCGGTGAGGATGCCGTAGGCCGGGCGGACCTCGCCCGGAGGCGGGTGGGAGTTGAAGTCCCCCACCGCCACCAGGGGCAGGCTGCCGGCCACCTCGTCCAGGAACTGCAGGGCCTGCTCGCCCTGCACCCGAATGCCCTCTTCCGACGCGGAATCGTCGAGATGGGCGCTGGCGAAGCGGAAGGTCTTCCCCTCCACCGTGGCATCCACGCTCACCCAGCCACGGGTGATGGTGACCGGGAAGCCGCCCACGTCGACCATGAGCGCGGCGTCGAAGTTCCCGCCGCGGGCGTTGGCGACCGGCACGCCCTGCAGGGCGATGATCGCGTCGCGGTCGGTGTAGCGGTAGTCGTTGCCGCTGGCCCCCGTGAACTCGCCGTCGAAGTTCACTACCGAGGCGACCTCGGCGTACGTGAGGCCGCGCGCCTGCAAGGCCTCGAGCAAGCTCTGCAGGAAGTCGTACTCGACGTGGGTGGCCGGGTTCCAGGGGCCGTCGCCACAGGGCGGGGTGCAGATCTGGGTGCGCCAGAGCGAGACCTCCTGGAGTCCGACCAGCGCCGGCCGGTGGGCTGTGATCTCGTCCGCCAGGGCGCCGGCGCGGGCAGGGAAGTCGGTGGCGAGCACGTAGGCCCACAGTTGGTCGATGACGTCGTAGACGGTCTGTCCCGGCGGCGGGTCGCCGAGCGCCAGCTCGATGGGCGTCCCCAGGTAGAGGTTTCGCGTGCCGATCGCGACCTGGGTCTTCGCCGGCGTCTCGCTCTCGGCGCAAGCGGCCAGCGCGGCGGCCAGGGCGAGGCAGGCGACGGCTGACGGGCGGGCGCGCATGGAGCCTCCTCCTCGACCGCGCGACCCGCGCCAGACGCGGGTCGCGAGCGGTCGCGCAAGGCTACGCCCCCCGTCCTTCCGCGGGGAGTCCCAGATGGGGATCGTTCACCCGTCGTGCTCGGTGCCGATGACGCGGCGGGCCATCAGCGCGGCTGGGGCGGTTTCGTGCCCCGGGCCAGGAGGCGCCAGCTCTCGATGCGCACCGAGCCGCCAGGACCGGCCCTGGGCGCGAAGCCGCGGGCGCCCGGACCGGACAGCAACAGGGCTCGAACCTCGTCCTTGGGGCGGATGGGCGAGCCGCGGTCGAACCACTCGTCGAAGTCGTTGGCGAACGGGTCCTCGGCAGCCCGGATGGCGACGAGCCCGGCTCCGGCGAGGAGGTCGAGGATCTCGCCCGCGGTGAGGGTGCGGACGTGGGTGCGATCGCGAGCATGCTCCACGTCGTCCTGCCAGCGCCGGCGGGCCGGGTCCGGGTCGGCGAGGATGTCGGCGGCGAGGAGCACGCCCCCCGGGCGCAGCAGCTCCGCCTGGCGGCGCAGGAAGGCGGCCGGATCGAGCACGTGGTGCAGCACCATGCGCGAGACGGCGGCGTCGAACGGGCCCTCCAGGGGGTCGTGGAGCGACTGCCGCTCGAAGTTGGCGCGATCCCCGTGCCCGGCACAGCGGGCCCGAGCCCGTGCCACCATCTCCTCGGAGAGGTCCACGCCCGTTACCCAATGCCCGGCTCGCAGGAAGGCCTCGGCCACCAGGCCCGGGCCGCAGCCGGCGTCGAGGACGCGCGAGCCCGCCGGCAGGTCGGCGAAGGCCACCAGGCGCTCCAGGGCAACCGCGTCGCTCGCCACCGGCGAGCGCTCGAACATGGCCGCCTGCTTGTCGAAGGCCTGCTGGAGGTCGCGGTCGTGGTCGGCCACGGCGGGGTTGTACGGAACGCGGCGCGGAGGCGCAACCTCCGCGCGACCCGAGCGACCGCTATTCGGCCCCGGCGCGCGAGCCGGCCGGCGCCTTGCGGAGGAGGTCCCATCCGCTCACCAGCGCAATCCCTGCCAGGACCAGCGCTGCGCCCGCGCCGAAGGACGGGGTGATGGGATCGCTGAGCACGAGGACGCCGAAGGCGACTCCGAAGATGGGCGTGAGGAACGAAAAGACCGAGAGGCGGCTCGCCAAGTACCGGCGCAGGAGGTGGAACCAGGCGAGGTAGCTGGCGAACGAGACCACCACGCCCTGGAAGAGCAGGCTCGCCACCGACACGGCGGTGAGCGAGACGCCCGCCGTCCGGCTCGCGGCGAGCGCCACCGGCAGCAGGAGCACGAAGGCGCCGAGCAGCTGGTAGAGCAGCGTCCGGTTCGCCGGGGCCTCCGAGAGCGCCGTGGTGCGGATGACGACGGTGGTCGCGCCCCACGCCGCGCCGGCGAGCACGCCGCAGAGGTCGCCCCAGAACGCGAGCCCGCCGCCGCCGCCGGCCAAGCCGCCGCCCAGGAACGCCAGCGCGATCCCGCCGAAGGCCACGCCCACCCCCAGCCACTGGCGCCGGCGCAGGCGCTCAGCGGGGAGGAACAGGTGCAGCCCGAGCGCGGTGAAGACCGGCGCCGTGTAGAGGAAGACCGCCATGTGGGAGGCCGAGGTGTGGCGCAGCCCCTCGGCGATGAAGAGGAACTCGACGGCGAAGAGCGCGCCGGCGACGGCGCCGGGCCGGGCGGTGGGGCCGCCGAGCGAGATGGGCTCGCCGCGGACGACCGCGAAGGCGGCCAGGAGCAGGGCGCTCAGGCCGGAGCGGAGCGCCACCTGCATCATGGGGACGACGTCCGGCGCCGCGAGCTTGATGGCGACCTGTTGCGCGCCCCAGATGGCGCACAGGAGCAGCATCGCGCCCGCGACGCCGCGGTCGAGCGGGCGGCGCTCGGCGGGCGACAGGGAGGGCGCAGGCGCGGGGCCGGGGTCCGAGCTGGCCACGGGAGGCCGACGTCAGAAGTGGATGGCCCGGGCCCGGGCCACCTGGGCCCGGAGCGCCTCGTGCCAGGTCTCGCCTGAGAGGCGGGCGGCGAGCTCTACCACCAGGTGGCGCGGCCGGACGCCCAGCGAGGCGCTTCGCCCCAGCCCCTGCAGGCAGGACGGGCAGTTGGTGAGGATGGTCGCGCCGGCCGGCTTGCCGGCGAGCGCCTCCTCGAGCGCCAGTCGCTTGCGGTGGAGCATGGAATCGGTGATGTCCGGGCGCGACAGCGCCAGCGTCCCCGCCTCCGAGCAGCAGTGGGGCACGGTCTCGAGCCGGTAGCCGGCCCGGCCCATCACCTCGGCGGCCCGGCCCTCGAGCGAGTCGTGGCAGGGGGCGTGGTAGAGGGCGGCGCGGGTGCCCTCGAGCTGGAGGCCGTTCTCCAGGGCGAAGCGGGCCGCGTCCTGGAGCGGCGCCCCGAAGATCTTGGCGGCCTCCATCCCCTCCAGCCCCTCCTTGCAGGTGCCGCAGGTGAGCACCACGGCGTCGAAGGCGAGGTAGGCGAACATCTCCCGTATCTGCGTGAAGAGGATGGTGTCCCGGAGCACCGCGCGGCCGTGCTGCTCGGTACGGGCGTTGGCGTGGGCCGGGAAGCCGCAGCACAGGAAGGGCGGCGGCAGGACGACCCGGGTCCCGAGCCGGAGGAGCACGTGCAGGGCGGCCATGGAGACGCGCGAGTAGAGGCGCTCCGAGCCGCAGCCGGGGAAGTAGAAGACGGTGCGGCGGGCCTCGCCCTCAGGCTCCAGCACCAGCACCTGGTCCGGCTTGCAGTCCGGGAGGACGTCCCGCAGCGTCACCTCGTCGGGCGGGGGCACCGGTGAGCGCAGCACCCGGAGCAGCCGCGAGCGGGGGGCGCGGTCCACAGGCTGCAGCGGAGCGGCGATCTCGGCGCCGGCCCGCTGCAGCGCCCCGCCGAGCTTCACCACCGCTGCCCGGAAGAGCCTGTTGAAGCCGCGCGAGCGGCTGTCCAGGTACTTGAGGGTGAGGCGGGTGGCGGCCGGCGTGTGCTTGAACCCCTTCAGGGCCAGGATCTCCCGCTCCATCACCGAGACCTCGCCGGTGTCGATGTCCACCGGGCAGGGCCGGAGGCACTTGTGGCAGATGGTGCAGTGGTCGGCTACCTCCTCCAGGTGGCGCAAGAGCTCGAAGCTGGTGGAGCGCTCCCGCTGGGTGTCGTAGAGCAGGGCCTCGATGAGCGAGCCGATGGCCAGGTTCTTGTTGCGCGGGTGGTAGAAGAGCCCGCGCGCCGGGTGGAAGACGCAGCAGTCGGGCTTGCACTTCCCGCAGCGGACGCAGGTGGCGATCTTCTTGGCCAGCGCCTCCAGCTGACCGTGCTGGAGGATGCGGGCCTCGAGCTTCAGCAGGTTGAAGGACGGCGTGAAGATGTGGTCCAGCGCCTCCAGATCCGAGAGCTTGCCCGGGTTCATGACGCCCCCCGGGTCGGCGGTGCGGCGGTAGGCCTCGAGCTCGGCGCGGCGCTCCGGCTCCCACCAGCGCAGCTTGGTGACGCCGATGCCGTGCTCGCCCGAGACCACGCCGCCGAGGGACTTCACCTCCTGGAAGACCCGATCCACCACCGCCTCGGCGCGGCGTAGCATGGGGCGGTCGTTGGAGAGCACGGGAATGTTGACGTGGACGTTGCCGTCCCCGGCGTGCATGTGGGTGGCGAGCACGATGCGCCGGGCCCGCACCTCCTCCCACAGGGCCTCCAGCCCCGCGCCCACGCGGTCGTAGCCCCGCACCAGGGCCGAGAGGTCCTGGCGCAGCTGCTCGCCCAGGTGGAGCGAGCGCACCGCCTTCTCGTCGGCGCCCTTGAGGGCCTCGGCGGCCCGCCGGCACAGCGTCAGGCCGGCCTCCACTTTGCCGGCCCATTGCGCGTCCTCCTGGGGCGGCGCTCCCCTGAGGTAGGTCTCGGCCCGCCGCGCGAACTCCTGCTGGTTGTGCCGCTCCTCGTGAACGTTCATGCCCTCCACGAAGCGGGCGAACTCGGCCAGCGACGAGAGCGGGAGGACCACGTCCTCGTTGAGCTTGAAGGCGTTGGTGCGCCGGGCGATGGCGCCGAGCCTCTTGCGGTCGGCCCAGAAGCGCCTGGCCTCGGCGGCGTCGCGCGCCACCGCCAGGTGGGTGTTCCGGTGGCCCGAGAGGCAGGCGCGGATGGTTTCCACGCCCCGCTCCACCTGCTCGGGGGCGTGGCCCACCACGTCCACCACGATGACCGCCTTGGGGGTCTCCGGGCGCGGCGCCTTGGTGCGGTAGGCGATGGCCCGCACGTACTCGTCGTCGAAGTGCTCCAGCGCCGAGAGGGCCTCCTGGCCGCGGTTGGGCATGGCGCGGGCGATGTCCAGGATGACCTGGCTGGCCTCGTCGAAGCTCGGCCCGAAGAACTCCAGGCACAGGGTGCGGGAATGCGGGTAGGCCCGGTAGAGGATGAACTCGGCCGAGCCGATGACGCCGTCGGTGCCCTCCTTCTGCACGCCGGGCAGCCCGCCGAGCGCCTTGTTGGTGATGTCCTTCCACAGCCCCGGCTTGCGGATCTCCGAGCCGCGCAGCTCGACGGTCCGAACCGGCGCCCCGCGCTCGTCGCACACCTCGAAGCGGACCAGGTCCTCGGGGAGGATCTTGCGCAGCTGGTGGTTCTGCCGCCGCACCGTGAGGGTGTGGCCCGAGGGCATGGCGATGCGGAAGGAGACGATGTTGTCGATGCAGGTGCCCCACAGCACGCAGTCCTTGCCGCCGGCGTTCTCGGCGATGTTGCCGCCGATGGTGCAGGCCCAGGCGCTGGTGGGGTCGGTGGCGAAGACCAG
>DASTPH010000130.1:0-17442 GCA_035762305.1 Anaeromyxobacteraceae bacterium
TTCGTGCTGGCGCTGCCGCCCGAGCCGACCCCGGAATCGACGGCGCCCGCCGAGAAGCACGCCGTGGCGGGGCGCGCCCCGGTGGCCCCCGTGCTGGTAGTCGACGAGTTCGAGGTCTCGGCGGTGGTGAAGGCCGTCCTCTTGCGCAAGGGGCTCCCCTGCGCCGCGGCCCGGACCCGCGACGAGGCGCTGCGCCTCTTCCGCTCCCTGCGGCCGCGGCTGGTGGTGCTCGACCTCTCGGCCCGGGAAGTGGAGGGTCCGGCGCTGGTCGAGGCGCTGCGGGGCGACCCGGAGACCCGCGAGACACCCGTCCTGGTCTTCGGGCGTCCCGAGGACCGGGAACGGGCCTTCGGCCTGGGGGCCAGCGCCTTCCTGGCCAAGCCGGCCACCGCCGAGCAGCTGGGCGGGGCGGCGGAGGTGCTGCTCTCCGGCGCCCGCCGCGCCGGCAAGAAGATCCTGGTGGTGGACGACGATCCAGCCATCCGGGCGGTGTGCGCCGAGATCCTCTCCAACCACGGCTACGAGGTCGGCGAGGCCGGCTCCTGCGCCGAGGCGGTGCAGGCGGTGCGCGAGCGCCGGCCCGACCTCTTGCTGGTGGACGTGCAGCTCCCCGACGGCGACGGCTTCGGGCTGCTCGAGTCCCTGGCCGAGGAGCGGGCCCTGGACCGCTTCGCGGCGGTGTTCCTCTCGGCGATGGGGCAGCCGGCCGACAAGGTGCGCGGGCTGCGCCTGGGGGCCGCCGACTACCTGGTGAAGCCCTTCGACGCCATGGAGCTGGTGGCGCGCGTCGACGCGGTGCTGCGCCGCAAGGAGACGGCCCTGGCCGCCTCGCCGCTCACACGGCTCCCCAGCGGCAAGGCCATCGAGGCCGAGGTGGAGCGGCGCCTGGCCGCCCGCGCTCCCTTCGTCCTCTGCTACCTCGACCTCGACGACTTCAAGGCCTACAACGATCACTACGGGTACGCCAAGGCCGACGGGGTGCTGGTCCAGATCGGCGACCTGTTGCGCCAGGTGGCAGGCGCCTCCGGCGGCCCCTCGGCCTTCGTGGGGCACGTCGGTGGGGACGACTTCGTCTTCGTCACCGAGGAGGATCGCGCCGACGAGGTGTGCCGGCAGGTGATCGCCGGCTTCGACCGGCTCATCCCCCTCTACTACGACCGGGAGGACCGGGAGCGCGGGTTCATCGAGTCGGAGGATCGCTTCGGCATCCGGCGGCGCTTCCCCATCATGAGCGTGTCGGTGGTGTCGGTGTGGGCGCCCCCCGGGCGCTTCGAGCACCACGCCGATCTAGCCCGCGCCGCGGCCGAGCTGAAGAAGCGCGCCAAGGCCATCCCCGGCTCCATCTACCTCCGCGACGCGTCCGGCGAGGGAAGCGCCGCCCGGAGCGCCTGAATGGCTCGACTCTCGAGCGCTCCGGGATGAGGCTCTACCGGAAGCTGCTCCTCTTCGCGCTGGCGGCGGCGGTGCTCCCGCTCTCGGCGGTGGGCTTCCACCTGCTGGCGAGCGCCGAGAAGTCGCTCCGGCATCGAATCGAGGAGCAGCAGCGGCAGGCAGCCCAGGCCGGGGCGGAGTTGGTCTGGCGCGACCTCCAGGCGGTGATCACGGGGCTCCAGAGCGCCGCCGGAAGCTGGGCCCCCTCCCGGCTCGGGGAGGCAGAGCTCACGGGCTTCCTGCGGGTGGTGCTGCGGAGCTCCAGCGAGATCAGGGCCGCGGCGGTGCTGGACGAGGTCGGTCGCCTTCCCGTGCCGGCGCAGGCGCGATCCGGGGGGGAAGGCGGGGCGCCGCCGCCGCCGCCGATGATCGTGGATGCCTTCGTGCGGGCGCTCCCTGCCCGCGAGGCCCGCCTGGCGCAGGGGCTGCCCGTGGTGGCGCCGCTTCTCACTGCCACCGAAGGCCGGAGCGGGCTGGCCCTGGCGGTGGCTCCGGCGGGGTCGGGGTGGGTGGTGGGGGCGCTGGCGGACCTGGAACACCTGGGGCGCCGCCTGGAGGCCGCCGCCGGCGAGGTCGGCTCGGCGGCCGTCCTGGACCAGGACGCGCGGCTGGTGGCGGTCTCGCCGGGAGCCTGGTTCGGTCGCGAGGAGATCGAGGCCGCCCGGCGCTTCCGCGCCGCGAGGCCCGACGGCGGAAGTGGCGACCTGTCCAGCCCGGCCGGCGTCTCCCTGGCCGCCTGGGCTCCGGTACCGGGCGACCTCGGCTGGACCGTCCTGGTACGCGTCCCGGCGTCGGTGGCCTTCGCCGACGTGGCCCGGATGCGCCGCGAGGTCCTGGGGGCGACCCTGCTCACCCTGGTGGCGCTCCTGGCCCTGGGGGCGGTGGTGGTGCGGGGAGTCACCCAGGGGCTCTCCCGCATCGACGCCGCCGCCAGGGAGATCGCCCGCGGGAACCTGGCCGCCAGGCTGCCCGCGGCCGGGGGCGACGAGGTGGCCGAGGTCTCGCGGGCCTTCAACCAGATGGGCGAGGAGCTGCAGGTGGCGCGCGCCCGGCTGGAGCGCTGGAACGAGGAGCTGCGGGCCCAGGTGGAGGCCCGGACCCTGGAGCTCAAGGAGGCCCAGGCGCGACTGCTGGAATCCCAGAAGCTCGCGGCGGTGGGGCAGCTCGGCGCCGGGGTGGCCCACGAGATCAACAACCCGCTCACCGGCATCCTGGGACAGGCGCAGCTCCTCTTGGAGAGCAAGCCGCCCAAGGACCCCGACGTGGCGGCGCTCCGGCAGATCGAGGACCTGGCGCGGCGCTCGCGGGACATCACCTTGAACCTGCTCCGCTTCTCGCAGCAGAAGGAGGAGCCGGACCTCGTCCCCCTCGACCTGAACGCGGCGGTGAAGGCGGCGCTGCTCCTGGCGGAGCGGCAGGTGGCCGACGAGGGGATGGCGCTCGAGGTGTCGCTCGCCGAGGGCCTGCCGCGCGTCCGCGGCGACGCCGGCCAGCTGGCCCACGTGCTCCTGAACCTGCTCTCCAACGCCCGCACCGCCTGCCGCGCCCGGCCCGCCCCGCGCATCGAGGTGGAGACGCGCGCCCGCGAGGGCCAGGCGATACTCCTGGTGCGGGACAACGGGAGCGGCATCCCGGCGGAGGTCCGCCCGCGAATCTTCGAGCCGTTCTTCACCACCAAGCAGGTGTGGAGCAACGTGGGGCTGGGGCTCTCGGTGAGCTGGCGCATCGTCGCCGCCCACGGGGGGCGCATCGAGGTGGAGAGCGCTCCCGGCGAGGGGAGCACCTTCACGGTGGTCCTGCCGGCGGCCCCGTAGGGGTGGGGCCTGGACGGCTTCCGGCCGCCGGCCGCGGATGCCGCCGCCGCTTGCGGGATGCGCCTGCGGCAGCGGCAGCGAGGCGGCTTGGTGGGTCCCTGGCGGCGACGTCAGCGTAGTCGCAGCCGCAGGGCGCAACCGGAGCCGCGGCCGTGACCGCAGCCGGTGCCGCAGCCGCAACCGCTTCGGGATGGCTTGCAGCGACCCGAATCGCGCGCTGTAGCGCGCTGTCGTTTGGTGCTCCGCCCCCCGGCACCGGCGCGGGGCGCTATAGTGCCGCCATGCCCGAGCGGCGCGAGTGGGTCCTCTTCGCCGGTGGCGTGGTCTTCCTCCTCGCCGCGGCCGCGCTGGCCTGGTGGCTGTGGCTGGGGCGCCGGCCGGTGCCCGTGGCGCCGAGCCCCCCGCCTCCGGGCATGGAGCGGCTCGCCGCGGTGGCCGTCTCGGGGGAGGTCCGGCTTCGCCGCCCGGGAGCGAGCGCCCCGGTGCCCCTCCAGGCCGGAGAACGGTTGCAGCCCGACGACGAGGTCGAGACCGGGCCGGGCGCCGCGGTCCAGCTCGCCGCCGGCGAGAGCTACCGGGTAGACCTGGAGGAGAACTCGCGCTTCGGGGTGCGGGAGATCACCGCCGAGCTCGGACGCTTTCGCCTGGCCGAGGGCCTCATGAGCGCGCGCGTGCGCGACGACCCGGCGCGCGTGTTCGAGGTCGAGGCGGGCCCCGAGGCGCTGGCGCGCACTCGCGGCGGCGATCTGTCCGTCGCCGCCGGCGAGGGGGGAGCCGAGGTCGCCGTGCGGCGAGGCCAGGCCGAGCTCGTCTCGGCGGGGAGCGCCGTGGTGGTCCGGGCCGGCCAGCGCGCCCTGGCCCTCCCCGGCGCCGCGCCCACCGCTCCGTCGCCCATCCCCGACTCGTTGCTGCTCGAGGTGAGCTGGCCCCGGGTGGAGGCCACCAACCACCGCCGGCTGGTGGTCACCGGCCGGACCGAGCCGGGGGCCCTGCTGGCGGTGGGCGGCCAGCCCGTGCGCGTGGGCCGCGACGGGACATTCCGCGCCGTGGTCTACCTCAAGGAAGGTCCCCAGAAGCTCAGCGCCAGCGCCCGCGATGCGGCCGGCCACCGCCGCCTCGAGCGAAGCGGCGAGATACTCCTCGACACCCGTGGAGTCCCGGCCGAGTTCGACACCACCCGTCTGTGGGGAAATGAGGGGAACGTGCCCACGGGAGGCCGGAAACCCAACCCTTGAGGGCTCGATTCGAGCCTTGATATCCATACCCCAAAAGCGGGAGAATCGACCCCACGCATCGGCTTTCGGATCAGGGGGCCAGGCCGCGTTTCACGCGTGGTTGGGAGGGCACCTGGATGGCTGGAAGGGCCACATGGCCCCTCATCGTGGCCTGTGTGGCCACCGCCATCGCCGCTCGCGCCCAGGTCTCCACGCTTCCGCTTCCCGGCGCCGAGGCGGGCATCGTGGTGGCGCCCGGCACCCAGAGCCAGCCGGCCCTCTCGAGCCCGTCCGGGAGCTTCGTCGCCTACACCGACCTCGCCCGGACGCCGAGCGAGGTCTGGTACTGCCAGCTGCAGGGGCTCGTCTGCCCTGCCTTCCGGGTCCCCCCGAGCACCGCCGTCGACACCAGCAGCTGCCAGGTGAAGGCCGGCTGTCCTCGCCTTCCGAGCCTGCCGGCCCCCGGCGACCAGTTCTCGCCGGCGATCTCGGGAGACCTGCTGGTCTACGTCGACGAGGGATTGTTCGGGCCCCGGCGAGGCAACGTGGTCCTGGTTCCCCTCGCCCAGGGGCTCCCCCCGACGCCGGTCTCCTGCTGCGACGCCTTCCAGGGCGCGCCGGCGGTGTCGGATCGCGTCATCGCCTGGGAGGACGGCCGGAGCGCCGCCACCGGCCGTGACGTCTGGGTCCACGACGTGCTCCTGGGCGGCGAGTGGAGCATCACCGGAGTTGGAACCCAGCACGGGCCGCGGGCCAGCGGGACGCTGGTGAGCTTCCTCGACGACGCGGCCGGGGCGGTCGAGGTCTACGACCTCGCCACCGGGCTCACCACCGTGGCCTACCCGGCCCCGGCGCTCTTCGCCGACGTGGACGGTTCCGCGGTGGTGGTGCAGACCCTGGGCGGTGACCTCGAGGTGAGGTCCATCGACGGCCAGCTGCTGGCGTCGCTCGCGCTGCCCGCCCTCCAGAGCAACCCGCACATCAGCGGCGACTGGGTGGCCTTCCAGGACTACTCGACGCTGGTGAGCCGGGTCATCGTCTGGAACTGGAGAAGCGGCGACCTGTTCGCCCCGCCGGCCGGGACTTCGACGCAGACGCTGGACGACATCGCCTGGCCGCGGGTGGTCTTCGTCGACGACCGCAATCAGGCGAGCCGCGAGGACATCTTCCTCTACGACACGTCCTTCGACGGCGGTACGGACGGCGGAACCGACGGCGGTACGGACGGCGGAACGGACGGCGGCCCGGACGGGGGCCCGGACGGCGGTCCGGACGGCGGCGCCGACGGTGGTCCCCCGGCGCGGTGCGACGATCCCTCGGCGACACCTCTGGCGCATCTCGAGGTCCTGCGGGAGACCGGGGGGCCGGACGCCCGGAACATCGGGTTCACCTCGGACGTCGAGATCCCGGTGCTGGTGTGCATCGACGCGGACCGGGTCTCGGCCGCGTGGGTGCTCCTCGACGACGAGGCGGTGGCCAGGCCCAACGACTTCAACATGCACGTCGTCCACCTGGAGCGCCGCCGCACGGTACCCGCCGGGCAGAACCGCCTGGGCGCGCTGGTGGCCGGCAAGCCGGGGGGGCGGCTCTCGGTGAGGCTCCTCCCCGATCCGTTCGGAGGCCCGGCCCCGGTCGCGGGGCTCAGGAACCCCGGCGCCAGCCCGGCGCCGCACTCGGATCCGATGCCAGCCCAGGGTTGCTCGGGCGGGGCGGCCGACCTGGGCGCGCTCGTGCCCCTGGTATTGTGGCTGCTGGCGCCCAAGCGCCGCCGCACCTGATATCCTCGTTCCAGACCGGATGCGCACCGAGGGCCATCTGGGTGGCGCGGCGTGACCGGGGCGGGGATGCTCGCCGCGGCATATCTGGGCCTCGCCCTCGGCGCCGGGATTCGCCTTCCACCGTGGCCGCTCTCGCCGGACGGCGAGCTGGTGGCGGTGGACCCGCACGACGCGCCGCTGCGGGCCGAGGGCGCCCGCGCCGAGGAAGTGGGAAGCGGCCTGTGGCGCGTCTCCCCGCTCAAGGGAACCCGCCGAGTGCGGCTCGAGGCCGGCGACGCCGTCGCGGTCGCGCCGGTCGAGCCCCCGCCGGGGAGCGTCGTCATCCGGGCCGACCCGCCCCGGCCCGTGAAGGGACGCGACGCCGAGGTGGCGCTCGCCATCGAGGTGCGCGACGCGGCGGGCGCCCTCGACGCCGACGCGCCGGCGCCCTCTCTCGCCTGTAATACCGGGACGGTGGACCCTGTGGCCGCGGCCGGGCCCGGGCGCTTCACCGCCCGCTACCGCCCCTCGCCGGCTCGCCATCCGGAGATCGCCATCGTCATGGCCCTCGTGCCGCGCTGCCCGCTGTGCCCCACCCCCCGGGCGGTCGGGGCGGCGGCGCTCCCCGTCTCGGGGCGAACCGAGGTACCGGGGCACACCGACCCCCGCGTCAATGTGACAGTCGAGGTGGCCGGGCGCGTCTTCGGGCCGGTGGAGGCAGACGCGGAGGGGCGATTCGCGGTGGCGGTGGAGGTCCCGCCCGGGGAGCGCGTCGGGACCGGCGTGAGCATCGACCGGCTCGGCAACCGTCGCCGCGAGCCGCTCGACCTGAAGCTCCCGCCGCTGCGACATGTCGGCTGCGCCGCCTGGCCGGCGTTCCTGCCCGCCGACGGCAGGAGCGAGGCCGCCGTCTTCTGCCTCGCCGCCGACGTCCGCGGCCGGCCGTCGGAGCGGCCGCGCCTCTCCGCAGGAGCGCGCCTGGGGCGCGTCACCGCCTTCGAGGCCGCGGGCGAAGGCCTGCAGCGGGCCCGCTACTCGGCGCCCCGCGGCGGTGGGGGCAAAGCCGACTCGCTGGTCGTGTCGTATCCGGCCGCCGGGCCGGCCTCCACGCTGGAGCTGCCGCTGCCGCTGGCCACCGGTCCGCCGGCGTCAATCGGCTGGTCGCTGGAGCGGGAGCCGGTTCCCCCCGGCATGTCGGTGGCGGCGCGGACCTGGGCGCGCGACGAGCGGGGCGATCCGCTGCCGCCGCCCAGCGGGCCGCCCGGGGCCGTGGAGGGCTTCGTGGCCCCGGGCCGCTTCGTGGCCCGGACGGCGCCCGGCGACTGGGTGCAGCCGGCCGAGCTGAGGCTGGCGTTGCCCCCGTCCGGTGCCGTGGCCGCGCTCTGGCTTTCGCCGGAAGGCGGCGAATGGGTGGCCACTGCCCGCGACGTGGACGGGCGCCCCTCGGCCGGCGTGCCCCTCCGATTCGGCTCGGGACAGGTGGCGACCTCCGACGCCCAGGGCGTTGCGCGCGTCCAAGCCGGCGGCGACGCCGAGACGGTGCAGACCGCCGGTGGAGCCCGGGCCGCGGCCTGGCGCGGCCACGAGGTGCGCGCGCCGCCGGCGTCGCTCGCGACGGTGGTCCTGGTTTCGCTCGCCCCCGAGATGCCGGTGGACGTGCGGGCGTCGTTGGAGGGAGGGGCGCTGCGCTGGCTGGTGACCGGGAGCGACGGCCGCCCCATCGCCGGACGGCCGGTGCGGCTCCTCTCCACCGGGCCGACCCTGGGTCCGGCCGAGCCGGACGGGGAGGGCGGCCGCTGCCGCCTGGCCGGGCGCGGCACGGTGACCGTGGTGGACGTGGAGTCGGGCGTGGCGGCGGTGGTGGAGGCCCGGTGAGGGCCGCCACCCTGGCACTGGCGCTCGTCCCCGCCGCCGCCCCGGCGCAGGTGAGCATCGGCGCCGCCGAGGCCACTGCGCGGGGCATGGTGCTGGGGCGAGTCTGCCAGGATCTGGACGGGGACGGCCGCTGCGGGGAGGGCGATCCCGGTCTGGGCGGCGTGCGGCTGCTCCTCGACGGCGGGCAAGTGGCGCTGGCGGACGCGAGCGGCCGTTTCCATTTCCTGGAGGTGCCGGCGCGGCTCCTGGAGCCGGGGCGCTCCGCGTACGGCGGCCACCTGCTGGCCCTGGAGACCAGCCCCGGAGAGCCGGCGGTGAAGCGCTTCTTCGAGCTCCCACCGGGCGGCGCTGCCGAGGTGGACCTGGCGGTCCCGGCGACGGCCGCGGTGCGCCCAGGCCCGACGCTGGCGCGAACGGCGCGGGGCCCGGCCGAAGGCCCGCGCCGCGAGGGAGAGGGGCTGCGCTGGGGCCTCTCCGGCCTGGCTCCGACCGGGAGCCGGGTGGAGGTGGACGGGAAGGCGGCGGCGGTCCAGGCGGACGGGAGCTGGCTCGCCCCGGTGGTCCTCCGGCCGGGGGAGAACCCTTTTTCGCTCTCGGTGCGCGAGCCGGACGGGCGCCTCTCGCTGTACCGTCAGGCGGTTCATCTGGCCCGGCGGAGCGAGGGCGGCGATCTGGTGGTTCCACTGCCGCCGGAGTGGCTCGCCACGCTGGCCCTGCCCCCGGACGACGTGCTCCGCGGGGACCGGGCGCGCCTGCGGGGCGTGGCCGCCGACGGGGTGTCGCTGACGGTGGGAGGTGCCGCCGTGCCCGCGGGCCGGGCCGGGCCCTTCGAGGTGCGGCCCGACCTCTCGCCCGGCCAGGCTCCGCTCCCGGTGGAGGCGCGCCGGGGAGCGATCTCGGCCGCGGCGTCGCCGGTGGTGCGATTCGAGCGGGGCGGGGTGACGGTGGTGGCCCTCGCCGACCTGGAGGTATCGGCGGGGGGCGGCGAGGCGCGGCTGGCCGGCCGCGGCGCGCTCGCGGCCCGAGGCGCCCTCGGGCCGGTCGAGGGCGAGGCCGGGTTCGACCTCGACGATCGCGATCGGAGCCTCCAGGACCTGTGGACCCCGCGCGACCCCCTGGCCCTGGAGCGGGCGCTCTCCCCGGAGCGAACCCTGCCCACCGCCGGCGACGACGCGGCCGCCGACGATCCCAACGCCGCCCGCGGGCGCCTCTACGCCAGGCTGCGCGCCACCGGCGCTTCCATCGACCTGGGGGCGTCGCGGGCCGGAAGCACCGGACGCGAGCTCGGGCGCTTCGACCGCGCCTTCTTCGGCGCCAGGGCGTCGGCGGAGGGGACCCTCGGATCGGTCCACCTCGACGGGGCTCTCTTCGGGGCCTCGGCCCGCCCTGCCGAGGGCCAGGCCGGGGTCCCGGTGCCGGCTCACGACGTCCTCCAGGCCACCGGCGGCTCGCTCTTCTGGCTGCGGCACGCCGAGGTGGTGGCGGGCAGCGAGGGGCTGCGGGTGGAGTGGCGCGACCAGCTCACGGGCCGGGTGGTGGCGCAGCGGACGCTGACGCGGACGGTGGACTACCAGATCGACTTCCAGAGCGGTCGCGTCCTCCTGGCGGTTCCGCTCGCCAGCGTCTCCGGGCAGCCGGCGCTGGCGACCGGCGATCCGCTCTCGGCCCCGGTGGCCACGCTGGTCGCCGACTACCTCCACGCCTCGGCGCAGACCGCCGACGACCTGGTCGGAGGGCGGCTCGGGGTCTCGTTCGGGCCGCTGCGCCTCGACGGCTCCGCCGCCTCCGAGGAGCGCGGCGGGAGCCGCTACCGCCTTGCGGCCGGCGGCGCCGACCTGGACCTCGGCCCCCTCCTCAAGGCGCGAGCGGAGGTGGCTCAGAGCCGCGGCGCCGCCGCGGGTACGGGCTGGTCCACCTCCAGCGACGGCGGCCTGTCGTTCGCCGCACCTCCGGCCCCGCTCGAGGCGGAGGCCACCGCCTGGCACCTCCAGGCCGGCGGCGAGGGGCTGGGGGTCCGCTGGCGAGGCTGGTGGCGCGATCGGCCCCAGGGCTACTCGGACTGGGAGTTCCAGCAGGCGCTGGCCGCGCTGGAGCGGGGGCTCTCGGCCTCCTGGAAGGGAGGCCCGGCCAGCGCCGAGGCGCTCTGGGCGGAGCGGCGCGGCTCCGACCCGCGCGACCCGACTGGCCTCTCACCGCTCGACGCCACCGACCTGCGGCTCCGCGCCGGCTGGAGCTTCGGCGAGGTGCGCCTCCTCGGGGAGGCGCTGGCCACGAGGGCCACCGCCTCCGGCCTGGAGGGCTCCGGCACCGGGGCCGGCCTGCGAGCCGACTGGGCCATGCGGGAGGACCTCTCGCTGAACGCCGCCTGGCACCAGTCGCTGGATCGCCAGGGCGAGGGCCCGGCCGCCCGCGACGACACCTACTTCGGGGTGGGAGGCTCCTTGCGGCTTCCCGACGGGTCGGCCTCCGCCGAGGCCGGCTGGGGTCCGGACCTCGGCCCGAGGCTGCTCCTCTCCGGCGAGCAGCGCGCCTCCGACGGAACCACCTACGGCAGCTTCGCCTTCGACCCCGACGCGCCGGCCTTCGCCCGCGAGACGGCGGCGTCCCTGGGCGTGCGGCGCGCCGAGGACGGGGCCGAGGTGTGGAGCGAGGACCAGTTCGCGAGGGACGTCTTCGGCCTCAGGGCCTCGCGGGTCTCGGGCGTGACGCTGCAACCGATGCCGGGGCTGCGCCTCACGGCCCGGGCCGAGTCGGGCTCGCGGCTGCAGCTCGACGGCACCACCGCCGGCCGCTGGGCCGCCGGCGGGACCGCCGCCTGGCTCTCGGGCCGGATCCGGCTCTCGGGTCGCGGCGAGGCGCGGGAGGACGGCGACCGGCGGCAGTGGCTCGCCGGCGCGGCCGCGGAGTGGCGGGCCAGCGAGCGGCTCCGCCTGGCGGGGCGAGCCAACTGGTCGCGCTCCAGCGCCGCGGGCCTCCCCGGGCTCGCCTTCGAGGGATCGCTGGGCGCTGCCTGGCGCGGCGACGGCCTGCAGCTCACCGGGAAGGTGGCGGCCCTGGCCGACCAGCGGCCGGGCGCGGCCCTCCGCGAGCAGGCGCTCGCCTCGCTGGCGGCGACGGTGGCCGCGGCCTCGCGGCTGGATCTGGGCCTGGCGGCGAGCTACGGCGCCAACCGGCTCGCCGGGGCCAGGGTCGACCTCGTGGCCGGGAGCGTCCGGGCGCTGGTGCGGGTCGTCGGACCCTTCGACGGCGCGGCGGAGTACGCCCGGCGACAGGTGCTGCGCGGCCCGAGCCCGGAGTGGCTCGACGCGGGGAGGGTCGAGGCCGGGTGGTCGTTCCCGCAGGGGCGCCTGGCGCTCGGCTACAATGTCTTCGGATTCGCCGGCTCGGGCGTGGACCCCGACGCGGACGGGGGCCGAGTCTACTTCCGGGCGGACGTGGGCATCTGAATGGACCTGCGAGCCCTGCGCCTGGCCTGTATGCTCCTCGCCGCCGCGGCGGCCGGCGAGGCGCGCGGGCAGAGCGTGGCCTTCGACCTGCCGGTGCCGGTGACGGCGATGCCGGCCCCGGCACAGGTGGCGCTGTCGCCCTGGACGGCGCCACCGGCCTTCGACCTCCTCCTGGTCCTGCCGCGGCTCACCGGCCCCGGATCGGAGGGGCATCTCTACCGGCGAGGCGACCTGGCCGAGCTTCCCTTTCCCTGGCCTCCCCCGCTTCCGTGGGCCACCTGCTTCACGGCCGGCTCCTGGGTGGGCTCCTCGGGTCTGGGGGCGCCCGGCGACGGCCTTTCCGACCTCGGCTGGTGCCACAGCTCGGCGCTCGGCTACCAGTTCAGCCCGGACTTGCCCCTCGACCTCAAGGCGCTGTACCCGGGCGATCCGGTTCCGACCGGCCTGGCGTTCGCGCGCCTCCTCGACCGGGCCGATCTGGCGCTGGCCATCGCCGAGCGGCAGCGCATCGAAATCGCTCCCGATCCCAGGGACCTGGACTTCACCTCCAATCACTTCTACCGCTACCCGTACTCGTCCACCGCCAACCCGGCCGACACCTTCGCGCTCCAGCCCCTGAGGCTCGGGGACGTGGCGCGCACCCAGGGGCTGCACGACCTGGCCTGGAGCCGGGTGGGACAGCCCGACCTCTTCGTGCTGTGGACCCTGGTGGCCTCCGCCTCCGCCGACTCGGCCAACTGGGACGGCGCGTTCCTCACCTTTCCCGGCGCCGGGGAGGTACGGGGGGTCGGCGCGGCCGACGTCGACGGCGACGGCATACCCGACCTCCTGGCGGTGGTCGTCTCGCTCACGGGGACGCCGAGGCTCATGGCCCTGCACAATCCCGGGACGCCGCTCTCCATCGACCCGGCCTCGGGCGTCGACGCGGGCCCGGCCCTGGGCATCGCCTCGCCGTCCTTCGCGGCGCCGCTCGACCTCGACGGCGTCCCGGCGGCGGCCGTCTTCGACGAGGCCGACCGCCGGCTCCACGTGGTGACGGCCGATCCGGGTGGAGGCCTGCGCAGCTGGAGCGCGGTCGCGCCCGCGGCCTGGGGGGAGCCGACCCAGATCGTGGCGGGAGATCTCCTGGGCAGTCCGGCAGCCGACATGGTGGCGGTGTTCGTCGAGGAGAGCACGCAGGTGGCCACCATCCAGGTGTGGCCGGGCGACCTGCCGCCGTCGATCGCCTGGGCTCCGGGGTCGCCGCCGTCCCCGGCCGGTGCCGGCACGCCGCTTGATGTGGCGGCGGACGCCTCCGACGCGGACGGACCGCTGGCTTCGGTGGAGCTGTGGCTCCAGGGCCAGCCCTCCGGGATCGTCCCGGCGCAGTCCGGATCCCGGTACACCTTCACCGTCCCCACCGCCACGCTGTGCACGCTCACATCGCCGGCGCGGTTTGCGGTCCGGGCTACCGACGACCTCGGGGCCTGGCGCGAGGTGGCCGACGACGTGGTGATCACGGACGCGCTGTCGCTGTCCCTCCCGGGCGATGGAACGACGCAGCCAGTTCCGCTCCTCCCGGGCGGCACCACTGTGATCCTCACCGCCCAGGTGGCGGACGGCTGCGGCCGGCCTGTGAGCGTCGACTGGAGCGAGGCGGGTCTCCCCACCGGCGCCGGCAGCTCCAGCGTCATCTCGAACGGCGTCTCGGTCTACACGCTCGTCGTCCCCGAGGCCTCCTACCCGGCCATGGTGGCCGGCGGGGGCATGACGATGTTGGTGACGGCCACCGCCACCGTGAGCGGAGCCCCGTTTCCCCCCCCGGCCCAGCTCATCCTGGCCTTCGACGCGCGCGGCCTCGTCGCCGCGGACCACGTCACGGACCGCACCTCGCTGGCGGTGGGCGATCTGGCCCTGCTCACCACCACGCTGCGGAGCCGCATCGGCGTGGCGCTCTTCCAGGTGGCCCTCGACGACCGGCTCTCGGGCCTGGTCGCGGCCGGGCCGGCCCGGGTGAGGGGCGCGAACGCCGTCGCCTCGAGCGGCGGCCCGGACGGCCTCACGCTGTTGCTCGACCAGGTTCCCGGCGGCGGCGCGCCGGTGGTGGTGGAGCTGCCGGTGCGCCTGGCAGTGGCGAGCGGCGGTTCGAGCCGGGTCCAGGCCCTGGCCGCCCCGAGCGGCGTCCCGCTCTCCCCGTCCACCGAGGCGTCGGCGCCGGGCGCGACGCCGGCCGGAGTGGCCTGCGGGTCGGGAGGCGGCTCGCCGCTCTTCGCGCTCGGCCTCCTCTTCTACATGAAGGCCATGCGGCGCGTTCCGGCGAGGACCCGCTCCACATCGTCGAGGACCCCCATGAGCCGGCAGGCCTGAAGGAAGGCCATGGCCTCCCGCTCCGGGAGGTCGGTGAGCCTGAGCAGGTCGGCGGTGGTCTTGGTGCCGTCGGCGGCGGCCAGGAGGTGCGCCTCGGCGGGGCGCAGCCCCAGGGCGTAGAGCTCGAAAGCCGGATCGGGCGCCGGGGCCAGCGCCACCTCGGCGGGGAGGTCGCGGCGCAGCTCCTCCAGCGTGGCGGTGCGGAGCACGCCCTCCAGGATGAGGTCGCCGGGGAAGAGGGACAGCTGCACCAGCTCGCGCGGCGGCAGCGGCTTCACCTCCAGCCGGTAGGCCCCATCGCGCCAGGGAAAGGTGGACCAGACGATGCTCCGCACCTGCTCGGCCACGAGCTCGGTCCGCCGCCTCTCGGTGATGATCCCCTTGCGCAGGAGGGCCTCGGCGGTGCGCGCCTCGGGGCCGATCTCGCGCCGGAGATCCTCGCGCTGGGCCTGGGTCAGGACCCCGCGGCGGACGCACAGCGCTCCGAAGCGGTCGGCGGCGAGGTTCGAGGAGGCGAAGACCGGGACGCCCTGGCGGAAGAGCACCAGCCGCTTGACCCGGCCGCGCTGCAACGTGAGCGCGCCGGTGACCTGGGCCGTGTAGCAGGCGGCGAGCAGGCGCGGAACCCGCGTGGTCGCGAGGTCGCCCTGCGGCGGCGGGGCCTCGCGGCGGCGGCGCCGGCCCTTGCCCGGTGCGGGCTCCAGCGCCTCGTCCTCCTCCTCCACCGGCTCGGCGTCGGTGACCTCGTCGCGGACCTGGCCCGGCTCCCGGGCCGGCTTCACCCCGAGGAGCGGGGCCAGCGCGTCGAGGAGCTCTTCCACTGCGAAGGGCTTCTCGAAGAAGGCGTCGGCGCCCAGTCGCGCCACCTCCCGGGCGCACCGCCGTCCCCGGAAGACCCCCGAGACCGCCACCACCTTGACGCCGGCCCGCTTGAGCGCCGAGAGCACCTCGCTGCCGCGCACGTCGGCGACCGGCAGGTCGACCACCGCGGCCCCGGGCTGCACCTCGCGGAGGCGGGTCAGGGCCTCGCGCCCGGTGGCGCACAGAATCGCCTCCACTCCCAGCCTGGCGGCGGCCGCGGCCACCAGGCTCGCCAGCTCGGCGTTCTCCTCGACGATGAGCAGCCGGGGCGCCACGATCGCGAATGTAGCACGCGGGGTGGCGCGCCGGCGCCCCGCCCGCTAGTCCTTGGCCGCGTGCCGCCCGGGTTCCACCACCTCGCCGTGAAGGTCCGCGACCTCGAGGGCTGCGAGCGCTTCTACCGGGAGGTGCTGGGCCTGCCGGTGGTGCGCCGCTGGCCGGACGCCTCCGGAACCGACCGCAGCGTCTGGCTCGGAGTGGAGGGCGGGTTCCTGGCCCTGGAGCGAGGCGAGGGCGCTCCCGACGCCCGGCCTTTCCACGACGGACGGCCCGGGCTGCACCTCCTGGCTCTGCGTATCTCGGCCGCCGAGCGGGCCGAGTGGGAGGCGAGGCTCGCTGGTCACCGGGTGGCGGTGGAGCACCGCACGCGCTGGACCCTCTACCTGCGTGACCCCGAGGGCAACCGCATCGGCCTCTCGCACCACCCGGACGAGGCGCCGTGATCTTCGCCCGGCGGCGATACGGCAAGGACAACTACTGCTACCTCCTCGCCGAGGGGGAGGATGGGCTGCTCGTGGACCCGGGCGACGCGGAGGCGGCGGCCGCCCTGTCGGCGGAGCACGGCGTCCGGCCGCGCTTCCTGGTCCACACCCACGGCCACGGCGACCACACCGGCGGGAGCGCCGCGCTGCGGGAGCGCCTCCCGGCGCGAGTGCTGGGCCACCGCAGCGACGCCGCCTGGTTCCGGCCCGACGCCGATCTGGCTGCGGGCCCGCTGCGGCTCGGCGCCCTCGAGCTCCGCATCCACCACGTCCCGGGCCACACCCCGGGCTCGGTGCTCGTCGAGTGGCGGGGACGGCTCCTCACGGGCGACACGCTCTTCTGGGGCGGCGCCGGCAACTGCCGCCACGGCGGCGACCCGGCCCTCCTGGCGGAGAGCTTCCTCTCGGTCCTGGTCGGGCTCGACGCGGCGCTGGTGGTTCACCCGGGCCACGACTACGCCGAGGCCAACTTTCCGTTCGTGCTCGACCTCGAGCCCGGCAACGCCGGCGCGGCGAGGCGGCTCGCTGCGGCGCGGGCCGCGCGCGCCCGAGGGCTCGAGCCCGAGGCCCCGTCGCTCGGGGAGGAGCGCCTCGCGAATCCCTTCCTGCGGGCCGGGTCCCCGGAGGTGGCGGCGGCCCTGGCGCGGAAGGGCGTCAAAACGTCAGGGCCGAAGGAGGCGTTCCTGGCGCTGCGGCGACTGCGGGACGCCTGGTGACGGGGGCGGGCAGGGGCCTGCTAGAATTCCCGGGTGACGCCGACGGGACTCCGGCATGCCGTGGCGGCCATGAGCCTGGCCGCCCTCGCGCTCGCGGCGCGCGGCGAGCCCGCCGCGGTCGACTGGCAACGCCGCGTGGTGAGGTGCACCGGGACCGGAGCGCCCGACGCCAGGGCAGCCGGCGGCAACGTGGCGGTGGCCCGCGTCGGCGCCGAGAAGGCGGCGAGGCGCGACGCGGCTCGGAAGTGCCTCCAGGCGCTGAAGGGCGTCGCGGGTGGCGACCGCGAAACGGCGGCGGGGGCCGTAGCAGCCGAGAAGGCCGTGCCGCCGTCGGCGGAGGCAGCCGCCCAGGGGCTCCGCCTGGTGGGCGCGCCCCGCTACTTCTCCGACGGAGGAGTGTCGATCGAGGTGGAGATGACGCTCGACGGCACGATCGCCGCCGCGCTCCCGCCCGGAGCAGGCGGGGCCGTTGCCGAGGGCGGGGAGGGGAAGAGGCGATGACGGGCGGGGGGGGATGGAGCGGGGACCTCTGGAAGGTGCCGAACCTGCTCACCCTGGCGCGGATCGCGCTGGCGCCGGTGTTCGTCGCCCTCTACGCCCGCGGCCACACTTTGGCTGCGCTCCTCGTATTCGGCGCGGCGGCCACCACCGACTTCCTCGACGGGCTGGCGGCCCGGCTGCTCCGGCAGCACACCCGCCTCGGGACGCTGCTCGACCCGGTGGCCGACAAGCTCCTCGAGATGTGCGCCCTGGTGGCGCTGGCGGCGCGGGGCGAGCTGCCCTGGTGGCTGCCGGCGCTGGTGTTCTCGCGCGACCTGGCGCAGCTCCTCGGGGCGCTGCTGCTGCGCGGGGCGCGCCACCGCGTCCCGGTGGCGCCGACCCGCATCGGCAAGTACGCCACCTTCGCCATCGTGTCGACGGTGCTCCTGGCGCTGGCCGAGGGGGTGGGGGCCCTCGCCTGGGCGGCCCCGTTCGCGGCGGCCATGGGGCTCCTGGCGACCCTGTGCGTGATCCTCTCCTGGGTGCAGTACGCCCTCTACTTCGTGCGGGCCTGGCGCGAGCCGTTGGCGGCCGACGAGCCAGCCGGTAGCGAGCGTTGACCGGGCCGCAGGCGCGAGATACAAACCGTCCGCTTCGCAGCGAGATACAGGCCCGTAGCTCAGTGGTAGAGCACTACCTTGACACGGTAGGGGTCGGCAGTTCAATCCTGCCCGGGCCTAC
>DASTPH010000131.1:0-2785 GCA_035762305.1 Anaeromyxobacteraceae bacterium
CTCTGCCCGGTCGAGTCCACCGACCCGGCGTCGTAGCCCGGAGCCGAGGTGTTGGCGTTGGCCAGCGTCTGCCCGGTGAGGCTCAGGTTGCCGTGGCAGGCCGTGCACCCGCTGGGCTTCTGCACCGTCCCGTCCACGTGCACCGACGGGTCGCCCATGGGATGGCAGCTGGTGCAGCCCACGTTTGGCGGGTGGTGCACGGTGGCCGTGAGCGGCGGCGGGCTACCGTGGCACGCGGTGCAGGCGAGCGCCCCGGCCGTGATCCAGGTCGGGGTGGCAGCCGTCCCGTTACCGCCGGGGAAGTTGCCGTGGCAGTAGCTGGCGGAGCAGCTCCCCCCGCTGCCGGGGGTGTACGGGCCCGGGGTTGCGCCGCCGGTGGTGGCGAGACCGCCGAAGGCCACCGTCACCGTCCCGTTGGAGTGCGCCGGATTGGTCGGCACCGCGCCGGCGTGGCAGGCGCCGCACAGCACCGGACGCGAGGTCCCCGCGTTGTTCGCGTGCGCCAGGTGCGCCCCCACTCCCGGCGAGGCGGTGGAGCTCGAGCCGCCGGTGTCCACCGGCGGCGCCGCCGCCTGGTTGGCGTCGGCGTTGGCCACCGAGACCCGGCCGCTCGTCCCGTGGCAGCTCGTGCAGGAAAGGCTCGCGACGTCGAAGGCGCCGTTCAGGTGGAGGGCGAGGTTGACTGTCGTCCCGGTGTAGCCGTCGTGACAGTTGCCGCAGTCGCCGGCGGCCACCGTCGGATGGGTGCCGCCCGGCGCGGGGTTCGAGGGGGAGCCGTGGCAGGTGCCGCAGGGGTTGGCGCGGGGCGCGGTCCAGGTGGGGGCGTTCGAGGCGTTGCCGTTCCGGAAGTTCCCGTGGCAGTAGGTGCTGGCGCAGGTGCTTCCGCTCCAGACGATGCCGGTGATGCCTCCGGTGGTGGCGAGGGCTCCCCAGGTCATGTCGACCGTGCCGTTGGAGTGGCCGGCGCTGGTCGGGATCGCGTGGCACTCCTCGCAGGCCACAGCCGGCGAAAGGGCTCCGTCGTTCAGGTGCAGCTGGTGCGCGCCGACGGCGCGGTCGGCGGTGGCCGACTCCCCGTGGGTCCCCACCGGCGGGGCCGCGGGCAGCCGGGGATTGGCGGCCGTGGCCTCACGGGTCGCATCCCCGTGGCACGAGGTACAACCCCCTCCTCCCGAGCTCTGCCGCGCCACCGGACGTGCGTCGCCGCATCCGTGGAGGAATATCGCCGCGACCGTGAGGCCGACGGCGAGGAGCGTGGGGGTTCGGAGCATGATCACCTCGCGGCGCGCCCTGCGGCTCCGAGGCGGCGCGCCGCCTGCCGCCCTTGGCGCCCCTGGGAAGTTCACAGGCTACCCATCCGCGCAAACCGCGCGCTTGACGGAGGTCAAGAGTGGGACGATTTCGCTTGGCCGTATCGGTGGATGTGTGCTGGCCGCCCACCACCTCGGGAAAGCGGGCTGCGAAGTCGCGGGCGGCGCGGCCGAGGCGCCGCCAATCCATGCCCCTTTCAGGCCGCGAGACGACACCTGCGTCGCCTGCGACACCTACCGGCGCATCGCGCCCGCCACGTTCGGAGGTGGGGAGGACGACCGCTCCTTCCTGCGCCTGCAGCCCGGCTCGCCGGAGGAACGCCGCCGGGCGCTCATGGCCCTGGTGGCCTGCCCCACCACCTCCACCGGCTCGCTCGACACCTTCACCGGCGACCACCTGTGGGGCGACGCCGCCGGCCGGCTCGGGGCCTCCCGCTCGGTGTGCTGGTGGGACTGGGAGGAGCAGACCCGCTCCCTGGAGCGCCTCGCCTCGCATCGGTTCACCTGGGTGCTCCCCGGCCACGGACGGCCCTGGCGCGCCGAGACGCCGGAGGCCGCGCGGGCGGCCGTGGCGGCGCTCGCCCTCGAGATGCGCCGGAGCTGACGCCGGCCCTCGCCCCTACCAGGCCTCGCCCGTCGTCACGTTGGCGTGCTGGTTGCAGCCTGCCGAGTCCCAGCCTGCGTTCTGCCCATAGCTGTCCTTGGCGAGCTTGGTGAAGTTCGCGATGGGGGTGCCGACCGATACCGCGGTCACCCCGTAACGAGCCGGGGCGTTGGCCGTCCTGATGAGCCGGCTCACCTTCCCGCCGTGCGGGATCCGGATGTGGCAGGAGACACAGGCGAAGTAGTCGTTGTTGCCCGAGGTGTGCCGGCTCGAGTTGCCCACGAACCGGTGCAGGCCGTTCGAGGCCGTGCTATTCGGCTGCGGGTGACAGTTCCGGCAGAAGAGGCCGTTCGCCGTGCCGATGCCGGTCTCGCTACTGCTGATGTGGCGCAGGGTGGTACCAGTGGTGCCCGCCACTGTGTACGGCCAGGCCTTGTTCGTCCCAGCCAGCAGGAAGGCGATGGCCGACCCGTGAGGCCCCTGCGCCGCGGGTGAGGCCGCGTCGGTGTTGTGGCAGTCGGTGCAGGTCATGGTCTGCGTCCCGACGTTCACGTTCCACGGCGCGAGGAGCTGGGCGGCCACCAGCGCCTTGGGAGCCAGCGTGCCCGCGGCGCTGCCGAGCGGCGAGACCACCGGGTGCATGGAGCGGTTGTTGGGGTTGAACTCCATCGCCACGTCGGTCTGCTGGGTGGCCGAGTCCCCCTGCCCCGGAGGTGTCGGCGCGGTCGCCCCGAAGGCGAAGCTCGAGTGGCACTTGAAGCAGACCTCGTACTCCCGGGTCGCGGCCACCGGGTTCGTGCTGAAGCTCGCCGCCGAGGTGGCGGTCCACAGGGCCGGGAAGGTCGTGAACTGCACGCCGGTGGCGCCGGTG
>DASTPH010000132.1:0-3727 GCA_035762305.1 Anaeromyxobacteraceae bacterium
CATCCCCCGAACCCACATCATGTGCCGGCCTAAGCCGAGCACGAAGAGAAGCGTGAGTCGCCCCAGTCGCTGCTCTCCTCACCCCGTTGGTACTTGACGGGACGACCCTGCTCAGAGAAGCGAGCCGCGGCGGTCCGGATACGCGCGACCCCAAGCCCGTGGTCGCGGCGAGCAACCGTCGTGGAGCGCCAATGCGCCGAGGAGGTCCTCAGGCTGCGCGACCGACGTTTGTGAGCCGCCGCGCGTTCCTCGTCGCCGCGCGGCCGCCGCTCCGAGGTCGGGAGCGAGAAAAGCGCCCGGAGGCGAGAACCGGGCCGCCGGCGATCCCAGAGACCGGCGGGCGCTGTCAGCCGCCGCCGCGGCGGGTGTAGGTGTCGAAGTGGTCCAGGAAGGCCTCCCGCGCCAGCCGGTCCAGCCCGCGGAAGCTGAAGCGGACCCGGAGCACCGGGATCTCGACCAGGGCGATGCGGCGAGGCGGCTCCTGGCGCAGCCAGATGCGCACCTCGCCCTCCCCCACGGCCAGCGCGATCTCCTCGCCCTCGACGCGGCTCCGTGCCTGGCGGGTGGCGCCGCCGAGCCAGCGCATGAACTCGTCCCGCGTGCAGCCCATCTCGCGGTCGAGGACGAAGGTCTCCTCCACCGCCCCTCAGCCTCCGGCGATGGGTGGCCAGATGGCGAGCGCGTCCCCCTGGCGGAGCTGGTGCCGCTGGCGCTCGGCGGGGGGGATGTAGTGGCCGTTCACCAGCACCAGGTGGACCAGCGGCCGCGGCATGTTGAACTGGTCGATGACCGCCTGCACCGAGGTGCCCTCCGGGACCTCGACTGCCACCTCGCCGCGAATCCCGCCGGGGGGATCCGGTGGCGGCAGGTAGTCCCTGAGCGTGGCGAAGGCCTTGAAGGTGATGTGCACGCCTGGCTCCATAACCGATCTCAGGCCGCCCTGCCCGGCCGGCGATCCACCGCCTGCGCCCGGGCCAGGTAGGCCTCGGCGAGGAGCGTCGGATCGCGCAGGAGCCGGTCCTTCCACTCCCCGAGCCGCACCCGCGACTGGACGAGGCCGCGGATCACTCCCACGTTCTCGGTGTGCCCGACGGTGTTGGCGCCGACGAGGACGTCGCCGTCGAACTCGAGGCGGAGGTACTTGAAGGCCCGGTCGTCCTGCCGCTCCACGTGCGAGCCGCCCGGCACGCCCTCCCACTGCCCGAAGGAGGTCGAGACCAGCCCCAGCGTGTCGAGCACGTTGATCACCGTGACGCCGGTCATGCGGGCCTCGCGCCCCACCATGTTCAGCGCGGCGCAGGAGGCCTGGTCGACCGCGTTGGGCTGGATGGCGCTCACCAGCGGCTTCTGGGTGACCAGGTCGTGGGCCTCGGCGCAGTCGCCGGCGGCGTAGATCCCGGGCACGTTGGTCTGCATGCGGTCATCGGTCTTCACCCCGAGGTCGCAAGCGATTCCCGAGCCCTCGAGGAAGCCGATGTTGGGTTTGACCCCGGTGGCGGAGATGACGAGGTCGGCCGGCACCTTCCGGCCGCCCGAGAGCGTCGCCTCCAGCGGCGCGCCCTTGCCGGCGGAGATGGCCTCGACCTTGGTCTGGGTGTGCACCGCCACGCCCTTCCCCTCCACCCAGCGCTTGATCATCCCCCCCGCCCCCGGCCCCATCATCCGCGGCACCATGCGGTCGCCCATCTCCACCACCGTCAGCTTCACGCCCCGTTCCGCCAGGGCCTCCATGATGATGCAGCCGATGAAGCCGGCCCCCATCTGCAGCACCCGGGCGCCTGGCTTGGCCAGGGCCATGATCTGGCGCGCGTCCGCCAGCGTCCAGCAGGGGTGCACCCCGGGGAGGTCCATCCCTGCGATGGGGGGGCGCAGCGGCACGGAGCCGGTGGCGACGAGCAGGCGGTCGAAGGGCAGGCTCGCGCCGTCGTCGAGGCTCACCGTCCGCGCCTTGGCGTCCACCGACCTGGCGAGCGCGGTCTTGAGCCGGATCCCGAGCCGGTCGAAGTGCCCCGGGTCCTTGCGGAGGTGGGTGCCGGCCTCGTCGATGTCGCCGGTGAGCAGGTAGGGGATGGCCATTCGCGAGTAGGGCGGCTCCGGCTCGTCGCCGACCAGGACGATCTCGTCCTGCGGGGCGTGCTTGCGGATGACCTCGGCGGCAACGACGCCCGCCGGCCCGTTCCCCAGGATCACGTGTCTCATGTCGTCCTCCGCCGACTCGAGCCGCCCGGAACGGGCGGCGATACTTTTGGGAAACCTCGGCGCGTCGGGTTCTCCTGTCGAGTTGGACGAGGAGTGCACAGCGGCTACAGGAACAGCCTGGCCACCCTTCGGGTGGCTCGGCAGTAAGTCGGGCGGGGGCTCGTCCCCCGCCGGGGCTCCACGCGATCAGAGCTTCAGGCGGGCCCGGGTCTGCGGCGTGAGCTGGCCGTTCTGGTCCCAGCCGCGCAGCTGGTAGTACTCGGGCAACATCTTGTCGAGGCCGTTGACCTTGCCCTTGGCCGGGCCGGTCTTGGCGGGCTCGCTCGTGAGCCGCTTGGGCAGGGCGTCGTCCTTGGCGGTGAACCCGGCGCGGTTGTTGAAGTCGCGCTCCAGGTTCCAGATGCGCTCGCCGATGAGGTTCAGCTCCTCCACCGAGAACTCGTCGGTGCAGGCCGCCTGGAGCTGGGGCGCCACGTCCCCCAGGTTCCAGGCAAAGCTGGTGAAGAGGCAGATGCCGGCCGAATCGAAGACCGCGGTGGCGTCCTGGAAGGCCTTCACCAGCGCCGCCTTCCCCTCGGTCACCAGCGGGTCGGTCTTCACCGGGATGCCCAGCACCTCGGAGGCCACCGTGTAGGAGCGCAGGTGGCAGGCGCCGCGGTTGGCGGTGGCGTAGCCGAGTCCCATGCCCTGGATACCGCGCGAGTCGTAGGCCGGGAACTCCTGCCCCTTGACGCTCATCGACAGATCCGGGTGCCCGAACTTGGCGGTGAGCCGCTTCGACCCCAGGCCGATCTCCTTGCCGAAGCCCTCGCCCTTGGCGGTGACGTCGGCGAAGTAGGCCAGGGCCTGGGCCGAGCCGAACGGCGCCTCGATGCCCAGCTGCTCCTTCTTGAGCACGCCCATGTCGTAGAGCTCCATCACCGCGCCCACGGTGGCCCCGAAGGAGATGGGGTCCATCCCGTGCTGGTTGCAGACGAAGTTGGCGTAGGTGAGGGCTTCGAGGTCGTTCACGCCGTTGGCGGCGCCGAGGGCCCAGGCGGCCTCGTACTCCAGGCCCCCGGAGGCGCCCCAGTACTCGGGCTTGTTCTTCACCGTGAAGTGGCTCTCGTCGATCTTCGAGACCCGGCCGCAAGCGATGGTGCAGCCGAAGCAGGCCTGGTTGGTGACCAGGTTGGGCTTGCCGTCGCTCTTGCGCGGCTCGTGCATGGCCTCGCCGGAGATGTTCTTGGCGCCCTCGAACTGCACCTCGCGGTGGTTGCGGGTGGGGAGGGCCCCGATCTCGTTGATGACGTTCATGAGGACCTGGGTCCCGTACTTGGGAAGGCCCTGGCCGGTCACCGGATGGCCAGCCAGCACCTTCTTGCCCGCCTCGGTGGCGGCCATGAATGCCTTGAAGTCCCGGATGTTGCCGACTCCCTTGGTGCCCCGCACCGCGATGGCCTTCAGGTTCTTGCTGCCCATCACCGTGCCCACGCCCGACCGGCCGGCGGCGCGGTGCAGGTCGTTCACCACCGCCGCGTAGAGGCAG
>DASTPH010000133.1:0-3749 GCA_035762305.1 Anaeromyxobacteraceae bacterium
GGAGGTGCGCCAGCTCCGGGGCGGGCCGGTCCACATCGCCGCCGTCCCGGTGGGCGACGCCGCCGGTCCGGTGGGCTTCGTGCTGGTGCTCCACGACATGGCCTACGTGGCGCGGCGCGAGCAGGAGACCTGGCAGTTCGCCGCCGCGGCCTTCGCCGTGGTGGCGCTCGCCGCCGCGGTGGTGACCACGCTGGTGGCGCGCCTCTCCTGGCGCGGCTGGACCGCGGAGATGCAGCGCTTGGTTCGCGAGGGCACCGCCGGCATGATGCGGCTTCTCCCGCTCCCGGTCGGCAAGCGGCGCCGCGAGTTCGGCCCGGTCCCGCGCGACGTGGAGGAGCTCCTGGCCCAGCTGGCGGCCGAGCAGAGCGGCTCCCGGGTGGGACCCTGGTCGCCGGATCGGCTGCGCCAGACCCTGACCCGACACCTGTGGGGCGAGGGGGTGGTGCTGGTCGCCAACCGCGAGCCCTACGTCCACGAGCGCGCCCCCGACGGCTCGGTGCGGGTGGTCCACCCCGCCAGCGGCCTGGTCACCGCCCTGGAGCCGGTGATGCGCGCCTGCTCCGGGACCTGGGTGGCCCATGGCAGCGGCTCTGCCGACCGCGAGAAGAGCGACCGGCACGGGCGCCTGCGGGTGCCTCCCGGCGAGGAGTCCTACGCGCTGCGCCGGGTGTGGCTCACTCCCGAGGAGGAGCGGGGCTACTACTACGGGTTCGCCAACGAGGGGCTCTGGCCGTTGTGCCACGTGGTACACGTGCGGCCCACCTTCCGCGCCGCCGACTGGGATCACTACCAGCGCGTCAACAGGCGGTTCGCCGAGGCGGTGTGCCAAGAGGTGGACGGGCCCGATCCCATCATCTTGGTGCAGGACTACCACTTCGCGCTCCTGCCGGCCATGCTCCGCGAGCGGCTGCCGCGAGCCACCATCATCACCTTCTGGCACATCCCCTGGCCCAGCGCCGAGCGCTTCGGCATCTGCCCCTGGCCGGCGCGGCTCCTGGAGGGGCTCCTCGGCTCGAGCGTGGTGGGCTTCCACACCCAGCAGCACTGCAACAACTTCCTGGAGTCGGTGGACCGCTACCTCGAGTCCCGCATCGACCGCGAGCGGCAGTCGATCGTGGTGGGCGGGCGCGAGACGCTGGTGCGCCCCTACCCCATCTCGGTGGACTGGCCCAACCGCTGGGCCGGCGGGGCGCCGCCGGCGGAGGCGTGCCGCCGCGAGGTGTTCAAGGAGCTCTCGCTCCCCCCCGACGCCCAGCTGGGCGTGGGCGTGGACCGGCTCGACTACACCAAGGGCATCGAGGAGCGGCTCCTGGCGGTGGAGCGAGCGCTGGAGCGCTTCCCCTCGCTCAGGGGGCGCTTCACCTTCGCCCAGCTGGCGGCGCCCAGCCGCACCGCCATCGAGAGCTACCGGTTCCTGAACGACGCGGTGGAGAAGCTGGCGACCCGGGTGAACCAGCGCTTCGGCTCGGGGTCGTGGCGCCCCATCGCTCTCCTGCGCGAGCACCACGAGCCGCCCCGCATCTTCCGCTACTACCGGGCGGCCGACCTCTGCTTCGTCTCGAGCCTCCACGACGGCATGAACCTGGTGGCCAAGGAGTTCGTGGCTGCGCGCGACGACGAGCGCGGGGTGCTCCTCCTGTCGCGCTTCACCGGGGCGGCCCGCGAGCTCCCCGAGGCGCTCCTGGTGAACCCCTACGACCTGGAGGAGTCGAGCGAGGCCATCGCCACCGCCCTCTCCATGGGGGCGGAGGAGCAGTCGGTGCGCATGCGCGCCATGCGGGCCTACCTGGCCCATTTCAACGTGTACCGTTGGGCCGGGCGCATGCTGGCGGACGCCGCCATCCTGCGGCAGCGCGACCGGCTGGCGGGGCGCCTGGGGGCCGCCGAGCGGCAGGCGGCCGAGGGCGGCGGGTCGTAGCGACGGCCAGGCATCAGGACAGCCGCCGCAGCACCTTCCGCGCTTGGGTCACGGTGGCCTCCACCACCTCCCGGGCGCTCCGCGACGTGGCGAGCGGGACCGCTTGGCCAGCCCACAGGGAGAGCATCTCGGCGCGGCTCCCGCGGGCCGCCGCCTGGCGGATGTCCTGGGTGAGGGCGTTCTGGTCGGGGAAGGGGAGGATGGCGCCGGCGCGCTCCACCTCCACCATGAAGCGGTTCCTGACGCCCCGCGCCAGCCGGCCGGAGAAGGCCCGGGTGAGCGCCGTCCGGTCCTCGTCCGCGGGCCCGAGCACGGCCTCCTTGTAGGCTTGGCTGGCGCCGCTCTCGGGGGTGGCCAGGAAGGCGGTGCCCATCTGAGCTGCGGAGGCGCCCAGGCAGAGGACCGCGGCCAGTCCCCGTCCGTCCATGATCCCGCCCGCCGCCACGACCGGCAGCCGGACGCGGTCGACCACCTGCGGCACGAGCGCCGCCGTGCCGAGGAGCCCACCCTCGGGAGGGCCGGCGAAGGTGCCGCGATGACCTCCCGCCTCGGCTCCCTGCGCCACCACGGCGTCCACGCCGGCGCGCTCGAGCTCGGCGGCCTCGCCGGGCGTGGTGGCGGTCCCCATGACCAAGGTCCCGCGCTCTCGCAGCCTCCGCACGGTCGCGGCGTCCAGGCTGCCGAAGGTGAAGCTGAAGACCGGGACCCGCTCCTCCAGGATCGCCTCTAGCTGATCCTCGAAGCGGGGACGCGCGGGCGGAACCTCCGGCGCCGCGAGCCCCAGCTCGCGCCGGAAGGGCTCCACGGCGGCAACGGCCCGGGCCCGCTCTTCGGGGGTGGGCGGCGGCGAGGCCGGCTCCGGCGCGAACAGGTTCACCCCGAAGGGGCGGTCCGTGAGCCGCCGGATCTCGCGGACGGCGGCGCGGATGGCTTCGGCCGAGACGTACGCGCCGGCCCAGAAGCCGAGGGCGCCGGCGCTGGAGACGGCCGCCGCCAGCTCCGGGGTGGAGGGGCCGCCGGCCATGGGGGCCTGGATCACCGGGTGCTCGATGCGGAGCCTCGCGAGCAGGGGGTTGTCGGGCCACACGGCGCACCGCCTTTCCCGCGCCCGGCCTCGGGAGCGCGCACCGGGCGGAGGGCGGGCCCATAACCGGGCCAGGGTGCCAGTGCCGCGACCGGAGCGTACCGCTCCGGGCGGCACTAGCCATGTTTGTAAGGGGGCGTGCCGCCCCCCTCCGTCGGCAGAGCCGCCGGAGCCTCCCCCCTGCTGCGGCCGGACTCCCGGCCGGGGCCGCTTCGCGGCCTGAAGTCCAACCAGGCTTGCGGTGGGCCGTTATTAGACTTAGTCTAAAGGCGTGAGCGACCTCGGCCATGAGCTGCGCCGCTACGGCATCCAGCCCTCCGCGCAGCGGATGGCGGTGGCCGAGTACGTCCTCTCCACCGACGAGCACCCGTCGGCCGACCAGGTGTGGGCCCGCGTCCGCGCCGACTTCCCCATGATCTCGCGGGCCACCGTCTACAACACCTTGAACCTGTTCGTCCGCAAGGGGTTGCTCCGCCAGCTCACCCTCGCCGAGGGCAGGGTGGTCTTCGATCCACACCTCGGTCCCCACCACCACTTCATCGACGACGCCACCGGCGCGATCCACGACGTGCCATGGGAGGCGGTCGAGGTGAGGAACGTCGAGAACCTGAAGGGCGTGGACGTCCGCGAGTACCAGGTGGTGATGCGCGGGCGAAGGGGACGCGGCCGGCGATCCTGAGGGCTCCTCGACGCCGGGCGCCGGGCCGAGCCGCCGCGAGCGGGCCGGCGGGCGGCTCACGGCGTCGC
>DASTPH010000134.1:0-16509 GCA_035762305.1 Anaeromyxobacteraceae bacterium
CAGCGGCCGGTGGTGACGCGGGCCCGCAAGTCGATCGCCAACTTCAAGCTGCGCCAGGGCCAGTCCATCGGCGCCATGGTGACGCTGCGCGGCGAGCGGGCCTACGAGTTCTTCGATCGCCTCGTGAACATCGCGCTGCCGCGGGTGCGCGACTTCAAAGGAGTGTCCCCCAAGGCCTTCGACGGCAAGGGAAACTACACCCTGGGCGTCAAGGAACAGATCATCTTCCCCGAGATCAACTACGACAGGGTCGAGAAGATCAAGGGGCTCAACATCACCGTGGTCACCACCGCCCGCAGCGACGAGGAGGGGCGGGCGCTTCTCCGCCACCTCGGGATGCCCTTCCGCCAGTAGGCGGACCAAGGAGACGACCGGACATGGCCAAGCTGTCCAAGATCGCGCAGGCCAAGCGAAAGCCGAAGTTCTCGGCGCGGGCCTACCACCGCTGCCCGCTGTGCGGGCGGCCCCGCGCCTTCCTGCGCAAGTTCCAGATGTGCCGCATCTGCTTCCGCAAGCGCGCGCTGGCGGGCGAGGTGACCGGCGTCATCAAGTCGAGCTGGTGAGGGAGGACGCGATGAGCTTCACCGATCCCATTGGCGACATGCTGACCCGCATCCGCAACGCCTCCTCGGCCCGGCACGAGAAGGTGCTGGTCCCGGCCTCCCGTCTCAAGGTGCGCATCGCCGAGGTCCTGAAGGAGGAGGGGTTCATCCAGGACTTCGTGCTGCACAAGGACGAGGCCAAGCAGGGGGCCATCACCATCCTGCTCAAGTACACGCCGGACCGCGAGCCGGCCATCAACGACATCAAGCGGGTGTCAAAGCCCGGCCTGCGCCGCTACGTGGCCACCGGCTCCATCCCGCGAGTGCTGAACGGCATGGGCATCGCCATCCTCTCCACCTCCAAGGGTTTGATGGTGGATCGCGAGGCCCGCAAGCAGAAGGTGGGCGGCGAGCTCATCTGCACCGTCTGGTAGGAGGGCGCCATGTCGCGCGTCGGCAAGATCCCCGTCAAGATCCCGGAGAAGGTCAAGGTGGCCGTGGACGGGACCACCGTGAAGGTGGAGGGCCCCAAGGGCAAGACCGCCTTCGCCTTCAACCCGCGCATGAAGGTGGAGGTGCAGGGGGGCGAGGTGAAGGTCTCGCGCCCCGACGACTCCCGGCTCTCCCGCGGCCTGCACGGCCTCACCCGCACCATGGTGAAGAACGCCATCCTGGGCGTGACCCGGGGCTACGAGCGGGCGCTGGAGATCAGCGGGGTGGGCTTCAAGGCCGAGCTCCGGGGGAAGGAGATCAACTTCACGCTGGGCTTCTCCCACCCGGTGATCTTCAAGCTGCCGGAGGGAGTCAGCGCCGAGGTGGACCCCAAGCAGACCAAGGTGGTGGTCCGGTCGGCCGACAAGCACCTCCTGGGCCTCACCGCCGCCAAGATCCGCGGCCTGCGCCCCCCCGAGCCGTACAAGGGCAAGGGCGTGAAGTACGCCGAGGAGACCGTCCGCCGCAAGGAGGGCAAGACCGGCGCCGCCTAGCGGCCCGGCTCATGCGGCGGCCGAGGCTTCGCCGCCGCACGGAGGAACGCCATGTCCCGGAAGATCACCCCCCGCCAGAAACGCAAGGCGCGCATCCGCAAGAAGATCGCCGGCACCGCGTCGCGCCCGCGCCTCAGCGTGTACAAGAGCCTGAACCATACCTATGCCCAGGTGGTGGACGACTCGAGCGGCCGGACCATCGCCTTCGTCGGCACCAACGGCAAGGGGCTCAAGGACTCGGTGAAGGACCAGAAGAAGACCGAGGCCGCCAAGAAGGTGGGCGCGGCCATCGCCAAGGCGGCCCTGGACAAGGGCGTGACCCAGGTGGTGTTCGACCGCAACGGCTTCGACTACCACGGCCGCGTGGCGGCGGTGGCCCAGGCGGCCCGCGAGGCCGGCCTCAAGTTCTAGGAAAGGGATCGCATGGCGGCTCCGATCAACGCGAACGACCTCGAGCTCCAGGACCGGGTGGTCCACATCAACCGCGTGGCCAAGGTGGTCAAGGGCGGCCGGCGCTTCAGCTTCTCGGCCCTGGTGGTGGTGGGCGACGGGCAGGGGCACGTGGGGGTGGGCCTGGGCAAGGCCAACGAGGTTCCCGAGGCCATCCGCAAGGGCGGGGAGCAGGCCAAGAAGAACCTGTTCCGCGTGCCGCTGGCGGGCACCACCATCCCCCACGAGGTGGTGGGGCATTTCGGCTCGGGCCAGGTGCTGCTCAAGCCCGCCGGCGAGGGCACCGGCGTCATCGCCGGCGGCACCGTGCGGGCGGTGCTGGAGTCGGCCGGGGTGCGCAACGTGCTCACCAAGTGCCAGGGCTCCCGCAACCCGCACAACGTGCTCAAGGCGGTGGTGGCCGGGCTGAAGCGGCTGCGCGCGCCCGAGGAGGCGGCGCGGATGCGGGGCAAGGAGCTGGCCGAGATTCAGGGCTAGTGCCGCGACCCATGCGTATCGATCAGCTTTCAGGCCGCGAAGCGGCCCCGGCCGGGAGTCCGGCCGTAGCAGGGCGGAGGCTCCGGCGGCTTTGCCGACGGAGGGGGGCGGCACGCCCCCTTACGAATGAGGCGAGTGCCGCCCGGAGCAGAATGGTCCGGTCGCGGCACGAGCGCCCGAGGAGGAAGCGACCGTGACCGCCATCAAGGTGAAGCTCGTCCGCGGCCTGGCCGGGTGCCCCGCCTCCCACCGGGTGGTGGTGCGCGGCCTGGGCCTCGGCAAGCGCGACTCGACCCGCCTGCTCCCCGACACCCCGGCCATCATGGGGATGATCGACAAGGTGTCGTACCTCGTGGCCTGGGAGCGCGTGGACGCCGAGCCGCCCAAGGGGCGCGCCGCCCGCAAGGCGGCGGCCGCCAAGGCCGGTTAGTGTCGTGCCCCATGCGTATTGATCGGCTTTCAGGCCGCGAAGCGGCCCCGGCCGGGAGTCCGGCCGCAGCAGGGGGGAAGGCTCCGGCGGCTTTGCCGACGGAGGGGGGCGGCACGCCCCTCTACAAACATGGCTAGTGCCGCCCGGAGCGACAAGCTCCGGTCGCGGCACTAGGAAGGGAAGGAGCTCCGATGTCGCTGAACCACCTCAGGGCGCCCAGGGGCGCCAGCCGCCGCCGCACCCGGGTCGGCCGCGGGCAGGCCTCCGGGCTGGGCAAGACCGCCGGGCGCGGCGGGAAGGGCCAGAAGGCCCGCACCGGCAACATGCACTTCGAGGGCTTCGAGGGCGGCCAGATGCCGCTGCAGCGCCGCCTGCCGAAGTTCGGATTCAACCCCCTCTCGCGCCGCGAGCTGGAGGAGGTGCAGGTGGCGGCCCTGGCCTCGCTCCCCGCCGGCTCGGTGGTGGACGCCGCCGCGCTCCAGGCTTCTGGCCTCACCCGCGGCCGCGGCGACGGGGTGGTGGTGCTCGGCACCGGCGAGCTCGGCGTCGCGCTCACCGTGAAGGCCGACCGGGTCACCGCCGGGGCCCGCGCCGCCATCGAGAAGGCGGGCGGGGCGGTGGAGATCCTGCCGCGGCGGCAGACCCTGGGCGAGAAGGCCAAGGCGGCCAAGGCCGGCGAGGCGGCTGCCAGGGCGGAGGCCAGGGCCGCGGCCAAGGCGGCCAAGGCCGGCGAGGCGGAAGCCAAGGCGGCGGCCAAGGCGGCCAAGGCCGGCGAGGCGGCCGCCAGGGCGGAGGCCAAGGCGGCGGCCAAGGCGGCGAAGGGCGGCGAGGCGGAACTCAAGCCGGGCGACGCGCCCCCGGAGAAGGCCTAGCGCGCCGGCCCCGAGCCGACGACGAAGGGAGCAGCATGGTCACCAGCGGGATCGCCAACATCTTCCGTATCCCCGAGCTGCGCAAGCGTCTCCTGTTCACCCTGGGAATCCTGGCCGTCTACCGGCTGGGGATCTTCGTCACCACCCCCGGGGTGGACCGCGTCGCCATGCGGCGGGTGGTCCAGTCCACCGGCGGCCTGCTGGGCCTGTTCAACCTCTTCTCCGGCGGCGCCCTGGAGCAGCTCTCGGTGTTCGCCCTGGGCATCATGCCCTACATCTCCGCCTCGATCATCCTGCAGCTGCTCACGGTGGTGGTCCCCAAGCTGGAGCAGCTCCAGAAGGAAGGCGAGATGGGGCGCCGCAAGATCACCCAGTACACCCGCTACGGCACGGTGGCGCTCTCCGCCTTCCAGGGCTGGGGCATCGCCAGCTATCTGGAATCGCTGCGGGACCCATCGGGGATCGCGGTGGTGACCGAGCCAGGCCTCCCCTTCAGGCTGCTCACCATCGTCTCACTATGCGCCGGCACCGCCTTCATCATGTGGATGGGCGAGCAGATCACCGAGCGCGGGGTGGGCAACGGCATCTCGCTCATCATCTTCGCCGGCATCGTGGCCCGCATCCCCGACGCGGCGTATCAGGCCTGGGCGGCCTACCGGGCCCCCGGCACCGGCCTCGACGAGATCTCGATGCTGGTGCTGGTTCTGGTGATGGTGGCGGTTGTGGCGTTGATCGTGTTCTTCGAGCGGGGGCAGCGGCGCATCCCGGTCCAGTACGCGAAACGGGTGGTGGGCCGGAAGCTCTACGGCGGCCAGTCGACCCACCTGCCGCTCAAGGTGAACACCGCCGGCGTCATCCCGCCCATCTTCGCCAGCTCGGTGCTGCTCTTCCCGGCCACGCTGGCGAGCTGGTTCCCCTTCCTGCAGCGGATCTCCGACGCCATCCAGCCGGGCGAGTGGGTCTACAACACCATCTACGTGGTGCTCATCATCTTCTTCGCCTACTTCTACACGGCGGTGACCTTCAACCCGGTGGACGTGGCCGACAACCTCAAGAAGTACGGCGGCTACGTCCCCGGAATCCGCCCGGGGAAGACCACCGCCGACTACATCGACCACGTGCTCTCGCGCATCACCTTCGGGGGCGCGGTCTACATCGCGGCGGTGTGCGTGCTCCCCACCGTCCTCATCAGCAGGTTCGGCGTGCCCTTCTACTTCGGTGGCACGGCGCTGCTCATCGTGGTGGGCGTGGCCCTGGACACGGTGCAGCAGATCGAGGGGCACCTCATCACCCGGCACTACGAGGGCTTCACCGGCCCGCGCGGGCCCCGCATCCGGGGCCGGCGGGAGGGTGCGGGCCAGGCTGCCTAGAGGAAGGCGGAGGGAACTCGCATGATCCTCATCCTGCTCGGCCCGCCGGGGGCGGGGAAGGGAACGCAGGCCAAGCTCCTGGCGCGCGACCTCCAGGTCCCCCACATCTCCACCGGGGACATGTTCCGCGACCACAAGGCCCGCGGCACCGAGATCGGCAAGAGAGTGCAGGCCATCATGGACTCGGGCGGGCTGGTCCCCGACGAGATCACCAACCAGATGGTGAAGGAGCGCCTCTCCCGCCCCGACGTGGTCCCGGGGTTCATCCTCGACGGCTACCCCCGCACCCGGGCCCAGGCCGAGTTCCTGGACGCCGTGCTCCGCTCGCTGGGGCGGAGGTTGGATCGGGTGCTGAGCTACGAGGTCTCCACGCAGCTGCTGGTGGAGCGCCTCGGCGGCCGGCGCAGCTGCCCCAGGTGCGGCGCGGTGTATCACCTCAGCGCCAACCCGCCCAGGAAGCCGGGCGTGTGCGACCGCGACGGCGCCGAGTTGGTGCTCCGCGCCGACGATCGCCCGGAGACGGTGACTGCCCGCCTCGAGGAATACCAGGCCAAGACCGAGCCGCTCAAGCGCTACTACCACGAGCGCGGGATCCTGGCCGAGGTGAGCGGCATTGGCAGCCCCGACGAGATCCTGGCGGCCGCCAAGCGGATCCTGGGACGGGGATGATGGGGATTCAGCGGTGCGCCGGGCCTCGGGCATCAGGCCTCAGGGTGTGGCATCACCCCCGGCGTTCCGTGGGGCAGTGCCCGAAGCCTGAAGTCCGAAGCCTGAAGCCCGAGCCCAGAGGCGGCGCGGAAGCTCAGGATCCATTAGATAGATCCGCGAGCATGGACGGCACGGTCCGCGAGCGCATCGAGCTCAAGACGCCCGACGAGATCGAGCGCATGCGCGAGGCCGGCCTGGTGGTGCACCAGGTGCTCGAGGAGCTGGCGCGGGCCTTGAGGCCGGGCCTCACCACCGCCGAGCTGGATCGCCTGGCCGAGGCTCGTACCCGGGAGCTCGGGGCGACGCCGGCCTTCAAGGGCTATCACGGCTACCCGGCCAGCCTGTGCATCTCGGTGAACGACGAGGTGGTCCACGGCATCCCTTCGCCGGAACGGGTGCTGCGCCGGGGAGACATCGTCGGCCTCGACTTCGGCGTTGTGTACCGCGGCTACTACGGCGACGCGGCCCGCTCGGTGCCGGTGGGCGAGGTCGGCCCCGAGGCCCACCGCCTGCTCGCCACCACCCGCGAAGCGCTGGAGCGCGGCATCGCCGCCGCCGGCCCCGGCGGGCGCATCGGCGACGTGGGCGCGGCGGTGCAGGGCCTGGCGGAGTCGCGCGGCTACTCGGTGGTGCGGGACTTCGTGGGGCACGGCATCGGGCGCCGCCTCCACGAGCCCCCCCAGGTGCCGAACTTCGGCGTGGCCGGCACCGGCGTCCGCCTCCGCCCGGGCATGGTGCTGGCCATCGAGCCCATGGTCAACGCCGGCGCCCCTGACGTCCTGACGCTCGAGGACGGCTGGACCGCCGTGACCGCCGACGGCAGCCTCTCGGCCCACTTCGAGCACACGGTGGCCGTGACCGAGAACGGGCCGGAAATCCTGACCTTGCCGCCGGGGAGGGGCGTCGATACGGATTCGTGAGTGGTGGCGGGCGCTTGAGCCCTGGGAGGGAATCCCGTCAAGCGGCTTGCGCTGTCGAAATTCCTGTGTTATACGGCGCGCTTCGATGAGCAGCCCCGGGTCTTCGCGCGGGGCGCTCGGCGAAACCGCGGTCCCGCCGGGAAGGCACGGCGGGGCTTTTCGTCTGGGAGCACCGAGGCTCGAGGGGAGGCTGGGGAATCGATGAAGGTCCGCGCGTCCGTCAAGAAGATCTGCGACAAGTGCAAGGTCATCAGGCGCAAGGGCGTGGTGCGGATCATCTGCCCCGCCAACCCCCGCCACAAGCAGCGCCAGGGCTAAAGGCCCGGAACAGGGAGAAGCACTCGAATGGCTCGCATCGCCGGCGTCGATCTCCCCGCAGAGAAGCGGATCGAGATCTCCCTGCAGTACATCTACGGCATCGGCAAGACCACCGCCAAGAAGATCCTGGAGAAGGCCGCGGTGGATCGCTCCCGCCGCACCAGGGAGCTCACCGACGACGAGGTGCGCCGCATTCGCGAGGCCATCGAGCAGGGGTACCAGGTCGAGGGCGACCTGCGCCGCGACGTGTCGATGAACATCAAGCGGCTCATGGACCTCGGCTGCTACCGCGGCCTGCGCCACCGCAAGGGGCTGCCGGTCCGCGGGCAGCGCACCCACACCAACGCCCGCACGCGCAAGGGGCCCAAGCGCGGCCTCGTCCGCAGGCCGGTGGCCGCGGCGCCGGCCCCCAAGGCGTAGCCCATCCTGACCGGCCGCTCCAGGGCGGCCAACGGAGACACAGAGCGTGGCCGACGAGAAGCAGCCCAGCGAGAAGCCGGAGAAGCAGCCAAAAAAGGCCGAAAAGGCCGAGAAGACGGACGCGCCCAGGAAGGCCGAGGCGCCCAGGGCCGAGGCCAAGAGGGCCGAGGCACCCAAGGCCGACGCGCCCAAGGGCGACGCGCCCGAGAAGCCCGAGGCGCCGGCCCCGGCGGCGCCCAGCCTGGGCGGGCTCGAGCCCGTCACCGCCTCGCCAGTCACTCCCAAGAAGGGGAAGAAGCGGGTGAAGAAGAACGTGGCCACCGGCGTGGTGCACGTGGCGGCCACCTTCAACAACACCATGATCACCATCACCGACGCCACCGGGAACGTCATCGCCTGGTCGTCGGCGGGCGCGCGCGGTTTCAAGGGATCGCGCAAGTCGACGCCCTTCGCGGCCCAGGTGGCCGCCGGCGACGCCGCCGCCAAGGCCATGGAGCACGGCCTCAAGACGGTGAGCGTGCTGGTGAAGGGCCCTGGCGCCGGCCGCGAGTCGGCGCTGCGCGCCCTGGGCGCCGCCGGGCTCAAGATTACGCTCATCCGGGACGTGACCCCCATTCCCCACAACGGCTGCCGGCCGCCCAAGCGCCGCCGGGTGTAGGAAGCGAGGCGATCGTGGCTCGTTACACCGAAAGCGTGTGCCGGCTCTGCCGCCGCGAGAATCTCAAGATGTACCTGAAGGGGGATCGCTGCTACACCGACAAGTGCGCCATCGAGCGGCGGCCCTATCCCCCCGGCCAGCACGGGCAGGGCCGGGTCAAGTTCACCGAGTACGGCGTCCAGCTGCGCGAGAAGCAGAAGGTGAAGCGCCTCTACGGCCTCCTGGAGGCCGACTTCCGCCACGCCTACTGGAATGCCGCCGCGGCCAAGGGCAAGACCGGCGAGAACCTGCTGCAGACCCTGGAGCTCAGGCTCGACAACGTGGTCTTCCGCCTCGGCTTCGCCGACACCCGCAACGAGGCGCGCCAGCTGGTCCGCCACGGCCACTTCCGCATCAACGGCCGCAAGGTGAACGTGCCCTCCTTCCGCCTCAAGGCCGGGGACGTGGTGGAGGTGAAGGAGCGCTCCCGCAAGGTGGTGCGCATCAGCGAGGCGCTCGAGGCGGTGGACCGCCGCGGCGTCCCGCAGTGGCTGGAGCTGGACAAGGCCGGTTTCAAGGGCACGGTCAAGACCGCGCCGGCGCGAGAGGACGTCACCATGCCCATCCAGGAGCAGCTGATCGTCGAGCTCTACTCGAAGTAGCGTCCGCGGCGCCGGCCGGTCCGGGATGAGCCGGCGGCGCCCCGAGGTTCCTCATCCCGGAGCAAACCAAATCGTCGCGCGCCTCACGGCGCCTCGCCTCCGCCGGGCCGCGGAGGGCGGGGAGGGGGCGGCGGCGGGAGGACGAAAGAGCCCATGGCAGACGTGATCGTCACCAAGAACTGGCGCGACCTCATCAAGCCGCGCTCCCTGGCCGTCGACCAGGAATCCCTCACCAACACCTACGGCAAGTTCGTGGCCGAGCCCTTGGAGCGCGGCTTCGGCATCACCCTGGGCAACTCGCTGAGACGGGTGCTCCTCTCCAGCCTGCAGGGCGCGGCCATCACCTCGGCCAAGATCGACGGGGTGGAGCACGAGTTCATGGCCATCCCCGAGGTGGCCGAGGACGTCACCGACATCATCCTCAACCTCAAGGAGGTCCTGCTCCAGATCCACACCAACGAGGTGAAGACCCTCCGCATCGAGGCCGAGGGCCCCCGCGAGGTGAAGGCCGGCGACATCGTGGCCGACCCCCAGGTGGAGATCCTGAACCCCGGGCATCACCTGTGCACCATCAGCGAGGGGGGGCGGGTCCGCATGGAGCTGGTGGCCCGGCGCGGCCGCGGCTACGTCCCGGCCGAGAAGAACAAAGTGCCGGGACAGCCCATCGGCACCATCCCCATCGACGCGCTCTTCAGCCCCATTCGCAAGGTGAACTACCAGGTCACCAACGCCCGCGTCGGGCAGCAGACCGACTTCGACAAGCTGACCCTGGAGGTGTGGACCGACGGGTCGGTGGTGCCGGCCGACGCGGTGGCCTACGCCGCCAAGATCGTGAAGGAGCAGCTCTCCATCTTCATCAACTTCGACGAGACCGAGGAGCCGGCCTACGAGCCGGTGGCCGTCCCGGAGCAGGCCCTGAACGAGAACCTGTTCCGCTCCGTCGACGAGCTCGAGCTGTCGGTGCGATCGGCCAACTGCCTGCAGAACGCCAACATCAAGACCATCGGCGACCTGGTGCAGAAGACCGAGGCCGAGATGCTGAAGACCAAGAACTTCGGCCGCAAGTCGCTCAAGGAGATCAAGGAGATCCTGGCCGAGATGGGGCTCGGGCTGGGCATGAAGCTCGAGAACTGGCCGCCCAAGGTCCCGCCTCAGGCCCCCAAGGCCTAGCCGCTGGCGCGCGCCGCCAGTTCCCGCCCGAGCGAGGAGAAACCCAGATGAAGCACCGCGTCGCCGGCCGGCGGCTCGACCGAACCACCGAGCACCGCACGGCCATGTTCAAGAACATGGTGACCTCGCTGCTCCGCCACGAGCGCATCGTCACCACCACGCCCAAGGCCAAGGAGCTGCGGCGCATCGCCGACCGCATCATCACGCTGGGCAAGCGGGGCACGCCGCACGCGCGGCGCCAGGCGCACCGCTCGGTGCGGGACGTCGAGGTGCTCGACAAGCTCTTCGGCCCCATCGCCCAGCGCTTCCAGTCCCGCCCCGGCGGCTACACGCGCCTGGTGCGGGTGGCTCGCCGCCTGGGCGACGCCGCCGAGATGGCGCTGATCGAGCTCACCGAGCTGGCACCGGCCGAGGCGCCCGAGAAGGGCAAGGGCGAGAAGGCTGGCAAGAAGGCCCCCGAGAAGAAGGCCGAGAAGAAGCCGGAGAAGAAGGGCGCGCCCAAGGAGAAGGCCGCGGCCGAGAAGAAGCCGGAGAAGAAGGCCGGCAAGAAGCCCAAGTAGCCGGGCTTCGGGAAAGGAGGCGAGCTCACGATGGCGGTGGTCCTGCGGCTCTCCCGAGCCGGAACGCACAAGGCGCCATTCTACCACGTGGTGGCGACCGACTCGCGCATGCCGCGCGACGGCCGCTACCTCGAGGACGTCGGCATCTACGACCCGACCCGCAGCCCCGAGCGCATCGAGCTCAAGGCCGAGCGGGTGGAGCACTGGCTCAGAGTGGGGGCCAAGCCCAGCGCCACCGTGGCCAAGGTGATCCGCCGCGCCAGGCTGAAGGCCAAGAAGGCCTAGCCGGAGCCACCCGTGCTGCGAGACCTCGTCCTGTGGCTGGCCCGCGAGCTCGTCGAGCGCAAGGACGAGGTCGAGGTCTCGGTCATCGACCAGGGGCGCTCGACGGTCTTCGAGCTCACCGTGGACGAGGACGACCTGGGCCGCGTCATCGGCCGCGGCGGGCGGACCGCCAAGGCGATGCGCACCGTGCTCGAGGCCGCCGGCCGCCGCGAGGGGCGCCGGGTGGTGCTGGACATCCTCGACTGATGGAACGCCTGCTCCGGCTCGGCACCGTGGTCCGCGCCATCGGGCTCCGGGGCCTGCTGGGGGTGGCCGGCAGCGAGGGGGGCGTGGCCCGCGCCGGGCGGATCATCCTGCGGCGGCCGGGCCAGGCGGCGGAGGAACGGGCGGTGCTCGAGGCCCGCCAGCAAGGGCGGGTGTGGGCGGTCCGGCTGGAGGGCGTCGACGGGCGCGAGGCCGCCCAGGCGCTGGTGGGCAGCGAGGTGCTGGCGGAGCGGTCGTCCCTGGGCGAGCCCGGCGAGGGGCGCCACTACTGGGGCGACCTGGAGGGCCTGCCGGTGGAAACGGCGGACGGCAGGGATCTCGGGCGCGTGGCCGGGCTATACGTGACCGGCGGCGTGGACGTGCTCTCGGTCGAGGGCCAGGCGGGCGAGCGGCTGGTGCCGCTGGCGCCTTGGGTGACGGTGGACCGGGAGGCCGGACGGGTCCGGGTGGACGCGCCGGAGGGCCTGCTCGAGGACCAGGAAGCGAGGGGGCGGAAGAACGGACCGACGACGACGAGGACCAAGTGGCGAGGCTCGAGGTCGAGATCCTGACCCTGTTCCCGCGGATGTGCGAGGGCTACCTCGCCGAGAGCATCCTGGGGAAGGCGCGCGAGGCCGGGCTCATCGCGGTCCGGGTGACCGACGTCCGCGAGCACGCCGCGGGCCGGCACCGGGTCGCCGACGACGCCCCCTACGGCGGGGGCGCCGGGATGGTGATGAAGCCCGAGCCCCTCACCGAGGCCATCGAGGCCGCCCGGGAGAGGCTCCCCGGGGCCCGGGTGGTGCTCACCACCCCGCGGGGCCGGCTCCTGGACCAGAGGCTCTGCCGCGAGCTGGCGGGGCACGGGCGCCTCGTCGTCGCCTGCGGGCGATACGAGGGAGTGGACGAGCGGGTGAGGGCCGTGGTGGACTTGGAAGTCTCGCTGGGCGATTTCGTACTCACCGGCGGAGAGCTGGCGGCGCTCGCCCTCGTGGACGCGGCGGCGCGGCTCGTGCCGGGCGTGCTCGGCAACGAGGCGTCGGCGGGAAAGGAGAGCTTCGCGGAAGACGAGGGGTTGCTCGAGCACCCGCACTACACTCGCCCCCCGGTCTACCGCGGGATGGCCGTCCCGGAGGTGCTCACCTCCGGGGACCACCGGCGCATCGAGCGGTGGAGGCGGCGGGAGGCCCTGCGGGCCACGCGGGAGCGGCGCCCCGACCTGTTCCAGAAGCTCAGGCTCGGTGACGAGGACCTCCGGCTCATGGAGGCCGGAGACGAGGATCTCTGAGGGAGAGTGAAAGATGCTGCGCAAGGAACTAGAGGCCGTCGAGAAGAAGCACCTCCGCAAGGACCTGCCCGAGTTCCGCACCGGCGACACGGTGCGGGTGCACACCAAGATCAAGGAAGGCGACAAGGAGCGCATCCAGGTCTTCGAGGGAACGGTCATCGCCCGCCGGCGCGGCAACTCCCGGGCCATGCTCACGGTCCGCAAGGTGAGCTACGGGGTGGGCGTGGAGCGCATGTTCCCCGTCCACAGCCCCCGCATCGACCGGGTGGAGGTGGTGAGCCACGGCGAGGTGCGCCGGGCGCGCCTCTACTACCTGCGCCAGCTGCAGGGCAAGGCGGCGCGCCTGGCCCGCGAGGAGGGCCCCGGCGCCGAGCCCGAGGGCGAGGCCCCGCCTCCGGCGCCTACCACGCCGTAGCGCGGGTTACCCTCTCCCTTCGGGGAGAGGGCACGCACGCTCGCCGGGCTCCGCGAGGGGTGAGGGTGTGCGCGACCTGGCGCTCGTCGCATGCAGAGGCGGCCTCGCCGCCCGTTCTGGGCGGCTCGGCAAGCTCGGCAGTAGCTCACCGCCGGGGTCGCGTACTAACATCGCGACCCGCCGTGCTCCTTCTCGAGATCGCATCGCAGGGCGTGCGCGGGCTGGCGCCAGCCGGGGGCCGCTTCACCCTCAAGGCGGGGTACAACGTGGTGGCGGCCGACGGGCTGCTGCTGCGCCGGGTGCTGGAGGCGCTGCTGCACCCCGATCCCGGCGACGCCGAGGCCATCCCGCGCGCCGCGGCCGCCCCGGGTGGCGCTACTCCGCGCGCCGGGCTCACCCTGGTGGGCGACGACGGGATCACCTACCGGCTGCTCCGGGACTTCGGAGGCGGGTGCCAGCTGCACCGGTTCGACCCAACGCGCCGCGCCTTCGCGCTGGTGGCCCAGGACCTGCCGGCGGTCGCCGCCTTCCTGGCGGCGGGCCCGGGGGTGCCGCCGCCCGACCGGCTGCGCGGGGGTCTCCTCCTGGCCGCGGCCGAGATGCCCTCGCGGCAGCTGGCGGCCGGCCTGCGGGGAGCGACCGTCGCCCCGCCGGTCCGGCGCGCCCTCTCCCCCGAGGAGGCGGAGCGCAAGCGAGCCGCACTGCGGGCGGAGCTGGAGAAGGCCAAGGCCGCCGAGGCCATCCAGTCGCGGCTCGACGAGCTGCAGAGCCAGCTCTTCCGGCTGGAGGAGGTGTCCAAGGGGGGCGAGAAGATCCGCGAGGGCCTCTCGGCCTCCGAGGCGGCGCTGGCGGATCTGGCGCGGGCGGCCGAGTCGCTGGACCGGGTGGCCGACCTGGACCGGAAGCTCGCGGCCTTCGAGAAGGCGGCGGCGAAGCGGGACGAGAGCCTGGCCCGGCTGGAGGCGGATCGGGCCGCGGCCGAGCAGGCGGGCCGGGACCCCGGCCCGCCGTGGAAGGACCCGCAAATCGTCGGGGGCGCGGCCGCGGGCCTGGTCGCGGTCGGCCTGGGGCTGGCCGGCGCCTCGACCGGGCAGACCGGCCTGCGCTACCTGGCCCTGCTGGACGTGCCGGCCTTCGGCCTCTCGGCCTGGGCGGCGTTGCGCTGGGTGTCGGCCCGCGAGGCCTTCGAGCAGACCGGGCGGCGCCGGCGCCTGGCCGGGGACCGGGAGCGCAAGGTGCTCGAGCAGTACGAGCGAGACACCGCCGAGGTGAAGGGGCTCATGAAGGCGCTGGGCGTGGGAGCGCTCCCGGACCTGCGCGAGGTGGTGGGACGGCTCGCCGACGCCCGGGCAGTGGCGGCGGAGTGGCGCCAGCGCCAGGAGTCGTGGGAGGCGAGCCCGGAGAACCGCCAGGCCGCTGCCGAGAAGGAGCGGGCGCAGGCGGAGATCGCCGACCTGGAGCGCCGGCTCGCGGACCAGGCGGGGGGATATCAGCGCGACGCGCGCAGCGTGGAGATGGAGCTCGAGCGCCTGGAGGTGGACCTGGCTTCGCCACCGCCGCCTGCGGCGCCGCTTGTCGCCCCGGCCCTCTCGGGGCCGCCGGTCGAGCCCCTGCGCGCCGCCCTGGAGCGCGGTGCCGCTTCCCTGGGCGGGACCCCGGCCGAGGTGGCGCGGGCCATCCAGCCGCGGGTCGGGCAGATCCTGCCGGCCATCTCCGGGCAACGATTCTCCGCCGTGTTCTGGGACGAGCGCGGCAACGTCAGCGTCCAAGGGGGCGGCCGGAGCTTGCAGGCCGCTTCCCTGCCGCCCATCGACCGCGACCTCCTGTGGCTGGCGGTGAAGGTGGGCGTGCTGGAGCAGGCCCTCTCCCGCGGCCGCACCTTCGCCCTCCTCGACGACGCCTTCGCCAGCCTGCCCGACGGGGCGCGGCGTGCGCTGGCCGGGCTCCTGAAGCAGATCGCCCGCAGCGGCCAGATCGTCCACGCCACCCAGGATCCGGTATGCCGTCAGGCGGCCGACCACCAGGCGGCGTGAAGGGCCCGCCCGCCGGCAGCCCCGGCCAGCGCGGGCGGGAGGCGGAGGCGGCGGCGGCGCGTTGGCTGGAAGGGCAGGGCTTCGAGGTCCTGGCGCGCAATCATGCCACCCGCCGCGGGGAGGTGGACCTGGTGTGCCGCGAAGGGGACACCCTGTGCTTCGTGGAGGTGCGCAGCCGAGCGGCGGGCGGGCTCCTCGATCCGGTGGAGACGGTCACCCGGCGCAAGGCCCGCCGCGTGGTCCTGGCGGCTGCCGACTGGGCGGCGCGGCACGGGGCGCTGGAGCGTCCCATGCGCTTCGACCTGCTGGCGGTCCGCCTCGGCCCCGGCGGCGCCGAGTTCGAGCTCCTGCGCAATGCCTTCGACGCCTCGGGCGCGCCGGGGGTCTTCTCATGAGCACGAGCCCGACTCGCGGCGGGGCGGTCGGGCCGGGCACCCTCTACGTGGTGGCCACGCCCATCGGCAACCTGGGCGACCTGTCGCCGCGCGCCGCCGAGGTACTGCGGCGGGTGGCGGCGGTGGCGGCCGAGGACACCCGTCGCACGCTGAAGCTCTACGCCCACTTGGGCGCGCGCCCGCCGCGGCTCGTCTCCCTGCCGGCCTTCGCCGAGCGGGAGAGGCTGGCTCCGCTCCTGGCGCGGCTGCGGGCCGGGCAGGAGCTGGCGCTGGTGACCGACGCCGGGACGCCGGCGGTGTCCGACCCCGGCCAGGCGCTGGTCGAGGCCGCCTGGGAGGCGGGGGCGCGAGTGGTGCCGGTCCCGGGGCCGTCGGCGGCGCTGGCGGCGCTGTCCGCCTCGGGGCTCGGGACCGACCGCTTCCTGGTGACGGGCTTCCTCCCGCGCGCCGGGAAGGCCCGGGCCGAGGCACTGGCCTGGCTCAAGGCGGTGCCGGCCACCCTGGTGATCTTCGAGGCGGGAAACCGGCTGGCGGAGACGCTGCGGGAGCTCGCCGCGGCGCTGGGGGACCGGCAAGCCGCCCTGGCGCGCGAGCTCACCAAGCTGCACGAGGAGATCGTCCGCGGACGCCTCTCCGAGCTCTCGGGGCGCTTCGCCGGCGAGGTGCGCGGCGAGGTGACGCTGGTGGTCTCCGGGGCGGCCGAGGCGCCGCGCCCGGAGGAGGCGGAGCCCCTCGACGACGAGCTGCGCCGGCGCCTCCAGGCCGGCGAGGCTCCGGCGGAGGTGGCGCGCCGGGTGGCGCGTGCGCGCGGCCTCAAGCGGCGCGAGGTCTACGCGCGCCTGGAGGCGCTGAAGCGCGGGTGACGCCGGGCGGCGTGGGCAGGTGCTGAGCGGGGGAGGGGCCCCAGCGCAGCTGGGGAGGGGGCAGCGCCCCCTCCTCGCGGGGCGGCGCGCGAGGCGAAGCCGAAGCGCGCCGGGGCCCCGCGCAGCAGGGGAGGGGCCCCGACGGCTCTGCCGGCGGGGAGGGGCGGCACGCCCCTGCTCAAAAGCTCAGCACGAACGACGCGCCCAGGTCGAAGGCGGTGTAGTCGGAGATGCGGAAGCGCCGGCCGACGGTGTCGTAGCGCCAGTCGTAGTTGGGGTTGTTCGCGCTCACCCCGCCGCGGGAGAGCGGCTCTCCGGAGATGTAGTGGTCGCTCCGCCAGCTGTAGTCGGCCCACAGCCGGAACTGGATGGTGGACGAGGCGCGCAGGTAGGCGGCGGCCATGCCGCGGAGGGTGGCGTAGGAGTCGCTGTGCTCGAGCTTGCCGGTCGCGTCGCTGAGCTCGT
>DASTPH010000135.1:0-9480 GCA_035762305.1 Anaeromyxobacteraceae bacterium
GCCGGGGTGGACCTGGCCTCGGCCTGGGCCCGCCGCCGCCTGCTCTCCCGCCCGACCCTCTTCCCCTCCGGGGCGCGCGAGCTGGGGCGCGACGCCGGGGCCCTGGCCGCCCTCGCGGCGGCGGTCCTGGGCGCGGCCGCCGTCCTGGGCCTCGACCCGCGGGAGCTCCTCTCCTCGCGGTCGCTCTCCGGCGCGGCGGCGTTCCTCCGCTCGCTGTGGCCGCCTGAGGCGAGCCGCGACCTCCTGGGACGATTCCTGCCGGCGGCCGCCGAGACCCTCTCGGTGAGCGTCCTCGGCACTGCCCTCGCCGCCGCCCTGGGGATGGCCCTGGCCTGGCCCGCGGCGCTCCGCCTCCACGCGATCGGGGCCGAGGCCGATCCCGTCTGGAGGCGGACCGCCCGGGCGGCGGCGGGCGCGGCGGCGCGGGCGGCCATGAACCTGGGGCGATCGCTCCCGGAGCTGGTGTGGGCCCTGGTCTTCGTGCTGGCGGTTGGGCTGGGCCCGTTCGCCGGCGCCCTGGCGCTCGGCGTCCACACCGGCGGCGTGCTGGGGCGCCTTTACGCCGAGGTGCTGGAGGAGGCGCCGCCCGCGCCGGTGCGCGCGCTCCGCACCGCCGGCGCCGGGCGCCTTTCGGCGGCGCTGTTCGCCGTCCTGCCGCAGGCCGCGCCCCAGCTCCTCGCCTACACCCTCTACCGCTGGGAGGTGAACGTCCGCGCCTCGGCGGTGCTGGGGGTGGTGGGGGCGGGCGGCCTGGGGCGCGAGCTGTACGTGGCGCTGAGCCTGTTCCAGGGGCGCCGCGCCGCGACGCTCATCCTGGCCATCCTGGCGCTGGTGACCGCGGTGGACCTGTTCTCGGGGTGGCTGCGGGCGCGCCTCGAGGCCGGCGCCGCCCCGGCCGAGCCCGGGCGCCCCGCCGCCGGCGAGGCCATAGAGGGGGCGGCGGCGTAATCTGATCGTCACAGCGCCCGCCGGTGTCCGAGATCCCGGGCGGCCCGGTCTCGCCCTCCAGCGAAACCGAGCCGCCGCGAACTTCCACGAGGCGCGCGGGAAATCGGTCCCCGAGCTCAGTCCTTCAGCAGCCCGGCGCTGCGGGCGGCCTCCTCGATCATCTTGTAGTTCTCGGGGCGGGTCTCGATGAAGCGCCGCGCCCGCTGCAGGTCGAGGATGGCCTTGTGGTCGGGATTGGCCGGATCGAGCGCCAGGAAGGCGGCCTTGATTCGCTGGGCCACCTTGGGGTCGAGGTCGCCGCGCACCGTCCAGTTGTAATCGTAGTAGGCGGGGGTGGTGTAGAAGACCTGGACCTTGGAGGGGTCCACTCGCTTCTCGTCGACGAGCTTCTGCCACACCGACTCGTTGAGCGCGCCGGCGTCCACCTTGCCCGACTCGACCCACTTGGCGGTGGCGTCGTGCGCGCCGCTGAAGGCGTAGCGGGAGAGATCCTTGTCCGGGTCCATCCCGGCCTTGAGCAGGTAGTAGCGCGGCATGAGGTGGCCGGAGGTGGAGGAGACGCTGCCGAAGGCGAAGGTCTTCCCCTTGAGGTCCTGCAGCGAGCGGATCCCGGAGCCGGCCGCCGCGATGAACTTGGAGTGGAAGACGGCGTCCTCCTCGCGCTGCACCAGCGGCACCGCGCTGCCGGTGCGCCGGCGCGCCTGGACGAAGGTGAAGCCGCCGTACCACACCAGGTCCAGGTTGCCGCCGGCCAGCCCCTCCACGGTGGCGGCGTAGTCCGTCACCGGCACGAAGCGGACCTCCATGTCGAGGGCCCTCCCCAGGTACTCGCCGAGCGGCTTGAACTTGCGTTGCAGCTCGGTGGGGGCCTCGTCGGGGATGGCCGAAACCTTGAGCGCCGGCCTCTCGGCGGCGAGGGCGGGAAGGCACAGGACAAGAGCGAGCGCGGCGGCGAGTCGTCGCATGGGTGAGCCCCTCGAGGGCCCCGGCGGCGTGCCGGGCGCGGGCGATTCCTTAGTCCGAGAGCCTGGTTCGGGCTCGCCCAAGCGCCCACCCCTTTCGGGGCTGGCTTTTCGTGCCGCGGCGCGTCATACTTTCTTGATTCTGGAATCAACTGGAGGCGCGCCGTGATCGACAAGAAGAACGCGAGCTTCGTGCGGTCGCTGTGCATGGGTGTCGTCGAGGAGGAGAGCGTCGTCCCCTTCCCGGAGATGAAGCCGGCGGAGCGGGAGACCCTGGAGCAGGTGCTGGCCTCGGTGCGGCAGCTGCTCGCGCCGCGGGAGAAGGACTTCCGCGAGTGGGACCGCCGCGGCGAGATGCCGAAGGAGTTCATCGAGGAGCTGAAGTCGTTCGGGCTCTTCGGCCTGGTCATCCCCGAGCAGTACGGCGGGCTGGGCCTCGGCTCGGCGGCCTACTCGCGGGTCCTCCACGAGATCTCCCGCTACGACGGCTCGGTGGCCCTGACGGTGGGGGCCCACAGCTCCATCGGCATGCGCGGCCTCCTGCTCTTCGGCACCGAGGCTCAGAAGCAGCGCTGGCTGCCGAGGCTCGCCACCGGCGAGCTCATCGCCGCCTTCTGCCTCACCGAGCCCGGGGCCGGCTCCGATGCCGCCGGCGTCAAGACCAACGCGCGGCGAGAGGGCGACCACTGGATCCTGAACGGGGAGAAGATCTGGATCACCAACGGCGGCATCGCCGGCTTCTACACGGTGTTCGCCAAGACCCCGGACCCGCGCGCAGCGGGCAAGGCCTCCATGACCGCCTTCGTGGTCACCCGCGACCTGCCGGGCGTCTCGGCGGGGCCCCACGAGGACAAGATGGGGATCCGGGCCAGCAACACCACCTCGGTGGCCTTCCAGGACGTGAAGGTCCCCGACGACCACGTGCTGGGCGAGGTGGGCAAGGGGTTCAAGGCGGCCATGCGCATCCTCAACGCCGGCCGGACCGGCCTGGGCGGCGGCTGCGTGGGCGGCATGAAGCGGCTCATCGGGCTGGCCTCGAGGCAGGCCAAAGAGCGGCGCCAGTTCGGCCGCCCCATCGCCGAGTTCGGGCTGGTGAAGCAGAAGGTGGGGGAGATGGTGGTGGACTGCTACGCCGCCGAGTCGGTGGTGCGGATGGTGGCCGGCCTCATCGACCAGGGCTACCAGGACTACGCGGTGGAGGCGGCCATCTCCAAGGTGTTCGCCACCGAAGCGCTCTCCCGGGTGGCCGACGAGGCGTTGCAGATCGCGGGCGGCAACGGCTTCATGAAGGAGTTCCCCTACGAACGGTCGGTGCGCGACGCTCGCATCAACCGGATCTTCGAGGGCACCAACGAGATCCTCCGCCTGTTCATCGCCCTCACCGCCATGAACGACGTGGCCACCCAGCTCACCGAGCTGGCCAGGAGCCTGAAGGGCGTGCTGGCCGACCCCATCAAGGGCTTCGGTCTCATGTCGGAGTACGCGCTGAAGCAGGCCTCGCTCCGCACCGGCCTGGTGGGGGAGAAGCGCGGCTTCACCCTTCTCCACCCGGCCCTGAAGGCCGAGGCCGAGACCTTCGAGCAGTCCACCCGCGACCTGGGCACCGCCGCCGACCGCATCCTGCGCAAGCACGGCAAGAACATCGTCGAGAAGCAGTTCGCCACCCGCCGGCTGGCCGACATCCTCGTCGATCTCTACGTCGTGGCCTGCGTCCTCTCCCGCGTGAGCGCCGCGGTGGAGGAGAAGGGCGAGGCGGGCGCGGCCCGGGAGCTGGAGATCCTGCGCGTCTTCGCCGGCCGGGCTCGGCGGCGCATCCGCTACAACATCAACCGCATCGACGACAACGACGACGAGATGGTGAAGTCCCTGGCCGACCAGGCCTTCGACCTCGAGGGCTTCGCCTGGGACGCTGGCTGACCCGGGTAGCGCCCCGGTGCGCTCGGCAGCGCCGGAAAGGCCCGAAGCCGGTGGCCAGCCTCGTGGCCACCGGGGCCCGTTTTCCACCCGGAGTGATGCCCCCCTCAGGGGTAGGCGCCACCCAGGTCCGCGGAGCGGACGACGGCGCGAACTAGCGGGATCCACACCGGAATCCAGGCCGTCCTCCTCGCCTCCCCGCGGCCCCCGAATTGCACTCCGAGAGTGGGCATGGCCGGAAGGACGACGCCCACATGACCTGCCCCCACCAACCAGGCTGCGGCCTCGCCAGTACCTTCCACACCGCGCCCGCCCTTCGCGTGTGGCAGACCTTCTACTGCGAGAGCGGCTTCCAGCGCTGCGCCCGGCTCACCCTCCTGCGCGCCGGTAGCCTGGTCCCGTCGAACCTCCTGCCCAACGGCACCTGGCTCGCGGCGGGCCCGGCCGCGGCAGCGGCCCGCCGCTGACGGTCCGACACGGCGGAGCAACCCGGAGTCTCAGGTCGCGCGCGGCGCTCCTACCCGGGCGCCTCGAAGGCCAGCTCGGTCGTGACCTGGATGGCGGCACGGATGGAGCGGTAGATCGGGCAGCCCTCGGCAAAGAGGCCGTGCACACGCAGCGCGGTGGCGCGGTGAGCCTCCTCGCCGCGAAGCCGGAGCTTCACGTGGATGCGCTTCACCACCAGCACCTTCTCCTCCAGCTCCACCTCGCCCACCGCCTCGGCCTCGAGCCGCCCGTCTCCGGCCGGGATCTGGCGCGCCTCCAGCGCGCCTCCCAGGGTCCCGGTGAGTCAGCCGGCGGCCGCCGCCACCAGGTAGTCGATGGTGGTGGCGTGGGGCTCGTAGGTCCCGGGAGCGCGGCCGTAGTGCGCCGCCACCGCACCGTGGGTGCCGAAGAGGACCGGCTCCTTCTCCGCCGGCAGGGTGGCCCGGCGCAGGCCGGCGGCGCCGCGCTCGACGCGCACCTGAGAACGGTACACGACCTCGCTCATCTCGCTCGCCTCCTGGCCCTGCCATAACGGCAGGCCCGCCGGCGCGCCGGGTTACTGCCGAGCCACCCGAAGGGTGGCGAGGCTGCTTCTGCAGCCGGTGTGCACTCCGCGTCCAACTCGGCTATAGAACCCGACGAGCCCGAAGCTTCCCAAGTGCCTCGCCGCCCGTTCCGGGCGGCTCGAGTCGGCCCCCGCCCTACCGCCCGCAGGCCGCCTCGGCGCGGTGGAACATGAGGCGCCCCTCGGGCGACTCGCGAGCCAGCTGGGCTCGCACCGACTGGCAGGCGGCCTCGGGGGCGCGCCGCGAGAGGACCTCCGCCGCCACAGCCCGAAGGCGGGCCTCGCCCGGGCCAGAAAGCACCGGCGAGACCGCCTGGAGGAGCCGCTCCGGCGCGAGCAGGCGCCCCAACCCCTCGAGCGCGGCCGCCCGCACCGCGAAGGGCTCGGAGGCGGAGCTCCCCAGGCGCTCCAGGGTCCGCTCCGCCTCGGCGCCTCCCAGCAGCGCGAGCCCCCACGCGGCCCGGGAGCGCCAGGACGGCCACTCGCCGCTGCCCGAGGCGATGGCGGCCAGCACCGCCGGGCCGCGCGGCCCGAGGGCGTGGAAGTCCTGCTCCCGCACCGGCGTGTCGATGGCGCCCAGCAGCGCGCGCACCCGGCGTCGCACCTCGGCCTCGGACGGATCGGCCGGCGCGGCGACGGGCGCGCCGGCCCGGGAGCCCGCCGGCGGCCCGGGCGGCGCCGCCAGGACGAGGAGCAGGATGGTCTGGGGGAGGGTCATGGCGGGCCTCACTCGACCAGGGGACTCGACCGCATCACCGCCGCCTGCCCCGGGGTGAGCAGCCCCTTGGAGTCGACGTCGAGCAACCAGAACATGAGGTTGTCGCCGCCCCCGCAGCCCTGGGTGTCGCCCAGGCAGTCGAACACCTGCATGCGGTATGGAGACGCGATCGGCGGATCGCCCGCGCCCAGCCCCTGGCACTGCTGGGGGGTGGGAGCCTTGCAGGCGGGGCAGAAGCAGGTCTCGGTGTCGGCGATGGGGTCGACGATGGTCCCGATGTCCTCGGTGTCGTGGTACAGGCCGAGGAAGTGACCGGCCTCGTGGGCGACCACGGCGGCGACGGCGTCGTCGCCGCAGGTGCCGATGGCGAGCTGCCCGGCGGGGCAGCCGGCGCCTCGGATCTGGCCCAGGTCCACCAGGGAGACCACCACGCCGCTGGCCGGCGTCCCGCCGAAGGAGGCCGGCCCCGGCACGATGGGGTCGAGCCCGACGACGCTGAACCCTCCGGTGGCGGTGTTCTTGATGAGGTCCACCAGGAAGACGTTCAGCTGGTTGCCGGGCGCGGCGAGCTGGACCAGCTGGCCCAGGGTTCCGCACACGCCGGCGCCGCTCGCGTCCACGCCGGTGGCGAACCGGGCGCGCACCTCGGTGGGGACGTCGCGGTACTCGAAGGAGGGCGCGATCCCGGCCTGCGCCAGGATCTGGGTCATCGCCCACTGCAACCGCTGGAGGTCGGGGTCGGCCGCGGCTCCCGCCGCGGTGAGGCCCCTGACGGTGACCAGGTAGAAGACCACCCGCAGCGCGTTGCCCGGCGCCGTGGCCGGCTTCAGGATGACGGTCAGGTCGTAGGTCGACGGCGTGGGGGTGGTGGCCATGCAGCCCAGGCCCGGGAAGGCGCGGCATTCGTGGGCCCAATCGCCTACCGTCACCGTCCAGGTCCCGGCGGGGACCCCGTCGCCCGGCGCCGTCCCCGGGATGGGCAGGCTGGTGTTGGGCATGGTGAGCGCGCCGGTCCAGGGGCCCGAGGAGAAGAAGTAGACGAAGAGGCTCGGGTCCGAGGCCGGATCGAGCACGGTGAGCCCGTCTGGCGGCGGCTCGAACCGGAAGGCGGAGTCCGGAGGCATCGGGACGTCGGCGTAGACCCGGCCCGACCAGGGGCCGGCCACGTCGACGTACAGCGGCACGGCGGTGTTGTCGTAGTACAGGCTCCCGGCGCGGATGGTGAGCGGCACCGCCGAGGAGGTGGCCTGCTCCACGATGGTGACGCTGGCGGTTCCGGCGGGCACGTCGAAGGTGACCGCCTCGCCGGTGACCTTGACACCGAGGTGGATGGCCTGCGACTGGCCGGGTGAAGCCACGTCGGGGAGCGTCGCCAGCGCGCTCGGCTGCGGCGGGGGCAGCTCGCAGACGGGCGCGGGCTGGTCTTTCTTGCAGGCCGTTCCCAGCGCGGCCAGGAGCAGGCCGGCGAGGAGGCCGCGAGGAGGCCGGCAGGGCATGGCCATGGTGTCGCTCGTGCCGCGACCGGAGCTTATCGCTCCGGGCGGCACGAGCCATGTCTGTAAGGGGGCGTGCCGCCCCCCTCTGCCGCCCCCCTCCGTCGGCAGAGCCGCCGGAGCCTCCCCCTGCTGCGGCCGGACTCCCGGCCGGGCCGCTTCGCGGCCTGGAAGCTGATCGATACGGAAATGGGGTGCGGCCTAACCCGCCCGGGCCTTTCGCTCCTGGGGCAGAAGGGCCGCGTAGAGCGCCTCGTGGACCGGCACCGGCACCCCGGCGGCGCGTCCCAGCCGCACCACCGCGCCGGTCTGCTCCTGGAGCTCGGAGGGGCGGCCGGCCAGGACGTCGCGCTGCATCGAGGCGGTGGCGTCGGCGGGAAGCGCCTCCACGCGCTTCAGGGTGCGCTCCACCGCGTCGCCGGAGAGCCGGGCGCCGCTCCTCAAGCCCAGCGCCTCCACCTCCCGCATGGCGGCGAGGAGCAGCGCCCGGGTCTCCGGCACGGCCAGCATCTCTCTCACCTTGGCGCGCGTCGCCGCACCCACGGTGGAGAGCGGGTCGATGAAGAGGAACTTCTCCCACAGCGCGGTGCGGATGTCGTCCACCACCGCGGCCTCCATGCCCGCCCGTCGCAGCGCAGCCGCCAGGCGCTCCAGCCGCTCGCTCCCGCCGCCGCCGAGCTCGCCCAGGGTCACCCGCGGCCCGAACCCGGCGTGCTTCACCGCCCCCGGCGCCTCGATCCAGGCCATGACGTGGCACAGCCCGCCCGCCACCGGCCCCGCCCCCAGCGCCGCCGCGAGCTCCCCGGCCGCCTCCACGCCGTTCTCCATGGGCACCACCACCGTCTCCGGGCCGAGCAAGGGCTCGAGCCGGGGCGCCACCTCCTTCACCTGCCAGGCCTTCACCGCCACCACCACGGCATCGAACTTCCCGAGCGCCGCCGGGTCGTCGGAGGCGCTGGCCCGAACCGTGAAGCTCCCCAGCGGGCTCTCCACCTTGAGCCCGTCGCGGCGGATGGCCTCGAGGTGGGCGCCCCGGGCCACGAAGGCCACCTGCTCGCCCGCCCGGGCCAGGAGCCCCCCGAAGAGCCCTCCCACCCCTCCGGCCCCCACCATGGCGATGCGCATGGGCTAGCCTCCTCGCGCCAGGCCGGCCCATCGTTCGAAGACGCCGCGGCCGAGCCGGCGCGCCCCCGCGAGGTGCCGGCGGGTCCCGGCTCGCAGCTGGTCCTCGGTGAGCCCCGCCTCCTCGAGGTCCTCGGGGAAGGCGCCGGCCATGGCCTCGATCTGCGCCTCGTCGGCCTCGAGGTGGAAGAGGATCCCCCACGCCGTCCCCAGCCGGAACGCCTGGCACCGGGTGAGGGACGAACGGGCGAGCGAGGTGGCCCCCCGGGGCAGGTCGAAGACGTCGCCGTGCCAGTGAAGGGCCACGAACTCCGGCGGCAGCGCCCCGAGGAGCGGGTCGCCCCTGGCCGCCGGCTCGAGCGCCACCGGGAGCCAGCCAACCTCCAGGCCCGGGCCGCGCTCCACCCGGGCCCCGAGCGCGGCGGCGAGGAGCTGGCTCCCCAGGCAGATGCCGAGCACGGGGATGGCGCGCTCGAGGGCCGCCTCGACCAGGCGCTTCTCCGCCTTCAGATGAGGGGTCCGGTCGATGTGGGGGACGCCCATGGGCCCCCCCATCACCACCAGTGCCGAAAGCGCCTCGGCCGAGCCCGGAACCGCCTGTCCCCGGTCGATGCGCACCACCTCCATGGGAAGCCCGGCGCCGCGCACCGCCTCCGCCACCGCCCCCGGCGGTTCCTGGGCCACGTGCTGCAGGCAGAGCACCGGAGGTCGCCCAGGCATGGCCGCCATGATAGCCGCCGCCGCGGCCAGGCCGCAGGCCACATGGGTGTACTTGTGGGACCGGCCCCCGATCCTTACCAAAGCGGCCGGAGGCAACCGATGATCACCGTCCGCCGCTCCCGGGACCGCGGCCACTTCGACCACGGGTGGCTCGACACGCGCCACACCTTCTCCTTCGCCGACTACCAGGACCCGGCCCACATGGGCTTCCGCTCGCTGCGGGTGATCAACGAGGATCGCGTCCAGCCCGGCCAGGGCTTCGGGGCCCACCCCCACGGCGACATGGAGATCGTCTCCTACGTGCTCTCGGGGGCGCTGGCGCACGAGGACAGCCTGGGCAACGGCTCGACCATCCGTCCGGGCGACGTCCAGCGCATGAGCGCCGGGACGGGCGTCGTCCACTCCGAGTTCAACCACTCCCGCTCCGAGCCGGTCCACTTCCTCCAGATCTGGATCCTCCCCGCCCGGCGTGGGCTGGCCCCGGGGTACGAGCAGAAGCGCTTCCCCGACGGCGAGAAGCGCGGGCGCCTCCGGCTGGTGGCCTCGCCCGAC
>DASTPH010000136.1:0-44808 GCA_035762305.1 Anaeromyxobacteraceae bacterium
ACACGCGCGAGGAGCTCGTCTCCCTGGTGAGCGCCATGAGCATCCCCGAGAACGAACGGGTGGCGAACGCGATCCTCGGGCTCGGCGCGCTTCGGGTCGGCGAGCTGGGGGGCCTCCGTTTCCGGAACCTCTCGCTCGAGATGCTCCCGCTCGGCCGAATCGTGGTGGCCCGCTCCTACAACAAGCGCGGCACGAAGACCAAGGTGGTCCGCTGGATGCCGATCCACCCGGTGCTCGGGGAGATCCTCCGCGAGTGGCAGGCGCGCGGCTTCGAGGCGACGATGGGCCGGGCGCCGACGCCCGACGACCTGGTCGTCCCGACGCCGCCCAAGCCGAAGGGGAAGGGCCGCTTCTCGGCGCCCTGGCGGATGCGGGACAAGAACTACACGCGGAAGGCCTTCCTCCGCGACCTGAAGGCCCTCGAGATCGACGTTCGCCGCGTTCACGACCTCCGGCGCACCTTCATCTCGCTCGCCCGCGAGGACGGAGCAGACAAGGACATCCTCCGCCGCGGGACCCACCAGCCGCCCCGCGACGTGATGGAGCTTTACACCACCGTCGAGTGGCGGAAGCTCTGCGCCGAGGTGGCCAAGCTCCAGATTTCTCTGGCCATTTCGCCCGAGAAGGCCCCGGGGACGGCTCAAAATGTCACCGGGAGTCTTGGTGCAGTCCTTGGTGCAGTGAGAAACGAAACCCCGCGTTCCCGCGGGGTTGAGTGGTGGAGGCGCCGGGAATCGAACCCGGGTCCGAAAGACTTCCCGCGAAGGGTCCTACGCGCGTATCCCGGAGAAGTTCATGAGCGGCAACCTCCGGGCCTGCAACCGCTCACGTCCTCGCCCTTACGTCTCGATCCGGTCTAGGCGGCTCGCCTCCCGCCCGGATCCAGCCGGAGCTGACGTCCGATCCCGCTACCCGGCGCTCGCGGGGGGACGCGCGGCACATTAGGCCGCGAGAGCCATGGGCTCGTTCGCGTTTCTGCTTGGTCGCCTTTTTACGTGGCCCGGTGACCAACCACGGCGCGCACCCTGCGCAGTCCATCCTCCGTCGAAACCAGTTCGCCCCCAATTGAACGAACTCCTCACAGTATTAAGGCTCCCGCAGTGCGGGTCAAGGACACTGAAATCACGTGGGATTTCCTGAGGCCGCCCGAGCCCCCTGAGGGCCTCGAGCACCAGGGCGCTCGAGGGTCCGCCTTGTTGCGGCTCGCCGACTCCGCTAAACGGGTGGCGGCGCCCGCCCGGCCAGTGCCCCTCGACACCGGGTGTCACCGGAGGATCCATCCCATGACCGACCGCATCCCGAGCCTCTTCCTCGCCGGCGCGCTGGCGCTGGCCGCGTCCCCGGCCGCGGCGGCCGATGCCGCGGGCCAGCCCGCGTCTTTCAGCATCAAGCACATGACCTGCGAGCAGTTCGGATCGCTTCCCGCCGACGTCCAGCCGATGGTGGTCGCCTGGGTGGCGGGGAAGGATCACCAGCAGGGCGTGCTCGACGCGTGGGTGGTCCAGGTGGAGTCGGCGCGCCGGGTGGTGTCCGATGTGACGGCGGCGTGTCGGGAAACCCCCAGGGCCAGCTTCCGCTACAAGGTGAAGAGCGTCATCGACCGCCTTCGCGCCGAGCAGAAGAAGGCCGCCAAGGCGGGCAAGTAGCCGGCCCCGTGCGCGCATCCGGTGGCTGGTCCCTCGTCCGCCACGGGGTCGCGCGCACCCGGCGAGAGAAAGGCGCGTCACGGCGTGCCGAAGTGGCGCAGCGCGGCTCGCGCCACCTCCTCGCCCCACTCCTGCACGAAATGTCCGGCCTGCGGCAGGACCAGCGGCGGCGGGCAGCCGCGGATGAGCCTGCGCAGGTGCTCCATCACCGGCGGCCCGAGCACCGGGTCCCTGGCGCCGACGGCCATGAAGCTCTCGCCGCGCCACGAGGTCCCGAGCCAGTCGCGCGCCTTCCGCGAGATCTCGGCGCCAGGGGCGTCGGGCCGGTCCGGCACGAGCTCGGGAAAGCGGCGCGCACCCGCCTTGTAACGGGCGTCGGGGAAGGGGGCGTCGTAGGCGGCGGCCTCCGCGGTCGTGAGATGCGGGCAGGTCCGCTGCATGAGCTTGCCACAGGCGAGGTCGGGGTTCTTGCGGACGTAGTCTCGCCAGGCCAGGAATCCGTCGGTGAGCCGGACGTCGCCGGTGGCCAGGGTGGTGTTCATGACCAGCAGCCTCTCGAACCGCTCCGGCATCTCCATGGGCAGGGTGAGGCCGAGCAGGCCTCCCCAATCCTGGACCGCCAGGGCGACGCGGCGCAGGTCGAGCGTCTCCACCAGGGCCATGAGGAAGCGGCGGTGGAACTCGAACCCGTAGACGGCCTCCTCCTCCGGCTTGTCGGAGCGGCCGAAGCCGGCGAAGTCCGGCGCCACCACCCGGTAGCCGGCTCCGGCGAAGATCGGGATCATCCGGCGGTAGAGGTAGCTCCAAGTCGGCTCGCCGTGGAGACAGAGGAAGACTGGCGCCGCGGCCGGCCCCTCGTCGAGGTAGTGGAAGCGCAGGCCCTCGAAGCCGCGCAGAGCCTCGAGCCAGCGGGGCGCGAACGGGAATCCGGGGAGGGCCTCGAAGCGATCGTCGGGGGTCCGGAGCGCGGGCACGTGCGCGGCCATGGCTTTCAGGCGAGGTGCTTCTTGAAGAAGGCGATGCAGCGATCCCAGGCCTGCTTCGCGGCCGCCGGGTCGTACACCTCCTTGCGGTCCGAGTTCATGAAGGCGTGGTGTCCCGGATAGTGGTGGATCTCGAACTGTTTTCCGGCGGCCTCGAGCTTTTTCTCGAAGTCGGCCACCACGGCCGGGGTGCACCAGTCGTCCTGGGCGGCGAAGTGGCCCTGCAGCGGCACGCGGATGTCCTTGGGCGCGGCCACCGACTCGGGCGGAATGCCGTAGAAGCACACCGCGGCGCTCAGCTCGGAGATGTGCACCGCGCCGATGATGGTGATGGCTCCGCCCATGCAAAAGCCGGTGAGCCCGACCTTGGTCCCTCGCGCCGCGAGGTACTTCGCGGCGCCGCGCACCGACTCCTCGGTCGCCTTCTTGAAGTCGAGCGACGCCATGGCGGCGTTGGCGGCTGCCGAGTCGTGGTACGGCACGACCTTGCCGCCGAAGAGGTCGGGGGCCAGCGCCGTGAAACCCGCCTCGGCCAATCGGTCGCAGGTCGACTTGATCTGGCCCTGCACCCCCCACCACTCCTGGATCACTACCACGCCGGCCGCCTTCGGATCCTTGGCCTCGGCGAGGTACCCCTGCGCCATGCCGCCGCCGGTCCTGGGAAACGAGATCATCTTGCCCATGAGTTCCCTCCTTGCGGCGGCCCCGGTCGGGTAAGCCGCCTGCGCTCTTCCCGGCAAGCTATGGGCCGAGGGGTGGCGGCGCACGGGGAAGCAACTCGGGCTCCGCTCACCATGGATCGGATTGCAGCCCCTCCCTCGGCGTGACAAGGTCGCGATGGTGGCGCCCCTGCCGGCCATCCAGCCAAACCAGCGACCGTCGGTGTGCGGTCCCTGCGGCGGCGAGTGCTGCCACACCCGGCCCGGGGTCGAGGCGCCGGATCGATTCCTGGCGGCGCCCGACCCGGCGGCGGCGCTGGCCGACGCGCTCCGCTCCGGCGACTGGGTGCTGCTCGAGCACCACGGCCTGCCTTGGGTGGATGGGAACCCACCATCGCCGCGAGATGCCGGCCGCGTCGTCAGCTACCCGCGCCCGGCCACCCTGGCCGAGCGGGCGTCGGGGCGGGTCTTCGATGGCCCCGAGCGGTCGCCGTGCGTGTTCCTGGGCTCCGGCGGCTGCCGCCTTTCCTTCGCCGAGCGCCCACGCATGTGCCAGTCGCTCGAACCGCACGCCGCCGGCGAGTGCGAGGCGGCCTGGGACCGCCGCGCCGCGGCGCTCGCCTGGGCGCCGTGGCAGGACCTCGTGTCCGAGGCGAAGCGGCGGTGCAGCCTCCGCCCTGGCGGAGCCGGATAGCCGCCCCCACCTGGCCCGAGAGGGAGCCGGCACGGATGGGGCTGCCTCCCCAAGGGGGCGGCTTCCGAATCTGCGGCGACTGCCCATATTGCTGCATGCGGTTCCTCGATCGGGAGGAAGCGGGCATCCACCTCGCCCGGGCCCTCGCCCCCCACGCCGGCCCGGACGGGCTGGTGATGGCTCTCCCCCGCGGGGGGGTCCCGGTAGGATGGCAGGTGGCGAGGCTGCTCGCCCTCCCGCTCGAGGTGATCGCCGCGTGCAAGGTGCGCATCCCCGGCGCGCTGGACATGGCGCTGGGCGCGGTCGCGGAGGGCGGTGTCCGCCACGTCAACCTGGGGATGGCTGGGGCGCTGGGCATCGACTCCGAGGCACTCTCGGCGGCCATCCGGCGCGCCGAGGACGAGGTCGGGCACCTGGTACAGCTATACCGGGCGGGAAGGTCGCTGCCGGTGGTCGCGGGGCGGCCAGTGATCCTCGTCGACGAGTTCATCACCACCGGGTCGAAGATGAGGGTGGCGATGGAGGTGCTCCGCGCGCACGGCGCATGGAAGGTAGTGGTGGCCGCCCCGGTGGCGGCCGCACCCATCGCCGGCCGGCTCGCCGGCCTGGCCGACGCGGTGGTGGCGCTGGTGCAGCCGGCCACCGTCTTGGGAGTGGAGCAGTGGTACCAGGAGGCCCGGCACGTCACCGACGCCGAGGTGGTGGACATCCTGGCCCGGCCGCGCTACGCGCCGGATGCGGAATTAGCCATCTGAAGCGAGGGCGCGGTTCTCGAGCCGGCTTGTCACCGCCACGCCCCGGGCCGTGCGTAGACCTGCACCAGCGGCACCTCGTCGAGATAGGCCCCGGTCACCGGCCGCGCCGTCCCGAAGGCGGTCCAGGTCAGGAACTCCCTGTCGCGGAACTCCTGGTGGTAGTGCCAGATGGAGATGTCCGCGTCCTCCGCGCCGTTGGCCCAGCGCAGGTCCCCCCGCAGGACGCCGTCGCGCTGGTAGGCCGTCACCGCCAGCCAGGTCGCCTCCTGGAACCAGACGCGCGCCCCGGCGGCGGCGTGCTGGTTCAGCGCCGGGAGCACCGCCGCCATGTTGTCGCCCCAGAACTGGCGCTGCATCCCCAGCGAGGCGGCCCCGGCGGCGCCGCCGGCCATCTCGTTGTAGGCGGCGGTGCCGAAGGGATGCGTGTGCTGGACCTGCCAGGTGGCCGGCAGCAGCGCCGCCGCCGCCAGCGCCGCGCCCACCCGGGCCGGGGCCGAGGGCGCGAGGAGGCGGGCCGCCGTCACCAGGGCGCGCGCCCCGAGCAGCGCCAGGAACGGCATGGCGGGCAGCCAGTGCTTGACGCCGCCGAAGATGGGCACCGTGGGCCAGGCGATGAGGGCGATGGGGAAGAGGGCGTTCACGAGCAGCAGCGACTCGAGCCGCACGTCCACCGCCTCGGCGCGCCGCCGCAGGGCCTGGACGATTCGCGCCGCCGACTGCAGGAAGCCGCCGGCCATGGCAGCCAGGGAGGCCGCCGGGACGGTGAGCGCCGTGACCACGAACGGGTAGCTCAGCGGGAAAGGCGGCTCGCGCAGCAGCGTGCCCAGGTAGTGCCAGGGATAGTTCTCGTGCCGGAGGTGGAATGCCAGGTACTCGCGGAAGCGGGGAACGGTTTCGCGCCACAGCCAGGGCCAGAGGGCGACGAGCAGCATCGGCGCGAGGACCGCCATGGCCGGGAAGGCGGGCGGCACGGCCCGGAGCCGGTTGCGCAACGCCCCGCCCGCGACTTCGCGCCAGTGGGTGGCGAGCCACCAGGCGAGGAGGAGCGGCGGCAGGAACCAGGCGGTGTGCTTGGTGGCCACGGCGGCGCCGAAGAGCAGGCCGGTCGCCACCGCAGCGCGCCAGGGGGGGCGCCCTTCGCGGCGCGCCAAAAGGCTCCGCCAGAAGGCGTAGGCGGTGGCGAGCCAGAGGGTGGTCAGCGGCAGGTCCAGCACCGCCGGGTGGGCGTGGTAGAAGTGGCGCGGCACGAGGAAGAAGAGCGCCGGGGCCAGGAGGCCCCCGCCTCGGCCGGCGAGGTCCCACCCCCACAGGCAGAGGAGCCACGCCAGCCCCGCCGCGAAGAGGAAGGCGCCGGCGCGGAAGCCGGCGCGGTGATCGGCGCCCAGCCCCCGCGAGAGCGAGGCGTGGGTCAGGCCGTAGACGGTCTTGGCCAGCGGCGGGTGCTCGTGGTTCGGGCCGAAGAAGCGGTCGGCCTCCGCCAGCGCGGCGCCGGGCGAGCGCAGGAACCGGGACCACCACGTGGCGTAGCTCTCGGCGGCCCAGAAGTAGACGCTCTCGTCGCGCGAGATGCCCACCGCCGGCGAGGTCCAGGCCGCGACGAGCAGGACGCCCAGCGCCCAGGCGAGGCCGGCGCGGTGGCGGCCGGTGCGGGGGAGGAGGGCGGCGAGCCGTTGCATGGGGCCACGGGCGGTCACGGCAGCGTCATGGCGTCGAAGCAGAACCAGCGCGCCCCTGAGTCTGGAGCGGCGATGGCGAAGGCCAGGGTGCGCCGGCTCCCGGCGAAGCGGGTGGTTTCCATCTCGAAGGCGTGCCAGCCCGGTTTGCGAGGCGGCTCCTGGGCCGCTCCCAGCTCCTCGCCGTCCACCTTCACGGTGAGGCTCACCGGGGAGCTGCCGCGCAGGGCGGCCTCGGCGACGATGCCGGTGTGCCCCCGCAGGACCCGGCCCATGGGGACCTCGGAGAACTCGATGGTCAGGGGGGCGCCCGGGTCGGGCCCGGGATGGGCATGGAGGCAAGGGCGGGGGAGCAGGTCCACCTCCCGCACCTCGCGGGCCACCCGCAACCAGGGGGGACCGGGGCAGCGGAAGGCGCCGTCGGGCCGGACCGGGCAGGGGGCGTCGCCGAGGCGCACCCGGGCCGAGGTCAGCCGGTCGGGCAGGAAGGCCAGCGGCAGCACCGGCGTGCGCAGGTCGTAGCGCGTCACCTCGATGGCGCCCAGCCGCTGCGGGCCATCGCGCCCGGTCGATCGGGCCTCCAGGTCCCGGGCGATGGTGCGGTCGGCGCCGGGCGCCTCCGGCAGCGAGAGCAGCCACACCCGCCGGACGCCCACCAGGTCCTCGACGGCGAGCGGGTAGCGCGGGTAGGCCATCACCACCAGCGGCGCTCCCTTGAACGCCGGCAGCTTCTCCGGCAGCACCTCGCGCGCCCGCTCGGCCCACACCGGGGCGAGCGCCACCGCGTCGCCCGGGCGCGCGTCCCGCTCCACCAGCGCGGCGGCGGCCCGCCAGTCGAGCCCGGTGGGGAGCCGGCCCGGGAGGCGGGCCATGAAGAGGAGCCCGTGGAGGCCGAGCCCCGCGACGGCCGCGGCGAGGAATGCCGCCCCGTGCCGGGCGCGGAGCGGCCACAGTCGCGGCTGGAGCCGTTTCCACGCTCGCCTGATCCCCTTCGGCTCCTCCGGCGGCGGCTCCGATCCCAGCCGGTAGGTGGGGCCCAGGTAGTGCGGACGCGACATGGCAGGCGGCCGGGGCGCCTCGAGGCGTTCAGGTCTTCGCGAGGCGGATGCGCTGCTCGCTCTTGTCCCGGCAGAAGGAATCGAGCTCGAAGCCCGGGTCGTCGCCGAGGAGCGGCGACCAGGAGGGGTGCATGGCGCAGCGCGCGTCGAGGCAGTGGTGGAGGTCCCACAGGTGCCCCACGTAGTGCACCGACTCGCGGGCCAGCCGCCGGCGGAACCGCTCGATGCTGGCCTCGGTGACGCCGCGCGGCGGAAGCAGCGCCGAGGAGACCACCGCCCGTTCGCCGCCGTAGCGGGAGAAACCGTAGCAGGGCGGCTCACCCAGCGGCCCGGGCTTCATGGAGAGCGGCACGATGGCGAGGTAGAGCACCTTGTCGTCGGCGAAGGTCCGGACCGGCGACACCTCCTCCAGCAGCTTGGGCCCGTCGTAGCGATCGTCGCTGCTCTCGGCCTCGGCCGGGAGCTTGCGCTCCCCCACGTGCTCGGTGCCGAGCCCGAACGCCTGGAACAGCGTGCGGGTGACGAAGGCGATGTCGCCCTCGTCGAAGGGGGCCAGGGTGACGAGGCGGATCACTTCCGCTTCCCTCCGCGGCCGCCCTTGGCCGCCTTCTTCTTCGGGGCGGCCTTGCGAGCGGCCTTGGGCCTGGGCCTTCTTGCCGCGGCCGCCTTGCGGGCGGGCTTGGCGGCCTTGCCGGGGCGCGCCGGCTTCTCGGCGTCCCGGGCGGCGGGACTGGCCTCCTCGCCCGCCTCCGCGCCTCCCTCGCGCTGGGCCTCCTCTTCCTCGGCGGGGGCGGCTTCCTCGGGAAGCTCGATGCCCAGCTCATCTAGGCCGAGGTCCTCCTCCCCGGCGGCGGGCTTCTTGCGCCGGTAGGCCGGGATGGAGATCTCGATGGGCTTGGGAGGCGGCTTGAGCTGGAAGCGCGTTCCCGTCGGCGGGTTCAGGGCGTGGTCCACGTAGTCCTCGGCGAGGTTGCCGGGGACGCCCAGGGCCACCGCCACCTCGCTCACCAGCAGATGGCGGGCCCCGTCGTACTGCTCCCGCTCCTTGGTGGGGAGGGGGCGGATGCGGGAGAGCGAGTGCAGGCCCTTCACCACCTCGGCCACGCCCAGCACGCCGCCGGCGATGAGCCGCTCCACGTTGTCGCGGTGGCGCACCTTCCAGTCGAGCTCGGGGTCGGCGCTCACCGCCGCCAGGAAGTGGAAGACGCTCTCGATCTCGTCGGCGGTGGAGACGCGCCGCAGGCCGACGCTGGACACCTTGGCCATGGGCACCAGCACCGCCGCGCCGTCCTCCTCGCGGTTCATGCGGATCATCTCCAGCCGCTGCCCCGCGATGTCCTTCTGCTCCAGCCCCACCACCCGGCACACGCCCTGGTTCGGGTAGACCACCCGGTCGCCGGGCTTCAGCTCCCGGGCGCTCTGGATGTTGGAGGGCAGCAGGGTCGGCTGCTCCTTCTCATCGCGGCGGGTGTGCCCCTTCACGGGAGACACCCCTACCACGCGCCGTGAGCGGGCGGCAATTACTGCCGAGCCGCCACGGCCGAGCCGGCCGGAACGGCCGGCGAGGCATCCCCTGCGGTGATCGGAGCCGGCCCGCCCGCTCTGCGCCTTCTCGGTGAACGGAGTCGTGGAAGCGCGATGGCGGGCAGGCGGGCCCGGCGCCGCTATCGTTCCCCGCCCGCCCCGGCCTCGTCCCGCAGCCTTCGCGCCGCCAGCTCGAGGTACGCCTCCTCGCGCTCCAGGCCCAGGAAGCGGCGGCCGGCGCGCAGGGCGGCCACGCCGGTGGTGGCCGAGCCGGCGAAGGGGTCGAGGACCAGGTCGCCGGGCGCGCTACTGGCGGCGAGGACCCGCTCCAGGAGCGCCAGCGGCTTCTGGGTGGGGTGACGGCCGTGGACCTTCTCGCGCGGGCCGGGGGCGGGGACGGACCAGACCACCTGCTCGCCGCCCGGCTCGGGGCGCTCGGCGATGGCCCACAGGTCGCGCATCTGCTTGCCGCCGTTCGAGGCCTTCATCTCCCGGTAGTTGAAGCGGTGGGCCAGCGGGCGGCGGCGGAGCGGGCTGGCCCAGATGAGGAGCTCGGTGGAGTGGGTGAAGAAGCGGCAGGCCAGGTTGGGCGAGGCGTTGGGCTTGTACCAGGTGACGGTGTTGAGCAGGTGGAAGCCCAGCTCCTGCATGGCGAAGCCCACCGAGAAGATGACGTGCTGGGTGCCCGACACCCAGAGAGTTCCGGAGGGCCTGAGCACCCGCCGGCAGGCGGCGAGCCAGCCCCGGTGGAAGGCGTGGTCCTCGGCCACCCCGCGCGAGGCGTCCCAGCGTCCCTTGTTCACCGAGGTGCGCCGGCCGGCCTGGCAGGTACTGCCGCCGTTGGAGAGGTGGTAGGGCGGGTCGGCGAAGACCAGGTCCACCGAGTGGGGCGGCAGCGCTTCCAGGATCGCGACCGAATCGCCCTGCGCCAGCGCCCAGCCGGGGCCGCGAGCGGCCGTGCCTGGGAGCTCGTCCCAGTGGTGGAGGTCGAGTCGGCGCGCCACGCACGCATGGTAGGGGCGATATCCACCCGGTCAATTTTCCGGGCGCCTGGCGCGGAGGGGCGTGTACCACCTGCTCCGTGTTTCCCGCCCGCTGACGCGGGCCGGACCGAAGCCCGTCGGCGTCGACCGCGGGCCCGGCCGCCTCCCTGCTGGCGGGCCAGGCGGGCGTGGACTATGCTCCGCGCGCTCGGAGGGCGAGACCCGCGCCATGCCCGATCAGCCCAAGGCCCCGTCGGCGCTCGCGCTGTGGCTCGAGGACGCGCTCAAGAGCAGGATCCTGCAGGTGACGGCCATCGCGGTGGCAGCGGCGGTGGCCGCCCTCTACCTGGCAGGCTACATCTCCGAGCCCGCCACCGGCGCCTTCGCCGCGGTGGGCGCCCCCCTGGCCGGAGCGGCGCTGGCGGCGCGGCCGGCGCTCGCGGGCGGGCGCGATCCCCGGGGGCGCGCCCTGGCGGCCCTGGCGGCGGCGGCGGCGTTCTTCCTCTCGGCGGGGCCGTCGCTCACGACCATCGTCCCCGGCGAGCCGCTCCTCGCCGGCGAGCTCTCGACGCAGGGGCAGACCCTGCCCGTGCCGCCGGAGGCCGCGGGGCGGGTGCGGGTGCTGGTCTCCGGGCGCCTGGGGGCGGATCCGGAGGTGTCCTTCCGCGTCTCGGGCACCGTGCCGGCCCTGGACGGGAGACTGGAGCGAAGCTGGAGCACCGCGCGCGTCGGCCGCGGCGGGCGCGCCCGGGTGGCCCACGACCACCTCGCCGACTGGTACGAGGCCGCCATCCCGCCGGGCGTCGCCGCGCTCAAGCTGGAGCGCCTGCAGGGAAGGCCCGGATCGGCGCTCGCGCTCGCCATCCACCGCGAGTGGATGCCACGCTGGCTGCTGCTGTCCGCGATGGCGCTGGCCCTGGCGGCCTCGGCTGCGGCAGACGCCCGGCTCGGGACCAGGAACGACGTGGCGGTGCCGGTGGCCATGGTGCTGGCCTTCGGGCTCCTGGTGGACCACAACGCCACCCCGCTCGCGGCGGTGGGGCCGGCCATGGGCGGCGTGCTCCTCGGCGCCATGCTGGGGGCGCTGGCCGGGGCCCTGGCCTCCTTCGTGGCCCGGCGCCTGCTCCCGGCGGGCCGCCGCCCCGGCAAGCGCGGCTGACGGCGGGGCGGCGGTGCCGGCGCTCGACAGCGCCTTCGCGAAGTCGGCCGCCCTGGCGGCTGGCTTCCACAAGGCGGGCGTGGCCCGCGCCGCGCCGCTCGACCCCGGCCCGCTCGACCGGTACCTGGCGCGGGGCTTCGAGGCCGACATGGCCTGGCTGCGCTCGACCTGCGACCAGAGGCTCGACCCCTCGCGCCTCCTCCCCGGCGCCAGGAGCGTCCTGGCCCTGGCCCTGGCGCACCACCCCGGCGAGCCGGCCGCCGCTTTGCCGGGCGCGGCCCAGGTGGCGCGGTACGCCCGGGGCCGCGACTACCACGCGGTGATGAAGCGGCGCCTGGCCGACCTGTCCGAGCGGTTGCGGGCGCGCGACCCGGAGGTGCGCCTCGTCGCCAGCGCCGACATCGCCCCGGTGATGGAGAAGGCCTGGGCCGAGCGGGCCGGCATCGGCTGGATCGGCAAGAATGGCTGCCTCATCACCACGGAGTTCGGAAGCTGGGTCCTGCTCGCCACCGTGATCCTGGACCGGGACCTGGAGCCGGACCCGCCCCACCCCGAGCGCTGCGGCGACTGCGCCGCCTGCCTTCCCGCCTGCCCCACCGGCGCCATCCCCGAGCCGGGCGTGGTGGACGCCCGCCGCTGCCTCTCCTTCCACACCATCGAGCGCCGTGGCCCCATCCCCGAGGCGATCGCCGAGCGCGCCGCCGGCTGGGGCTTCGGCTGCGACGACTGCCAGACAGCGTGCCCCTGGAACCGGGACCGGAGCGCGGCCTGGGATCCGGACCTGGCGCCGCGGCCGGGGCAGTCGGCCTTCGACCTCCCCGCCATGCTGGCGCTCACGGTGGAGCAGTACCGGCGCCGCTTCTGGGGCACGGCGCTGGCGCGGGCGCGCTACCAGGGCCTGGTCCGCAACGCGCTCCTCGCCGCCGGCCACTCCGGCGACCGGCGCCTGGCCGGGGCGGTGCGCGCCCGGCTCGACGACGAGGACGAGGGGATCCGCCGCGCCGCGGCCTGGGCGCTCGGGCGCCTGGAGGAATGACCTGGACATCGTGATGCCTCATCCATATTTGCTTTGATGCATGAGGACCACCATCCGCATCGACGACCACTTGCTGGCCCAGGCCAAGCGGCTCGCGGCGGCGACCGGGCGCACGTTGACCCAGGTCATCCAGGATGCGCTTCGCGAGGTCCTGGCGCGCCGCCGCGCCCCGGGCCGGCGGGGCCGGGTGCGCCTCAGGACCGTGAGCGGCCAGGGAGTCCAGCCGGGCGTGGACCTCGACGACAGCGCGGCGCTCCTCGACCTCATGGAGCCGATGCAGGGTACTCGTTACATGAACCGGCGATGACCCTCCCCGAGAAGCTCGCCGCCGCGCACGACGGCCTGGCCGTCGGTCCGGTCGAGTCGCGGGGCATCCTCCGCGTCACCGGCAAGGACCGCCTCGACTACCTGCAGCGGATGTGCACCCAGGACCTGTCGCGGCTCCGGCCCGGAGACTCGGCCTACGCTGCCTTCCTCACCGCCAAGGGGCACCTCGTCGGCGAGGGGACAGTGCTGGCCCGAGAGGAGGACCTCCTCGTGGACGTGGCCCCGCAGGCGCTCGGCGCCACCCGCGCGCATCTGGAGAAGTTCGTCATCATGGACGACGTCGTCCTCGAGGACCTGTCGGGAGCGCTGGCGGTGCTGCCTGTGCTCGGGTCGGGTGGCGCCGCGGCCGCCGAGCCCGGCGTGACGCGGGGCGCGAGTCGCCGGCGCGGCGCCCCGGCGCTCGACCTGTACCTCCCCCCCGACCAGGCAGCCGCGCTCCGGGTGGCGCTCATCTCGCGCGGCGCGGTCCCGCTGGAGGCCGGAGACCTGGAGGTCCTCCGCATCGAAGGCGGGCTGGCCCGCTTCGGCGCCGACATGGACGGCGACCGGCTCCCCATGGAGGCCGGCCTCACCCGCGATGCCATTCACTTCGGCAAGGGCTGCTTCATCGGCCAGGAGGTGGTGCTGCGGGCCACCGTGCGCGGACACCTCCAGAAGGGGTTGGTGCAGCTCGCGCTTCCTCCGGGCGCGGGCCCGGGCGCGAGGCTCCTCGCCGGCGGCCAGGAAGTGGGCTGGGTGACCAGCGCCGCCGAGACCAGCCAGGGGCGGCTGGGCCTCGGCTACCTCCGCCGGGCCCACTGGAAGGCCGGCGAGCGGCTCGCCACCGACGGCGGCGAGGCGGTGGTGCGGCGGGTCATCGTCGAGGAGGGGACCTGCCAGTAGAGCGCGGGCTCGTCCCCCGCCGAGGCTGGCCGCACCCTCAGGCCTCCGCCGCCGGGGTCTCCGGCTCCTTGGGCTTGTCGGCGCCGCCCGGGGCCGCGGCCAGCATGTCCCGCCGCAGGTCCGCGATCTCGCCCTTCAGCTCCTGGCGCGTGGCCCGGATCTCGGCCCGCACGTCCTCGAAGGTGTAGCGGATCTCCTCCGCCGAGATCCCGAGGAGACGGCGCGAAAGCGCCTGCACCAGCCCCGCCAGCAGGTTGCGCATGCCTCAGCCCTTTCCGTGCATGGGGCAGGCGGCGATGGCCGAGTTCGGGTCGATGGCCGCGCCGCCGGTCACGATCTCCTTGATCGCGCCGTCCGCCCCCACCACGTAGGTGGCGCGGTTGGCGAGCCCCACCACTGGAATGCGTCCCGAATACTGGTCGGCGACCTTGCCGTCCGGATCCGAGAGCAGCGGGTAGGGGAGCTTGTACTCGTCCTTGAACTTCTTCTGGGTCTCGACGCTGTCGGTGGAGATGCCCACCACCTGCGCCTCCTTCTTCCCGACGTCGGCATACCGGTCCCGGTACGCTTGGACTTCCTTGGTTCAGCCGGGGGTGAAGGCCTTGGTGTAGAAGGCCAGGATCACCGGCCCCTGCTGCAGGAGCTTGGAGAGGGTGACGGGCTTCCCGTCGGTGTCCTTGAGCGTGAAGTCGGGAGCCTTGTCGCCCACCTTGAGGGAGGTGGCGCCGAGCAGCGCCGCCAGGAATGGCATCTTCATGCCCCTTAGCTACTGCCCCACCCAGGGGGCCGCAACGCACCTCGCGTGACCCGGTGCCCAGACGGGGCCACCGCCCTGTCCGGGCCGGTCATGCAGTGCTCGGTTGCCATGGTCCGTAGGGCGGGGGCTCGTCCCCCGCCGGCGGCGCAGCCGCCGGATCCACGCGTGCGGCCGCGGCCATCAGTCCCGAAGCCGCTCGTACCGGCTCGCCAGGAGCGCGATCTCGTCCCGGTGGTAGAAACCCACCTGATCGGGAAGCTCGCCGAGGAGCCGGGCCGCGAAGCCGGAGACCGGCGGCCCGGGCTCGGGCTCGCCCGAGACCGCGCCCGCCATGACCAGCGCCAGGTGGGGCGCCCCGCCGACCGGGTGCTGCCGCGTGCCCACCACCAGGACGCCCTCCAGGTCGAGGCCAAGCTGCGCCCGCACCAGGCGGCGCGCCGCCTCGGCGGGCTGCTCTCCCTCCTGCAGCGGGCCGCAGGGGAGCCAGAAGCGCCCCAGCGCCGCCTGGCCGAAGAAGCCGCCGACCACCTCGGCGACCAGCACGCGCCGGGCCTCGAGCAGGAGCGGGAGCACGTCGACGCGGACGATCACGGCGCCCACCGATCCCGCAGCACCACCGCCCTCCGCCCGATGCGCGCCGCGAAGAGGCGCGCTCGCTCCACGGCGGAAAGCTCGGTGGCGGCCAGCGAGACGATCTCCATCCGGCTCGACTCGTCCATGGGCTCGGCGAAGCGCAGTCCCACCACCTGCCCGGGTCGCGGCGCGGCCTGGGCGATCACCGAGAGCGGCAGGGTGCTCAGGGTGGCGAGGGTGGACTCGGTGTTGCAGCGCCCGATCTCCGCGAAGAGCTGCCGCTTCAGCGGCAACAGGTCGGGGGCGGCGTCCAGCACCAGCTCCGTTCCGACGACCGCCTCCTCCAGATCGCCTGTGGCGAAAAGGCCGTCGAGGATGCCCTGCCGGCCGGCGGAGGAGAGGTGGCCGCGGGCGACGGCCTCCTGCACCCCCTGGCGGATGTAGTCCATCGCCTTGCGCAGCGAGTCGATGCTGCGGTCGTAGAGCCGGACGTGCAGGCCGCCGAGCGCCGCCAGCCGGGCCACCCCGTTGCCGAGGTCGCCCGCCCCGATCACGGCCACGGTCTGCAGGCCCGGTGGGCTCGCCATCTCCCCAGGGTTAGCCCTCCGGCGGGGTCGCTGGCAAGCGGCCGGCGGTCCCGCTACCGTTGGGCCCCATGCGGATGGCCCGGGCCACGGTGCTGGCGCTCCTCGCCGCTTGCGGCCCGACCGTCGACCGCAGGCTCTTCGAGGCTTTCCGGGACACCTGCGACGGGCTCGTCCCGAGCGGCGCCACCGTCGAGGACGCGGCGCAGCGCTTCGGCCGGGGGGCGGACGTGTCCACCTGCCCTCCGCCCCCGCTGCAGCCGCTCCCGGGGGGAGATCAGTGCGACTACCAGGGGACGGTGTGCCGGATCTTCTGGTGGTCGTACTCACGCGACCAGTCCCTGTGCGGAGTGGGCGGCTGTTACTACTGGTGCGAGGTCCGGGCCCCGGGCCCGGTGCTTCCACCGCCGGTGGACGCGGCCGTCTGCGGGAGCTGGTTCGTGTCCGGGCAGCCCTGCCCGCCGTACGCGTGCTGAGCCGGACGGGAGGAGGTGCGGATGAAGGCGGTGACCATGCGGGCCCACGGCGGCCCGGAGGTGCTGCAGCTCGAGGACCTGCCCGACCCCGAAGCCGGCCCGGGGCAGGTGCTGGTGCGGATCCGGGCGGTGGCGCTGAACCACCTCGACGTGTGGGTGCGCCAGGGCTGGCCTGGCCTGGTCCTCGCCTGGCCGCACGTGCCGGGGTCGGACGTGGCCGGAGTGGTCGAGGCGGTGGGAGCCGGGGTGGCCGGGGTCGGCGCCGGGGACGAGGTGGTGCTGAACCCCGGCGTCTCCTGCGGCCGCTGCGAGATGTGCCTGGCCGGCCTGGACAACGGCTGCCGCCGCTACGCCATCCTGGGCGAGCACGTCTCCGGCGGCTACGCCGAGCGCCTGGCGGTCCCGGCCGCCAATGTCCTCCCCAAGCCCGAGAACCTCTCCTTCGACGAGGCGGCTTGCCTACCGCTGGTCTTCCTCACCGCCTGGCACGCCCTGGTGTCGCGGGCCCAGCTCAAGGCCGGCGAGACGGTCCTGGTGCAGGCCGCCGGCTCCGGGGTCGGGAGCGCGGCGGTGCAGATCGCCAAGCTCCTCGGGGCCACGGTGATCGCCACCGCCGGGAGCGACGACAAGTGCCGGAAGGCGCTGGGCCTCGGGGCGGACCACGCCGTGAACTACGAAACCGAGGACTTCCTGGCCCGCGCCAAGGCCCTCACCGGCAAGCGCGGCGTGGACGTGGTCTTCGAGCACGTGGGCAAGAAGACCTGGGAGAAGTCGATCCTGTGCCTGGTCTCGGGCGGGCGGCTGGTGACGGTGGGGGCCACCACCGGCTGGGATCCGCTGACCGACCTGCGCCACGTCTTCTACCGGCAGCTCTCCGTACTGGGCTCGACCATGGGGTCGAAGGGGGAGCTCTTCCAGGTGCTCAAGTTCGTCGAGCGGGGCAAGTTGAGGCCCGTGCTGGACCGCGTGCTGCCGCTGGCCGAGGCGGCGCGGGCGCAGCAGCTGCTCGCGAGCCGGGCCCAGTTCGGGAAGATCGTGCTGAACCCGTGACCGCCGGCGCGCGGGGGTCACCCCTCGGCGCGGCGCCGCCGGTAGTGCCGGCGCGCCTTGGCCCGGTTGCCGCAGTCCTTCATGGAGCACCAGCGCCGGGACCGGTTCCGGGTCTCGTCGAGGAAGAGCCAGCCGCAGCCCTCGGTGGCGGTGGCCTCGCACAGCCGGACCCGCGAGACGTCCCGCGAGGTCAGCACCTCGGCCGCGGAGCGCGCCACCGGCCAGAGCACGCGGTCCAGCGAGGCGTCGTCCTCCGGCCACTCCAGGGCGAAGCGGCCGTCTCGCCGCACCAGGCGCTCGCGGGTCCGGGCGCGGGCCAGGACCCGGCTCAGGTGGTCGAGGTCCTCGGGGGCGGCCGCGCCGCCCTCGGCCACGGCTCGGAAGAGGCGGAAAAGCGCCTCGCGGAAGGCGATGGCCTCCCCGAACGCGCGCGCCGCGGCCGCCGGATCGCGCTCGGCCTCGGCCAGGAGGCGGCGGGCCTGGGCGGCGTCGAGGGCGCCCACCTGCCGGCCCCAGGAGACGAGGTCGGGGTAGCCGTTGAGGCGCTCGAGGGGCGCCAGGATCCGCTTGCCGCTCACCGTGTTGGTGAAGTCCAGGCTCAAGCGCCCGCCCATGAGCTCGAAAACCCAAGGAGTTCCGTGTTGATGGACCGTGCTCATATTAACCTTCTACTAGCGCTTGACAGGTTAAGTGTAGCCGGTTACCTTGTAACCGTCAAATCGTATTAAGCAGGTTATGGAGGCAGCCATGATGAACAGGTCCGTCGTCCCCGCCGTCGTCACCCCGGCCGCCGTGTCCGGCGCATTCGCGGCCGCGACCGGTCACATCGCCGCGACCGCTCCAACCGAGGCAAGCCGCCCGCTCTTCGCGCGGCGCCCCGGCCGACTCTCCACCGGCCCCCTGCCCGCGGCCTTCATCGCCGTGGTGTGGTTGGCGCTCTGGGCGTGGGTCAGCGTGGGCGTGGCGGCCCCGCTCTCCCGGATCGGCGGTCAGGAGCGGCCGGCGGTGCAGCAGAGCGCGCTGCGGGCGTGACGCCGGCTGCGGTGCGAGGTGCGCACGTGGCGGCCAGGTGCGCGTCTGGTCCTTCGCGACGCCGCGTGGCCCCTCAGCGTGTCGATCGCAGATGGATGCGGTCCGTGAATCCGTCCGTCCCCGCAGGTGCGACAGGCAGGAGGATGTCGAGGGCGCCGGCGGCGTCGAACCCGAGCCACGGGACGTCGAAAGGCACGGTCTGGTGGATCCGGCTGGTGGACCAGCCTGCGCCCGCCTCCCACGTCGCCAGTGCAAGCCCGTCCGTGAGCTCCAGCAGAGCGGCCCGACGTGCACCGTCCTGGGAAACCGCCAGTCCCGGCAGCAGGTGGCCGCTGCCAGCGTACGCCGAGCCGAGCGCCTCGGAGGCTCCCCAGCCGCCCGCGGTCCGCGCCTGGAAACGGTACTCGCTCGACTGCTGCTGCGTGTAGAGAAGGGCGAGGTCGTCGGCGCCGCGCGCCACGAGCAGCAACTTGTCGGTGTAGGTGAGCGGGCCGTTGGGAACGACCTCCTCCTCCCAGCCACCGCCCGCGAGATTCCTGAGGTGAACGATGCTGGGCTCCGAAGCACCCCAGGGAAACCCCAAGAGGCACACGTGAACGCTTCCATCGGGAGCAACCGCGAGGCGTGAGGAGGAGACGCGCGTCGGATCGAGGATCGTGGAGGTCAGCGGGACCAAGTTCCACGTTCCGCTCGCATTGGTGGCGTATTCGCTGAGCATGATCGCCGTGCTCCCGGTGAACTCGATCGCCTCCCACGCGACGTGAACCGAGCCCGCACCGTCGATCGCAAACTGGACGTCGTACCTGACGTTTCCATGGGTGAATACCCGCTCCGCAACCATCTCGTCCTTCCATCCAGCTTCGTCCCTCCAGGCGTGCCGGAGTTGCCACGGTCCGCTGACCGACCATGGGTCGACCGGGAGCAACCAGAGCACGTGCGGCCGGCCAGCCGAGTCCAGGAGCAGCCCCGGCTCCACGAGGAACTCGGTGGCGGTGCCGCCGAGCCGGTGCTCCTCCCAACCGCCCGGGGACTGCGTCCACACGCCGGTATCCGCCAGAAAGGAGATGACCCAGCGGCGCGCGAACCACCATGAACCGCTCGCATCTCGGGCGACGCTGTCGGCGGCGGGGACGTGAAGCACCTCCTGTTCGAGTCCCCAGGGCCCGGGAGGTGGGGGTACGCAAGCCGAGACCGGGCCGGTGCCTGCCGCGTAGCCGCCCAGGCCCGGCCCCGGCAGTACGGCGACCCAATAGTGGTAGGCGCCCGGCTGCGGAACCGGGTCGAGGTAACTCCGAGCTGAGGCGTCGAGGGTGACAATGGCGCCGGCGAGCTCGGGGTCGCGCGTCACTTGCTGTACGGTCCCGTTGCGGCTCGTCGGCGTCCAGGTCAGCAAGACTCCCTCGGGGACGACGGCCGCCTGGAGACCCGCCGGCGGCGACAGGAACGTCGTCTGGTCGGCCATCTGCGCGACGCCTTGGCTGTCGATGGACGTACCTTGATAGGTGGCTGTGTTCCTGATCCGATAGCCGTAGGCGACGCCGGGCGCTGCGGTCGTGGTGTCCAGCCACGAGGAGGCGCTCCCGGGGAGCGTCGCCACCGTCTCGTAGGGACCGAGCTGCCCTGGGCCGTAGTCCCAGATGGCGCGCTCCACGCGCACCTCCTCCGCCACCGTGGAGCCCTGCGTCCAGGAGAGCGCCACGTCCTCGAAATGGACACGGACGGCCAGCGCCGAGGGCGGGCGCACTCCGCGAAGCAGGGTGGCCTCGGGCGTGTACTCCGACGTTCGGCCATCGCGGACGGAGCGCATCCGGACGCCGAGCACGACCAGCTCGGGCGTGGCCGGGTCGAGTGTCAGCTGGACGCCGTAGGCCCACGGCGGGATGTCATTGGCGATGAGCTGGAAGGGGTCTGATCCGATGCGGCCCTCGAGGACCATCCGATCCACGGGCGCCGAGGGCGCAGTCCATGAGACGAATACGTCGTCGAAGGACGCCCCACCTCCCGTTAGGCTAAGGCCGGTTGGAGGCGGCGGCGCCCCCGGCATCCCCGGGCAGCCCAGGAGCGCTGCCGCCGGCAGCATCGCGGCAAACCAATGCGTCGGGTGCGCCATGTCCCCCTCCTCGGTACGGCTGCCTCCGCGGCGTGCATCCGAGGAGTCCCCACAGGGAGCTTCACATCACGCCGCCTGTGACGACTCGTCGATGACCCGTTTGGGGCCATTCTACCGGATCGACGGCCAGATGGAGCAGCAGACGGCGTTACCCCTTCCCGGCGATCGGCCCTGAACTCGTGTCGCCAGGCGTCGATCAGGCTCCGACTCGCCGCTGCGGGAGCAATCCCTCGGCGCCGAGCAGGGCGTCGAGGTCGTCGAGCAACGCCGAAGCCCTCTCGACGGCGCCGGCCGACGGCGGCGCCGAGGCCGCGAGCAGCGCCGTCACCTGCTCGGCCAGGCCCTGCGGCCGGAGCGGGCAGAGCGCCTCGGCCCAGACGAGGAGCCGCTTCTCTCCCGGGTGCGGGACGCGGTTCAGGGCGAAGAGCACGTCGAAGGCGCTGGCGAGCAGGGCTGCCACCCGGTGGCACACGGTGGGCGCATCGCGGCGCGCCACCGCCCGCTCGAGTTGGGCCAGGAACGAGGAGAGGGCGCCCCGCAAGAGCGGGTGGTTCTTCGCCACCACCGCTCGCCTGAGCGCCTCGGGGTAGGGGACCCCGGCCTGGCGGCGCAGCGCGGCGTACCACCCGGAGCGGTCGAAGAGCGGCTCGGAACGGAGCACGTTCCACCAGAAGCAGGTGGAATAGCCCACCCGCGCCTGGCAGCGCGAGAGCACCCGCTCCACCTCGGCCTCGATGAAGGCCGGAGCCCGGAACATCACGTCGAGGTGAACTCCGCTCGAGCCGTCGACCCACTCGTCGCCCGGCTCGAAGGCCTCATTGCCGATCTCCAGGCGCGTCGGGGCATGGCCCGCGGCCCGGGCCACCGCGGCCCGTTCCTCGAGGGAGAGCGGCTCGCGAGCGTAGACGTAGAGGTCGAGGTCAGAGCGCTCGTCCCCGGCCGCGGCGCCCACCGAGCCGGCGAGCGCCACCGCCTCCACCGCCGGCAGGGCGGCGTAGCCGGCCGCTGCAGCGCGCGCCGCCGCCCGGCCGCCGTCCGCGAGCGCGGGGGCGTCGCCGGGCGAGCCCGGCGCGCCGGCTCGTTCAGGCGTACCGGATCCCCCGCCGCATCTCGTGCAGCCGCCGCACCCGCTCCTCGATGGGCGGGTGGGTCGAGAAGAGCGACATGGCCTTCTCGGCGAACCCGTGCAGCGGGTTCACGATGAAGAGGTGGGCCGTGGCCGGGCCGGCGAACTCGTAGGGCCGGACGTGGTTCGCCTCCTGGAGCTTCAGCAGGGCCGAGGCGAGCGGGTCGGGGTCTCCCGCCAGCTCCGCGCCCGAGGCGTCGGCGGCGTACTCGCGGGAGCGCGAGACGGCGAGCTGGATGAGCAGGGCCACGATGGGGGCCAGGATGGCCCAGGCCAGCGCGCCGAAGACGCTGCCGCGGCCCTCGTCGTCGGAGCGGCCCCCCATGCCGCCCAGGATGGCGCCCCACTGGATCACGTGGCCGAGCGAGCTCACCAGGCCGGCCACTGCGGCGGCGATGGTGGCGATGAGCACGTCGCGGTTGCGGACGTGGGAGATCTCGTGGGCCAGCACGCCCTCCAGCTCGCGCCGCTCGAGGATGCGCAGGATGCCCTCGGTGACGGCCACCGCCGCGTGGGACGGATTGCGCCCGGTGGCGAAGGCGTTGGGAGTTTCGGACGGGATGACGTACACCCGCGGCATGGGCATGCCCGCCTTGCGGGTGAGCCGCTCCACCATCTCGTAGAGCTCGGGCGCCTGCTCGCGCGTCACCGGCTGGGCGCGGTGCGCCATGAGGGCGATTCGGTCCGAGAACCAGTACATGAAGAAGTTGATGACGAGGCCGATGCTGCCGAAGAGCAGCATGCCCTGGTAGCCGCCCCAGGCGTTGCCGCCGATGGCGAGCAGCGCGATGAGGAAGGCCATGAGCATCGCGGTCTTCACGTAGTTGCGGCCGGCGCCGCGGAGCTTCTGCGGCTGCATGCCGCGCGTCTTGGTCGTCTCATTCCAGGCCATGGCGGGAGGATAACCACCGCGTGCCGGGGGTCAAATGGAACTGAACGCCGATATCATTAGGAAAAATGAATGGCATCGCCTGGCGGTTTCCTCGCCCGGCCGCGGTTCCCGTGCTAGAGGGAATCGAGCGATATCGCGGGGGTAGCCCCTCGGATGGCGTCCAGGAAGGCCAAGGCGGCGGCGGCGAAGGCGAAGGGGAAGGCCATGACGCGTACAGCGGCGAAGCAGCTCGACCTCGTTCCGCGCGAGCCGGAGGCGGTCGCGCGCGGGCAGGGAAGGTCCCCAGGGGCGGGGCGGGCGGGACCGCCCCGCGGGGCGAGGCGAGAGGCGCCGGCCGCGGCGGCGAAGCCGGGGTCGCAGGTCGCGGCCGTGAAATCGGTGAGCCCCGCGCGCGCGGGCAAGGCCGCGAAGAGCGTCGCGGCGCCGTCGCGCGCCGGGAAGCCCGGGCCAGCCGAGGTAGCGGGCGGGAAGGCCGGCAAGGGGGGCCCGCTCCCGAGGCTCGTCCCGCCCCCCGAGGCGGAGCCAGCCCCCGCCATCCCGGAGGCTCCCGCCCCCCGCGCGCGCCGCGCCACCGCCGAGCAGATGGCGCAGAAGCAGCGGGAGATCTCCATCTCCGAGTTCTTCACCAAGAACCGCCACCTGCTCGGCTTCGACAACCCCTCCAAGGCGCTCCTCACCACCATCAAGGAGGCGGTGGACAACTCCCTCGACGCCTGCGAGGAGGCGGGCATCCTGCCCGAGCTGACCGTCGAGGTGCGCGACCTGGGCTACGAGGGGAGCGTGCGAGCGCAGGGGCAGGCGGATGAGCCTGCCCCGACGCGCGCGGCGGAGGAGGCGGGCTCCGCCCGCCGACGGGCCGAGGCGAAACCGAGGCAGGCGATCGACCCGGGGGGTGCGGTTCCCCCCGATACGAAAGCCGAGCTCACCAAGGGGGAAGGAAAGTTCGTGGTGGTGGTGGAGGACAACGGCCCGGGCATCGTCAAGGCGCAGGTGCCCAAGATCTTCGGCAAGCTTCTCTACGGCTCCAAGTTCCACCGGCTGAAGCAGGCCCGCGGCCAGCAGGGCATCGGCATCAGCGCCGCCGCCATGTACGGCCAGCTCACCACCGGCCAGCCCATCCAGGTCGTCTCCCGGGTGGGCAAGGGCAAGCCGGCCCACGCCTTCGACATCCAGATCGACACCCGCAAGAACAGCCCGGTGGTCACCCGCGACGAGACCCTCGACGACTGGCACCAGGAGCACGGCACCCGGGTGGAGCTGGAGATCGTCGCCAACTGGCAGCAGGGGCAGCGCTTCGTCAACCGCTACGTGGAGCACACCGCCCTCGCGAACCCCCACGCCACCATCCACTATCTGCGCCCGCGCCAGGAGAAGCTCACCTTCCCGCGCGCCGCCGAGGAGCTGCCCAAGGAGGCGGTCGAGATCCGGCCCCACCCGCACGGGGTCGAGCTCGGCGCGCTCATGCTCATGGCCGCCGACTCGAGGAGCCACGACGCCAAGGGGTTCCTCCAGACCTCCTTCTCGCGGGTCTCGGCGGCGGTGGCCGACGAAATCCTCAAGAAGACCGGCTGGAAGAAGACCTACCGGCCGCGGGAGGTGGCCGCCGACCGGGAGCTGGCGGCCCAGCTCCACCAGGCCATCGGCGAGACCAAGATCATGGCCCCGCCCACGAACTGCCTCTCCCCCATCGGCGACGAGCTCATGAGGAAGGGGCTGGTCTCCTTCCTCTCGGTCATCGAGAGCGAGAACGGCGAGGACGAGACCCAGCTCGACCTCGACAGCGCCGGGAAGAAGCGGGTGGCGAAAAAGAGCTTGGGTCGGCGAGCGGAGGCCCAGCCGGAGGAGGCTGGGCCGGAGCGAGCGGGGGGTTCGGGGGGGCAGTCTCCCCCCGACCTGGAGCCCGGGGTCGAGAAGATCAAGGGGCACAACTACTTCATCGCCACCGTGACCCGGCCGCCCAGGGTCTACCGCGGCAACCCCTTCCAGGTGGAGGTGGGCCTGGCCTACGGCGGATCGTGGCCGGCCGACAAGCCGGTGGAGCTGTTCCGCTTCGCCAACCGCGTGCCGCTGCTCTTCCAGCGCGGCGCCTGCGGCATCACCGAGGCGGTGGTGAAGACCGACTGGCGGAACTACCTGCTCAGCCAGCCCCGGGGCTCGCTGCCGGTGGGGCCCATGGCGCTGCTGGTCCACATCGCCTCGGTGTGGGTGCCCTTCACCAGCGAGTCCAAGGAGGCGGTGGCCCACTACCCGGAGATCATCCGCGAGATCCAGCTGGCGGCCCAGGAATGCGGCCGCAAGCTCGCCGCCTACGTGCGCAAGCGCCAGCACGCCGAGTACCAGATGCAGCGCCGGTCGATCTTCGAGCTCTACATCCAGGAGGTGGCCCAGGCCATCGGCAAGATCACCGGCAGGAGCCCCGACCCCATCAAGCGGGAGTTCCTGAAGGTGGCGAGCAAGGTGACCGAGGCCGAGCTGGCGAAAGAGGACGCGAAGCTCGAGGAGATGTCGGAGAAGATCACCAAGCGGCCGCGGCGGGCCGAGGCCGAGGAGGCGGACTAGGTCATGGCCAGGCTCGACGCGGTGTCCAAGAAGACGGCGGCCAAGATCGAGAAGCTCGCCGAGTCGGTGCTGCGAACCGTGAAGGGGGGCAAGAACCCCTTCCTCGAGATCCCGGTCCGCTCGCTGGCGAACGTCCGCTTCAACCAGAAGCGGCGCCTGGTGGAGCTCGGGGGCCAGCGGCAGAAGCGCTACTTCTTCAACGTCTCCATGGCCAAGAAGTTCATGCAGACCTTCCTGGTCTCCGACGCCTGCAAGGAGCTCATCGAGAGCGGCAAGACCACCAGCATCCGCGACCTCTACTACGTCACCAAGCACACCATCGGCGACACCAAGCAGAACACCTTCGAGGAGCAGGACGAGTCCGACCCCATCATCGAAGACCTGGAGGTGTCCCTGGACGCCCTGCGCGAGGAGCTGCACCTCTTCGCCTCCCGCAAGGGCACCATGGTCGGGCCCATCACCATCCGGGACTCGGGCGACACCATCGACCTGCGCCGCATGGGCTCGGGAGGCTGGGGCGTCCCCTCCATCGTGGAGGAGAACGTCATCCAGTTCGGGAAGCACGAGGCGAGGTACGTCCTCCTCATCGAGAAGGACGCGGTATGGAGCCGGTTCAACGAGGACAAGTTCTGGAAACGGGAGAAGTGCGTCATCGTGCAGGGGGGAGGGCAGCCGCCGCGAGGGGTGCGCCGCCTGGTGCAGCGGCTGCACAGCGAGCTCACACTTCCGGTCTACGTCCTCGTCGACAACGATCCCTGGGGCTTCTACATCTACTCCGTGGTGAAGCAGGGCTCCATCAACCTGGCCTACGAGTCGATGCGGATGGCGGTGCCGGACGCCCGCTTCATCGGCCTCTCCTCCTTCGACAAGGGGCTCTACAAGCTCCCGCCGAACGTGGCCATCAAGATGGACGACGGCGACGTGGCCCGGGCCAGGCAGATGCTGGCCTACCCCTGGTTCCAGGACAAGCAATGGCAGGACGAGATCCAGGAGATGGTCCGATCCGGGGTGAAGTTCGAGCTGGAGGCCCTCTCCCGCCGCGGCATCTCCTTCGTCACCGAGGAGTACCTGCCCAAGAAGCTGAAGGACAAGGACTGGCTCGCCTGAGCCGACCGCCCCGGCGCCGGCGGTCGACTCGGCGCCCCTCCCGGAGGACGACATGGCTCGCAGCAAGCGCAAGGTGAGGAACCGGAGCAAGGTGAAGCGCGCCGGAGCCCGGGCAAAGCGCGCCCGGTCGCTGAAGCGCAAGCGCCGCGCCAAGCGCGGACCCCGCTAGTCCGACCTGGGAGCTCGCCGCGGCGAGCGGCTGCGGGCTGAGCCTCCCGCAACGCGCCGTAGGCGCGTCCTCGCTCACCCGGCCCGGTAGCCCCGGATCACGTAGCCGAACCCGGCGAAGATGGTGGCGCCCAGGGCCAGGAACACGGCGAGGTCGCGCCACAGGAAGGTCGGGTCGCCCCGCGCCAGCATGAACAGCCCCATGGCGTTCACGGCGACGATCATGGTGCCGAAGAAGCCGTAGAAGACGAGCTGGATGGCGAAGCTTCCCTCCGGGCGCGCCCACAGGAGGTAGATGCTGAGGAGGCCCAGCGGAATGCTGAACCCCAGGTCGAAGACCCGCACCAGCCAGAAGGCGGTCGGGGCCAGGTCGTAGCCGCGGGTGGTCCCGGTCGCCATTACCTCGCGGACCTCCCCGATCCACATGCCGGCGAAGACCAGGAGCAGGGCCCCGAGCACGGCGGAGTAGACGGCCAGGCCCCACTTCCCGAAGCGCGCCCTCCGGGCCCGCGGCAGGGCCGAGAGGCAGTAGAGCAGCGTGAGGAGCGCCGACACCAGGACCAGGAGGAAGTGGAAGGTGTAGCGCTGGCTGTTTCCGCCGTAGCGGGGCGAGCTCCACTCCCAGCCGATGGTGTAGGAGAGCGCGTAGTAGACGAGGTAGAGGGGCGTGAGGACCAGGAGGTACTTGGCGAAGCCCTTGCCCAGGAGCAGGGCCATCCCGCCGGCGATGGAGATGGGCGCCAGGAGGAACAGGTTCACGAGGTCCTGGCCCACGACCTGGTTGTCGATGACCGGCGCGGTCTTGTAGCGGATGTGCCCGAGCCAGAGCGGGCCCTTCACCGCCAGGTAGACGAGGACCACCCCGGTGGCCACCGAGAGCAGGCCGACCGCGATCCGCTCCAGGCGACGGCCCCGGCCCTCGCGGCCCTCGTCCGCCCCGGTGCCGGTCCGGTCCGCTCCCGGGGGCGCTCCGTTCACTTGCCCCTCCCGAGTAGGGAGGGGGCCCCCAGCGCCCCCCACGCCGAGACCAGCCCGAAGCCGAAGAACAACGCCGCCGCGCCGCGCCGGAGCCACTTCATCGAAACCCGGTGGGCCAGGGTCTCGCCCACGAACACCGCCAGGCCGTCGGATGCCAGCATCCCCAAGGTGGTGCCGGCCGTCACCAGGACCACCGACTGGTACCGGGCCGCCAGTGCCACCGTGGCGAGCTGGGTCTTGTCGCCCATCTCGACGAGGAAGAAGAGCACCGTGGTGGTGAGGAAGGGGCCGAACCGGCTCGGGCGGTCGGCCCCGTCGAGCGTGTCGGGCCGGAGCGTCCAGAGGCCGAAAGCGATGAAGGTCAGAGCCAGGATCCCGGCCATGACGCGCTCGGGGACGCGCGCAGCGACCCAGCTCCCGAGCTGGGACGCGAGCGCGTGGTTCGCCAGGGTGGCGACCAGGATGCCGGCCATGACGGCCCACGGCCGGCGGAACCGCGAAGCGAGCGAGAAAGCCAGCAGCTGGGTCTTGTCGCCCATCTCGCTGGCGGCCACCAGGCCGAACGAGCTGAGAATGGCTTCGAGCACTGCCCCTCCCGATGGCTAGCGGGCGCTCGGCTCTGGCGGCCGGAGCGCCCGCACCTCGGTGAGTACCATGGGTTTGAGCACCCTCTCGCGCGTTTCGGCCCGGAGGAATGCAAGCGTCGGCTTGGTGACCGGGTAGCCCTGGAAGACAGCCAGGGCCGTGACCAGGAGCCCGGCGGCCTCGAGATCGGGCTGGCGCTCCTGCGGGAGATAGACGTACGCCGGCGCAGCGGCCGCGGCCGTCGCGACCTGGGCCACGCTCCAGCGGTGAACCGGGCCGGGGGCCTCGAAGTCCAGAGCGGGAGGGGCCGTCGCGTAGACGCCCGTGGGCCGGGGCGGGAGACGGCGCAGGACGGCGGCGGCCTGGCTGGCGGCCTGGTAGCGGCCCAACTCGGGCGAGAGGACAATGTTGAGCACCAGGTTCAGGGCGACCGAGGCGGCGACGCTGCGGGCCACCGCGGCTGCGAGCGGTGGGCGGCGCCAGAGCACGAGCGCCGCCCCGAAGCCGGCCCCGACCAGCGCCGCAGCCAGTGCCGCCCCCTTCGGGCGGGCCAGGAGGAGCAGGAGCGGACCGAGCGCGAAGACCGCGATCCACACCCCCGTCTGGAGCCGCACCGGCCACCGCGGGGGCTCGTCACCCAGGACCAGCACCCAGACGGCAGTGATGACCGCCAGGAAGGGGAAGAGGAAGTCCAGGTAATGGGGCAGCTGAAAGCGCGAAAGGGAGAAGAGGACCAGCGCCGGGACCGCCGCGCCCCAGGCGAAGCCGAGCCCGGGTGGCAGGCGAGGCGGGCGCCGGATCCGGTCGGCCGCAGCTGCGAGGAGCCAGGCCGACCACGGCAGGAAGGCCCAGAGCAGGGTATGGGCGAAGAACAGCGGGCTGCCGTGCTCGCGCCGGATGGTTCCGGTCCCCAGCATGCGCCCGAGCTGGCTCTCCCACAGGAAGAAGGGGATGGCCTTGCGCCCCACGGCCGGGCCCCCCGCCGCCGGCCGCGATCCGAACTGGACGGCGAGGCAGACGATCTCCGGCAGGATGAAAACCAACACCAGCGCGGCCGCGATCCACCAGCGCGGCCGGAGCAGCTCCCTCCATTCGCGCCGCGAGGCCCAGTGCCCCAGCAGGGCGCCGGCCACCGGAACCAGCGCCACCGCCCCCTTGGTCATGACCGCGCACCCGGAGAGCGCGGCGCCGAGGACCAGGTGGACTCCGGAGCGGGGCTCTTGCGCCCGGAGGAAGTGGTAGACCGCCCCGGTGACGAGCCCGACCAGGTAGGCCTCGGCCCGGACGTCGGCGTTGGCCATCACCAGGTGCTGCGCGGCGAGGAGCATCAGCACCGCCAGGCGCCCTGCCGCGCCGCCGCCGAGGCGCCTCGCCAGGAGGAAGGTGTAGCCGGCGCCCAGGCCCCAGAAGGCGAGCGCGGGCAGCCGGTAGGCCAGGGCGCTGACGCCGAAGGCGCGAAAGGAGAGCGCCGCCATCCAGAACGGGAAGTGCGGCTTGTCGAGCCAGTCGAGTTCGCCGTAGGTCAGCCGGACGAAGTCGCCGCTCTCGGCCATGGTCCTGGCGATGGAGGCGAAGAGCGCTGGATCGTCGTCGAGGAGCGGGAGCCAAGCTCCGGACAGGTTGGCGACCACCGCGGCCAGGGCCAGCCAGGGAAACCAGCGCTCGAGCCAGACCTCGAGTTGGGGGCGCGCCTCCGGCGTCATGGCGGGAGCGGCCGGAAACGCGGCCCGAGGAAGCGGGCGAAGGCCGTCACCCCGCCGGTCCGCACCACCTGCCCCTCGACCTGGACCTGGAAGGTGACGGGCTGCCCTTCGCCCTCGGCGCGGAAGAGGCGCGCCGGCGCCTCCGGAGGGTCGCCCGGACCGACGAAGAGGAAGGCCGTTCCCGCTGGAGGGGCTTCGCCCCACAGGTCGAGCTGGGAGGGGCGGGCCTGGGCCGGGCCGAAGCGGCGCCAGCCGGCGTAAAAGGCGAGCTGCGAGGCGACCTGGTAGGTGCTGGTGAAGACGAACGGGTCGGCCGGATCGCAGCCCGCCGGGCTGCCCAGGGAGGAGCAGGCTCGCGCCGCGGCCGCCCGCGCCTCGCGCGCGAAGTCCGCCTGGCCCCGGAATCGCTCCACCACCGGGGCCGCCGGCGGGATGAGCCGCGGCCGCCGGATCTCGGCGGCGTAGAGGCCGGCCACGGCCACGCTCACGGCCACCGAGCCGGCGACGAGCCCGCGGGCCAGGGCAGGACGCAGGCGGGTCAGCCCGGCGCCGGCCGCCGCCGCGAGGCCGGGGAAGGTCAGCGCTCCCCAGTTGGCCTCCACAGGCCCGCGCATGGCCGAGTACAGGGTCACCGCCAGCGGGAGCAGGGTGGCGGCGGCGACGCGGCGTTCCGGAGAGGTCCGGGCGCGCGCCAGCGCCGTGGCGCCGAGCGCGAGCGCCACCGGCCCGGCCCCGGCCAGGAGGGCTCCCAGGTACAGGAGGAAGCCGGTGAGCGAACCTCCGCCCCGGAAGCCGTGCCAGAGCTGGAAGCGGATGGCCACCCAGTCGTGGGCGGCGTTCCAGGCGAGGCACGGGGCGAAGAGGGCCAGCGCCACCCCGGCCCCCAGCCAGGGCCAGGGGGTGCGGAGCTCCTGGCGCAGCTCCCGGTCCCAGGCGACGAGGAGCAGGAGGGCCGGGGCCAGCAGGGCGGCCGTGAACTTCGAGAGGAGCGCCAGCCCCACCGCGGCGCCGGCCCAGGCCCAGCGCCGCCCACGGGCCCGGGCCAGGAGCCAGGTGCCGGCTGCGTAGGCCGCCTCCACCGGCGCATCCGGAAGCGCCAGCGCCCCGGTGATGGTGAGGAGCGGCGCGCTGGCGGCGAGGAGCGCCGCCCACAGGGGGGCGCGCGGGTGGTCCGAGAGCTCGCGGGCGGCGAGCCCGGCGAAGGACACCGCCAGGCCGCCGCAGGCGAGAAAGAGCAGGCGGACGCCGAGCTCGCCCGGCACCGCCTGGCGCGAGAGCCAGATGAGCCAGGCCACCATGGGCGGGTGGTCGTAGTAGCCGAGGGCCGGCCGCTGCGACCAGAGCCAGTAGTAGGATTCGTCGGTGTACAGCTCCAGGCCACCGAAGGCCAGGGCCCTGAGCAGCGCCGCCAGGGCCGCCACCGCCCACACGGCGCGCAGGCTCGGCGGCCGGTCGTTCACGGCGCGGCATTGTAGCAGCCGGGAGGACCAGGCGGGACCGGCGAGGGCGCGGGCGCGCTGCCGGCGAGCGCCGGCGGGCGGGCTATCCGGTACGCGCCGGCCGGGCCGCCCGCTGGCCCTCGAAGAAGGCGGCGCAGCGCTCCAGGTAGCCCTCGAGCACCTCGCGCTCGCCCGGGCTGAGCCGGGCCAGGAACCCGGGCAGGTCCTCGAGCGCCGACCGCGCGCTCTCGGCGTAGCCGTCTTCCGAGAGCGTTCCCTCGACCAGCCGGAAGCGCAGGAAGAGCAGCCAGGTCTGGACCACGTCGGTCATGCAGTAGGCGGCGATGCGGTCGAGCGCCCCCTCGGCGTAGAGCGCCTGCACGTCCCGGCCGGCCACCTCTTCCTTGCCGGGAAGGCCCACCAGCTTGGCGTAGAGGTCGAGCGGCGCGCTGGGCGCGGCCCGGGAGTTGGAGAGCCGCTCCAGCAGGTCGAGGTGCTCCTGAGAGCCGGCCTCGCGGGCCTCGCGGAACCAGCGCGGGGCCGGGACGCCGTGCTTGAGCGAGCGCAGCTCCAGCACGGGCAGGTCGAAGCCCCGGCCGTGGAAGGTGATGAGGGTACGGCCCGCCAGCCGCTGCCAGGTGCGGCGAAGGAAAGCCGCCTCAGGCTCGCGCCGGTCGGTCCAGGAGGCCACCTCCACCACCCGCAGCACCCCGTCCCGCTCCTCGGCCTCGAGGAGGCAAGCCGCCACCGGGCGGTGGTAGGGGAGGGGCAGGAAGTCCGAGCGGCCGCCGGAGCGGGCGCGCCGGGCCTCCAGGAGCCGCGACAGCTGCTCCGGGTAGGGCCGCGACGGGACGCCGTCCACCGCCGAGACCAATCCCTCGTCGGCCACGGTCTCCAGATCCAGGGTCACGAACCGCCGCAGCTTCACGGTGGGGAATATGACAGGCGGGTCTGACAGCGGCGCTAGGACGTCCGCCGGTGGTGATCGAGGATCGCGTCCACCTGCTCCAGGGTGAACTGGTTCAACCCGACGATCCTGGCGCGAGATCGAAAGGCGGGAGGCACGAGGGCCAGCGCCTGGTGCCGGTCGTCCGCGTCCACCGTAATCCACGCGCTGTGCACCCCGTCCAGGCAGCCCCAGTCCGCGTGCGTCAGGAAATGGGAGCCGCTGGCGAGAAACACTCGCACCGCGCGCGCGCAGGCGCTGGTTTCGTTGTCATGTCCCACCTCGACGAGAAACCGTGGCATCTTTTTCACCGTCCTATCCGTCGCCCTTCGTCTAACGGCCCCTGAGCCAGCCCGCACAGCGCTCGGCCACCATGATGGTCGGCAGGTTGGTGTTCGCCGCCGGGATGGTGGGCATGATCGAGGCGTCCACCACCGACAGGTGCTCGACGCCATGCACGCTCCCGCGGGCGTCCACCACCGCCATCCGATCCGAGGCCGGTCCCATGCCGCAGGTTCCCACCGGATGGTAGTAGGTGCCGACCTCGGCCCGGATCAGGGCCTCGAGTGCGGCGGCGGTGTCGTCTCCCCGTGGCACCGGGCTCAGGTCCTCGAGGATCAGGGCCGCCAGCGGCGGCGTCCTGGCCAGCCGCCGCGCGACGCGGACGGCGTGAACCATGCGCGGCATGTCCTCGCGATGGGCGAAGTAGGCCGGGTCGATGAGCGGCGCCTGGCCAGGGTCCCTGGAGCGAAGGCGCAGCCATCCCATGGACCGCGGCTTCACCAGGGAGGCGTGGATGGTCAGGACGCCCCCGCTGGGGCTCGCCGTCCCATCGGCCGCGTAGATGGTCCAGGGGAAGACCTGCAGGTCGTGCCCGGCGAGGGCGTCGGAGCTCTTGAGCGTGAGGATGGCCTGGCAGCCGGGACGCTCCTCGGGGTGAGGCGGCGGCGCCGTGGCGAAGCGAAGGCCGAGCCTCGGGTGGTCGCCGAGCCTCTGCCCCACTCCAGGCCGATCGGCCAGCACCTCGATGCCGAGGGACCCGAGGTGCCGGGCCGGCCCGATGCCGGAGCGCATCAGGATGGCCGGGCTGCCGAAGGCCCCGGCCGCCAGGATGACGCGATGCGCCCGGATGGTCTCGGCGGGTCCGGCCAGGCGGATGCCCGTGGCGCGCCGGCCGTCGAACAGGACCCGGTCGACGAGGACGTCGCTACGGATGGTGAGGTTGGGTCGGCCGCGAGCCGCCGCGAGATAGGTGAGCGCGGTGCTCTGCCGGACGCCGGCCACGGCATTGGTGGGCAGGCGTCCGGCCCCGGTTGCCCCGGGCGCATTGTGATCGGCCACGGCTCGATGGCCCAGCGCCTGGCAAGCGGCGAGGAATGCCCGCTGCTCCGGCACCAGCTCGTCTTCGGCATACCGCCTGATGGGGACCGGGCCGGCTCGACCGTGCCACCCGTCGTCGAAATCGCGGTCGCTCTCGAGCCGGCGGAAGGAGGGAAGGACCTCGTCGAACGACCAGCCCGGATTGCCGCGCGCCGCCCATTCGTCGTAGTCGCCGAGAGCTCCCCGGAGCGCGAAGGACGCGTTGGTCGCGGAGCAGCCGCCCACCAGCTTTCCGCGCGTCATCGGGATCGACCGATGGAGGGCGCCAGGCTCGCTCTCGAAGCCCCAGTCGTGGCTGAAGGTGGGGTTGAAGCCGCGGCGAACGTCCTCCGGGAGATCGGCCTCCGTGGGGTAGTCGGGACCCGCCTCCAGGAGCAGGACCGACCGTCCGGGTTCCTCGCTCAGGCGCGCCGCCAGTACGCATCCAGCCGAGCCCGCTCCGACGATGGCGACGTCGTAGGTCATGTCGTCCTCCTTGCGCTCGCCCTGCCCTCGAGGGCGTCTCGATCCTGAGCCGGGAGTCTGCGGCCCGACCGTTGGAACGGGCGTTGGAGCGGGCGTGGAATCTCGAACCCCTGGCGCCACCCCCTTCGGGGTTCGGCCAGGGCTCCGGGGCCGCGACGGCGCGTTCATCCGATGGGGGGCCTGACGTCCCGCGCCCCGACCGGGCCGCTGACCGCTCCGCCGAAGGGGGGCTAGGATGCCGAGGTGCGTCCGCTCCTCCGCCTGCTGGTCACCGCCGCCTCGCTGTGGGTGGCGGTGCGGATCGTCCCAGGCCTCTCCTTCCACGGCGGCGTCATCGCCTTCCTGGGCGTGGCGGCGGTCTTCGCGGTGGTCAACGCGGTGGTGAGGCCGCTCACCCTGCTCCTGTCGCTGCCGCTGCTGCTCGTGACCCTGGGGCTCTTCTGGCTGGTGGTGAACGGCCTCATGCTCTGGCTCACCGCGGCCCTCTCGAGCGCCCTGGGGCTCGGCTTCGAGGTGCGAGGACTCTGGGCGGCGGTGCTGGGGGGGCTGGTGGTGAGCCTGGCCAGCTGGATCCTGGACCGGATCGCGACCCGGGCCGAGCGCAGCGCCCTGCGCCCGGGGTAGGGTGCAGCGCGCTCAGCGACCCATGGCCATGGCCGGCGAGCGGCCCAGGGCCCGGAGCAGCTCGCCTAGGCGTGCCGCGGCGCGGGCGCTGCCGTCCTCGAGCGGCCGGTCGTCGAAGTCGGTGACCACCGTCCCCTGCAGGCCGCCGAAGGCCACCTTGAGGTCGCGCGAGACCAGCGCGTGGACCGGCTGCCACCCCACCGTGGTCTGGGCGAAGCGATCGGGCGAGGCCTGCAACATGTCGACGCCGTCGGCGTAGCGCTCGGGCGGCGTGCGGTCGCCGAGGAGCCGGAACAGCGTGGGCACGAAGTCCACGTGGGAGGTGACCCCGTCGTGACGCAGGGGCGGGACGCCCTCGCCCATGACCGCCATGGGGACGTGAACCTGCTCGCGGTTCACGCCCGAGCCGTGCCCGAGCCGGCCCTTCTCCTTGTATTCCTCGGCGTGGTCGCCGGTCAGGAACACCAGCGGCCGCCGGCCCCGCCTGGCCTCCACCAGCCGGAGCAGCTCGTCGAGCTTCCAGTCGACCTCGTAGGCCGCGTTGCGGGCCCGGCGCTCGATGAGGTGGCCCGGGGCCCGGGTGGCCTCCAGGCTCCTCTGGCCGTCCCACACCGGCTCGAGGCGCGCCGAGCGGAGCGGATAGCTGTAGCCGAAGTGCGTCCCGTCGAAGAAGAGCATGAGGAAGAGCGGCTCGTCGCCGGCGGACTCGAGAAACGCGCGCGCCCGCGCCATGAGCACCTCGTCGCGCTCGGAGCCGCTCGCACCCGGGAAGGCGGTCTCGAGATCGCCCGCCACCTCGGCGAAGGCGGTTTCCTTGAGCCCCATCCAGTCCACCGAGGAGGCGGCCAGGATGTGGACGCGGTAGCCGTTGGCCTTGAGCGCCCCGAAGAGCAGCGGAGGCCGGCCCGAGGCGAGGACCGCCTCGGCGTTTCGGGCCTCGAGCCCGTAGAGCAGACCGAACACCGTGTAGGTGGTGGCGCTGGCCGCCGCCACGTGCCGCTCGAAGACCGCCCCGGACCTGGCGCGCTCGGAGGTGCGCGGCATGGTGTCGGGCTCGAGGAACTCCGCTCGCAAGCTCTCCACCAGCGCCAGCACCACGTCGGGCCGCCGCTGGAACCGCACCGAGGCCGGGGTCGCGCCCGGGGGGAGATGGCCCCGACCCTCCAGCGAGAGCCCCCGGAGCGGATCGGACGGACGGCCAGCGATGCGATCCAGGACCGGTCCCAGCGGGAGCGGCGGCTGCAGCGGGAGGGACTGGCTCGCGGCCAGGACCGGGCCGCCGCCGGTCCAGACCATGGCAGCGGTGAAGAGCCGCTCGGCCGCCACGGCCCCGGCGAGCGCCAGCGCCAACGGCCAGGCGCGGCGGGCCGAGGCGAAGCGCCGGAGGAACCAGGCCCCGGCGGCGGTGTCGGCGACGATGAACGCCAGGCCGACCGCGGCCGCCACGGCCGCCTCCCGGGCCGGGATGCCGATCTCCCTCAGCGCCGAGGGCTGGAACAGCGAGCGCAGCACGAACCGGTTCATGTGGAAGTTGGTGCCGATGAAGATCTGGGCGTCGAGGGCCAGCACCGCTAGGCCCAGCGCCAGCAGCGCCGGCGCCGCGACCCGGTAGAGGCGCGGGCGGACGGACAGGGGAAGGCCGAGCGCGAAGCCGAGGAGCGTCAGCCCGATCGCTTGCAGGGCCAAGGCGGGCCAGAGCGCCAGGCGGAAGCCGGAGCCGACCTCCGCCAGCGCCGGGAGGATGGCGGGGGAGAAGAGCAGGAGGACGAGCGGGACGTGGAGCAGCGCCCAGAGCAGGGCCGGCCAGCGTAGGCCGGTGGGCCGCGGCGAGGCGGGCTCAGCGCTCCAGGATCCCGACATGGCGCGGAAACCTAACACTCCGTGCGGCCTCCCGCCACGTCGAGTCCCCCCATTCGAAGGCCCTCTTGTCATCCCGCGCTCGAACCGAAGATCATTCCCGTGGCTCCAACTGGCTGGAGTCTCGGGCCCACCGATGACCACCCTCCTCCACCTGGCCCGCGCCCACTGGCGCACCGCTCTCGGCGCCGCCCTCGGCGCCACCGGTGGAGCCACCTACGCCCATTTCGTGGGCTGCCGCACCGGGACCTGCCCGCTCACCTCCAGCGTCTGGACCGCCGGGCTGTTTTTCGGGTTGGCTGGGGGGCTGGTGGGGTGGCCTGCCAAGCGCGCGGAGCAAGCCCCGCCGGAGCGCCGGGGCGCTCGCGAGAGTCGCTAGACGCCCCTCGTTCCACGGCGCGGCCGAGGTGGAGGCGCCTCTGGGCGAGACGGCTCGACGGGAATGGGGCCGCGCGGAGACGGCCCGTTCCCGCCGTATGGTCAGTGGCAGACGCCCGTGCCGCAGCCGCTGAACCAGCCCGTTCCGTCCCAGGTGCGGCCGGTGACGAGGATCACGTCCACGACCCCGTTCACGTGGCTCGCCTTGCCCACGACGGCCCCATTGGTGATCGGCGCCGAGGTCCCACTGCCGGTTGCAATCCCATTGTGGCAGGTCGAGCAGTTTCTTCCGGCGCTGAACATGTGGAAGTAGTGGTGGCCCGTGTTCGGCGGCGCGCCGTGGCAGGTCCCGCAACCAGCCCAGGTGCCATCCACCGTCGTCCAGGCCGGGGTGGCGTTGTTCCCCACTGCCTGGCCCCCGTAATAGCTGTAGTTGCCGTGGCAGTACGTCGCCGAGCAGCTCGGGGCCGTCCAGGACCCCTGCACGCCGCCGCTGGTGGCGAGCCCGCCTGCCAGCAAGACGGGCACCGAGCCGTCCGCGGTCAGGTGGGTGGCCTGGGAGATGTCCGGCGGCAGCGACGGCGTGTGGCACTCGGAGCAGAGGAAGGCGTTGCTGAGCGTGTTCCCCGTCGGGCTCACGTGCTTCTGGTGGGCGCCCACGGCGAGGTCGGAGGTGGAAGTCTCGCCCCCCGCGCCGGTGGGAGGCGCGATGATGTACGGCCTGCCCGTCTGATCGGCTGCCGCGTAGCTCAGGAGCTGCGACTTGTCGCCGTGGCAGAAGACGCAGTTCTGCTGCCAGTTCGTGGTCGCGGCCCCGGCCAGGACCGCGCCGTGACAGGCGTTGCAGGAGCTGCCGGCGACGTTGTTGGGGTCGGCCGCGCCGAAGCTGGTGTGGCAGGTGAGACAGGTCGCGAACGGCGGGCTCTGGTTCAGGGCCGCCAGGGTGTGGTTGCCGCCACTCGCGGTCACCCAGTTCGGATCGGCGTGGGCCCCCTCGTCCGCCTGGCCGTTGACGTGGAGGCTCGCTCCCGTCGCGGGATTCACGATGATGCTGAAGCTGGCGTCGACCGTGCCCGGGTGGCAGCCGCTGCAGCTCACCGAGGTCGGGAGGTGGCCGGTCGGGGGGAGCCCGTGGCAGGAGCCGCAGGCGGCCTGGTTGGTCCCGGTCCAGTTGGGCGTGTTGGCCACGGTGCCCGTCACGCTGCCGAACGTGAAGTTGCCATGGCAGTAGACGTTGGAGCAGGTGGTGTTTGTGACCTTGTCGGGGCTGTTCCAGGTCGGCGCGGCGCCGCCGGTGGTGGCGAGCGTCCCGAACCGGACGACCTGGGCCGGCGGGTTGGTCGCGTGGGCGCTGTCGACCGGCACGACGTGGCACTCGTTGCAGGCGATGGGCCCGGCCAGCGAGCCAGCCGGCGGGTTCAGGTGGGCCTGGTGGGCGCCGACGACCTGGGCCGGCTCTCCCGCGGGGGCGACGGGCGGTGCCGCCGCCAGGTTCGGGTCGGTTCCGCCGAGCGTTCCGGTCCGGCCAGCGGTTCCGTGGCAGGACGTGCAGGAGCCGATGGACACGTCCGCCTGGCCGTTGATGTGCAGGCTCGCCCCGGTGGCGGCGCTCACGATGATGGCCCCGCTGGCGTCGACCGTGCCCGGGTGGCAGCCGTTGCAGGTTGCCGGGGTGACGGTCCCCCCGAGCGGCATGTGGCCGGTCGGCGGGAGGCCGTGGCAGGAGCCGCAGGCCGCCTGGTTGCCGAGCGTCCAGTTCGGTGCGTTGGCGGCGGTGCCCGACACGCTCCCGAAGCTGAATTTGCCGTGGCAGTAGACGTTGGAGCAGGTGGTGTTGGTGACCTTGTCGGGGCTGTTCCAGGTCGGCGCGGCGCCGCCGGTGGTGGCGAGCGCGCCGAACTGGACGACCTGGGCCGGCGGGTTGGTCGCGTGCGAGGCGTCGGCCGGCACCACGTGGCACTCGTTGCAGGCGATGGGTCCGGTGAGGGAGCCTGTCGCGGCCGGGTTCAGGTGGGCCAGGTGGGCGCCGACCACCTGGGCCGGCTCGCCTGCGGGGGCGACAGGCGGCGCCGCCGCTAGGTTCGGGTCGGTCCCGGGCAGGGCCCCGGTGCGGCCGCTGGTGCCGTGGCACGAGGTGCATGCGCCGCCGCCGCCGGTGGTGGTTTGGACCGGGCGGGCGTCGCCGCAGGCGACGAGGCCCGCCGCCGCGGCGGCGAGGACGGCGAGGAACAGGTGGCGAGCGGGCATCGTTGCGACCTCTCTTCGGGGCGGGGCCTGCGCCGGCGCTGTCTCGGGGCCGGCCTCCAGCGCAATGTGCTCTTGTCACGCTAGCAGGATGCGCATGTAGTTTTCCATGCCCTCGCCGACGCCGGACGACTTCGAGCCGCACCATCGACGCGGCGGGGTCGGCTCGCGCCGGCGGACCGGCCGTCATCTCGCCCAGTCCACGCTGCATTGCGGGCGCGGTTATGGAGTATGATGTGCGACAGCCGGGAGGTCCCGGCGGGAGGAAGTCTCCGTGACGCAAGAGGAGCTCCTGGCCAAGCGCGACGCCCTGCGGGCGGAAATCCTCAAGCTGGAGGAATCCATCAAGGGGCTCCTCGAGCAGGAGGAGGCGCTCCTCAAGGACTGCTCCCACACCTACCCCGGCGGCAAGAGCGCGCTCGTGGGCGAGCGCACCAAGGCCTGCGTCCACTGCGGCCGCGCCGTGGCGGGGAAGGACGAGAAGATCTGGGGGTAGCCCCAGCCGGGCGAGCGGCGAGCGTCGAGCCCCGGCTCGCTCGGGGCCTGGCCGCTGGCCCCGCAGAGGCGCGACCGGGAGCGATGCGATCTGTTAGAAGGTGTCTCCCGCGAGGACACCCGCATGGCCACCGCCAAGCCCTTCCGAGCCCTCCGCCCCGCGCCCGAGAACGCGCTGCGGGTGGCGGCGCCGCCCTACGACGTGGTGAGCACCCGCGAGGCCCGCGACCTGGCGCGGGGCAACCCCGACAGCTACCTGCACGTGTCGCGGCCGGAGATCGACCTCCCCGAGGGGACCGACGAGCACGACGAGCGCGTCTACCTCCAAGGGCGAAAGAACCTGGATGACTTCCTGGGCCGCGGCGTGCTGCGCCAGGACCCCGAGCCGCGCCTCTATGTGTACGCGCAGAGGATGGGCTCCCACCGCCAGACGGGGCTCGTAGCCTGCGCCTCGGTGGAGGAGTACGACCGGGACCAGGTGAAGAAGCACGAGAAGACCCGGACCGACAAGGAGGACGACCGCACCAGGCACATCGACGTGCTCTCGGCCCACGACGAGCCGGTGTTCCTCACCTACCGGGCCGTGCCGGCCATCGACCGGGCGGTGGCCGAGGCCACCCGCGGCGCGCCCGAGTACGACCTCGTCACCGCCGACGGCGTGGAGCACCGGCTCTGGGTGGCGACGCCGGAGGCCGGGCGGCGCATCGAGGAGCTGTTCCGGGCGGTGCCGGCGCTCTACGTCGCCGACGGCCATCACCGCTCGGCCGCCGCCTCGCGGGTGCACGCCGCCCGCCAGGGGAGGCCGGGCGAGCACGGCCTGTTCCTCTCGGTGATCTTCCCCCACGACCAGATGCAGATCCTGGCCTACAACCGGGTGGCGAGGGATGCCGCCGGCCGCAGCCCGCAAGCCCTGCTCGCCGAGCTGGAGAAGGTGATGACCCTCGAGCCGGCGGTGCGCCCCGAGCCGGAGGGGCCGCTCGCCTTCGGGATCTTCCTGGGCGGCCGCTGGTGGCGGGCCCGGGCGAGGCCCGGGAGCTACGACGCCAGGGACCCGGTGGCCTCGCTCGACTGCTCCATCCTGCAGGACCAGGTGCTCGGCCCCATCTTCGGCATCGCCGACCCGCGCCGCGACCGGAACGTGGACTTCGTGGGCGGCATCCGCGGGGCCAGGGAGCTGGAGCGCCGGGCGCGCGAGGAGGGCTGGTCGGCGGCCTTCCACCTCTTCCCCACCCGCGTGGACCAGGTGATGGCGGTCTCCGACGCCGGGCTCATCATGCCGCCCAAGAGCACCTGGTTCGAGCCCAAGCTGCGGAGCGGGCTCTTCGTGCATCCGTTCTAGCGGACCCAAGCGGCAACGCTCTCCGAGAGCGCCCCGAAAGGGCCGTCACCCCCGCGGCCGCCGGCGTTAGCTCTCCGGCCACGCCGCTCCACGCGGCGGCAGGCGGCGTCCGGCCGCCGGCCAGAGGGGAGAACGACACATGATCGCCTTTCGGTCACGACTGCTCGCGGCCCTGCTCACCGCATCGCTGGTTCCGGCCGGATCCGCGCTCGCCGGCGACGCGCCCGACCGGGCCGTGCTGCCGATCCAGGAGCCGAAGCGCCCCCTGTACCAGGAGCTCGACGCGCGGAACGCGAAGCCGCCGCCCCGGCACGACGTCAAGGCTCCGCCCGGCGCCCCCAACGTGGTCATCGTCCTCATCGACGACCTGGGGTTCGGCGCCACCAGCACCTTCGGCGGCCCGATCGCCACTCCGACCTTCGACGGGTTGGCCCAGGGCGGGCTGCGATACAACAACTTCCATACCACGGCGCTGTGCTCGCCGACGCGGGCCGCCCTCAAGGCCGGGCGCAACCACCACACCGTCAACATGGCCTTCATCACCGAGATGGCCACCGGGTTCCCCGGCGCCACCGGCCAGATCCCCGACTCGACCGCGCCGCTGGCGGAGACGCTGCGGCTCAACGGCTACAGCACCGCGGCGTTCGGCAAGTGGCACGAGACCGCCGTCTGGGAGACCAGCGTCTCCGGTCCCTACGACCGCTGGCCCACGCACCAGGGCTTCGACAGGTTCTACGGCTTCATCGGGGGCGAGACCAACCAGTGGGCGCCCTACCTCTACGACGGCGTCACCCAGGTGGAGTTGCCCGACGACCCGAAGTACCACTTCATGACGGACATGACCGACAAGGCAGTGGCCTGGATCCAGTTCCAGAAGGCCATCACGCCCGACAAGCCCTTCTTCGTCTACTTCGCGCCGGGGGCCACCCACGCCCCGCACCACGTGCCCCCGGAGTGGATCGCCCGCTGGAAGGGCAAATTCGACAAGGGGTGGGACGCGATCCGCAAGGAGACGCTCGACCGGCAGGTGAAGCGCGGCGTCGTCCCGCCGGGCACGAAGCTCGCTCCCAAGCCGAAGGCCATCAAGGACTGGGACAAGCTGTCGGCCGACGAGAAGCGCCTCTTCGCGCACCAGGCCGAGGTCTTCGCCGCCTACCTCGACTACACCGATCACGAGATCGGCCGGCTGCTCCGGGCGGTCGAGGCCACCGGCCAGGCCGACAACACCCTCGTCTTCTACATCGCCGGTGACAACGGCACGAGCGGCGAGGGCGGCGAGAACGGGATGTTCAACGAGTACACCTACTTCAACGGAGTCCACGAGACGGTACCGGACCTCCTCAAGGTGATGGACAAGTGGGGCAGCCCCGAGACCTATCCACACATGGCGGCCGGCTGGTCGGTGGCCTTCGACGCGCCCTTCGGCTGGATGAAGCAGGTGGCGTCCGACTTCGGCGGCACCCGCAACGGCCTGGTGATCCACTGGCCCAAGCGGATCCAGGCCAAGAACGGGATCCGCACCCAGTTCGCACACGTCATCGACGTGGCGCCGACCATCCTGGAGGCGGCCGGCCTGCCGGAGCCCAAGGTGGTCGACGGCACGCCCCAGATCCCGATGGAGGGCGTGAGCCTGGCCTACACCTTCGACGACGCCAAGGCCAAGGAGCGCCACACGGTGCAGTACTTCGAGATCGCCGGCAACCGCGCCATCTACGCCGACGGCTGGTTCGCGCGCACCATCCACCGGGCCCCTTGGGAAATGCAGGGACGCCACCCACTGAAGGACGACGTCTGGGAGCTCTACGACACGCGCGCCGACTTCAGCCTGGCGGCCGACGTGGCGGCGAAGAACCCGAAGAAGCTGGCGGACCTGCAGGCGCTCTTCATGAGCGAGGCCGAGAAGCGCCACGTCCTGCCCATCGACGACCGGCTGATGGAGCGGGGCATCGCGGCGATGATCGGTCGCCCCGACCTCATGGCCGGACGCACCTCGCTGACGCTCGCCGAGGGCATGACCGGGATGCTGGAGAACGTCTTCATCAACGTGAAGAACAAGTCCAAGACCATCACCGCCGAGGTCGAGGTGCCGGCCGGGGGCGGCAACGGCGCCATCCTGGTGCAGGGCGGCCGCTTCGGCGGCTGGGCGCTCTATGTGAAGAACGGCGTGCCGGCCTACGACTACAACTTCCTCGGCCTGCAGCGCACCACCATCGCCGCGGCGCAGCCGCTGAAGCCCGGGAAGCACACCGTCAAGCTGGACTTCGCCTACGACGGCGGAGGGATGGGCAAGGGCGGGGTGGGGACGCTGTTCGTGGACGGGCAGAAGGTAGCGCAGGGGCGGGTGGAGCACACCCAGGGCGTCATGTTCTCTGCCGACGAGACCGCGGATGTGGGCATCGATCTCGGCACGCCGGTGGTGGAGGCCGTCGGATCGGAGGCGAGGTCGCGGTTCACCGGGCGCATCCCCAAGGTGACGGTCGAGGTGCGCGACGCGAGCGCCAAGGCCGACGCCGCGGTGGAGCGGGGCCAGAAGGAGGTCGAGCGGCGCACCCAGTGAGGGCCCACCGTCGCCGGGCCGGGGCCGAGATCCCGGCCAGGTGGAGCGGCTCAGGGGCTCACTTCATCTGCTCGAGCAGCTCGACCAGCAGATGGTCGGCGGCGTCGACGCGGATGAGGCCGAAGCGGGGGAACTCCAGGTCCAGGATGACGTAGACGGAGACGGAGATGACCACCGCGAAGAGAACGGTGCGGAACCAGTTGCGCTCTTGGTCCTGGGAGGTGGAGTAGCCGACCACCATGGCCGCGGCCAGGGCGAGCCCGAAGAGCAGCACCACGATCACCAGCGGTACGTGCATCCGCGTCGCGGCCAGGCGGGCGGTGGCGATGTCGAACATGTCGTTGAGCGCCGGGACCACCAGGCTCGGCACGGCAGGGTTCTCCACCGAGCGCGCAGCCGCGACGGCCCGGGTCCAGATCTCGCCCTGCAGGCCCACGCTCCGGTCATACTCCGCCTTCGCCGCCTCGAGGTCGGGGAGCTTCTGGTAGGTGGCGATCCGGGAGCCGAGGTACTCGCGAAAGAGGGCCCGCAGGGACGGCTGCGCCTCGGGGGGGAGGAGGTCGATGCGCAGGTAGGCCGTCCCGATGGCGTTGGCCTCGGTCACGATCTGGTCGCGGCGGTGGTCGAAGCGGCCCGAGGCGCCGGAGAAGGTGAACGCGATGAGGAGGCCGAACAGGCCGAAGATGGCGGTCTCGACGGTGCCGGCGCCTCCGTCGGCAGCGCCGCCCTGGGCGCGGTGCCGCGCCCCCATCCAGCGGCCCATCGAGCATATCGGCCCCGACCGGCGCCGTTTCCGGCATGGCCGGGCACACGCCTCGGCCGATCTCCGACCGGCGACCTGCGCCTCCGCCGGTCCGGCGGCGTCAGCGGGGGGCGCCCAGTCCGGCGAGGGCCCGCCGGCTCTCGGCGTCGTGCGGATCGAGCCGCAGCGCGGCCTCGAGCGCGGCGCGCGCCTCCTCGCGCCGCCCGGCCCGCATTAGGACCTGGCCGTGCGTCCGCGCCAGGCCGGCGTCCTCCGGCTGGAGGGCGCGCGCCCGGGAGAGGAGCGCCGCGGCGCCGGCGGAGTCTCCCTCGTCCTCGAGGAAGAGCGCCAGGTGGAGCAGGGGGGCGGTCTGGCCGGGCGCGATCCGGATGGCGCGCAGGAACGCCGTCCGGGCCCGCTCGCGCTCGCCCAGGTGTCGCCTGGCGATGCCCAGGTTGACCCAGGCGCGCCAGTAGTACGGGTTCTCGGCCAGCGCCACCTCCAGCCGCTCGGCGGCGCGCGCGTCCTCGCCGCGGGCGCTCAGGGCCACCGCCAGGTTGTTGTTCACCACCACCTGCCGCGGCGCCTTCTCGAGCTCCGACTCCCAGAAGGCCACCTCGCTTCGCCAGTCGAGCGTCCGCACCGCCGTGCGCGCCGCCAGGAGCGCAACGATCGCCGCCGCGGCGGCCGCCGCCCAGGAGCGCGCCCAGGCGGGCGGCGGAGCCGGCGCCGCGGCGGCTTCGGAAGCGGCGGCCGCGGCCCCGGCCGCGGGAAGCAGCCTCGCCAGCCCCGCCCCGGCCGCCAGGCAAAAGCCAGCCGAGGGCAGGTAGAGCAGCCGCTCAGCCAGCAGCACTCCCACCGGCACGAGCTGCAGCACCGGCGCCAGCGCCGCGAAGGTCCAGAGCACGCCCGCCCCCTCCAGCGGCGCGCGCCGCGAGAGGAGGAGCGCCGCGCCCCCCGCCAGCGCTGCGACCCAGGCGGCGCTGGCGATCCAGAAGCCCGCGGTCGGCGCGGAGAGGGTCGGGAGGCGGACGGCGTAGGCGAAGTCGCCGCCCAGAAAGGACGGAAAAGCCAGGATCCGGAGGTACTCGCCCAGGACCCGGCTCATGGTGAGCGCCACGTGCGCCGGGGGGGTCCCCACCGGGAACCAGCGGGCCACCGGGGCCACCGAGACGTCGAGGCCCCGCACCACGAAGTAGGGGACCGCCGCCAGCGAGAGCGCCGCGGCCACCCCGGCGGCGGCGAGGAGGGAGCGGCGCGCCG
>DASTPH010000137.1:0-34615 GCA_035762305.1 Anaeromyxobacteraceae bacterium
CTAGCCTTTGGTTCCCCGGGCGTTGGATTGCCCCGGGCGGCTTGCCTGTGCAGTAGGGGAATCGGGAACACGACCAGAACTGGCCGTACTTCCCGTTCCTGCGAATCCTCACTCCGTTCTTGCAGTACGGACAGGCGTACATCGTCTCGCCGCCGCCGCTGCTGCCGCTTCGTTGGGTCTCTTCGAGTTCGGTGACGAAGGTCGACTCTTGCCCCCTCCTGGTGAGGACGTAGACCCGACGCCTGGCCCGGGTGAGCGCAACGTACATCAGCCTGCGCTCCTCGGCGTTTGGGAATGGCTCCCGCTCGGGCATCACGAGGCGGAGCACCGAGTCGTTCTGGATGGTCGACGGAAACGCGAACCGTCCTCGCCCCTCGACGCGGTCCAGGACCACGAAGTCCGCTTGCAGGCCTTTGGAGGCGTGCACCGTGTCGAACTCGGCGTCAATGCTCTGGCCTGCTCGCTTGAAGGCGTCCAGGGTGACCCGGCTCTGCTGCTTCCGGTAGCGCCCCATGATGCGCACCTTGATCTTCCCGGCGCCGGCGAGCTCCTCTGCGATGGCCTCGTACTTCGCGCGGTAGTCGTCTTCGCCGGAGCAGCGGACGATCCGAATGCAATCTGCGACGGTCTTGTCGTGCGAAAGGACCTTCTTCCTGAGTTGGGCCGGATTTCGCTCGATGAACCTCCTGGCGGCATCCGAGATGCCTTGGTTCGATCTGAACGTCTGCGTGAGGTAGTTCACCGCACTCCGGCCGAACTCCCGCTCGAAGTTGCGCATGATGGCAAGCTCCGAGCCGGCGAACCCGTTGATGGCCTGCCAGTCGTCGCCCACGCAGAAGAGGGCGGCATCGTCGTGCTGCGCGAGCAGTGCCTTGAGGAATTGCGAGCGCGCGACGGAAATGTCCTGAAACTCGTCGACGAGGATCAACTTGAACGGCGACCGCCACTCCCCACGGCGTACCCGTTCGGTCGCCTCGAGAATGAGGTCGTCGAAGTCGAAACGTCTCTCCTCGTCTAGGCGCCGCGAGTACTCCTCGTATACCCGCCTGCAGATCGGTAGAAAGGCGCGATCACGAGCGGACCCTCGCTCCATGAGATCCTCGAACGGGAACCGCCGCGACTTCCAGTGGGCGATGAAGGTCGTTAGCAACGCGGCGAAGTCGCGGTGGGACTCCTTGCCGAGCAGGGCATCGACTTCACCTGGCGACAGCTCCTTGAGCGGCTGGCCATGAGCCCTGAGCGCCTGCTCGAGCTTGGCGAAGACGCTCCCGTCGGAGAACATGGCGCTGGTGGTCTCGACGAGGCGTGTCCCGAAGGCGGCGTGACACTCTCGCTTCCACTTCATCCCCGCCACGTACTCGTCCGCCTCGCGGAACCATGGCGGTGGGCGGCCAGCGGCATCGACGCCAAAGTGCTCGTGCCAGACGTCGATGTCCGGGTAGTAGAAGTCGGGGGTGTACCCGCGCCTGTCGTGGGATGCTTCGGCGAACGGGTAGGACTTCTCGTACTCGAACCGCACGCCGTGCGTGAAGAGCCAGTTGGCAATCTTCATCTCCTCCAGCGAGGCAACGTGATGTCCGCTCAACGTTGCGACGCGGCGCCCGTTCCTCCCGGCCCGGCCTTCCTGATCCCGCAGGTGCAGAAGGTATTCCTCGTAGGAGGAGAACTTGGTCGGATCAACGAGGTCCGGGGTGAAGTTCAGGACGAAGCGAACCACTTCGCGCCTGAACTCTCCGTCCGTCGTACGCAAGTGCTCGTAGACGTCGGCGATGAGCCTGTCGCGGTCTTGCTCGATGGCGGGTCGTCGCTCCTGGGCAAGGATGCGGTAGCCCAGCCCGTGGAACGTCTCGGAGCAAATCGACGCCGAGCCGTCGATGTCGGCGAGCCGGGAGGCGATCCGTTCCCTGAGTTTCATCGCCGCCTTCCTGTTGAAGGCGAGAGCGAGGACCTCCTCTGGACGTGCCAGCCCCTTCCGGACGGCGTAGGCAATCTTGGCGACGAGCGTCGAGGTCTTTCCCGAACCTGCGGCGGCCACGAGAAGGTTTCGGTCTTCGAAGTCAACGACAGCCTTTCGTTGCTCGGAAGTCAGCGGTGTCGCCTCGACGAGGTCGAACAGGTGACGCCAGCGTTCTTGTTCCGCGTCCGACCACGCCTGATTGCGCTGCCCGATGGTGGCTGGCAAGTTGGCCGCGAGTTCCGCAAACCGTTGCGCTTCGGCATCTCCGCGTCGCGCGAGACGATGGGCGACTCGCACGAATTCGGGCAACGCCGGGTTCGCCGCCTGGAAGCTGATGACACGCCGCTGCGATAGATAGCAGTCACTGTCGAGAAAGGCCTGGAGAGTCTGACTTGCCTCGAGGACGCGAGTCTTCGAGGCGGTCGCCCACGAGCTGAGCCCTTCTTCCACGGCGCGCTCGATTGCCTTCGCGGCGGACCTGGAGCCCCAGGCGGCCATCCGGGTGCCATCGACGACCCGCAGTGTGAGGCGACCTACAACAAGGAAGTCGGTGCGCGACACGTCCTGGATCGCGGGCCACTCCCAGGCCTGAGTGCCGACCCGGATGCCGTTCGCCTCGACGGCGACCGTCGAAATCCACTTCATGTCGGTTTTCGAGTGTTTCTCTGGGCCTGTGACAATTCCATCGCCTGCCGAAGATCGCGGCCAGTTGCTCCGTGCGGAACGCTGCTGCTGCGGCTGCTACTACACGATACACTGACACCCGCCGCGGTTGGACGAGGGGAGCAGATGCACGTCTACCTGTACATTATGGCAGCGTCGACCGATCCGGACGTGTGTGAACGTTCGGTTCCGTTCGCGATCGACGAGCAGGAGATCTTCTTCGGACCGTGCAAGAAGAACCTCCGCAGTGATCTGCGCAAGCGCTTCCTTAGCCAGGGCGCACGTTCCGTGATTCCGACAGAGAGGATCTACCTAGTCGGGCTGAATGGCGGGAACGCCCAGAGAGTGAGGAAGGTCCTGTGGGCCGGACGCGTCAAGAAGCTGATGACCTTCGAGAACGCGTACGACGGCCTGAAGGGGGAGCGGTACCAGTTCATGCGCGAGAGGCCGGCAACTCCGATGCATCTCGTTCCGATCCGCGAGAGCGGAAGCCTGATCGGGTACCAGCATGTTGGGAAGCTTCACAGCGCGGACTGGATTCTAGACATCGCGGGCAGGCGGAAGTCGTCGAAGTACGAAGTGAATGGGGAGACCGTTCGCCTTAGTCGAGGCGTTTCCGCAGCGACGGCGTTTGCACGTGACGCGTGCATGCTGCTCGACAACATCTTCACCGCGGCAGGTGCCGGGATCCCGATAGATGAAGAAATCGTGGGGCTGCTCCGCGACGTGCAGCACCCTGCTCGCGCCGACGAGATCGATGCGTACGCCGTCTTCGGGTACCAGCAGAATGGTGATGTGGATGGACGGCGGGGTCGATGGCTGTTGCTCAAAGGCCCTGAAGCGAGTCGGCTCCTCGGCATCATCACGGACAGAGGCGAAGCACTGAAGCCGAAACAGCGTCCGATCGACCGGCTCGAAACATCCGATTCCTGCCGTTGCGATCCTGAAGAGCGCGACGAAGATGGCGACGAAAACGGGGGCTGCTGAAGCGCGGACCTCGTCGGTCGAAGCGGGCCGCGTCGCTCCGCGACACGCGCACATGCTCTGATTCTGCATTCAAGTGAAGGCGTGCCGTTGCCTCACTGGGAGCAGAGTCTGATCATGGTCGGATCTGACCGCCAGCCCGTTTGCTGACGTTTTGCTGACGACCATACTTGCCGTGAAAAAGAGGGCCGGGACCCCAGTCGAGAATCCCCTGGAAGTCCCGGCCCCTGACTTGGCGCGCCCTAGAGGATTTGAACCTCTGGCCTTCGGATTCGTAGTCCGACGCTCTATCCAACTGAGCTAAGGGCGCGAACGTCTATGTCTTCACTGGCGGGGAACGAAGCCCCCCGACCTACGTCGGCGGGGGGCGAGCCCCGCTCCACGGGTCATCGTCATCTCAACTGGCGGAAAGGCAGGGATTCGAACCCTGGATACGGTTTCCCGTATACTGGTTTAGCAAACCAGCGCCTTCGGCCTCTCGGCCACCTTTCCCGAACCTGTCTCCTTCACGTAGTCCTTCGTCCTGGCGGAGGAGGAAGGATTCGAACCTTCGGAGGGCGTGAGCCCTCAGCGGTTTTCAAGACCGCCGCCTTCGACCGCTCGGCCACTCCTCCGAAACCCCTGGTTCCGCCTTCGCTTCTGCCGGTGAGGGGCACACCGCCCCTGAGCCGGGCCCGCCCATATAAGGTATACGCGCGGCCGGGATCAAGGGCCAAGGCAAGGCCAAGCGCAATGTCGGCGCCGGCCGGCCCCTCGAGCGACCGCGTCCCGCCGACCCCCCTGTGTCAGGTCCGGGTGGTATCGGAACAGAAGCCCGAGCCTGCCACCTCGCGGCTCGAGCTGGATCGGAGACACGCATGCCAGGCGAAGCGGCCCGAACGGACGTGACCGGCGATCTCGTGGCGCAGCTCGCGAGCGGCGGCGAACGGCTGCCGGAGCCGGTGGCCAGGACGATTCGCGATCTCGGACCGGGCGCGATCCCCGCCCTCATCGAGATCCTGGAGGACGACGAGCTGGCCCGAAGCGGCGCGCCAGGCGGCGGCCACGTCCCGGTCCACGCGGCGACCCTGCTGCGGGATCTCGGCGCGGCCGAGGCCATCGAGCCCATGCTCCGGGTCCTGGCGCGATGCGACCCGATGGACATCCTCTACAGCGCCCTCCTGGAGGCGCTGGAGTCGTTCGGCCCCGCGGCCCTGGAGCCGGCGCTCGCTGCGCACGCCGCTGCCCGGTCGCGGGACCAGCGGCTGGCGGTCTCGAGCGTGGTCTCGGGCCTCCACGTCCGCGACGACCGGCGCCCACCTTGAGGCATACGACCTGGTGCCGGGGCCCACGGGCCGCAGCGTCCTCAACCTAGACGTGATGGATGTCGCGGGCACTCCTGGTGCACGAAATCCTGACCCGGCTGCGGTGGCGCGCGGCCCGGGCCTCGCGCCTCACCACCTCGTCGGGACCTTCCTCGAGAGGTTTACGGACACGGCGTCCTCCTCCTCGTCGGAGGAGACGTGCATCCGAGGGAGGGAGCACAACCACCCGGCCGATGAACGGGAGGGCTAGAGCGGGTGGGCTGGTGCGACGGCGTGCCGCCTCGCTCCGGTCGACCGCGCGGCGCAACTTCGCCCCTCAGCGGTAGGTCGACCGCGGTCGCGTCGCGGCGGCGAGACTACCGCTCCACCCCGCGCGGGAACGCCTGCGGCGCGATGCGCTCGAGGCCGTTCATGTACGGGCGCAGCGCCTCGGGGATGAGCACGGTTCCGTCCTTCTGCTGGTACTGCTCCAGGATCGCCACTACGGTGCGTCCCACCGCCACGCCGCTGCCGTTCAGGGTGTGCGCCAGGCGGGGCTTCCCGCCCTCGCCGCGGTAGCGGACGCGGATGCGGCGGGCCTGGAAGTCCTCGCAGTTCGAGACCGAGCTGATCTCCCGGTACTGGTCCTGGCCGGGGCACCACGCCTCGACGTCGTAGGTCTTGGCCGAGGCGAAGCCGAGGTCGCCGGCGCAGAGCAGCACCACCCGGTGGTGGAGGCCGAGCCGGCGCAGGACCTCGCAGGCGTCGTCCAGCATCTTCTCGTGCTCGGCGTACGACTCCTCCGCTTTGGCGAGCTTCACGAGCTCCACCTTGTGGAACTGGTGCTGGCGGATGATGCCCCGGACGTCCTTCCCGTGGCTCCCGGCCTCGGCGCGAAAGCAGGGGCTGAAGGCGCAGTAGGAGATGGGGAGCTGTGAGGCCTCGAAGACCTCGTTGCGGTGCATGTTGGTGAGCGGCACCTCGGCGGTGGGGATGAGGTAGAGGGGCGGATCGCCCTGGGTGCGGAACAGGTCCTCCTCGAACTTGGGGAGCTGGCCGGTGCCAGTCATGGTCTCGCCCGTGACCAGGTAGGGGGGGAGGATCTCGGTGTAGCCGCGCGCGGTGTGGACGTCGAGGAAGAAGCTCGTGAGGGCGCGCTCGAGGCGGGCGCCGGCCCCCTTGCTGATGGTGAAGCGGGCGCCCGAGAGCTTGGCGGCCTGGGGCCACTCCAGGATGCCGAGGTCGGCGCCGAGGTCCCAGTGGGCCTTGGGGGCGAAGTCGAAGCGGGGCTTCTCGCCCCAGCTGCGGACCACCTGGTTCTGGGTCTCGTCCTTTCCGTCGGGAACGGAGTCGTGCGGGAGGTTCGGGACGAGGAGCAGTTGGCGCTCGATCTCGGCCTCGACCGTGGCGAGGTCGGCTTCCCTGGCCTTGTGCTCGTCTCCCACCGCGCGGGCCTCGGCCCGGGCCTTCTCGCCAGCTGCCTTGTCCTTGCGCATGAGCTCGCCGACCCGGGCGGCGGCTTCCTGCTGGCGCTTCTTCAGGGCCTCGATGGCGACGTTCAGCTCGCGCCGGCGAGCGGCCAGGGCCTTCACCGGGGTTAGGGCGGCGGCGACCTTTTCGCCGCGGCGGGAGACGCGGCGCTCGAAGGCGTCGAAGTCGGACACCAGGGCGCGCAGGTCGAGCATCGGGGCTTCCCTTCCGGCGAGGTGGGGTGGCGGCGGCCAGAGGAGTAGCCCGGGGAAGGGCGGGGGGCAAGGGGGAGGGAGGGCTGACAGGGTCGGCGTTTGTCCGTACAACATCCGGTATTCAGGCTCGCGCTCTGGTCGCCGTGACGACGGCGCTGGGGCGCCTTGGATGGCTTTGCCGACGCGGCACGGGGCCATGGCCGCGTCGCCGGGCTGTAGGTCGCATCGGATCGTCGCGTGCCTTGTGAGCCTCGTGGCCTTGAGCCTTGCCCTTCAGGCTTTCCGGATGGCCTCTGCGACGGCTTCGAGGTCCATCCTGGGGGCGCCCTCGCCGATGGCCTGCACCCCGCGACCGGAGCCGGCGTAGCGCGGCAGGATGTGGACGTGGAGGTGGTAGACGTGCTGGCCGGCGGCCCGGCCGTGGTTCCATCCCAGGTTGAAGGCGATGGGCTCGAGGGCGCGGGCCACCTTGCCCTGGACCTCCTTCACTGCCCTGAAGAGCCCGTCGATGTGCTCGTCCGGGAGGTCGAGGAGGGTGGGGGCGTGCCAGCGCGGGATGACGAGCGTGTGGCCCCTCGTCGCCGGGTACTTATCGAGGAAGGCAACGGCCGCCGGCGATTCGTAGACCAAGTTCGCCTTGAGCTCGCCCGATACGAACTTGCAGAAGAGGCAGTCGTCCATGGGGCAAGCCTACGACGGCGAAAACCCTTTCCGGAATGCCCGGTTGGGTCGGGGAAGCCGAATACCCGGCACCGAGGGCCCTAATACCCGGCACCGAGGGCCCCGAGGGCCCAATGCCCGGCATCGAGAGGCGGACCCCCGAATGCCCGCCACACGACTACGGAATGCCAGCCTCTTTCACGCGTAGATCCCGCGTGCCGTATCATTCCTCCAGGAGTAACCGGCACCGGCCGGAGAATGCCCGGCACCGGTTTAACCTTCGTCTCGGCCGGGGGTTATCCCCGGCGTGGCGGCTGCCAGACCCATGAACGACCCCCACGACCACGGTCGGTCCCCCCACCTGGCGGTCCTCCCGGGCGGCGCCGCCGGGCGGTCGGACCCCGCCCTGGTCGCGGCCTTCCTCGCCGGCGACGAGGCCGCCTTCGGCGATCTGTGGCGGCGCCACGCCCCGGCGGCCCACGCCGCCGTTCGCCGCTTCGCCCGCACCGCCGAGGACGGCGCCGACCTCGTGCAGCGCGCCTTCCTCCGCGCCCTGGAGGCTGCCCGCCGCCGCGCCCGCCTCCCCTTCCGCGGCGCCTTCCCGTTCCGCCCCTTCATCCTCCGCGTGGCCCTGAACCTCGCCAAGAACCACGCCCGCGACGAGGCGCGCTGGCGCCGCGCCCCGCTCGAGGCGGTGGACGGCGAGGCACTCGCCGCCCCCTCCGCCGCCGAGGCCTCGCTCATCCGCGCCGAGCGGGACGCGCTCGTCCGCGCTGCCATCCGCGAGCTGCCGGCCCGCCAGCGCGAGGTCCTGACCCTCCGCGTCGACGCCGGCCTCTCATTCGCCGAGGTCGCCGAGACCCTGGGCATCAGCGAGGGGAATGCCCGCGTCTCCTTCCACCACGCCGCGAGGCGGCTCCGCGCCGCGCTCGCCCCGCGCGAGGACGAGCCATGGGCGCCCTGAGGCCCTGCCCCGAGTTCGAGTCCCTGCTCCTCGACCGAGCCGGCGGCGCCATCGACGCCGCGGCGGCCGCGCGCCTGGACGCCCACCTCGCCGGCTGCGAGGCCTGTCGCGCCGAGGCGGCCGCGCTCGGCAAGGCGCTCGCGGCGGCACAGCTCCCGCCGCCGTCCGAGGCCGAGCAGCGCGCGCTCGACCGGGCCCAGGCGGCGACCCTGCGCCACTGGCGCGGCGGGGAGGGCTCGCGCCGGAACCGCTCGCTCCTCCAGGGCTTCTCGGCTGGCTTCGCGGTGGCCGCCGCGGCGGCGGTGCTGGTCATCGCGCCGGGCGCCTACCGGCGGGCCCAGGAGGCCCAAGGGGGCGCTGGCACGGTGGCAGGTGACGCGCCGGGCGCGGTGGCGGCGCCGGGCGAGGCTGCCTCCCCGGCGGTGGCCGGTTCCGCCACCAACGGCTGGGAGCCGGACCTCGACTCGGCCTGGGAGACGGCGGCGCTGGCCCTCGGCGAGGACGCCGCCGACGACGAACTCGCCTCCGCCGACGCCGCCGACCTCTACGACCTCGATGACTGACAGGAGAATCGCCATGAAGACGCCCATCGTGAAGCTCGCCCTCACCGCGCTCGCGGCCCTGCCGCTCGCCGCCCTGGCGGCACCCCCTCCCGGCCCAGCCCAGGGCGGCGGCATGGGACCGCCGGACGACGCCCCCGACCGGCTCGAGCGGATGGAGAAGCGCATGCGGGTGGCTCGCGCCATTGGCCTCGCCGACGCGCTCGACCTCGACGCCGCCCAGGCCACGAAGCTCGCCGAGACGCTGGAGAAGCTCGACCAGAAGCGCCAGCCGGTTCACAAGCAGCAGCATGAGGCCATGCAGGTGCTCCGCCAGGCCGCTCGCGGCGACAAGGACGCGCAGGCCAAGGTGGACGACGCCGTGAAGAAGGTCTTCGACGCCCGGGAGAAGCTCCAGGCCGTCGACCGCGAGACCTACCAGGCGGTGGCCAAGGGGCTCGCGCCCGAGAAGCGCGCCCGCGCCGCCGTCTTCCTGGGACGCTTCCGCGAGCGCTTCGGGCGCGGCATGGCCATGTGGATGGGCGGGATGGACGGTCCGGGGCACGAGATGCACCGGGGCATGGGCCACGGAGGCGGCATGGGGAGGGGGCGCGGGATGGGCGGGCCCGGACCGGGCTCCGACTTCGAGTGCCAGGACGACGACTGCCCCAGGCGGTAGCAGCCGGCGGCCCCCCACACGGCAGGTGACCGGGCGCGGCCCGACCAGTAGACTCGCCGGCGATGGCCCGAGGCCGCCGGCGCCGCGACGAGAGCCCCGAAGCCGGGGTCGCGGCGGTCTACGAGGGGCCGGAGGTGCTGTCGGCGCTGCTCGCCCGCGCCGGCTCGCCGCTCGAGGCGGCCGAGGTGGCGGAGCGCTTCGCGGCCGCCCAGGCCGCGGGCGAGTCGCGCGCCGAGACCATCCCGGGGCTCTTCCCGGAGGAGCCCCGGTTCGCCTCGCCGGACGACGCCCGGAGGCTCTACAGCAACCTCTTCGGCCTGTGGGGCCGGGTCGCGGCCGGGCTCGGCCCCACCGACGACGCGCCGGAGGTGGCCCCCCCGCCTCCGCCCCCGCCGCCGGAGCGGGGGCTGCACCCGCCCGGGCCGCTCGAGGCCGATTTCGTGGAGTTGATGTGGCGCCACCTCGCCGGCCTACCCGAGCGGGAGGTGCGCCGGCTGCACGACCGCTTCCAGAACGGCCAGCCCGACCTCGCCTCCTGGCTCGACGGGGTGGCGCTGCCCGAGACGGGCGGCCTCGCGGCTGCGGACCTGGTCTTCGAGGCCTGGGCCATGTTCGACCAGGGATTCGACGACCGGCTGGGACGGGTGGCCTGGAAGGAGATCCAGGTCCTCGAGGCCGAGCCGCCGCCGCTCGAGAGCGAGCAGCCGGCGCTCGCGTCCTACGTGGCCGAGCAACTCGACAACCTCGCGGACGACGAACCCGGTTTCGGGGCTGCCGAGCGGGCACAGGTCGAGCGTGTGGCGGCCGCGGCCGCGGCGGCTCTCGGGCGGGCGGTGGCGCCGGAGCCGGGCCGGAACGACGCCTGACGCGCACCGGCGATGCGCCGGGCGGCGGTCCCGGTTACTCCAACCCGCATGGCCAAGCTTCAAGTCTACGCCGGGGACGGCTTCGCGGTGACCTACGACCCCGATATCTGCGCCCATGTGGGGGAGTGTGTTCGTGGCCTGCCGGAGGTCTTCGACTCCGAGGCCAAGCCCTGGGTCCGCCCCGAGCGGGCGACGGCGGAGCGCATCGCCGAGGTGGTGGCGCGCTGCCCGAGCGGCGCGCTCCAGTTCGTGGGCAAGGGGGTGGCGGTCAAGAAGGCGCCCGAGCCCGGGCGCGCCGCCGTCCAGCTGAGGCCGAACGGCCCGCTCCTCATCTCGGGCGACTTCGAGGTCCGCGCGCCGGACGGAACGGTCCTCTACGCCGGCCAGAAGACGGCCCTGTGCCGCTGCGGCCAGTCCGGGAACAAGCCGTTCTGCGACGGCACGCACAAGCGAACGGGGTTCACGGGGTAGGCGGCCGAGGGGGGTAGACTCACGGGTCGTCGGCGAGTGGTAGCGCGGGGGCTCGTACCCCGCCGACTCGAGCCGCCCGGAACGGGCGGCGAGGCTTATGGGAACCCTCGGGCTCGTCGGGTTCTCTAACTGTGGGTGCCGCCACCCGCCAGTGGGTAGGGCGCTCGTCGGTTCGTCCCCCGCCGGGAACCCACGGATCGCCGGCGCGCCGCGCTACCGTGGAAGCGAGCCGAAGAAGTCCGAGAGCGCCTTGGTCACGGCCTCGCCGTTCTCGATGGGCGAGAGGTGCCCGGCGCTCGGGACGACGGCCAGCGTTGCCCCCTTCACGGCTGCAGCCAACTTCTCCGACTCCGCGACCGGGGTGAGCCCGTCCTCGCGGCCGCAGACGACGAGCGTCGGGCAGGCGATCTTCGCCAGGGTGGGGGTGGAATCGGGGCGCAGGGCCATGCCGCGCTGGGCGGCGGCGACGCCGGCGGGAGTGCCCTCGCCGACAAGGCGCCGCACCTCGGCGACGGCGGCTGGGTCGGGCTGGGGCTTGAGGAGCTTGGGGGCCATCTCGTCGGCCACCCAGGAGAGCCCCTTCTCCAGTGCGTTCTTCGCGAACGCCTCGCGGTTCTGGGCGCCCTCTGGCGTATCGGCGCCGGCGCGGGTATCGCAGAGCGCCAGGCCACGGAATAGGCCCGGCCGCTGGCGGTAGAGCTCGAAGGCGACGTAGCCACCCATCGAGATGCCGGCCACCGCGGTGCGGTCGATGCCGAGGTTGCCGAGGATGCCGAGCACGTCCCGGGCCAGCTCATCCATGGTGGAGGGGCTGGGGCGGGGCTCGGACTTGCCGAGGCCGGGGTAGTCGGGCGCGATGACGCGGTAGCGGGCCGACAATCCGGCCACCTGCCGCGCCCACATCCCGGAGTGGAGGGGGAAGGCGTGGAGGAGGACCACGACCTCGCGCTTGCCGTTGGCGCTGTCTAGGAAGTGGATCTTGGAGCCGTTCAGGGTGGTGACGGGCATGGTCCCTCCCCGGGATGCGACCGCCTACGACGGAGCGCCCGCGCCCGAACCGACGGGGTGGCGCTGCCTCATGTGTACCACTGCTGCATCGGGATGCCGACCCCCGGTCGGGGCGGTTCGGCTACGGACGCGGTGAGTCCGGGAGGCCGGAGAGGCCGGGGAGAGGCCGGTGCCGGGTATCGGAGAGCCCGGAGAGGCCGGTGCAGGGTAACGGGAGGCCAGGGAGGCCGGTGCCGGGTATTGAGGCCGGTGCTGGGCATCGTGAAGCCGGTACCGGCTATTGCCGGGACGCCGGCGGAACGCAGGTGCGGGGGATCTAGGACTCCGGTCCCGGGATCACGGGGGCAGGGGACGAGCCCCCGCAGTACGTGCCTGCCCCTTGCCTCCTGCCGGCTTGGCCGCTGCTGGCTTCCCCCCGGCAGCCCTGCTGGCGAGCACCTCCGCGAGCTCGAACGACCGCTTGGGGTTGAGCAGCCTCAGCGTCCGCCCGGTTACCACCTTCTCGTCCGCCCCGTCCACGATGAGCCTCTTCACCTGGGCTGCGGTCAACCTGGGCCAGCGGGCGAAGAGCTTGGCGGCGAGGTTCACCACCTGCGGCGCCGCCATGCTGGTGCCGCTCCAGGCCTGGGTCTCCCCACCCGGGATGACGCTCTCCACCTGGTAGCCGTTGGCGTAGACGTCCACCTTGCCGTAGCTCGTGAAGGCCGCCTCGTCGCCGGCCTTGTCCACGGCGCCGGCGGTGAGGGTGTTGGGCAGGTCGTAGGAGGAGGGGATGAAGTCCTCGAAGCGGGCATCGGAGTTGGCGTTCCCGGCCGCGGGCACGAAGAGCACGGTCGGCGCCGCGGCCATGGCCGACCGGAGCGCCGCGCTGATCCGATCGAACCACTTCCGGGCGATCTCGCGGCGCTCCTGCGGCGAGCCGCCGGCGGCGTTGGCCTCGAACATCCCCTCGATCTCCTTGGGCGAAAAGCCCCAGCTCATGTTGACGACGCGCGCTCCCGCGGCGACGAGGTACTTCACGCTCGCCTTCATGATCTCGACCTGGCCCTTCACCCACTCCTCGGTGGGGACCGGCGGGATGATCTGCCAGGGGTACTCGGCCCGGACGACCAGGATGCGGGCGGCGGGGTTGCCGGCGGTGGCGATGCCGGCGACGTGCGTGCCGTGGCCATAGATGCTCAGGAACGAGATCGACTCGACGAAGGTCTTCACTTCGTCCTTGGGGAGGGCCGCCATCTTCTTCTTCAGGGCGGCGGTGTCCGGCGTGTCCAGGCCGGCCTGCATCTCGGTGTAGCCCTTCATGTCCCGGGCGGCGGCGGCGAGCCTTTCGGCGGGGATCTCCACCTTGCGCAGCGCGCCTGCGAGCCGCTCGCCGGTCCAGCTCCAGGCGATACCGTTCACGTCGTCGACGAAGCCGTTGCGATCGTCGTCCTTGCCGTTGTCCGGGACTTCCCTGGCGTTCACCCAGAGGCGGCGCGGAAAGAGCGTGACGTCGACGCCCGTGTCCCAGATGGCGATCACTGTCCGCGTGAGATGCTGGGCCTCGGAGAGCGTCACGGCACGGACGGCCCAGATGTCGGGCTTGTCGGCCTTGTGGGCATCGATGGTCTCCTGCAGCGCCTTCACCATGGCGTCCCGGCGGGGCAGGATCTCTCGGATGGTGAAGGCCATGCCGATCGCCCCCAGGGCCAGGTCCTGCGGGAGCATCCCCTCCTTGACCGCCGGGTCGAATCGCTCCTCGGCCGAGCCGGCGAGGTAGTTTGCCGAGACGATCTCCAGGCCGGCCTTGGAGGCCTTGAGCTCGGCCTGGACCTGCTCGTAGGGAAGGGCGGCCAACTCCGCCCGGTAGGCGGCGTCGAAGGTTTCGGCCTGCTTGTCGGGAGCGACGCGTCTGGCGGCGACGATGGCCCGGAGCGACAGGCCAGAGAGGAGCTTCAGGGCCGGCTTTTCTTGCAGTTCCTTCACCTTCGCCGATAGGGCGAGAGCGTCCTCGAGGCGACCCTGGAGGAGAGCGATGTTGGCGAGGCTCGAGTGGTAGCTCCGGAGGGTCGCCCGGTCCTCGATGTCGAGGTCCCGCAGGTCGGCCTCGAGGCCCTGCCGGACGGCCTCCATGAGGGCACCGGTGGCCTTCGGGTCGGTGATCAGCACCGATGGCTCACCTCCACCTTGTAGGCGCGAGGCGGCAGCTGGTCGGCCCGATCGATCTTCTTGCGCGGGGTCTGGGCGGCGGTGGGGAGGGCGAACAAGCCGGCGACGAGTGGAGCGACGATACGAAGCACGGGGCCTCCAGGGCGCTACTTGTTGGCGTGGACCACCTTCACCTGCGCGGTCGACCCGGCCATCCGCTCCCCGGCCATGGGCTCGACGCGGCCTCCCAGGCACTCGCCCAGGAACGTCTCGCTGCGGGCAAAGAAATCCATGCGGTTCTCCGGCCGGGCAAAACCGTGCCCCTCGTCGCCGTACACCACGTAGATCACCGACCCGCTGGGTGATGGCGCCGGCTGAAAACGTGGCCGCCGTATATGCCCCTGCGCCGGGCCAGGGGCCAGCGTGTTTCTGACGAGATACCCGGGTGGGGTGGATCGGGCGGTCGAGGAGGCTCATTGGCGAGAGCCGTTACTCGGCACGTCGCCCGGCCGGAGGACCCGACGCCCGTTTACCCGACGCCCGTTACCCGGCACGCCGCCCCGCCCCGCCTCCCGTTCGCTCGAAGCCCGGTACCAGGCCCGTTACCCGCCCCGGCACGAGCGCCCGGTGTCGGTGCCGGGGGCGTCCGGCGTCCGGCGGCGTCCGGGGCGTCCGGTGCCTGGTAATCAGCCGAAAGGAGCCCGGTGGGTGCCCGGGCAATCAGCCAGAAAGCAAGAAACCGAGCCTTGTCGGTGCTATACGTCCCTGGCCGCTGGTGCCGGGTATCAGAGCGGGTATCCGACCGGCAGCGGCGCCTCCAGCCGTGCAACTGCCGACCGAGCACAGGGGCCGGCCAGGCCCGACCGACCAGATCGGTTACTTCGCGGCCTTCGCCGTCACCGAGAAGCTCATCGCCGAGGCCCTCGCGGCAGCTCTCTCCAGGGGCGGCGACTACGCCGACGTCTTCTTCCAGCACCGCATCGCCAGCTCGCTCGGGCTCGAGGACGGTGCCGTCAACCGGGCCTACGGCTCGGCGCGCCTCGGCGCAGGGATCCGGGTCGTGAAGGGGGACCAGACCGGTTACGGCTTCACCGAGGACCTCACCGCCGGGGCGCTTCGCGAGTGCGCGCGGACGGCGGCCGCCATCGCCGACGGCCCGGGGAGGGACGCGCCCGAGCGCTTCCACGTCGAGGAGCGCCTCCCCCAGCGCTACCCCGTCCGGCTGGGGTGGGACGAGGTGCGGCCGGAACAGAAGCTGCCGCTCCTCGCCCGCCTCAACGAAAGGGCGTTCGCGTCCGACCCGCGCGTTCGCAAGGTCAACGTCCACTTCGCAGACGAGTCGTCCGCCATCCTCCTCGCCGACAGCCAGGGCCGCCTGGTGGAGGACCTCCAGCCGATGACCCTGCTGGCGGTCTCGGTGGTCCTCGAGGACGGCCGCCGCCGGGAGTCGAACGGCTACAACGTCGCCGGCCGGGCTGGCTTCGAGTTCTACACGCAGGATCGCCTCGACCGGGTCGTCCGCGAGGCGGTGGCCCGCACCCTGGTGCTGTTCGACGCTGTGCCGGCGCCGGCGGGCGAGATGCCGGTGGTGCTGGCCGCCGGCTCGTCCGGCATCTTGCTCCACGAGGCCATCGGCCACGGCATGGAGGCCGATTTCAACCGCAAGAAGGTCTCCATCTACGCCGACAAGGTCGGCCAGGCCATCGCCCGGCCCTTCGTGAACATCGTCGACGACGCCACGCCTCCGGGCGCGCGCGGCGCCATCAACGTGGACGACGAGGGCAATCCCGCCGGGCGCACCCACCTGGTCGAGAACGGGGTCCTCGCCACCTTCCTGCATGACTCCATCTCCGCCCGCCACTACGGCGTCGCGCCGACCGGGAACGGGCGCCGTGAGAGCTACCAGTACCCGCCACTGCCGCGGATGCGGGCCACCTACATGCTGCCCGGCCCACACCGCCGCGAGGAGATCTTGGCCTCGGTGAAGCGCGGCCTGTACTGCGAGAGCTTCGCCAACGGCCAGGTCCAGATCGGCGCCGGCGACTTCACCTTCTACGTGAAGAACGCCTGGCTCGTCGAAGAGGGGCGCCTCACCCGGCCGGTGAAAGACGTGAACCTCATCGGCAACGGCCCCAAGGTCCTGGAGCGCATCGACATGGTCGCCGACGACCTGGCCCTCGACGAGGGTGGCTGGACCTGCGGCAAGAACGGGCAGTCGGTGCCAGTCTCGCAAGGGTTGCCGACGGTGCGGGTCGCTTCGATGACGGTCGGCGGCCGCGGCGGCCGCACCCCGGGGACCGGGGCGTGAGGGCCGACCTCAAGGAGATCGCCCGCGCCGCGGTGGCGGTGGCGCAGCGGGCGGGGGCGCAGCAGGCGGCCGCCGGCGCCCATCGCTCCCGGCAGGTCGACGTCGAGTGGCGGGACGGGCGGATCGAGAACGTGACCGAGGCCACCACCCGTGGCGTCGGGGTCGAGCTCTACGTGGACGGGCGCTACTCGGCGGTGTCGACCTCGGATCTGCGCCCCGAGGCGGTGGAGCGGTTCATCCGCGACGCGGTGGCGCTGGCGGGGACCCTGGCCCCCGACCCGTGCCGGGCACTGCCAGGGCCGGACCTGTACCGGGGCCAGGCGCCGGTGGACCTGCAGCTCGAGGACCCCGGCTACGGCCAGCTGGAGACCGCAGAGCGGAGGCGACTCGCCGAGGCGGCCGAAGCCGGGGCGCGAGAGGCGCCCGGCGCCGAGGCCATCCTGTCGGTCACGACGAGCTTCGGCGACAGCTTCAACGAGTCCTGGCGGGTGCATAGCGACGGTTTCGAGGGCTGGCGACGCTCCACGGACTTCCGGGTGAGCGCGGGCGTGACCGTGAAGGACCGGGACGGACGACGGCCGGAGGACTGGGACTGGGCCGGGACGCGGCATTTCTGCGACCTCCCGGTGCCGGGTATCGTCGGGCGGCGGGCGGCCGAACGGGCCCTGGGTCGGCTCGGAGCCCGCAAGGGCGAGTCGGCGGTAATGCCTATGGTCGTCGAGGCGCGGGCGGCCGGGCGGTTAGTTGCCGCGCTGCTCGCGCCTCTGGCCGCGTCGGCGCTGCAGCAGAAGCGGTCGTTCTTCGAGGGGAAACTGGGTCAGAAAATTGGGTCCGAGCTGCTCGACCTCGCCGACGATCCCCTGGTGCCGAAGGGTCTCGGCTCGCGGCTGTTCGACGGCGAGGGGATCGCGGCCAAGCGCTTCGCTCTCTTCGAGAGAGGTGTTGCCCGGCACTGCTACGTCGATGCCTACTACGGTCGCAAGCTCGGGATGGCGCCGACGACGGGCCGGTCGTCGAACCTGGCCTGGACGCTCGGGAGCAAGGACGCTGCCGGGCTCTTCTCCGAGATGGGGGAAGGCATCGCGGTGAGCGGGTTCCTCGGAGGGAACTCCAACGGCACGACAGGGGATTTCTCTCTAGGTCTCCAGGGATTCCGCGTGAGGCAGGGGAGAGTGGCGGAACCAGTTGGCGAGATGAACGTGTCGGGTAACCACCTCGAGCTATGGAGCCGCCTTGCCATGGTGGGCACCGACCCGTATCCCTACTCGCCGCTCCGAACGCCGACGCTTCTCTTCGACAGGGTTGAGGTCGCTGGCCTGTAGCGCCTCCAGGTAGGCGGGTCGGCGTCGGCGAGGGGCGGTTGGTACCGGGTAACGGTCTGCGGTCGGTGCGGTCGGTGCCGCGGTGCGGTCGGTGCCGGGTAACCGGGGTATCGCCGCCAGCCTGTGGGACGCGCCACGGACGACTCGGACGCCATGCGAGCCCGGCTGAGGCGGAGGATTCCTTCGTTTCCGCGGCGGTGCCGGGCAATGGCCTCAGGCCCGGGTCTTGAAAGGCTGCCGGGCAATGCCCAGACTGCCCCGCCGCCACCTCGTCCACGAGGGCTCCTTCAACCACTGTACCTGGCGCGGGCACAATCATTCCTTCGTGCTGGGCTCCGACGAGGAGAAGCGCAGGTTCCTCGACCTGGTTCACGAGGCGAAGGGCCGCTTCGGCATCCGGGTGCTCTCCTACTGCCTCATGAATTCCCACCCGCACCTGGTGGTCCAATCGCTGCGAGGCCAACAGGCTTTCAGCAACTTCTGGAAGGTCGTAAACCACCGATTCGCCCGCTGGTACAACCACCGCGCTGGCCGAACCGGCCAAGTGGTGATGGATCGGCTGGCTTCGCCACAGATCCAAACCGGACGGCACCAGCTCGTCGCGATCTGCTACGGCGACTCGAACCCGGTGCGCGCCGGCATCGTCCGCTCGCCCAAGGACTGGCCGTGGTCCAGTTATCGTCATTATGCATTCGGCGAGCCGAACCCGCTCGTCGACGACTCCCCTGAGTACCTCGCGCTTGGCCGAACCGCCCCCGAGCGTCGGCGGGCCTACCGGATGCTGTTTGCCGCCCCGGCGGTGGACGAGTTGCGGATACGCCGGCGGGACTTGGTCAGGGGGCCCTTCATCGGCGAGGAATGGTGGGTGCAGCAGCAGGTGGCCGCCACGGCGCCACCTGCCCCCAGCTAATCCTCGTCCCGGAGGCCACGCCGCGGCGCCGCGAGGCCCCCGTGGACCGTCAGGAGCACCACCCCATTCGGTTGTGCGCCTGCGCCGCGCCCCTCGATGGCGGAGGTGTTCTTCTCGGCGGCGGCGACTGCCCGCGTGAGCCACTCGGCCACCTTCGGGTCGGCCTGGAACGACTCGCAGGCGGCGGTGAGCACTTCCATGGCGATGGCCCACTCGCCCGTGAGCTCGCGCGCTCCGTGCAGCGGCGACCAGCGCACGATGCCGACCAGGCCCGGCCAGACGGCTTCGGGCTCTCCGCCTCCAGCGAGCAACTGGCCACACCGCGCGAAGAACGCTCCCATCACGCAGTCCAGCAGCCCCGGGGAGATCTCGCGCCGTGCCTGGGCGCGGGCGAGCCTCCAGATCCGAAGGAGCTCCTCGGCAGACTGCTCGATCGCCCTCCCGCTGGGCGTGGGCCCAAGAGCCATGTCAGGTACGCTCCAGCAGCCAGCATAGCCCGCTTTCGGCGTGGCGCTGCAGCCCGTCGAGGTCCTCCACGAAGAGGTGGCTCGCGCCGCGAACCACCCACAGCCGCCGAGGGGCGCTGCCACCGTCGAGGAGCGCCCGGACATCCTCGATGCGGCCGAGTGAATCGTTCTCCCCCTGGACCACGGCCACTGGCTTGGGGCAGTGCCGGGCAAAGTCGAGGTCGAACGTGGTCGGGGCGAGCCCCGCCCCCAGGACTCCTCTGACGGCTCCATGGTCGCACCCAGCCCGCAGGGCCATCCAGGCACCGAACGAGAAGCCGGAGGCGAACCGCGGGAGATCGGACTCCTGCGCGGCAAGCCAGGCGAGCGCAGTTCGCGCGTCGTCGACCTCGCCTTGCCCGGCCCCGTACTCACCGCCGCTGCGGCCGACGCCCCGGAAGTTGAAGCGGAGACTGGCTCCACCCACGGCCCGGACGGCCCTTGCAAGGCGGTAGGTCGCGTGATTGTGCATGGTTCCGCCGTGCAGTGGGTGGGGATGGCAGACTACCGCCGCGAACTTCGGGCGGGCGGGTCTCTCGTAAAGCGCCTCGAGGATGCCGGCCTGCCCCTTGAGGTCGAGCTGCATGCGACGCCCTCCATACCGGCATGAGGGCCCCGCTGCTTCTCCAAGCGCGGTCCAACAGGAATTGATCCGATGTGCCCACGTGACGACATCACAGGGTTCGCTCAGGGTTCGCTCTGGTGCCGGGCATCGAGTTCTCCAGGCATAGGGTTCTGCGCGAACAGGCCCTTCGCCGAACCCCGGGGTTGCCCCCTGTCAGCCGGCGAGCAGCGCCTCGAAGAGCCGCCGCCCCCCCTCGCCCCCAAGGATGCCCTCGCTCGCCCGCTCCGGATGCGGCATCAGGCCGACGACGTTCCGTCGCGCCCCACCGGAGATCCCGGCGATGTCGCGCGCCGAGCCGTTGGGGGCGCCGCCGACGTAGCGGAAGACCACCTGTCCCTCACCCTCGAGCCGCGCCAGCATCTCGGGATCTGCGAAGTAGTTCCCCTCGGCGTGGGCGACGGGCATCCGGATCTCTTGCCCGGCCATGCCGCGCGTCACGGGCGTTTCCCGGCCCTCGACCCGCACGAGGACGTCCTGACAGATGAATTTGAGCGAGGCGTTGCGCATGAGCACGCCTGGCAAGAGGCCCGATTCGCACAGGATCTGGAAACCGTTGCAGATGCCAAGCAGCGGTCCGCCCCGGCCGGCGAAGGTCAGGACGTCCTCCATCACCGGCGAGAAGCGGGCCAGCGCTCCGCAGCGAAGGTAGTCCCCGTAGCTGAAACCGCCCGGGAGCACGACCGCGTCGAGACCTGCTGGCAGCCGATCCTTGTGCCAGACGTAGCGTGCAGCCGCCCCGCAGGCGTGCTTCAGCACGTGGTAGACGTCGTGGTCGCAGTTCGAGCCGGGGAAGGTGACGATGCCGATGTTCACAGCTCGATCCGGTAATCCTCGATGACGGTGTTGGCGAGCAGCTTCCGGCACATCTCGTCGAGCCGGCGACGGGCATCCTCCGGAGTGGCCTCTTCGCCGATTTCGACCTCGATGAACTTGCCGAGCCGGATGTCAGCCACTTCCCGATAACCGAGCGCATGCAGCGACCGCGCCACCGCCGATCCCTGGGGGTCGAGGACGCCGCGCTTCAGAGTCACGTAGACCTTCGCCTTTCGGGTCATGGAGCGCGTCTCATAGCAGATCCAGCGGCGGGCCGCACGTAGCGCGACATTTGGTCACGGCACGCCCTCACAGAGACTGACGCTAGTGAATTCAGGGCGTTGCGCGTGCCCGGCACCGAGCGAGACGATACCCGGCACCGAGCGAGACAATACCCGGTACCGAGCGCGATGCCCGGCACCGAGCCCCCTCCCCGCGCCCTGCCGAGTCCCCCGATACCCGCCACCGAGCCCGCGATACCCGGCACCGAGCGCCCCGAGCGCTGCCGATACCCGGGATCGAGCGATAACCCCCGGATACCCGGCACCGCGCGGCCGGTGCCCTAACGCTCCCCCGGACGCCGCACGCCCACCCCGGGACGCCGCGCCGCCCATGGGCGATAATCAGATCGGGCCATGACCCCGCCCCAGCTGCTCGCCCTCGCGCTGGCGCTCGTCCTCGGCCGGGCGCTGGCCGCGGCCTATGAGGCCGCCCTGGCGGCGATCGGGACCCCGCACGCCGAGCAGCTGGGGCGCGATCCCGCCGCAGGCGTGCGCGCCAGGGCCCTGGCCTCGCTGGCCGGGACGCCCGAGGCGGCCAGCGCGGCCATCCGCATCTGGGTGGCGCTCACCTCGCTCGGGGCCGGCGCCCTGGCAGCGCTGGCCGCGGGGGGTGGTCTCGCCTCCGCCGGGGCCGTGGTCGCGAGCGCGCTCGTCACCGTGACCTTCTCGGCGGCGGCGCGCCGGCTGGGGTCCCGCCACGGCGAGGCGGTGGCGCTCTCGCTCGCCCCGGCGGTGCGCGCCCTCCGGACGGTCCTGTGGCCGCTCGGCCGGGCGCTGGCCCTCCTGGCCGCGCCGCTCGGCGGAGGGCAGTTCTCCCTGCCGCGGCCGCCGCTCGAGGAGATCGAGCGCCGCCTGGCCGAGTACGCCCGGTCCCACGGCACCTCCGCAGATCACTCCACCAGCGAGCTCATCCACAAGGTGTTCGAGTTCCGCGACAAGGTCGCCCGCGACGTGATGGTGCCCCGCACCGACGTCTTCGCCCTGGACATCGAAACCCCCGTTTCGGACATCGTGCGGCTCCTGGCCGAGGAAGGCCACTCGCGGGTCCCCGTCTACCAGGGAAACCTCGACCAGGTGGTGGGCATCCTCCACGCCCGCGACCTGGTCCCGCTCCTCGTCCACCCGGAGCTGATCGTGCTGCGCGACCTGCTCCGCCCGCCCCAGTTCGTGCCTTGGGCCAAGCCGGTGGAGCAGCTCCTGCGCCAGATGCAGCGCAAGCGGCTGCACATGGCCATCGTGGTGGACGAGTTCGGCGGCGTCATGGGCATCTGCACCCTGGAGGACGTCCTGGAGCAGATCGTGGGCGAGATCCAGGACGAGTACGAGGAGGAGGGCAAGGCCATCGAGTCCCTCCCCGACGGCAGCTACGCGGTACAGGGCGCCACGCCCATCGCCGAGCTCAACCAGCTCACCGGCTTGGCGGTGCCGGAGGACCAGGGATTCGAGACCGTGGCCGGCTTCGTGAACTCGCTCGCCGGCGCCATCCCGGCGGTGGGCGACCGCTTCACCTGGCGGGGATGGAATTTCACGGTGAGCGAGGCGGATCGGCGCCGTGCCCTGCGGGTCCGGGTGGCGCGGCCGAAGCGGACTGGCTCGGCGCCGGCCTGACGGCGAGCCGCGCCGGGGGCCGCGAACCTCGCTCACGCCGCCGGCAAGGGGTCTCGCCGGATGAGTCGGCGAAGGCGGTCCGCTCGATGAGGCCGAGTGCTCGGCGCCGGCCCGACGGCGAGCGCCACCGGCCCCGCCGAACCGGGCTCACGCCGCCGGCAACCCTTCGAAGAGGAAGGCGCAGGGCTCGAGTCGCGCTCCGGCGGCGTCGGCCACCGCGAAGCGGGCCGGCTTCTCCTTGCCGCCGCTCCAGATGGAGGCGCTCCCGTGCTCGCCGCGCCTCGACAGCGCGTAGAAACGCAGCCCGAAGGCGGGGCGGCCCTCCCGGTCGAGGAGCCGCCGCTCCCGGGTGGCGCGGGCGATCCGGCGCAGCGCCTCGAGGCAGGCCTCCCGCGGGGACCGCCCCTGCCGCATCAGCTCCACCACCGTGTGGGCGCCCGCGCCGAGGATGCAGGCCTCGCCCCGCCCGGTGGCGCCGGCGCTCCCCACCTCGCCGTCGGTGTAGCAGCCTGCGCCCACGATGGCGGAGTCGCCCACGCGCCCGGCCATCTTGAAGAACAGGCCGGAGGTGGAGGTGCAGCCGGCCAGGCCGCCGCGGGCGTCCAGCGCCGAGAGGTGCACCGTGCCGTGCTGGCGCGGGTCGCGGAAGGCGTCGGCCCCGTACTCGCGGATGAAGTCGCGGACGTCGGGGTCGAGGGCCGAGGGATCGGGCTCGAGCCACTTGTCGCGGGTGGACAGGTTCTGCCTCCAGTAGAGCCAGACCTTGCGCGCCTTTTCGGTGAGCAGGTTCTCCGGCTTGAAGCCGTTCACCTCGGCGAAGCGCCGCGCCCCGGCCCCGACGAGGAGCACGTGGTCTGTGGTCTCCATCACCAGCTTGGCCACGCGGCTCGGGTTCCGGATGCCCTCCAGCGCCGCCACCGCCCCGGCCCGGCCGGTCGGGCCATGCATGACGCAGGCATCGAGTTGGACCACCCCCTCCTCGTTGGGGACGCCCCCCAGGCCCACCGTCATGTCGTTCGGGTCGTCCTCGAGGAGGCCGACCCCGGCCACGGCGGCGTCCAGCGGGTCGTCTCCGCCCTTCATCCGCTCCACCGCCGCCTTGACGGCGGCGAGGCCGTTCGCCGAGGCCACCGCCAGCGGAGCCGCGGGCGCGGCGCTGGCGCTCCGGGCCCGGGAGGCCGCGGCGGCGAGCGCCGCGGCGGCGAGGAAGTCGCGTCGGCTGATCATGCCGGGATGAGACACGTTCGAGGGGGGCGCGGCAAGTCTGCTATGGTCGCCAGCCATGGACGCCGCGCCGGTGGCTCCCGCTTCCGAGGCCCGGCCCGAGCCGCCCCGCGGGTACCGCTGGCTGGTGCTCTTCGCCTGCGGCCTGGCGCTGTTCGGGAACTACTACGTCTTCGACGCCCTCTATCCGGTCACCCCGTTCCTGGAGTCGACGCTGCGGTTCACGGGCGAGGAGATCGGGCTCCTCGACAGCGCCTACAACCTGGCGGCGCTCCTCACCCTGCTCGCCGGCGGCGTGCTCATCGATCGGCTCGGGACGGCGCGCTCGGCGGTGATCTTCAGCGCGCTGGGCGCGCTCGGCAGCCTCCTCATCGCCGTGCTGCCGGGGCTCGTCCCCGGCGCCCCGGCCGCGGCCATGATCGCCGGCCGCTTCGTCCTGGGCGTGGGATCGGAGAGCTTCATCGTGGCCGCCACCACCGTGGTGGGGCGCTGGTTCAAGGGCAAGGAGATCTCCCTGGCCCTGGCCCTGCAGCTGGTGGTGGCGCGGCTCGGCTCGGTGGCGGCCGATCGGTCGCCGGGCTTCGCCGGAGGCCTCTTCACCGGATGGCAGCCGCCGCTCCTGCTGGCCGCGGCGCTCGCGGGGGCCTGGCTGGTCTTCGCCGCGGCCTACGCCGGGCTCGAGGCCCACGCCGGCCGGTGGTACGGGGTGGAGCAGGCCATCGCCACCGACAAGCTGGTGCTCAAGGACCTGTACTCGTTCGGGCGGGCCTACTGGTGGGTGGTGGGGCTGTGCGTCGCCTTCTACTCGACCATCTTCCCCTTCCGCACCTTCGCCAACCTGTACTTCACGCAGGCTCACCCCCTCAGCAACGAGGCCGCCGGGAATCTCAAGAGCGTGCTGCCGGCGCTCTCGGCGATGGGCATGCCGGTTTTCGGCTTTCTCGCCGACCGCATCGGGAAGCGCGCCCTGCTCATGGCGGTGGGGTCTTTGCTGCTGGTGCTTCCCTTCCCGCTCATGCTCCACTGGCGAACCGGAGTGCAGTTTCCCCATATCGCGCTGCCGGTGATGGGGACGCTGGTCTCCGCGGGAACTCCCGCCGAGCTCGTGGTCTCGATGGCGATGATGGGCCTCGCCTTCGCGCTCGTCCCGGCCGTGCTCTGGGCGGCCGTCACCTACCTCGTGCCCGCGGAGCGCCTCGGCTCGGCCTATGCCCTCATGACCTTCTGCCAGCAGGTCGGCTGGTCGGCGATGAGCTGGGGCATGGGGAAGGTGAAGGACGCGGCCGGCGCCACGGCCGAGCACCCTGCCGGGTGGGCACCGGTCATCTGGATGCTGGCGCTGCTCTCGCTCGCCGGCTTCGTTTTCTCGTTCCTGCTCTGGCGGGAAGAGCACGGGCCTCGAGCCCACGGGCTCGAGAAGCGGAAGGCGTGACCCGTGGCGAGGATCGCTCGGCGCCGCACCCGGTCATCGGACGAGGACGCGCGGGGAAGGTGGCCCTGGGGGACGTGCTCTTCGCGAGGGCCCGCGAGAGCTCCTAGACGCCGTCCTGCCCACCCGGGTCGAGGACGAGCATGACGGGACTGCGAACCGTGAGGCGATCGTTCTCCGACCCGCGCGTGAGGAGGAGCATCCGGCGGATCCTGCGCGGCACCGAGCTCTGCTCCGTGGCCACGGTCTCGCCTGGGAAACGCGCCCACGTGAGCGCCGCGTACTTCGCGTACTCGCCGGACCTGGAGCTCTACTTCCTCTCCGACCCGGCGTCGCGCCACTGCCGGAATCTCGAGAGGAACGCCTCGATGGCGGTCGCGGTCTTCCGCTCCGACCAGGTCTGGGGCAGGGCCGACCGCGGGATGCAGCTCTTCGGGACCTGCCGCGAGGTGTGGGGGCGCCAGGCGAGGCTGGCGGAGCGCGTCTACGCGAAGCGGTTCCCCGGATACGTCCGGACCCTGCGCGGGACGAGCCCTGGGGACCGCCGCATCGCGGCCCAGCTCCGCGGCTACGGCCGCTACCGCTTCGTGCCGCGGTGGGTCAAGATCCTCGACGAGCGGGAGTTCGGAGACGGGGTCCTCGTCGTCGCCACCGTCCCGAGGGCGCGGCCGAAGCGGTAGCCCTGGCGGCGCCCCCCACCTCGATGACTCGGGCGGCGGGCCAGCCGCCAGCGGTCGCCGGCACCCTGAAGGGCGTCCCCCGCCGCGCCAGAAGTTTGCCTTTTGGATCCCGGTCACCTATTCTCCGATATCGACGCAAGATCTCGGGATCACAAGCTGATCCTCGGGACCGAGCAGGAAGGTAGCGGACTGGCCGAAGGGTGGCGGTGGCGGAGGGTCGTTGAGCGGACATCCGGAAGACCTCCTGCGCGGAGCGCTCGAGAAGATCGTGTTCTTCGAGTGCCGCCTGTCCCAGCTCGAGGCCGAGCTGGGCGCGGCCCGCGAGCTGGCGGCCCGCGAGAAGGACGCCGCGGCTTCGGCCCGGGGCCGGGAGGCGACCATCGAGGCGGAGATGGCCCGCGCCCGGGCGGCCCTGGAGGACGAGCGGGCTCGCTCCGCTGAGCTCATCGACCGCGTCCGCCTCCTCGAGTCCGAGCGCGAGCGCTTCCTGGCCGGCCTCATCGATCAGGCCCGCATCGAGGCCGCGCCCCGGGAGGGCGCCGACCCGACGCCCGCCGACGACGAGCGAGCCGAGCTGGCGGGCTTCATCGCCGAGCTCCGCGCCGAGGTGGAGCGGCTGCGCCCGTGGAAGGAGGCCGCCGAGCGGGCCGGCCTGACCCTGGACGACGATCCCCCGCGCGCCGAGCCCCACCGCGCCGAGCCCGTGCCGGCCCTGGCGGCCCGTTTCGAGGCCGCTGGCCGCCTCGGCCTGGCCCCGGCGGAGGCGAGGCGCCTCGAGGCCCGGCTCACCACCCGCGCCGAGCGCTCGCTCTACGAGACGTCGATGGACGACTTGGCCTCGGCCGACGGCGCGGCTCGCCGCCGGGCCGCCGACTGCCTGCGCGCCCTCGGCTCCCGGGCCGCCGCCCCGCTCCTCGCCGCCGCCGTGGGAAGGGAGCGCGACCCGTCGGTGAAGGCGGCCCTGCTCGGCGCCCTCGGCGAGCTGGGCGAGCCCGCCGCCGCCGACATCGCCCGCCGGGCCCTCGTCGACCAGCGGGCGCCGGTCCGCGCCGCCGCCCTGGAAGCCCTGTCCGCCCTGGCCCGGGAGCGGGCCGAGCCCGACCTCCTGCGTTCCCTCGGCGATCCGAGCCCGCTGGTCCGCCGGCGCGCCGCCCTGCTCGCCGGCTTCCTCAAGGGCCGGGCGGCGGAGGAGGCCCTGGCGAGCGCCCTCGCCGACCGGGACGCCGGCGTGGCCCGCGCCGCCGCACTCTCGCTCTCGGGCCGCCCCACCACCCGGGCCCAGGGCGCGCTGACCCGGGCGCTCGACCACTCCGAGGCCTCGGTGCGCCGCACGGCCGCCGAGTCGGTGTCGCGCTGGTCCGGCGAGGCGCTCGACGCCGAGGCTTCGGCCGCGGAGCGGCGCCGCGCCTCGCGCCGCATCGTCGACCAGCTCGCCGAGCTTTCCGAGGTGACGCTGCGCGACGCGGTGGTCTCCGCGGCCGAGGAACGGGAGCCGGCCTTCGCCTTCGCCGCCAGCCGTCCGGCCGCCGCCTCGGCCGCTCGGCGGCCCTCTCCCTCCGGGAGAGGGCGCTCGGGGTCTCCTCGCACGGCGGGGGGTGAGGGCGTTCGCTTCTCGGCAGCGCTCGGCCAGCCCTCTCCCTCTGGGAGAGGGCAGGCGGCTTCGGTGGAGGCCACGGAGGGTGAGGGCGTCCGCCTCACGGCGACGTCAGGTCAGCCCTCTCCCTCCGGGAGAGGGCACGTGGCGCCCAGGGAAACCGGGGAGGGTGAGGGCCTTCGCCAACCGGCAACGCCCACGCAGCCCTCTCCCTCTGGGAGAGGGCAGGCGGCTTCGGTGGAGGCCACGGAGGGTGAGGGCGGCCGCCCCACGGCGACGTCAGGTCAGCCCTCTCCCTCCGGGAGAGGGCCCGTGGCGCCCAGGGAAACCGGGCAGGGTGAGGGCCTTCGCCAACCAGCAACGCCCACGCAGCCCTCTCCCTCCGGGAGAGGGCACTCGGAGTCCGCGGAGCCGACGGAGGGTGAGGGCGTTCCTCCATCGGCAACGCTCGCCGACCCCCTCGAGGACGCCGTGGTCGCCGAGATCCGCGCCGCCCTGCGCGGCCGCACCCTCGACGAGCTGGCCGCGGTGGTCCCCGGCGGCCGCCCCGCCGCCGAGGTGGCCCTGCGCTCGCTCGTCGCAAGCGGCGCGCTCACCCAGCGCGGCGCCCGCTTCTTCGGGAGCTAGGAGACGCCATGGAGAACCTCCGCTACTCCTCGAAGCGCCTCGCCGTGATCATGGGCGCCACCTCCCGGCAGGTCCACGAGCTCCTCGGCAAGCGGGAGGCCGGCTACGGCCCCGACGCCCTCGGGGCCCTGCGCGAGAAGCTGCGCCGCGTCCCCGAGCCGCTTCCGCCGCGCCGGCAGCTCTTCCTGAACTTCAAGGGCGGCACCGGCAAGACCAGCCTCTCCACCTCCTACGCCTACCGGCTGGCCGAGCGCGGATACCGGGTGCTGGTGCTGGACCTCGACAGTCAGGGGCACGCCACCAAGTGCCTGGGCAAGGAGGGCGCCGCCTTCACCCGCACCCTCCACGAGGTCCTCATCCGCAAGACCCCGCTCGACGAGGTGGTGATCCCCACCGCCATGCCCGGGCTGTCGCTCGTGCCCTCGAACCTGGCCATGAGCACCATCGACCTGGCCTTGATGCCGCTGGCCGGGCGCGAGTTCCGCCTGCGCAACGCGCTGGAGGGGGCGCAGCCGCGCTACGACTTCGTGGTCATGGACGCGCCGCCGTCGTTCGGGCTCCTCAACCTGAACGCCCTCATGGCGGCGCAGGACCTCGTCATCCCGGTGCTGGCCGACTTCCTCTCCTACGACGGCTTGAAGCTCCTCTTCGAGACCATCCAGGGCCTGGAGGAGGACCTCTCTCACCAGCTCGAGAACATCTTCATCGTGGTGAACGCCTTCAACCAGACCTTCCGCATCGCCCGCGAGGCCCTGGACGCCCTGAAGACCCACTACGCCGACTACCTGCTCGACAGCGTGGTGCGCCAGTGCACCAAGTTCGCGCAGGCCTCGAGCGAGGGCTGCCCCATCTTCGGCTTCGACCCGGACTCGAAGGGGGCGAACGACATCGAGGCCATGCAGCGGGAGATCCTGGGCCGGATCAAGGCCGCGCTGGCGTCGCAGGGCGCGGCGGGGAGCGCGTGATGCGAAAGGCCTTCGACGCCAACGTGCCCAAGCTGAAGCCGCGCCTCAAGGCGGGCGTGGCGGCGCCTGGCCCCGGCGCGGCCGAGGCCTGGCCGCAAGGGGCCGCGGCGCCCTCGGCCCCCGCCGTCGTGGCCGACCCGTTCGCCCGGCAGCCCTCTCTCGGAGGGAGAGGGCACTCGGCGTCTCCGGACACCACGGAGGGTGAGGGCGTTCGCCCATCGGCGACGTCCAGGCAGCCCTCTCCCTCCGGCGGACGGTACTCGGAGTCCCCGGACACCGCGGGGCGTGAGGGCCTTCGCGCATCGGCAGCGCCCAGGCAGCCCTCCCCCTCCGGGAGAGGGCGCTCGGAGTCCCCGGACGCCGCGGGGGGTGAGGGCCTTCGCCCATCGGCAACGCCCGGGAGCTCCGACGTGGCCGACCGGCGCGCCCGGCTGGAGAAGATCAAGCGCAAGGTGGCCGAGGCGGCGCGACCCGCCGCGCGCACCGCCGCCCCCGCCGAGCCCGGGCGCGCCGCCGAGAGCGCGCTGGCCATGGTGCGCGAGCTCGAGGCGCAGCTGGGCCGGGCCCGGGATCTGGAAGAGGCCCTGCGCGCGGACCTGGCCCAGGCGCGCACGGACCTGGGCCGGGCCGGAGCCGAGGCCCGCTCCCTCCAGGAGAAGGCCGCCCGCGCCGAGGCCCAGCTCGCCGAGAAGGAGGCGCTCCTCGCCGAGGCCTCGGGGGAGATGGCCGCGCTCGAGGACGAGCGCGACCAGGCGGTCCGACGCGCCCAGGCGCTGTCGGCCCTGGACGAGGAGCGGCAGCGGCTCGCCGACGAGCTGTCGCGCCGCGCCGACGAGACGGAGCGCGCCCTCGCCGAGAGCCGCGCCGAGGGCGAGCGCCTCACTGCCGAGCTCGAGGCTCGTACCGCCGACGAGGCGCGCCTGCGCGCCGGCATCTCCGAGACCACCCGGGAGCGCGACCAGTTGGCGCGCGAGCTCGCGGAGGTGGTCCGGGAGCGCGACGCGCTCGTCGAGGCGAGGCGGGCGCTCGAGAAGGTGCACGAAGCCCTTGCACAGGCGCGCACGCGGCTCGGGTAGCGACCAGGAAATCCAAGCGATATCAGTTGCTTGTCGATGGCGGCGCGGCCCTTTGGATCTCGGGCGGGGCGGCGGATCTTGCGCCAAACATCCAGGGAAGACGGGCGCTTGTGTCGTTGGCTCGCGGGATTCCGGCGATGCTGGTTCTGATTTAGCATGAAGCCGTGCACGGGAGGGGGGCCGTTAGCCGGGACTGAGGTGTACGGGGATGGCGAGCGAGACGAGCCCGATTCCGGCGGCGCGCCAGACTGGGCTATGTCCCAGCGCCGGGAGCTGCGCGCTCTTCGCGAGGTTCTCCGCCACGCCAGTGCTGGCCATATGGCGGACCTGCTACTGCCTCGGGCGTTTCGGGAGCTGTGCCTGCTTCCAGCTGGCCGCCCAGGGCCGGTCGGTTCCGGCGACGCTCTTTCCGAACGGCACCGAGGCGGACGCCGGGCTTGCTGCAGAGGGGGCGTAGGAGAAACGGAGGGACGGCAAGCTGCTCGAGGTGCCGCTCGCGCAGCTCGATCCGCGCCACCGCATTTATGGCCCCGCCCGGGCCTGACATCCCGACCGGGCCCCCAGAGCTCGAGGGACCTCCCGAGCCTCGGCGCCGAGGCGATTCTTCCCGGGGAGTTGCACCCGTCCCGGCCGGGGCTCCGGAAGTGGCCCAACCGGATGAGCCCCGACAGGACGCTCGCGCGCTCCCGGCGGGCGACTACGCTACCTGACATGGCGACCGGCGGGGGACCGGAGGTGAGCCATGCAGGTACACGAGATCATGACCGCCGAGCCGGAGTGTTTCCGCGAGAGCGACCTGGTCATGGAGATCGCGCGGCGCATGCGCGAGCTCAACATCGGCTTCGTTCCCATCTGCGACGAGCATGGACGCCCGGTGGGCGCCGTGACCGACCGCGACATCGCCATCCGCGTCGCGGCCGAGGACAAGAAGGCGAGCCGCGTCCACGCCCGCGAGATCATGTCCCACGAGTCTGTCACCTGCAGCGACTCGGACGAGGTGGAGCGCGCCGAGGAGGTCATGGCCGAGCACCACAAGTCCCGGCTCATGGTGGTGGACGAGGCGGGGCGGCTGGTGGGCGTCCTCTCGCTGGCGGACCTCTTCACCAGCGCCGCGGACGAGCGGGCGCTCGAGACCCTGCAGCGCATCGCCGAGCGCGAGGCGCGGGCCGCGGTGCACTAAATTAGCTTAGCCGGTCCGCGCCGCGGCGCCGGAGCGCCACTCCTCGAGGCGGGCCCGGGCGTCGTAGGCGGCGTACTTGTAGACGTCGCCCAGCGTGGGGTAGTTGAAGACGGCGTCGATGAAGTAGCGGTAGGTGCCGCCGAGGTCCATCACCGCCGCGCCGGTGTGGACGAGCTCCGAGGCGTGCGGCCCGATGGCGTGCACCCCCAGCACCTTCTCGCTCTGGGGGGAGACCAGGATCTTCACCCATCCCAGGGCCTCGCCCACCAGGTTGGCGCGCACGTTCTCGACGAAGCTGGAACGCCCCACCACGTAGGGCGTCCCCGCCTTCTGCAGCGCCTCCTCGCTCTGGCCCACCGACGAGAGCTCGGGGATGGTGTAGATGCCGGTCGGGACCAGGCCCCCGAGCTCGGTGCGGAAGTCGGTGCCGCCGCAGGCGTGGGTCATGGCGACGCGGCCCTGCTCCATGGCGGTGGCGGCCAGGCCCGGGAACCCCACCACGTCGCCGGCGGCGTAGATGTGCGCCACCGCGGTCTGGAAATGCGTGTTGACCTTGAGGTAACCGCGCTCGTCGGCCTCGAGCCCGGCCGCCTCCAGGTTCAGAGCTTCCACGTTCCCCACCCGCCCGGCGCCCACCAGGACCTTGTCGGCCACCAGGCGCGAGCCGTCGGTCAGGGTGACCAGCACGTCCTGCTCCCCGGGCTCGATCCGAACCGCCCGGGTCCCGTGCCGGACGTGCATGCCGAACTCCGTCCAGATCCGCTCCAGCTCGCGCGACAGCTCGGCGTCCAGGAAGGGCATGAGGCGATCGCGCGAGTCCACCACCGTCACGTGCACGCCCAGCGCGGCGAAGATCGAGGCGTACTCGCAGCCGGCCACCCCGCCGCCCAGCACCGCCAGCGTGTGCGGCACCCGGTCCAGCATGAGGATCGAGTCCGAGTCGTAGACCCGGCTGTGGTCCACCCCCATGGCCGGCGGGTGCAGCGGGCGCGTGCCCGGGGCCAGCAGGATGATCTCGGCGCGGATCTCGATGGGCTCCCCGTCGGCGGGGGCCACCCGCAGCACGTGGGGGTCCACGAAGCTGGCGGTGCCGCGGAAGGTCTCCACGCCGTGCATGGAGAGGCGGGTGCGGATGCGGGTGTGCTCGCGGGCGGTGACCAGGCCGCGCCGCCCCATGAGCGCCGGGACGGTGACGGTGTCGGCCACCTGCAAGAGGAACCCGTGCACGTCGCGGCGCTTGGCCTGCAGGAGCGCCAGCGCCGTCTCGCGCAGGGCCTTGGAGGGGATGGTGCCGGTGTTGGCGCAGGCGCCTCCCGGCACCGCCTCCTTCTCGATGAGGCACACCTTCTTGCCCAGGTAGGCGGCGCGGGTGGCGCCGCGCTCGCCGGCCGGCCCGCTTCCCACGATGGCCACGTCGAAGTGGAGCATGCCCGCTTATAATGCACGCCCGCCCCCGCGGTCAGGGGATTAAAGGAACAGTGAAGAACCCGCCACGCAACCCGGTCCTCGACGCCGTCCCCAGGAACCTCATGCTGGAGCTGGAGGAGCGCCGGGCCGCGCTGCGGAAGGCCGGCAAGCGCCTCTTCGACTTCGGCCTCGGGGATCCGCGCGAGCCGACCCCGGCCTTCCTGCGCGAGGCGCTCCGCGCCGCCGTCCCCCAGGTCTCGCAGTACCCGAGCCCGTCCGGCACGCCCGCCCTGCGGCAGGCGGTGGCCGGCTATCTCCGGCGCCGCTTCGGGGTGACGGTGGACCCGGAGCGCCAGGTCCTGCCCGCCACCGGCGCCAAGGAGGCCATCTTCCACCTGCCGCTGGCGTTCGCCTCCCCCGCCGGGCGGCGCAAGGTGGTGGTGCCCGACCCGGGCTACCCGACCTACGAGGTCGGGGCCCGCTTCGCCGGCCTGGAGGTGGTGAGGGCCCCGCTCCGCGCCGAGCGCGGCTTCCTGCTCGAGCCGGAGGACGTGGGCCCGGCGGCGCTGGACGAGACGCTCCTCTTCTGGATCTCCTACCCGCACAACCCGACCGGCGCGGTGGCGCCGCGCGACTACCTCGCCCGCGTGGGGCGGGCGGCGCTGCGCCACGGCTTCGCAGTGGTCTCCGACGAGTGCTACGCCGACGTCTACTTCGGCGAGCCGCCGCACTCCATGCTGGAGGTGCAGGTGGAGAACGTCCTCGCCGTCCACTCCTGCTCCAAGCGCAGCGGCCTCACCGGCTACCGCACCGGGTTCGTGGCCGGCGACCCCGACCTGGTGGCGCAGCTCCGCGGCCTGCGCGCCCACCCCGGGGTGGCCTCGCCGGACTTCGTCACCGCCGCGGCGGTGGCGGCCTGGAACGACGACGCCCACGCCGCCGAGCGGCGCCTGGCCTTCAGCCGCAAGCGCGAGCTGCTCCTCACCTTCTTCTCCCGCCACGGGCTCTCCTGCCAGCACTCCGAGGCCACCCTCTACCTGTGGGTGCGGGTGCCGGCCCGCCACGCCTCGGCCTCCTACGCCCTGGCGCTTCTGGAGGAGGGGATCGTGGTATCTCCCGGGACGGCCTTCGGCGCCGGCGAGGGGTACGTGCGGGTGTCGCTCGTACCCACCGAGGCGGAGTGCCGCCAGGCCATCGAGGGGTGGGCGAGGGTGACATGAGCCACGTGGGCGAGCTGGAGGCCCGGATTGCGGCCGCCTGGGCCGAGCGCGAGAAGCTGAAGGAGCCGGTTCACCGGGCGGCGGTGCTGCAGGCGGTGCACGGGCTCGACAAGGGCGAGCTGCGGGTGGCCGAGAAGGTGGACGGGGAGTGGAGGGTGAACGCCTGGCTCATGCAGGCGGTGAACCTCTACTTCGCCGTGGCCGGGATGGAGACCCACGACTACGGGCCGTTCCAGGTCCGCGACAAGATCCCCCTGAAGCGGAATCTGGAGAAGGCCGGCGTGCGGTTGGTGCCGGGCGGGGTGGTGCGCTACGGCGCCTACGTGGCCCCGGGGGCGGTGGTGATGCCCGGCTTCGTGAACATCGGGGCCCGGGTGGGCGCCGGCACCATGGTGGACACCTGGGCCACCGTCGGCTCCTGCGCCCAGGTGGGGCAGAACGTGCACCTGGCGGGCGGGGTGGGCATCGGCGGGGTGCTGGAGCCGCCGGGGGCCCGCCCCAACATCGTCGAGGACGACTGCTTCGTGGGGAGCCGCTGCATCCTGGTGGAGGGGGTGCTGGTGGAGGAGGGGAGCGTCCTCGGCGCCAACGTGGTCATCACCGCCTCGACGCCCATCATCGACGTGACCGGGCCCGCCGAGGTGGTCCACCGGCAGCGCGTGCCGCCGCGCTCGGTGGTGATCCCCGGGACCCGGCCCAAGCAGTACCCGGCCGGCACCTTCTACGTCCCCTGCGCCCTCATCGTGGGGCGCCGCAGCGCCGCCACCGACAAGAAGGTGTCGCTGAACGACGCCCTGCGCGACTTCGAGGTCCAGGTGTGAGCGCGCCCCTGGCCGAGGCGCTGGCGGAGCGGACGCTGGCCCTGTGCACCGTCCCCTCGCCCATCGGCGAGGAGCGGGCCCTGTGCGACGAGGTGGAGCGCTGGGCCCGCGGGCGCTTCGGCGAGGCCCGGCG
>DASTPH010000138.1:0-4299 GCA_035762305.1 Anaeromyxobacteraceae bacterium
GGATGTAGTCGTTCTCGTTCGAAGGCGTCGTGAGGTCGACGAGGGGATCGAGGCCGCCGTTGACGGCGTAGTTCGGGTTGCTCGGCGTGCCAAGGGCGGCAGGGACGCGCAGCGAGGGCTTGTTGAGGCCGCCGACGCCGGTGATGGCATTGCGCGGCTGGATGACTCCCCGCGCCGGATCGAAGAGACGCGCGGTCGCAGGGATGACCGTGCCAGGGTTGGCGCCTGCGAGCGGAACGGCAGGCGTCGAGTATCCATTGTTGTTCACGCCGAAGATCGGGTTGCCCGGCTCGCCCGGATCGCCGCCGCAGAGCAGCGCGCCCTCGGGAGGCGCGAGTTCGAGCGAGACGACGCAGAAGAAGCCGCCCGGTCCTGCGCCTCCAGTGTCCCTGGTAATCGGGCTATTGTAATCGATCGCAGCCTCTCCCGGCTCCATCCGGTCCGCGCCAGGAGAGATCGTCGCGGGCGTGTACGTCCAGGAGTAGGTACCCGTCAGCGGATCCCCGTCGAGCACGAGCTGATCGACGACGTCGAACGTGCCGCCCCCGTAGTTGGGGTTGATGAGCCGCATCTCCTCGCCGGTCGTGGTGTTGTAGTTCAGCGGGTGGACGTGGAACTGGAAAGAGCCCTGCAGATCGACGCCGAACCCCGGCCGGCGCACGATGCTCGACCGGTACGACGGGAAGCCCTGGTCGTTTCCGGGCGTGGCCGGGTCGGGGGTGAACAGGTACGGGTTGTCCAGCATCTGCTCCAGCTCGCTCCAGGTGGGAACGTGCTTCAGCGAGGTGAATGGAACCTCGGGCTCGAACAGGAACCCGCGGTGCGACACGAGCGGGCCCTGGGTCATGTTGTTGTTCGTGCTCTGCCCGTTGACGACGATGTCCCCTGGAGCCGCCGCCGTCGTCGAGGCGGTGAAGACCATCACCATCGCCAGCGCCAGGCCTTTCGGCCGCCATTGCAACGTCGGTCTCATCGCGTCCTTGAATCCTGTGCCCTGCATGGTCCGTCCTCCCCTTTCATCGATCGTTGATTGCATGTCGGCCCCCGAGAGGGGTGTAACCCCGAGTGCCACGCCCCATCGATGTGACCGCCGGTGTCACTACCCCGTCGACGAGTAAGACGAGCGAGCGCGGTGTGACGATAGCGAGCGGCCTCGACCCCGGGCGTGCCGCGGCCCCCGCACTTCACGGTGCGAGAACATCCCGCAAGAGCCTCTCGCGAAGCGCCAGCAGCTCCGGCGCGCACATGCGGCAGGTGACGCCCAGGCGGCAGCTCGGGGTCGCCGCGCGCCTCGCCGCCGGGGCGATCGGCGTGCCAGGCAGCGCGGCATCGGGCTCGAGGTCGCCCCCGCGGCGCAGCGGGTGCGTTCTCCCCGGCGTCCCGTTTCCTCCGGCGAACTGGCGAAGGCGGGCTCGGGCGCCGTGCAGGAGCAGCTTGAAGCAGGGCAGGGTCATGCGCAGCACCGCCGCCGAGTGGCGATCGCGGAGGCCGTGGAAGTCCGCCAGGAGGACGGCCACCTGGTGCTCGGGGCAGAGGCGAGTCTCCATGGAGTCGAGCAGGGCCCGGAGCCGCTGGCGCCCCTCTGCCACCGCCACCGCCATATCCGGCCGGCTCTGCAGCGCCGGCTCGGTCTCGGCCAGGGAGGCGCTCAGCTCCACGGCCCGGAACCGGCTCCGCGCCCGGTAGTGGTCGATGACGAGGTGGCGCGCGATGGCGAAGAGCCACGCCTGCGGGTGCTGACGCCCGTGGCCTTCCCGCTCCCCCCACGCCAGCAAGAGAGCCTGCTGCGCGATGTCCGCCGCGTCGGCAGAGTTCGACACGCGCCGCGACACGTAGCGGTGCAGGGCCACCGCCGCGGCCGCCGACCACCCGGTCTCCCGGCCCGGTTCCCGCCGGTCGTGCCCGTTCACCCCGCTGGCGATCCGGCCTGCGCGCCGGCCTCGCCCGAGAACATCGCCGCCGACGCCTCCGGCGCGCCGGCCGATTCCCTCGAGGTCGCCGGCTGCCCGGAGCCGCTCCCGGGAGCCAACCCCCAGCGCGCCTCGCTCGTGCCCGTTGCGCCGCTCGAGGCCGGTCTCCAGGGAATCCGCCTCCCGCGGGTCCGACCGAAAGGCGCCGGCGACGTCCATTCCCGTTCTCCTCCCGTCCATCCCCAACGGCGATTCGACCATCGTGACCGGGCCGACCACATCCGCTGCGCAGGTGACCCGTTCGGCCACACACCAGTAACCACGTGCGCGTGGGCCGTCCGCCGGAAGAAGGGTCGTATCTGCGGTCGATACGGCGTGATCGATGCAAGCGCCGCGGCCGACCGGATGTATCGGACGGTGATACGACCCGATGCGGTTCGTTCAGCCGTCGCGGGAGTCCCAGTCGCGTGCGCCCGCGGCCGGCGCGCCAGGCTGGTCGTCCTTGAAGTCCAGGCTCCGGATCCGGTAGCGGCGGAGCAGGCGGTGCAGGCTCTCGCGCTCCATCCCGGCGCGCTCCGCGGCCGGCACCACCTTGCCGTTGAACTCGCGCATCAGCGCGATGAGGTAGACGCGGGAGGCGCGGTCGCGACCGGCCTCGGCCGCCTCCCGATAGCTCATCGACAGGCAGAGGTCGCCCTCACGGCATCCGCCCGCGCCGCCCTCTTCCAGGCGCCCCGCGGCCTCGCGCACCTTTTGCCGCCGGTGCTCCAGAGCCCTGGCTGCCGCCAAGGAGACGTCATCCGGGTCGAAGGGCTTCGTCAGATAATCGAAGGCCCCCTCCTTCATCCCGGCCACCGCGTCCGCCACCGTGGCGAAGGCGGTGATCATCACCACCTCGGTGCTGGGGGAGGCGGTCTTCACCACCTTGAGGAGCTCGTGGCCGTCGGCGCCCGGGAGCCGCACGTCGATGAAGGCCAATTCGAAGGGCTGCGGCGCCAGCAGGGCCAGGGCGGCCCTGGGCGCGTCCCTGGCCGTGGTGACGTCGTAGCTCGCGAGGATGGTGGCGAGGAGCTCGAGCATCGGCTTCTTGTCGTCGACCAGCAGCACTCTCGGCTTCCGCATCGCATCGTCCCGGCGCCTCGCGTGGGGAGGCACCCGATCGCTTAAGCGGACTGGTTCGCGGAAAGTAGATCTTGAGGGGCGTCGCGCGACGGGACACCCATCCGAGCCCCCGCCCAGCCCTATCTGGGCCCCGCTGTCACCGCGAGGGAGCTGCCTCCGGCGGCCAGGGCCAGCAGCAGCGCGCCGCAGAGAAAGGCCACGCTCCAGTCGAGCGTCGTGCGCTCGAGATGGCTCACTTCCCGGCGGAGCTTGGCCGCTTCCAGGTTCTCGATCCCGTTGAGCCGGCCGATGCGGTCGTCGACGAGGAAGAGGAGGGGCCGGAGGGCCTGGTCCACCTTCTCCGCGTCGGATCCGGCCGACACGGCGGCACGTCGCTGGTGGAGCAGGTATCGCGGGAAGGGGAGCCTGATGGGCCGTGGCGAGATGGGACACGGCACGCTCGCCGCACGAGGAAAGGCACCGGGTCATACCCGCATCGGATGGCGCGACAGAAGTCAGGCGGGACGCCGGAAGTTCCCCGGCGAGCCGTATCCGCCATCGATACGACCCAACTGCCCATGGCAACCCCGTCCCCGCCGGCGAACACGCCAGGGGTGACGCTCCAGGACCGGTCCGCGCACGCGGCCGAGGGGAGGGGGGAAAGATGCCGCGACCATCGAAAGCTCCGAAGGTGACGGGTTCGGCCGCGAGCACGGCCGGAGCGTCCGGCGTCCCAGCGAGCATCGGTTCCAGGATCCGCGGGGCGCTCACCTCGCTCGGGCTCACCCTGGCCTGCCTCTCGGCGCTGATGGTGCTGGTGGTGGTGTGCACGCTGGCGCAGGTGGAGATGGACGCCTTCGAGGCGGTGACCATCACCATGCGGCGGTGGCTGGTGCGCTGGAACGTGCCGGGGACCTCGCTCTCGGTCCCGGTGTTCCCGGGAGGCGTGCTGGTCGGGCTGATCCTGGCGGCGAACCTGGTCGCCGCCCAGGTGAGCCGGCTCCAGCTCTCCTGGAAGAAGGCCGGCATCTGGATCACCCACGCCGGCCTCTTGCTCCTGCTCGTCGGCGAGTTCGTGAGCGGCGCCTTCCAGGTGGACATGCAGATGGCCATCGAGGAAGGCCAGACCGCGACCTTCCTGGAATCCCCGCGCGAGCTGGAACTGGTGGCGATCGACGCCACCGACCCCGGGCGGGAGGTGGTGCACCGGGTCCCCGAGTCGTCGCTGGCGCGCGCCGGGGCGGTCGAGGTACCAGGCACGCCCCTGTCGCTCGAGGTGAAGCGCTAC
>DASTPH010000139.1:0-33090 GCA_035762305.1 Anaeromyxobacteraceae bacterium
TTGCCGGTGAACTGCTCGGCGACGTGGAAGGGCTGGGAGAGGAAGCGCTGGATCTTGCGGGCCCGCGCCACCGTGAGCTTGTCCTCCTCGGAGAGCTCGTCCATGCCCAGGATGGCGATGATGTCCTGCAGGTCCTTGTAGGACTGCAGGATCTCCTGGACGCGGCGGGCCACCGTGTAGTGCTCCAGGCCCAGCACGCCCGGGTCGAGGATGCGGCTGGTGGAGTCCAGCGGGTCCACCGCCGGGTAGATGCCGATCTCGGTGAGGGCCCGGGAGAGCACGGTGGTGGCGTCGAGGTGCGAGAAGGTGGTGGCCGGAGCCGGGTCGGTGAGGTCGTCGGCGGGGACGTAGATGGCCTGCACCGAGGTGATGGCCCCCTTGTTGGTGGAGGTGATGCGCTCCTGCAGCTCGCCCATGTCGGTGGAGAGGGTCGGCTGGTAGCCCACCGCGCTGGGGATGCGGCCGAGGAGGGCCGACACCTCCGAGCCCGCCTGGGTGAAGCGGAAGATGTTGTCGATGAAGAGGAGCATGTCGCGCCCCTCGTCGTCGCGGAAGTACTCGGCGATGGCCAGCGCCGACAGGCCCACCCGGGCCCGGGCGCCCGGCGGCTCGTTCATCTGGCCGTAGACCAGCACGCACTGGCTCTTGCCGAGGTCGTCCTTCTTGATGACGCCCGAGTCCATCATCTCGTGGTAGAGGTCGTTCCCCTCTCGGGTGCGCTCCCCCACGCCCGCGAACACCGAGAAGCCCCCGCGGGCGGTGGCCACGTTGCGGATGAGCTCCATGAGGAGCACGGTCTTGCCCACGCCGGCGCCGCCGAAGAGCCCGATCTTGCCGCCGCGCAGGTAGGGGGCCAAGAGGTCGATGACCTTGATGCCGGTCTCGAAGGCCTCGATCTTGACGTTCTGCTCGGTGAGGGTCGGCGGCGGGCGGTGGATGGGACGCCGCTCCGTGGCGTGCACCGGCCCGCGCTCGTCGACCGGGTCGCCCACCACGTTGAGGATGCGCCCCAGCACCTCCTTGCCCACCGGCATGGTGATGGGCTGGGCCGTGTTCCTGGCCGGCATGCCGCGCACCAGGCCGTCGGTGGAGTCCATGGCCACGCAGCGGGCGGTGTTCTCGCCCAGGTGCTGCGCTACCTCGAGGACCAGGTTCTCCGGTCGCTCGTCGATGCCGGGGTTGGTCACCGCCAGCGCGGTGTAGATGGGGGGCAGGGCGCCGGCGGGGAATTCCACGTCCACCACCGGGCCGATGACCTGGGTGATCCTGCCGCTCTGCTGGGTCTGGGCCATGTCGTTCGCTCTCCGGAATCCGTCGGCGGGGACGAGCCCCCGCCCTACCCACTGCCGAGCCACCCGAGGGTGGCGAGGCTGTTTCTGCAGCTGGTGTGCACTCCGCGTCCAATTCGGCTGGAGAACCCGACGAGCCCGAGGCTTCCCAAGTGCCTCGCCGCCCGTTCCGGGCGGCTCGAGCCGGCGGGGGACCAGCCCCGCCCTGCCATGCCTCCGTGGTGAAATCGGCGGGGGGCGAGCCCCCGCCCTACTTCAAAGCCTCCGCGCCGCTCACGATCTCCATGAGCTCCTTGGTGATGTAGGCCTGCCGCGCCCGGTTGTACTGGAGGGTGAGCTTGCCGATGAGGTCCTTGGCGTTGCGGCTGGCCGCGTCCATGGCGGTCATGCGGGCGCCATGCTCGCTGGCGGCGGAGTCGAGCAGGGCGCGCCACACCTGGATGCGGAGGTGGCGCGGCACCAGGTCGCGCAGGAGCTGGTCGCGGGCCGGCTCGTAGATGAAGTCCACCCCGGCGCCGGCGTCGCCGCCGCCCTCCTCGGTGACGATGGGGAGCAGCTGCTTCAGGGTCACCTTCTGGGAGATGGCGCTCTTGAACTCGGTGTAGAGCAGGAACACCACGTCCACCTCGCCGGCGAGGTAGCGCTCGGCGAACTCGTCGGCCACGGCGGCGGCGCGCTCGAAGGTCAAGGAGCCGTGGATGCCGGTGTAGTCCTTGCGCAGGGGGAGCTTGCGGGCCCTCACGAAGTCGCGGCCCTTGCGCCCCATGGTGGAGAGCAGGACCCGATCGTACTTGTCGGCGGTCTCCACGATGAAGCGCTGGCCGCGCCGGACGATGTTGGCGTTGAAGGCGCCGGCCAGGCCGCGGTCGGAGGTGATGGCCACCAGCTCCGCCACCCGGGGAGGCCGGGTCTGGAGGAGCGGGTGCGCCGGGGTCTCCTCGGCTGCGGCGCGCCGGGCGATGTGGCCGATGACCTGCTCCAGCAGGTCGGCGTAGGGGCGGGCGCGGGTGATGGCGTCCTGGGCCCGCCGGAGCTTGGCCGCGGCCACCATCTTCATGGCCTTGGTGATCTGCTGGGTGGAGCGGACGGAGCGGATCCGCTTGCGGATGTCTCTGAGCGAGGGCACGTGGGATCCCCGGGCGCGGCCTTCAGGCCCTCTCCCCCTCGGCCTGGAAGATGTCGCGGAACTCCTTCAGGGCGGCGTCGATCTGCTTGCGCAGGCCCTCGTCGAGCTGCTTCTTCTCGGCCACGCCCTTCGGGATCTCCGGGTGGCGGCCGTCCAGGAACTCCACCAGCTCCTTCATGTAGCGCCCCACCTGGTCCACCGGGACGGCGCGGATCCAGTTGACCCCGCTCTCGTCCTTCTGGGTGCCGGCGTAGATCTGGACGATCTGCTTCTCCACTGGCATGGGCTGGTACTGGGCCTGCTTCAGCACCTCCATGAGACGCTCGCCCCGGGCCAGCGTCTCCTGGGTAGCCTTGTCGAGGTCGGAGCCGAACTGGGCGAAGGCCGCCAGCTCGCGGTACTGGGCCAGCTCCAGCTTGAGCATGCCGGCCACCTGCTTCATGCCCTTCACCTGGGCGTTGCCGCCCACCCGCGACACCGAGATGCCCACGTTGATGGCCGGGCGCTGCCCCTGGTAGAAGAGGTCGGTCTCCAGGAAGATCTGGCCGTCGGTGATGGAGATGACGTTGGTGGGGATGTAGGCCGCCACGTCGCCGGCCTGGGTCTCGATGATGGGCAGCGCGGTGAGCGAGCCGCCGCCCTCCTTGTCGGAGAGCTTGGCGGCGCGCTCCAGGAGCCGGCTGTGGAGGTAGAAGACGTCGCCGGGGAAGGCCTCGCGCCCGGGCGGCCGCCGCAGGAGCAGCGACAGCTGCCGGTAGGACACCGCGTGCTTGGAGAGGTCGTCGTAGATGATGAGGGCGTGGCGGCCGGTGTCGCGGAAGTACTCGGCCATGGTCACGCCGGTGTAGGGGGCGAGGTACTGCATGGGGGCCGGGTCCGAGGCGCTGGCGGCCACCACGGTGGTGTACTCCATGGCCCCGTACTGGGTGAGCTTGTCCACCACCCGCGCCACCGTCGACTGCTTCTGGCCCACGGCCACGTAGAAGCACATGAGGTTCTGACCGCGGTTGTTGATGATGGTGTCGATGGCCACCGCGGTCTTGCCGGTCTGGCGATCGCCGAGGATGAGCTCGCGCTGCCCGCGCCCGATGGGCACCAGGGCGTCGATGGCCTTGAGGCCGGTCTGCATGGGCTCGTGAACCGACTTGCGCTTCACGATGCCGGGGGCCTTGATCTCGATCTTCCGGGTCTGCTTGGCCGGGATGGGCCCGCGCCCGTCGATGGGGTTGCCGAGCCCGTCCACCACCCGCCCCAGCAGCGCCTCGCCCACCGGCACCTCGGCGATGCGGCCGGTGCGCTTCACCGGGTCGCCCTCGCGGATGGCCTCGGCGTGCCCCATGACCGCGGCGCCGACGTTGTCCTCCTCCAGGTTCAGCACCAGCCCGCGCACGCCGTGGGGGAACTCGAGCAGCTCGCCGGCGGCGACCCCGGCCAGTCCGTAGATGCGGGCCACACCGTCGGCCTGGGAGAGGACCGTCCCGGTCTCGGCGACGTCGACCTTCTTCCCGTAGTCCTTGATCTGGTCGCGGATGATGCGGCTGATCTCGTCGGCGCGGATCTGCATTCCTGGTTCTCCTGGGCTCGGCGCTACTGCGTCAGGGAGCGGCGCAGCGCCTCGAGCTGCGTGCGCACGGAACCGTCGTAGGTGAGGCTGCCCACCTGGGCGATGACCCCGCCGAGGATGGAGGGGTCCACCGCTCGGTCGAGGATGACCTCGGCTCGGGCGGCGTGCTCCAGCCGGGCGGCGATCTGCCGGGCGGCGGCCTCGGCCAGCGGCACCGCCGAGATCACGTGGGCCCGCACCCGGCCCATCTTCTGGTCGGCCAGGGCCCGGAAATGGTCCACCACCCCGAGCAGGCTCTCCAGGCGGCCGCGGTCGGCGAGGAGCCAGATCAGGTTTCGCGGCTCCTCGTCGAACCCGAGCGCCCGGGCCAGCTCCCCGGCCAGCGCCCGCCGCTCCTCCTTCGCGTAGACCGGGTTGGCGAGTGCGTCCCGCAGCTCGGCCGAGCCGGCGACCACCTGCTCCAGGGCGGTCAGGGAGGCGAGCCAGGGCTCGACACGCCCCTTCTCCTCGGCCAGCGCGAAGAGCGCCTTCGCGTAACGGCGCGCGATCGATCCCGTGATCATGGGGGGCGCGCTACCTAGCACGCCGCCGAGGCGCCGGTCAAGCGGAAAGAGGCCGGGTGACCGGGACTTAGCTCGGGCTGGGGCGGGGGTTTGACAACCGCGGATCGCGACTTACGTTCGGGTCGAAAAAAGGAGGAACGAAAACATGGCACTGCTGACCCGCTGGGACCCTTTCCGCGACGTGCTTCGCCTGCAGGACGAGATGACCCGCCTCTTCGACGACCGCTTCGCCCGCACCACCGAGTCGATGGGTTGGACTCCGCCCTGCGACATCTATGAGGACGGCGAGGAGGTTACCGTCCGCTGCGAGCTCGCCGGCGTCGACCCCAAGGACGTCGACATCCGCTTCGAGAACGGGGTGCTCACCGTGAAGGGCGAGCGCAAGCTGGAGAAGGAGGACAAGAAGGACAACTACCACCGCGTGGAGCTGTCCTACGGCACCTTCACCAGGTCCTTCTCGCTCCCCGGCACCGTGGACCCGGAGAAGATCCGCGCCGAGACCAAGAACGGCGTCCTGGTGATCCACCTGCCCAAGAAGCCCGAGGCCAAGCCGAAGGCCATCCAGGTGAAGGTCTCCTGACGCCGCAGGCGCGCCGAGCCATTCGGGACCGGGCGCTTTCGACATACTCCGGGCGGGGCGGGTCGCCGCGCGCAGCCCGCCCCGTCGTATTGCCTGTGGGTGAATGCCCCCAGGCCATGCCGGACCCGCGCGCCTCTTTCGGAATCAGGACGAAGGCTTCGGGCTTCAGGTTCGAGGCTTCAGGCTCCAGGGAAAGCGCTGCGGTCGTCTCTCCCGACGCCCGTCGCTGGCAGGCCGCGGCCCCCGGTGTTTCCGAATCGCGCTGGGCCGCCTAGACCTTCACGGCTGGCGCCGGCGTGACCGCGGGCCGGGTGGATGGGATCTTGTCCAGGTTCTCCATCTTGGACTGGCCCTCGAAGATCACGCCGCGGTCGATGGCCAGCGCGGGGGTCTCGATGTTGCCGCGCACGCGCGCCGGCTGGTGCAGCTCGACGCCGCTTCGGGCGCGGATGTTTCCCGCCACCTCGCCGTGGACGATGAGGGTGCCGCAGGTCACCTCGGCGCTCACCTTGGCGCCCTCGCCCACGACCAGGGTGTCGTCGGTCAGGATGGTGCCCGTGAACTTTCCGTCGATGCGGACGGTGCCCTCGAATGTCAGCTTGCCCTCGAACTCCGAGCCGCGGCCCAGCAGGGCGTTGAGATCGCCGGAGGCGGCGGAGGGGGAATACGGGGCGTCGTCGCGCTTCAGCATGGGCATGGTATCGGGCTCCTCGAGCGTGGCTGGAATGGCTGGCTACTGCTAGCACCGAGCCGGCCCGGCGTCCACCCGACGGCCAGGGGCGCTCCCCGGTCACGGTGCGGGTGCCTCTATGCGCCGATGCGCGCCAGGATCCCGTCGAGCTCCTCGAGCGAGGTGTACTCGATCTCCAGCCGACCGGCGGCGGCGCTGCGAGGCACCACCCGGCAACGCGCGCCCAGCCGGCGCTGCAGCCGCTGGGCCAGGTCGCGCACGGCCGGCGACTCCCGGCTGCCGCCGCCGCGCGGGGCTCCGGGGCGCAGCAGACGGCGCACCAGCGCCTCGGCGGCCCTGACCGAGAGCCCCTCACGTACCACCTTCGAGGCGGCGCGGCGAATGGCGTCGGCCCGCTCCAGGGGCAGGAGCGCCCGGGCGTGCCCCATCTCCAGGCGGCCCTGCCGCACCAGCTCCCGCACCTCCGGCGGGAGCTTGAGGAGCCGGAGCGCGTTCGCCACGCTGGAGCGATCCTTGCCGACCCGGCCGGCCACCGCCTCCTGGGTGAGGCCGTGGTCGCGGGTGAGGACCTCGTAGGCCTCGGCCTCCTCGATGGCGTTCAGGTCTGCGCGCTGCAGGTTCTCCACCAGGGCCAGCTCGAAGGCCTCGCGGTCGCTGGCCTCCCGCACCAGCGCCGGGATCTCGCGCAGGCCGGCCCGCTGCGCCGCCCGCCAGCGCCGCTCCCCGGCCACGATGCGGTAGCGGGCGCCGTCGCGGCGCACCAGGATGGGCGCCACCACCCCGTGCTCGCGGATGGAGGCGGCCAGCTCCCCGAGCTCGCGCTCGTCGAACCGCTTGCGCGGCTGGGCCTGGCTGCGATCCACCGCCTCGATGGGAAGCTGGAGCACGCTCCGCCCGGCCGGGAGCGGAGCGGGGGCGTTTCCGAGCAACGCGGCCATGCCGCGCCCGAGGGCGAGGCGGCGCTTGTCGGGCATGGTCATGGCGCGACCCTTCTCTCCCCGCCGGCGCGCTCCACCACCTCGCGCGCCAGCTCCAGATAACTCTGGCAGCCCTTGGAGGCGACGTCGTAGAGCAGGATGGGCTTGCCGTGGGAAGGGCTCTCCGAGAGCCGGACGTTGCGGGGGATGACGGTCCGGAAGACCTGGCCCGAGAAGTGACGCCGGATCTCGTCGGCGACCTGGGCGGCCAGGTTGTTCTGCCCGTACATGGTGAGCAGGATCCCGTCCACGGTGAGGCCGGGGTTCTGGCTGCCCCGCACCAGGTCGATGGTGCGGAGGATGTCCGCCAGCCCCTCCAGCGCGAAGTACTCGCACTGCAGCGGCACCAGCACCCCCTGCGCCGCCACCAGGCCGTTCAGGGTGAGCAGGCCCAGCGAGGGGGGGCAGTCCACGATGAGGTACTCGTACTCGCTCGCCACCTCGTCGACCGCGTCCTTGAGCCGGTACTCCCGCCGCTCGGCCGCGGCCAGCTCCAGCTCGGCGCCCACCAGGTGCCGGGAGGCCGGCACGAGATCGAGGAACTTGAGCTCGGTGCGGCGAATCACCTCGCGCAGGGGAAGGCGGTCGAGGAGCACCTCGTAGACGCTCTCCCCCACCTCGTCGCGCGCCACCCCCAGGGAGGAGCCGGCGTTGCCCTGGGGATCGATGTCCACGAGCAGGGTGCGCCGCTCCCCGGCCGAGAGCGAGGCCGCCAGGTTGACGGCGGTGGTGGTCTTGCCCACGCCTCCCTTCTGGTTGGCGATGGTGAAGATGCGGCCCATGTCCACTCGTCTCCTGATCCGGCCCGGCGCCGACCGCCGGGCGCAACCGCCCGGAGCGCATCGGGTTCCTCCCGCCGCCCGCACTGTGCTCTGGGGGTCTGACAGTGCCCGCCGGTTTCCGTTATCCCCGGCGCCCCGGTCTCGCCCGGAGCGCCCGGGCCGTCACGTTCCACGTGGAACATCCCCTTCCCTCCTGAAGCGGGCGATGGCCCGGCGCGAGCCGGAGAGCGGGAGGGTGAACCGGTGCAGCACCTCAAGCGCCAGGCCGGCGGCCTCCGCTAGCCTGGCCAGCGGCCCGACCTCTGCCTTCTGCCCCAGCATGGCGAAGAGCCGCCCCTCCGCGGCGAGGTAGCGCGCCCCGAGCGGGATCCACTCCGCTGGGTCGGCGAGGGCGCGGCTCACCACCGCCTCGGACAGGGGCAGCCCCTCGCCGCTCGGGTTCCCCTGGGCCCGGACGGCCACCGCCCGGACGCGGAGCCCGAGCTCGGCCGAGACCGCCTTCGCGAAGGCCACCTTCTTCGAGGACGCGTCGCAGCAGGTCACCTCGAGGTCTCGGCGCGCGCAGGCGAGGGCCATGCCCGGGAGCCCGGCCCCGCTCCCCACGTCGAGCAGGGTGCGGGCCGGCCCGAGGGACGGCAGGAGCGCCAGGCTGTCGACGAAGTGCTTCTCGGCGAGCTCCGCCGGGCCGGTCACGGCGGTGAGGTTCACCTTCCGGTTCCAGGCGAGGAGGCGCTCGGCGAACGTTTCGAGCAGCGCCCGCGCCTCGCCTGGGACCACGAGCCCGAGGGCCGAGAGGCCCCGGTCGAGCGCCTCGCCGAACTCCGGGCTCATGGCCGGTGGCGCCCGATGGCCTCGTCCACCTCGGCGGCGTGCTCCGCCAGGTAGGCGTCCACCTCGGCCGCCTCGAGCCCCAGGTCCCGGAGCACGCCCTCGTAGACGAAGGTGAAGCCGTCCTGGTGCTCCTCGCCCCGCAGCGCGAAGGAGCGCTTCAGCACCGCGGCGGCGAAGAGCTTCTCTTCCCGCGTCTTGGACTTGATCACGGGACTAGCCTCCGGGCGCGCCTCCGCCGCGGGCGGGACCGCCCGAGGGGACGATGAGCAGGTGGCGGAAGATCCCCTCCCCCTCGCTGCGGGTAGAGACGCCCTCGGTCCCGACCAAGGCCATGTGGATCTGCCGGCGCTCGCGGGCGCTGATGGGCGCGATGGCCAGCACCTTGCCGGTGCGCCGGGCGGCTTCGGCGACCCGCGCCGCCATGGCCTTCACCACCGGATCGGCGTCCTCGCTGAACCCGCCCACGTCCAGGTTCACCCACTTGCGCCCCTCGGCGGTCGGGTTCACGACTCGGTTCACCAGGTACTGCAGCGCCTCGAGGAGCTGCGGCCCGAGCTCCACCTCGTTCCCCTCGGCCGGTGTGAGCGAGAGCCCGATGGCCTCGGGCGTCTCCCGGCCCACGACCTCCACCTTCGCCCCCATACGCCGCAGGAGCTCCTGGCAGAAGGCGCTGGCCCGCCTGGCCTTCTCCGGCGCCTCGCGCGGGGGCGGCGGGGCCTGGTTCTCGGTCATGCGGGCCTCCCCTTCAGGCCTTGGCCGGCGCTGCCGGCGCGGCGGTCTTCTTCATCATGTACTGCTGCTGCGCGATGGAGAGCAGGTTGTTGAAGAGGATGTAGAGCGCCAGGCCCGCCGGCAGCCGCAGCATGAGGAAGGTGAAGAACCCGGGCATGAACCAGAGCAGGATCTTGGCCTGGGTGGCGTCCGCCGGCTGGGGCGCCAGCTTCTGGGTGATGAACATGGTAGCGCCCATGGCCAGCGGCAGGACGTAGATGGGGTCGTAGCGGGTCAGATCCTCGATCCACAGGAACGGCTCCCGGTACAGCTCGACCGAGGTCTGCAGGGTAGCGTAGAGCGCGAACCAGATGGGCATCTGGACCAGGATGGGGAGGCAGCCGCTGGCGGGGTTCACCTTCTTCTCCCGGTAGAGCTGCATCACCGCCTGGTTCATCTTCTCCCGGTCGTCGCCGAACTTGGCCTTCAGCTTCTCGATCTCCGGCTGCAGCTCCTTCATCCTCTGCATGGAGTGCATCTGCTTCACGGTAAGTGGATAGAGCACCAGCCGCACCGTGAGGGTGAGCAGCATGATGGCCACGCCCCAGTTGTGCACCAGCCCGTGGAACCAGCGCATGAGCCAGAACAGCAGCCGGGCGATGAAGGCGAACAGGTTGGCGACCGCCCCGTAGTCGATGACGGTGTCGAGGTCTCGCCCGTACCCGCGCAGCAGGTCGAGCTGCTTGGGCCCGGCGAAGACCTTGAAGCCGAGCGCGCTCGCTCCCTGAGGGACCGGCGCGCGCCACACCGCCCAGGCCGCCCCGGCCTTCTGGCCCCGCACGAAGAGGCACTCGCCCGCCGGCTCGCGGGGGATGATGAGCGAGGCGAAGTAGTGCTGGTCCAGGCCCGCCCAGCTGGCCGCGCCCGGCAGCCGCTCCACAGCCTCCTTCTGGCCGTAGCGCTCGGTCTTGCCGCCGGCGCGGCACACCGGGTTCACCGACTCGAACACCTCGCCCCCGGAGAAGAATCCGGGCTTCGGGGCGTCGGGGGGCAGGAAGCTCGGCACCAGCAGCGACACCGCTCCGGGGCGCTCCGCCCCGATGATCGAAACCTCGGCGTCGATCTCGAAGGGGCGCCCCGACAGGGCGAAGCGCTTGCGCACACCGACCCCGCCCACGCGCCCCTCGTAGGTGACGCTGGTGCCGTCGCGGGCGGCGAGCCGCAGGGGCGTGCGGGCCGCCGGATCGGCGACCAGGTCGGCGGCGCCGCCGAGCTCGGGGGACGGCACCAGCGACAGCGGCCAGGGATCGCCCTCCGCCACCGCCACCAGTCGCACCGGATCGTCGCGCCCGTCCTTGACCCGCCGGTACTTGCGCCCCTTGAGCTCCAGCTCCTTCAGCGCGCCGCCCCAGCTGCTGAAGGTGGCCTTGAGCTCGGCGCTCTCCAGCACCACCAGCTCCTCCGGCGCGCTGGGTGGAGCCGCCGGGACGGAGGGCGCCGGGGCCGGGGCGGGAGCCGCAGGGGCCGGGGCCGGCGGCCGGGGCGGGCCGCCGTCGGGCGCGGTCGCCTGCGCCGCACGCGACTGCCGCTGCTGGGCCTCGCGCTGCGGCCGGAGCATGAAGTAGTCCCAGAGAAGGAAGATGGCGATCGACGCCACGGCGGCGATGACGATCTGGCGGTAGTTCTGCAAGGGCGCTCCCTCTCCTGCTAGGGGACCGGGTCGACTCCGCCCGGGTGGAAGGGGTGGCAGCGCAAGAGCCGCCGCAGGGCGAGCCAGGTACCGCGCGCGGCTCCGTGGCGCTCCAGGGCGCCGGCGGCGTAGGCCGAGCAGCTCGGGTAGAAGCGGCACTCGGGTCTGATCACCGGCGAGAGCCAGCGCTGATACTGGCGCACCAGCCAGCGCAGGGCTCGGGCGGCCGGGCTCACCGGGAGGCCTCCGCGGCCAGGCGGTCGCGCGCCGCCTCCAGCGCCGCCCGGGCCCCGGCCAGCCCCGCCCGCTCGGCGCCCGGGCGCGCCACCACCACCAGGTCCACGGCGGGCAGGCCAGCCGCGACCGAGCGGAAGGCTTCTCGCACCCAGCGCTTGATCCGGTTCCTCTTCACGGCATTGCCGATCTTGCTCGAAACGGTCAACCCCAGGCGGGCCCGCCCCGCCGGCGATTCGAGCGCCAGGACCATCAGCGATCCGGCCTGGAGACGCCGGCCTCGCTGCTGCACCGCCAGGAACTCCCGGCGGCGCCGGAGCCGCGCCGCCCTGCCGAGCCGCACCGCCCGGCCCTACTTCCTGTGGGAGGCCACCGCCAGGCGGCGGCGCCCCTTGGCTCGGCGCCGCCTGATGACGTTCCGCCCCGCGGCGGTCTTCATCCGGCGCCGGAACCCGTGCGTCCGCTTCCTCCTCAGCTTCTTGGGTTGATAGGTCCGCTTCATGGCGCGGCAAAGTCCCCGATCGGCCGCGTTCTGTCAAGGATGCCGGGCACCTGGGCCCCGGGCGAGCCCGACGTGCCGAGAGCGACTCGCGACCCGATCCCAAAATCCCCGTCGTTTCGAGCGAGACGAGCGACGCTCTTGATCTCGCCGCCGCGGGGGCGTTAAAGAATCGCCACCGAGCCGCCACGCACCACGCAGATGGGTCGGATTCGGCTCCTAAGAACTTGCAGTGAATAGCCGCGTGCGGCGCGCGGCCGAGGGAGCGGTCTTTTTCCGGAGCGGGGGCGGAGGGCGGGCATGGAAGCGAGCGTTGGGGTGCGGGACGCGGCGGAGTCCCACTGGTCGCTCCTCGACCAGTACCTGCGCGGTCGACTGCGCGCCGACCTGTACCAGCGCTGGTTCGCCCCGCTGCGGGCGGTGACCGAGGAAGGCGGCCGCCTCCAGGTCTCCGCCCCGGACCGCTTCCACCGGGACTTCGTCGACGACAACTACCGCTCCTGGTTCGACGAGTTCGTCCCCTCGGTGCTGGGGCAGCCCCTCCGGGTCCAGTTCGTGGTGGACGACCGGCCGCGCCCGCGCGCCGAGCTGCCAACCCTCCCGCACGCTCCCCCGCCCACGCCGCCGCCCATCGCCCTGCCGCCGCCCGGCGAGGTTCGGCCCAACCCGCGTTACACCTTCGAGACCTTCGTGGTGGGGGAGTCGAACCGCTTCGCCTTCGCCGCCGCCCAGGCGGTGGCCGGCAAGCCCGGACAGGCCTGGAACCCGCTCTTCTTCCACGGCGACTCGGGCCTGGGCAAGACGCACCTGCTCCACGCCATCGCCCACGCCATCCCGCTGGCGCGCCCGGGGGCGCGAGTCGCCATCGTCTCCTCCGAACGCTACACCAACGACTTCGTGGACGCGCTCTCCAAGAACACCATGCAGGAGTTCCGCCGCAAGTACCGCGAGTGCGGCGCGCTCCTGGTGGACGACGTCCAGTTCTTCGCCGGCCGCGACAAGACCGCCGAGGAGTTCTTCCACACCTTCAACGCCCTGCACGAGCAGGGAGTGCAGATCGTCCTCTCCAGCGACCGCTCCCCCAAAGAGCTCAAGGGGCTGGAGGACCGGCTCATCACCCGCTTCGAGTGGGGCATGCGCGTCTCGGTCGAGCCGCCCGAGTTCGAGACCCGCGCCGCCATCCTCAAGAAGAAAGCCGAGACCGAGCGCATCGATCTGCCGGACGAGGTGGCGGCCCTGCTCGCCACCCACATCAAGTCCAACGTGCGCGAGCTCGAGGGGGCCCTCATGCGGCTGGCGGCCTTCGCCTCGCTGAAGGGCGAAACGGTGTCGGTGGCCCTGGCGCGCGACGTCCTCTCCGACGTCATCCCGCCGCCGGGCTACCGGCCCTCCATCGAGCGCATTCAGGAAGCGGTGGCCGCCCACTACGGCCTCACGGTGGCCAAGCTCACCAGCGTCTCCCGGGAACAGAAGGTGGCCTTGCCGCGCCAGGTGGCCATGTACCTGTGTCGCGAGCTGGCCCGCGAGACGCTCCAGTCCATCGCCGAGAAGTTCAACAAGAAGGACCACACCACCGTCATCGCCGCCGTGGAGCGGATCCGGGAGCTCCTGGTCCAAGAGGCCGAGGTCCGCCAAGCGGTAACCGCGCTGACGACGCGGCTCGCGCCCTGAGCCCTGAGCCGGTGTCGCGCGCTCCGTGGAGAAGGCGTGGATCCCGCCCGGGGCGGCGTGGGGACGGGGTGTGGCTCCGCCGTTGACAGGTCGATCCGGCACGGGCTACACAAGCCGCCCGGGGGACGATCGCCGGTTTTCCCAGATCCCTTTCCCCAGGAGTTTCGCCGCTCCGAGACGCTTCTCCACATGCGTCGTCCCCCTACGACGACTGCGATCAGGAGAGAGGAACTCTTCTCTATGGAACTGAAGATCGGCGTCCAGGAGCTCTCGCGGGCCCTCTCGCGCTCCCAGGGCATCGTGGAGAAGAAGACCACCATGCCCATCCTCTCCCACGTGCTCCTGGAGGCGCAGAAGTCGGGCGAGCTCATCGTCTCCGCCACCGACCTGGACGTGGCGGTGCAGGGCCAGTACCAGTGCGAGTCGGTGCAGAAGGAGGGGAAGGTGGCGGTGCCGGCGCGCCAACTCTTCGAGATCGTGAAGGCGCTTCCCGAGTCCAGCGCCGCGCTGCGCAAGACCCAGAACAACTACCTCGAGCTCCGCAGCGGCTCGGCCGAGTTTCGCATCGTGGGGCTGCCGGCCGAGGACTTCCCGGCCCTTCCCAAGCCGGAGAAGGTGCCGTTCGTGGACGTGGACGCCGCCTCGATGTTGGGCCTCATCGAGCGGACCGCCTTCGCCGTCTCTTCCGACGAGACCCGGTACAACCTGAACGGCGTCTTCTTCGAGCCCCAGGGCGGAAAGGTCCGCTTGGTGGCCACCGACGGCCACCGGCTCTCGCTGGCCGAGGCCGACTTGCCGGGCGACTTCAAGCTGAAGAAGGGCATCATCCTGCCCAAGAAGGGGCTCTTCGAGCTGAAGAAGCTCCTGGCGGAGGCGGTCGAGGGGGGCGAGGAACGGCCCTCGGCCCAGCTCGGCTTCGTCGAGTCGTCGGCCATCGTGCGGCGCTCCGGGGTGACGCTGGTGATGCGGCTCATCGAGGGGCTGTTCCCCGACTACAAGCAGGTCATCCCCAAGGCGGGAGAGAAGGTGCTCAAGGTGGGCCGGGTCCGCTTCCTGGAGACCCTGCGGCGCATCTCCATCCTGGCCTCCGACAAGTCGCACGCGGTGAAGCTCGAGCTCGGCAAGGGAACCCTGAGGGTGGTGTCGCAGAACCCGGACCTGGGCGAGGCCAAGGAAGACGTCACCGTGGAGTACCAGGGCGAGCCGCTCAAGATCGGCTTCAACGCCCGCTACCTCATCGACGTCCTGCAGGTCCTGGCCTCCGAGGATGTCGCCTTCGAGCTGGCGGACGATCTCTCGCCCGGCGTGCTCCGCCCGTCCGGCGAGGAGGGTTTCACCGCGGTCGTGATGCCCATGCGCATCTGATCTCGTCGGTTCCCGAGGCCGAGGCCCGAGGCGCAGGGCTCGCCGTGCATCTCGTCACGCTCGAAGTCCACGACTTCCGCAACGTCGAGCGCGCCTCGCTCGCGCCCTCCCGCGGCACCACCGTCCTCCATGGCCCGAATGGCCAGGGGAAGACGAACCTCCTCGAGGCCATCTACCTGCTCGCCACCCTGAAGCCGCTGCGGGCGGCGCGCCTCGCCGAGCTCGTGCGCTTCGGGGCCAGCCGGGCCCGGGTGTCGGCTGCCGTGGAGGCGGCGGGCGGGGAGCGGCGCCTCTGGGTGGAGGTGGAGGCGGGCGGGCGACAGGCCTTCCTGGACGGCAAGCCGGTGGACCGCCCCGAGGCCTATCTGGAGGGGCAGGCCGCGGTGTGCTTCACTCCGGACGATCTTCTCCTGGTGAAGGGCGGCCCGCTGCTGCGGCGCCGCTTCCTCGACCGGGCCGCCTTCAACCGATGGCCGGCGGTCCTGGGCGAGGCCCGCGAGTATCTCAAGGCGCTGCGGGAGCGGAACGCCGCCCTGCGCGGCGACTCGCCCGAGGTGGAGGAGAGCTTCCGCGCGGCGCTGGCCCGGGCCGGGGCGCGGCTCCTGCGCCGCCGCCAGGCGCTGGTGGCGGAGCTGGCCCCCAGGCTCGCCGGCGCCTTCGCGTCCATCGCCGGCCCCGAGGCGCCGCTGGCCCGGCTCCGCTACCGTCCGGCGGCGGGCATGCCGCCGGAGGGCGAGGAGGCGGCGCTGGAGCGAAGGCTCGGCGAGATCCTGGCGCTGCGCCTCGCGAGCGACCGGATCCGCGGCTACACCTCGGTCGGGCCGCACATGGACGACCTCACGCTGGCCCTCGACGAGCGGGGCGCGCGCGCCTACGCCTCGCAGGGACAGCAGCGGGCGCTGGTGCTGGCGCTCAAGATCGCCGAGATCGACAACCTGCGCGCGGCAATGGGCCGACCCCCGCTCCTCCTGCTCGACGACGTCTCCTCCGAACTCGACCCGGAGAAGAGCCGCCTTCTCCTGCGCTACCTCGCGGACCTGCGCGCACAGGCCTTTCTCACCACCACCGACAGGCGCCTGGTCGAGCCCGCGGTGGGGCTGGACGCGGTCTTCTATCGCGTCCGGTCCGGGACCTTCTCCATGGATGATTCAGCAGCAAGTTCAACGACTTGAGCCGAGATCTCGCTGTTGATGGCGCAGCGCGGCTCTGCTATATCTCGTGGGGCATCCCCCCTGGAAATCCCAAGGAAAGAAGCGAGGTTCACCCTGGAAAGCGCCGAGAAGCGAGCGCTCACGCCAAACGGCAGCGCCGCGAGCGACGAGTACGGCACCGAGGACATCAAGGTGCTCGAGGGGCTCGAGGCCGTCCGCAGGCGCCCCCAGATGTACATCGGCGACGTGGGGGAGCGCGGCCTGCACCACCTGGTCTACGAAGTGGTGGACAACTCCGTCGACGAGGCCATGGCGGAGCGGGCCGACCGCATCGAGGTCACCATCCACGCCGACAACTCGGTGACGGTGGTGGACAACGGCTCCGGCATCCCGGTGGGGCCGCACCCGACGGTGGAGGGAATGGACACCCTCGACGTGGTGATGACCAAGCTCCACGCCGGCGGCAAGTTCGAGTCCAACGCCTACAAGGTGTCGGGCGGATTGCACGGGGTGGGCGTCACCTGCGTCAACGCCCTCTCGGAGTGGCTCAAGGTGGAGGTCTACCGGGACGGCACGGTGTGGGCCCAGCGCTACGATCGCGGCCAGCCAGCGGGAGCGGTGCGGCCGGTGGGCGAGACGCAGCGCCACGGCACCAAGGTCACCTTCAGGCCGGACCCATCCATCTTCGAGGTCAAGGAGTTCAGCTACGAGACGCTCTCGGGTCGGCTGCGCGAGCTGGCCTTCCTGAACCCGGGCCTCTCCATCACCGTCGAGGACGAGCGCAGCGGCAAGAAGCACGACTTCCTCTTCAAGGACGGCATCCGCGAGTTCGTCCGCTACCTGAACAAGAACCGGGAGACGCTCTTCGACCCGCCCATCTTCCTGCGACAGGTGTTCGACACCGAGCGCGGCGAGGCCACCGTCGACATCGCCTTGCAGTGGAACGACGGCTACGACGAGAAGGTCTTCGCCTTCGCCAACAACATCCACAACCACGAGGGGGGCACCCACCTGGTGGGCTTCAAGACGGCGCTGACCCGCAGCATCAACGCCCACGGCACCAAGAACAACCTCTTCAAGGACCTGAAAGAGGAGCTCCCCGGCGGCGACGACATGCGCGAGGGGCTGGCGGCGGTGATCGCGCTCCGGCTCCCGGGCGCCGCCTTCGAGGGGCAGACCAAGACCAAGCTCTCCAACACCGAGGCCAAGAGCATGGTGGAGACCATGCTCAACGACAAGCTCTCGGCCTTCCTGGAGGAAAATCCCGCGGTCGCCAAGCGCATCTGCGCCAAGGTGGCCGAGGCCGCCCGGGCCCGCATCGCCGCCCGCAAGGCGCGCGAGACGGTGCGCCGCAAGGGCGCCCTGGACGGCGCCTCGCTGCCCGGGAAGCTCGCCGACTGCCAGTCGCGCGACCCGGGCGACTCGGAGCTCTTCATCGTGGAGGGCGACTCCGCCGGCGGCTCGGCCAAGCAGGGGCGCGACCGACGCACCCAGGCCATCCTGCCCCTGCGGGGCAAGATCCTGAACGTGGAGAAGTCCCGCTTCGACAAGATGCTCTCCTCGGCCGAGATCGCCACCATGATCACCGCGCTCGGCACCGGCATCGGCTCCGAGGAGTTCGACGTCCAGAAGATCCGCTACCACAAGATCGTGGTCATGACCGACGCGGACGTGGACGGGAGCCACATCCGCACCCTGCTGCTCACCTTCTTCTTCCGGCAGATGCCGCAGGTGGTGGAGAAGGGGTACCTCTACATCGCCCAGCCGCCGCTCTTCCGGGTGCAGAAGGGGAAGAGGGAGCAGTACCTCAAGGACCAGCGGGCCCTCGATGAGTTCCTGCTGGCGCAGGGGACGGAGAAGGCCAAGCTCAACGCCGGGGAGCTGGCGGTGGCCGGCGAGGACCTGTCCCAGCTGGCCCGGGACGCCATCGCCTACCGGGCCATGCTGGCGGCCGCCGACCGGCGTCGCGACAGCCGCGTGGTGGACGCCGCCATCCAGCTCGGCGACCTGGACCAGGCGCTCCTCAAGGACCACGGCGCCATGAAGGCACAGGCCAGCGCCATCGCGGCGCTGGCCCAGAAGCTCTACCCCGAGCTGGAGGTCCGGGCGGCCAAGATCGAGCCCGACGCCGAGCACGCCTGCGACAGCCTGGTGTTCCAGACCACGGTGGCCGGCTCGCCGCGGGAGACCCGCCTCGACTTCGACTACCTCTCCGGGGCCGAGTGGAGCGAGCTCAACGCCCTCCGCGCCAACCTGGCCCAGATCGGCCCCGGCCCCCACCGGCTGGAGACGCCGGCCGGGAGCGAAGAGGTGGCCGACGTCTTCGCGGCCGTGGAGGCCCTGAAGCGGTTCGCCGCCCAGGGCCAGACCATCCAGCGCTACAAGGGGCTCGGCGAGATGAATCCCCAGCAACTCTGGGAGACCACCATGGATCCGGGGAAGCGCACCCTCCTTCAAGTCAGGGTCGACGACACCGTGGAGGCCGACGAGGTCTTCACCGTGCTCATGGGTGACGCCGTGGAGCCGCGCCGCGAGTTCATCGAGCGCCACGCCCTCGACGTGCAGAACCTCGACATCTAGTGTGTTCGCCGGGTAGGGTGCCGGTCGAGCCTGGGCCAGAGGAGGACGCCATGCCCCGCGCCGCCATCGTCGCCATCGGGACCTACGTCCCGGACCGGGTGGTCACGAACCTGGAGCTCACCCGGTACATGGAGACGTCCGACGAGTGGATCACCCAGCGCACGGGGATCAAGGAGCGCCGCTGGGTCCGGCCGGGCCAGGAGGGGAGCGACATGGCCCTCGAGGCCACCCAGCGGGCGCTCACGCAGGCCGGCTGGAAGGCCCAGGACCTCGACGCCATCATCTACGCCACCCTCTCCTCCGACCACATGTTTCCCGGCGACGGCTGCTTCCTCAACGCCAAGCTGGGCGTGCCCGGGGTTCCGGCGCTCGACATCCGCAACCAGTGCTCGGGGTACCTCTACGGCCTCTCGGTGGCGGACGCGTGGATGCGCGCCGGGCAGTTCCGGCGCATCCTGTTGATCGGCGCGGAGATCCACTCCACCGGGCTCGACGTCACCACTCGCGGTCGCGACGTGACCGTGATCTTCGGCGACGGCGCGGCGGCCACGCTGCTCGAGGCCACCGACGACCCGAACCGGGGTGTGCTCTCCACCCACCTCCACGCCGACGGCCGCTTCGCCCGCGACCTGTGGACCGACCAGCCGGGCTCGATGTACCACCCCCGCCTGAGCCAGGCAGTCCTGGACGGCACCGACTACTTCCCCACGATGGAGGGGCAGAAGGTCTTCAAGCAGGCCATCGTCAAGATGCCGGAAGTGGTGAAGGAAGCCCTGCGGCGGAACGGGCTCACGGCCCGAGACATCAAGGTGCTCGTGCCCCACCAGGCCAACCTGCGCATCAGCGAGATGGTGCAGCGGGCGCTCGAGCTCAGGGACGATCAGGTCTTCAACAACATCCAGAAGTACGGGAACACCACCGCCGCCAGCATCCCGCTGGCCCTCTCCGAGGCCATCCCGGCCCGCGGCGTGGCCCGCGGCGACCTGGTGGCGCTGTGCGCTTTCGGGGCGGGCTTTACTTGGGCCAGCGCGCTGCTACGCTGGTAGCCGTCCCAGGCGGGAGAGGGGTCCGCCCAGCGGTGAATGCGCCCGGCGGGGGGCGCCAGCCAACCTCGGAGGCTCGAGACCACGGTGGCCCGCAGCGGCGGTACTGAGGCGTCGTCTAACGGCAGGACTGCGGACTTTGGATCCGCCTATGAAGGTTCGAATCCTTCCGCCTCAGCCAAGCCTCAGCACCCGCGGCCCGCCAACCAGCGGGCGGAACTGCGCCCCATGCCCATGCCCCCGCGCTTTTACTTAGTGACGCTGGGGGCGGTGGCCCGGCCCCTGCTGGCGGACGTGGGGGCTTCCCTGCGCGACGCCTTCGGGCCGGCCTCCGACCTGGGGCCGCCCCAGGACCGGCCGGAGTACGCCTACAACAAGAGCCGCCAGCAGTACCACTCGGCGGCGGTGCTGCGGCGGCTGGAGCACCTCCCCGGGCGCCCGGCCGGCGTTCCGGTGCTGGGCGTCACCGACGTGGACCTGTTCGTCCCCGACGCCCCGTTCGTCTTCGGGGAGGCCGACCGGGATGCGCAGACGGCGGTGGTGTCGGGATTCCGCCTGAAGCAGGGAGGCGACGGCCGGCCGGCGGCCCCGGAGCGGGTGAAGCGGCGCCTGCAGATCGAGGCCCTGCACGAGATCGGCCACCTGCTCGGGCTCTCCCACTGCAGCGATTTCCGCTGCGCCATGTTCCTCTCCCACACCGCCGCCGACACCGACCGCAAGGGCGGGGGGCTGTGCCCGCTGTGCCGCACCGCGCTGGGGCTGGGGTAGCCGGCGCCCGGTCGCGCCGGTGAGGCCGCTCTGCCAGCGGGAGGGGGCGAGCTGCGGGGCCTGCTGCGGGCTGTACAACCGGCGCGACCACTCGCGCCCCGCGCTCGAGGGCACCCTGCGCCGCCGCACCGAGGCGCTGGCCGGCGCGCCGCGCACGCTCGGCGCCTTCCGCGCGGCGGCGGAGCGGCTCGTCGCCCTGGAGCCGTCGCCCCTATTCCCCTCGGTGAAGGTGTGCCCGCTGCTCGGCTTCCTCGACCAGGCCGGCACCCGGATCGGGTGCCTGGCCCACCCGGCGGCCACCGGCGGGCCCGACCTGCGCGACGCCGGGGTCTACGACGCCCGTACCTGCGAGAGCTTCATGTGCCCGAGCCACGCCTTCCTCTCCGAGGAGGAGGCCGAGCTGGCGGCGCAGGTCTGCGGCGACGCCTGGCTCTACGGGCTGGTGGTCACCGACGTCCCCTTCCTCCGGGCGGCCCTCTCGGCCGTGGCCGAGGGCGTGGCGGGGCGAGTGGAGCTCCGCCACCTGGCGGGCCCCGCCTTCCGGCGGGCCCTGCGCTCGCTCCTGGCGCTGAAGGAGGAGCTGGCGCCGGGCTCGGACGGCCTCTACGGCGCCTTCCGCCCCGGGCCGGCCGGAGAGGACCTGCCGCGGGAGATCGACTACCGGGCCCTGCGGCGCGGCCGCTCGCCCTGGGACGCTCTCCTCACCTGCGCCGGGGCCGACCCCCGGTCGGGAAACGACCTCGACGCCCTGGAGGCCGAGGTGCGCCGGCGCCTGGAGGCCTGCGTGCGGGCGTTCGAGGCGGGGTAGGCCCGCCGCTCAGGCGTGGCCGTGGGCGCGGTACCGGTGCGGAGCGCAGCGGATCAGCTCGGCCAGCATCTGGCGCTGGCGGGCGTCCAGCGCCTCGTGGACCCGCGTCAGCGAGGCGGCCAGGCGCTTCCTGAGGTCGTCGAGGCGGGAGGCGCCGCGGGCGCCCAGGACGTCCAGGGCCGCCGGGTCGAAGTGGTCAGCGGCGAGCGCCTGGGCCAGGTCCTCGCGGGAAGTGAAGAGGTCGTTGCGCAGATCGGCGACGGCCGCCCGCAGGGCCTCCACCTCCTCGGCGAGGACGCGCTCCTGCGCCGGGGTAGCGGAAAGGCGCCGCGACAGGCGACGCACCATCCAGGACGGGCCGGCCCAGCGGCGGCGGCGCCAGGCGGCGCGGCGGGCGAGGCGCAGGACCCCCAGCACGAAGAGGGTGATGACGACGGAGAGGAAGACGGTCAGCATGAGCGGATCTCCTTGGTCGAGGGAACGACGCCTCAAACATGGAGCCGCCGGGCGAAGACCGCCTTGCGGAAACGTGAAGAAGCATGTCGCCGGGCCGCCCGGAGCGGGCGGGCGAGGCCGTCACTCCGGCAGCGAGGCGGCCACGATCTCGGCCACGTCCATGGCGCGCAGCGACTCCTCGCGGCCGGTCTCGGCGATGCCGTCCTTCATCATGGTGAGGCAGAAGGGGCAGCCGGTGGCTACCACCCCGCCTTGCTGCCCCAGCGCGCCGGCGGCCTCGTCCACCCGGTTCTGGTTCACCCGGGTCCCGAGCTTCTCTTCGAGCCACATGCGCCCCCCGCCGGCGCCGCAGCAGAAGCCCTGGCGCCGGTTGCGGGGCATCTCGCGGAGGGAGAGGCCCGTCACGGAGCGAAGGGCGTCGCGGGGGGGCTCGGTGACGCCGTTCCAGCGGGCAAGGTAGCAGGGGTCGTGGAAGGTGACGGCGGCGCCGTTCAGGGCGGCGGCCGCACCGGGCCTGAGCCGCCCCTCGGCGGCGAGCCGTGCGATGAGCTGGGTGTGGTGCACCACCTGGTAGCTCCCGCCGAACTGGGGGAGCTCGTTCTGGATGGCGTTCAGGCAGTGCGGGCACTGCACCAGGATCTTCTTCACGCCGTAGCCGTTCAGGCGCTCGACGTTGGCCTGGGCCTGCATCTGGAAGAGGTATTCGTTGCCGAGGCGCCGGGCGGCGTCCCCGGTGCAGGTCTCCTCCTCGCCCAGGATGGCGAAGCTCACCTTGGCCTCCCGCAGGATCCGGACGATGGCTCGGGAGACCTTCTTCTGCCGGTCGTCGTAGGCGCCGGCGCAGCCCACGAAGAAGAGCCACTCGTACTCCCCTCCCGCGGCGGCGCGCGGCACGTCCAGGTCCTGGCACCAGTCGGCGCGCCGGTTGGAGCCGATGCCCCATGGGTTGCCCTGCGTCTCGAGGTTCTTGAAGACCCGGGCCGCCTCCTCGGGGAAGGCCGACTCCACCAGCACCGCGTGGCGCCTCAGGTCCACCAGGCGGGGCACGTTCTCGATGAAGACCGGGCAGGCGGTCTCGCACCAGCCGCAGGTGGTGCAGGCCCAGGCGGTCTCGGCGGCGATGGCGCCGCCGAGCAGCGGCGGCAGGGCCTCGGCTGCCTTCTCGCGGGCGGCGCCGTCCCCGGCGCGGGCCAGGCGGGTGAGTTCGGGCGCCAGCTCGGCGACGTGCCGCCGGATGGCCCGGTTCACCTCCTTGTGGGAGAGGGGCTTGCCGGTGACGTAGGTGGGGCAGTGGGTCTGGCAGCGGCCGCACTCGGTGCAGGAGTAGACGTCGAGGACCTCCTTCCAGGAGAGGTCCTTCACGGTGCGCGCGCCGTAGTCCGGCGTCTCGCTCTCGAGGTCGAGCTTGCGGAGCGCCCCCGCCGGCGGGAGGCGCTGCAGGTAGACGTTGGGGAGCGCGGTGATGATGTGGAAGTGCTTGCCGTAGGGGAGGAAGTTCCCGAAGAGCAGGATGATGACGAGGTGCAGCCAGTAGCCGGCGAGCCCGGCGGCGTGGAGCGCCGAAGGACCGAGCCCCCCGAGCGCCAGCGCGCCCAGCGAGGCGGCGGGCGCTCCCAGGGAGAAGGGCAGCCCTGCCGCAGCGCGCTCGGCGCCGTCGAAGGCCATGTCGGTGAGCATGAGGCCGGCGATGAAGCCCAGGATGAGCGTGCCCTCCCAGGAGCGCGTGACCCGGTCCGGCCTGGTGACCTGCCGCCGCCACAGGAAGGCGAGCGACGCCAGGAGCGCCAGCAGCACCACCCACTCCTTGGCCACGCCGTAGACCTGACCCAGCGCCGCGTCGGGGCCGAGGAGCGGCAGGTGGAAGGCCGGATCGAACCCCATGCCGAAGAGGCTGATGGTGCGCGCCGCCAGCACCAGGAAGGCGGCGAAGATGACCACGTGGAGGGTCCCGGGCCACAGCTCCTCCGGGTCCACCAGCCGCCGCTGCCCCAGGCCGAAGCGCAGGAGCGCCGCCAGGCGCGCCCCGGGGCGGTCGGTCCGCGCCTCGCGCCGCAGCGCCCACAGCGGCGCCAGCCGGCGCAGCATGGTGAAGGCGAAGAACGCCCCGGCGGCGACGAGCAGGGCGGCGGTGAGGACTGGGCTCATGGGTCGGCAACGGTACCGGCCCGCTCCTCCGGGGGCAAGCGCCGCCCGCCCTCGAAAGGCGAGGGCCGCGGCCTCGCGAGCCGCGGCCCTGTCTCATCCTGGACCATGGCTACCCCGCCAGCATGTGCTCCCCAGCGGGGGACGAGCCCCCGCCCTACTTCTTTTCCTCCTTCTTTTCGTCCTTCTTCTTGTCCTTCGCCTGGCCGGGGGGCGGGGCGCCGCGGGCGGGAGTGGCCGGGGCCGAGGGGCCGGTTGCGGGCGAACGCGACGCCGCGGGCGGAGCTGCCGTGGGCGCCGGAGGCTGATGGCCCGGAGGGGTGCCCCGCGACGCGGCCTGGCCCGGCGGTGTGCCGCCGTGGCCGGGCGGCGTACCGCCGTGGCCGGGCGGGAGCGCCTGCTGGGGGTTGGGCTGCGCCGAAGTGGCAACCGGGATGAGCACCTGCTGGCTGCTGCCCTGCACGGTGGCGGGTCGACCTGGCGGCGGCGCAGCGACCTGGCCGGGCGGAGTCCCGCCGTGCCCGGGCGGAGTGCCGCCATGGCCGGGGGGCGTCCCGCCGTGGCCCGGCGGGGTCCCCGGCGCGGGCGGGGGCACCGACTCCTGGATGACCTGGCGGCCCTGCTGGACGGTGACCGGGCGAGCCGGCGGCGGCGGCGGAGCCGGGGGCGCCCGGTAAGTCCGCGGCGGAGGCGCCGCGACCGCGCGGGCGGGCGGCGCGGGCGGCGGCGACCACCTGTGCCAGTAGCTGGGCGGCGGCGGGCGCGTGCGGCTGTAAGGGCCGACGTAGACGTAGTGGTTGCCGCGCCAGTGCCAGGAGTCGTCGTGCGGCGGGTAGTAGCCGTGGTGGTGGTAGCCGGCGATGTAGCACCAGCCGCCTCCGGGCATGGGGTGGCCGGCGTAGTAGGTGAACTGGTACGGCCCGCGCCAGTAGTAGTAACCGTCGTAGAACGCGAAGTGCTCGAGGGTCTCGGGCCAGTAGTCGTGCTCGTGGGGCACCGAGATGTAGCACCAGCCTCCGCCCACCGCGGCGGGGACCATGTGCTGGCCGCCGTAGAACACTCGCAGCGCCGGCGGCGGGGGCGGCGGCGGCTCCGGAGCAACCACGACCTGGGCCGGCGGCGGAGGGGGCGGCGGCTCCTGGACCGTCGGGGGCACGTACGAGGTGGTCACCGTGCACCCTGCGGCGAGGGCCGCGAGCGACAGCGAGGCGAAGCGTTTCATGTTCTCCCTCCGTGGCTGGTGGTGAAGGGGCCGTGGCCCCCTCGGGGGGTCGGCCACTGATAGAGCAACCCGTGTGCCACGTCGCGTGCGGCGGCTCTGGCAGTCATTTCGCGAGGAATCGACGTCGCCGGGCCGCGACGGGCGTGAACCGCCCGCACAGGGCCGTGTCGAGAGTTGGCGCGAAGTGTCTCCGTGGGGCGTCCCGGCAGTCACCAGGCTACGACGAGCCACCCGGCTCGTCCAATCGACGCACCCAGGGTACGCCAGGTGTGGCCGATCACACCCAGGGGAGCGGGTGCGCGCAGGTGGGATGCCGGCGCCGGGCCGCCAGCGTCACGCCGGCCGCTGCTCCGACCCCCTGGCGGCCTGGGCCCGGGCAAACCCGACGGCGTGCTCGACGTAGAGCGAGGCGATGTCCACGCCGGTGACGCGCTCGAGCCCCTCGAAGCCGGGCGAGGAGTTCACCTCCATGATCTTCGGTCCGGTGCGGGCCTCCAGCATGTCCACGCCCGCCACCTCCAGGCCGATCACCCGGGCCGCCTTCACGGCCGCCTCGGCGTAGTCGCGGCCCACCGAGAGCGCCCTCCCCTCGCCGCCGCGGTGGAGGTTGGAGCGGAACTCGCCCGTTCGCGCCTGGCGCCGCATGGCGGCCACCACCCGGTCGCCCACCACCAGGGCCCGCACGTCGCGGCCGCGCGACTCGGCCACGAACTCCTGCAGCAGGATCTCCTGCCCGAGGTGCCACAGGGTGTCGAGCATCCCCTCCACCTCCTCCGTGGAGGTGGCGATCATCACCCCCACCCCCTGCGTGCCCTGGATGAGCTTGATGATGCAGGGCAGCCCGCCGACTTGCTGCACCGCCTGCGGCACCTCGTCGCGGTAGCGGCACATGACGGTGCGCGGGATGTCGAGCCCGAAACGCGCCAGGAGCTGCAGCGCCCGCAGCTTGTCGCGGGAGCGGGCGATGGGCACGGCGCTCGCCACCACCGGCACGCCCATCATGTCGAGCTGGTTCACCACCGCCAGGCCGTAGCCGGTGATGGAGGCGCCGATGCGGGGGATGACCACGTCGAGCCGGGGGACCTCCTCGCCGCCGTAGAAGATGCGGGGCCGGTCGCGCGAGAGCAGGAGCCGGCAGCGCAGGGTGTCGAGCACCAGCGGCCGATGGCCGAGGCGGCGGGCTGCCTCCACCAGCCGGCGCGTCGAGTAGAGCTTTCGGTTGCGGGAGAGGATGCCGATGGCCATCGCGGCCCCCGGGACGCGCCGGGGCCGCTTCACCCGCCGTGCGGCGGGGGCCTCCGCGGCGGGCCTGCTGCGGGCCATGGGACGCGGCCGAGCTTACGGCCGGGGGAGCGGGGGCCGCAAGGGCTCCGCGCCGCGTTGATCGAGGGGGCGGCGGCTGCTAGAACCCGTGGTCCCGCCCTGGAACCGGCCCGTGGACTACAAGCGCACCGTCAACCTGCCGCGAACCGACTTCCCCATGAAGGCGAACCTGGCGCAGCGGGAGCCGGAGATCCTGGCGGCCTGGGAGCGGGAGCGGATCTTCGAGAAGCTGGTGGCCCGGAACCTCGCCGCCGGCGGGGCGCGCTTCGTCATGCACGACGGGCCGCCCTACGCCAACGGCGACATCCACATCGGCCACGCCCTGAACAAGATCTTGAAGGACCTCATCGTCAAGTACCGCAACATGCGGGGCGAGGTCTCCGACTACATCCCGGGCTGGGACTGCCACGGGCTCCCCATCGAGCGCAAGGTCGACGAGGAGCTCGGGTCCCGCAAGAAGGAGATGAGCCGGGCGGAGGTGATCGCCGCCTGCCGGCGCTACGCCCGCAAGTGGATCGAGCGCCAGCGAGACGAGTTCAAGCGCCTCGGGGTCTTCGGCCGCTGGGGCGCGCCCTACGCCACCATGGACCGCGGCTACGAGGCGGACATCGTCCGCGCCCTGGCTCGGGTCGCCGAGCAGGGCTACCTCATCCGCGGCAAGAAGCCGGTCTACTGGTGCATCGTGGACCGCACCGCACTGGCCGAGGCCGAGGTGGAGTACGAGGACCACGTCTCACCCTCCATCTACGTGGGGTTCGAGGTGGAGGGCGATCTCCCCGAGCCGCGGCTGCGCGGCCGGAAGGCCCGGCTGGTGATCTGGACCACCACGCCCTGGACCCTCCCCGCCAACCTGGCGGTGACGGCCCACCCGGACTTCGCCTACGTGGCCTACGACCTGCGCGGCGAGGTGGTGGTGGTGGCCAAGGACCTCCTGGCGACCTTCCTGGCCGAGGTGGCGCCGCAGGAGCTCGGTCTGAAAAGTTCGCCGCACCGGCACTCGCCGCAGGCCCACGCCGCCGCCACCGGCGGCGGGGGGGTGGCGCCGGTGGCGGCGCTGGCCGATCCGTCGCGGGTCCTCGCCTCCTTCGACGGGCGGGCGCTCGAAGCCGTCACGTACCGCAATCCGCTCAACGGCCGCGCCTGCCCGGTGATCCTGGGGGCCCACGTCACCCTCGAGGCCGGCACCGGGCTGGTCCACACCGCTCCGGGCCACGGCCAGGAGGACTACGAGGTCGGGCAGCGCTACGGTCTGGAGGTGCTGAATCCGGTGGACGGGGCCGGCCGCTTCACCGAAGCGGCCGGCAAGTACCAGGGACAGCTCATCTGGGACGCCAACAAGGAGATCGTGAAGGACCTCCACGCCTCGAGGCACCTGCTCTCCGACCCGCGGGCCACCTTGAAGCACAGCTATCCCCACTGCTGGCGTTGCCATAACCCGGTGGTGTTCCGCGCCACCGACCAGTGGTTCCTCTCGCTCGACGAGAAGCAGCTACGGCACCGCACCCTGGAGGAGATCGACCGGGTGCAGTGGATCCCGCGCTGGGGCCGGGACCGCATCTACAGCATGATCGAGCACCGGCCCGACTGGTGCCTGTCGCGCCAGCGGGTGTGGGGCGTCCCCATTCCCGTCTTCTACTGCGAGGCGTGCGGGGAGCCCCTGGTGAAGCCGGCGGTGATGGAGAAGGTGGCCGGGGCCTTCGAGCAAGAGGGGGTGGAGGCCTGGTACACCCGCGACCCGGCGGAGTTCACCCGCGGCGAGAGGTGCGCCTGCGGCGGCACCGCCTTCCGGCGCGAGCAGGACATCCTCGACGTGTGGTGGGACTCGGGCGTGTCCTGGGCGGCGGTGGCGGCCAAGCGCGAGAACCAGGGCGTGCCGGTGGGGCTGTACCTGGAGGGCTCCGACCAGCACCGCGGCTGGTTCCACTCCGCGCTCCTCTCCTCCATGGCCGTTCGCGGCGCCGCCCCCTACCAGGCGGTGCTGACCCACGGCTTCGTCCTCGACGGCCAGGGGCGGGCCATGTCGAAGAGCCAGGGCAACGTCATCGCCCCAGAGGAGATCATCAAGAAGTACGGCGCCGAGATCCTGCGGCTGTGGGTGGCGGCCTCCGACTACCGCGACGACGTGCGGGTCTCGCCCGAGATCCTGGACGGGCTCGCCGAGGGCTACCGCAAGATCCGGAACACCCTGCGCTGGGCGCTCGGGAACCTGGCGGACTTCGACCCGGCCCGGGACGGCCTGCCGCCGGAGCGGCTCGAGCCGCTCGACCGATGGGCCTACGGACGGCTCCAGGCCTGGGAGGAGAAGGTCAAGCAGGCCTACGCCGACTACGAGTTCCACCTCGCCTATCACGCCACCATCGAGCTGTGCTCGGTGGACCTGTCGGCCACCTGGTTCGACATCATCAAGGATCGCCTCTACACCTTCCGCGCCGACGGCGCGCCGCGCCGCAGCGCCCAGACGGTGCTGTTCCAGGTGGCGCAGGACCTGACCCGCTTGCTCGCCCCCGTCCTCTCCTTCACGGCCCACGAAGCGTGGCAGTACCTGCCGGGGCGGTCGGCCGAGAGCGTCTTCCTGGCGGGCTTCCCGGACCGTCCGGCGGCCGCAGACGCCGCGGCGCTGGAGGCGCGCTACCGCGGGCTCCTCGAGGCGCGGGCCGAGGTGCTCCGGGCGCTGGAGGCGGCCCGCCGCGACAAGCTCATCGGCTCCGGGCTCGAGGCCATGGTGACCGTCTCCGCCGAGGGCGAGCAGCTCGCGCTCCTCGAGTCGGCGCGGGCCGAGCTGCCGGCCCTCTTCATCGTCTCCAAGGTGGCGCTGCAGCGGGGGCCGTTCGCGGTCGAGGTGGCCCGCGCCCCGGGCCGGAAGTGCGAGCGCTGCTGGGTCTTCGCCGAGGACGTGGGCAAGGACCCGGCCCACCCCACGGTCTGCGGCAAGTGCGCCGCGGCCCTGAGATGAGCCAGCCCGCGACGGCAAGCGGCCCCGAGCCGCGCCCCCGCCCCGGGAAGTGGGCCCTCCTCGCCGCCATCTTCGCGGTGATGGTGGTGCTCGACCAGTGGACCAAGTACCTGGCGGTGGAGCGGCTCACCTTCGCCTTCGAGCGGGCCCAGGCCAGCTCCGCGGGTGAGAAGCTCGCGGTCTTCTACGGCCAACGCCACCTCGAGGCGCTGGCGCGACCGCCCTACGTGGTGTGGCGGCCGATCTGGCGCATGAACTACGTCGAGAACCCCGGCGCGGCCTGGGGCCTGTTCCGGAACCTCTCCGAGGACGCCCGCAACGCCTTCTTCGGGCTCATCTCGGTGGGAGCGGTGGCCTTCATCCTCCACTACTACCGCAAGCTCGGGGAGCGGCAGCGCTTCCTCCAGGTGGCGCTGGCCTTCGTGCTCTCCGGCGCCATGGGCAACTTCGTGGATCGCCTGGCTCGCCGCTACGTCATCGACTTCGTCGAGTGGTACTGGTGGAACCGGCCCGACCTCCGCTGGCCCACCTTCAACCTGGCCGACTCGCTCATCGTGGTGGGGGTGGCGATGCTGCTCCTGCACCCCGCGGAGCCCAGGGGCGCCCCGGCCGAGACCGCCGCCGGCGGGAAGAACCGAGCCCGCCCGGCCGGTTAGGACTTGCATGCTCCCGGTGCTCTACCAGATCCCGGTCCCGGCCTCGCTGGCGAAGCCCCTCGTGGTGGCGCTGGCGGTGGCCATCGTCGGCGTGCGCGCCTTCGTCTTCCGCCGGCGCGCCCGGGCGGCCGGCGAGCCGGTCTCGTTCGCCCAGGCGCTATGGGGGGACAAGGTCACCGTGGCCGTGCTGGCTCTGGCGGCGGCCGGGCTGTGGCGCGCCGGCTACCTGGATCAGGACCTGCGCATCCCGCTCCACACCTACGGGCTCTTGCTGGCGATGGGCTTCGTCATCGCCATCTGGGTGGCGCAGCGAGAGGCGCGTCGGCAGGGGCAGGACGCAGAGGCCATCGGCGACCTCTCCTTCTGGATCCTGGTGGCGGCCCTGGTGGGGAGCCGCGTCTACTACATCCTCGTCAACTGGAACGACTACTTCGGCCAGAACGCCTTGGTGGTGACCCGCCTCGGCCGCATCCCGCGCCTTCTGGCGGTGTGGGAGGGAGGGCTGGTCTTCTACGGCGGCTTCATCGCCTCGGTCCTCACCGCCTGGTGGTACATGCGGAGGCGGAACATGCCGTTCCTGGCCTACGCCGACACCATGATCCCCTCGGTGGCGCTGGGGCACTTCTTCGGGCGGCTGGGCTGCTTCTCCGCTGGCTGCTGCTGGGGCCAGGTGTCGCACGCCCACGTCCCCTGGCTGGCGGAGTTCCCGCCCGAGTCGCTCGCCTACCAGAGCTTCGCCGCCCGGGCCGACCCCTCGAAGTACCTCGCGCCCGACCGGCTCCACACCCTGCCGCTCCATCCCACCCAGCTCTACGAGGCGTCGGGCGAGCTCCTGCTCTTCTTCGTGCTCGTGGCCCTGATCCGCCCCCGCAAGCGCTTCCACGGCCAGGTGCTCGCCACCTGGCTCATGGCCTATGCAGTGCTACGCACGGTGGTCGAGACCTTCCGGGGCGACGTGGAGCGGCGCGTGGTGGCGGGTTGGGGCGTCGGGGCCTGGACCTCCATCGCCATCTTCGCGGCGGGGGTGGCCATCTTCGCCGCCGGGCGGCGCCGCGCCGCGGCCGCGGCCACCTGACCGGACACGATTCCGGCCCCGGCGGCAAGAGCGCCGCGGCGTCGCGGAAGGGGCCCCACGGAAGCGGGAGAAGCCGGTCGTTGATTGACCGCGCGAGCGCCGGATAGACTCCTCGCGTGGCGCAAGCGCAGAAGCCAGGCGGGCTCGGGCCGGCCAAGCTCGGGGCCGAGAAGCCCATGGCCGGGCTCGAGACCGCCGACGAGGCCGCCGGGAAGTCCCACGCCACCGACGTCCTGGGCGAGACCTGTCAGCACCTCGAGGAGTCGCTGGAGGAGCTGAGGGCCAAGTACGAGATGTACTTCCTCGGGGTGGATCGGCTCGAGCCGGCGAGGAAGCGGGACGAGCTGAAGCGCGACATCGCCCGCCTCAAGTCCGCCTTCACCCGCAACACCGGCTTGCGCTTCCGCATCCAGTCGCTTCACGCCCGCTACCTCTCGTACGAGCGGATGTGGGTGCGCGCCGCCCGCGAGCGGGAGGAGGGCACCTACCGCCGCGACCTCTTCAAGGCCCGGCTGCGCTCGCAGGGGCGGGGTCGGAAGGGGAAGGAGAAGAGCTCCGGCGCCCCGGCCTCCGAGGACGTGGACATCGCCGACCTCACGCCGGAGCCTGGTCCTGCGCCGGCCGCGGGCGAGCCGGTCGCGCGCGCGCGAGCTCCGGACGCGCCGCCCGGCGCGGCCCCCGCGCCGCCCGCCCCCGGTAAGGCGGCCCGGCCCGGCGAGCCTCCGGCGGCCGGCGGTCTCAACGACGCCCAGATGCGCGCGCTCTACGACGCCTACGTCGCAGCCAAGAAACGCTGCAACGAGGACACCTCACGCCTGAGCTACGACGCCCTGAAGCGGCGGGTGGAGAAGCAGATTCCGGAGCTCCTGACCCAATTCCACGCCAAGTCGGTGGACTTCAAGGTGGTCATCAAGGACGGGCAAGCGCTTCTCAAGGCGGTGCCGCGGACCTGATCCTAGCCGGCGCTCGCCGCCGGCCGATGGCGGTGCCCGGAGCCTCGCCTGGCCGTATCGCGGACCCCGGGCGCCGCCTCGCCCCGCATGCCAGCGGGTTGCCTTTCCGGTCCGACGATCGTAAAAGAGCGTCCCCCCGGCGCAGCCGCATCGCGCCGGGGAAAACATGCCTGGGTAGCTCAGATGGTAGAGCAGGGGACTGAAAATCCCCGTGTCGGTGGTTCGATTCCGCCCCCAGGCACCAGGTCATCCGAGCTCGAACACCGCGGCCCGCCGGGTAACCCCTGGCGGGCCCGCTGATTTTCGGCGAAGAGGGCGAGCTGAGGTCCCCCACCCGACTCGAGTCCAACTGGTCCGTTTGGTACGTCTGATCCACGCCTTTCCGCAGGGTCTGATGCACCGGCGCTGCAGTCGACGCCTGGGGTTTTCGGTGTAAGTGCTGCATCGGCGCTGCAGTCGACGCCCAGGGCCTCCGAGAGCCGTCGCCGGAGGTCCTCCAGCGGCAGCCGGCCGTACACGCGCTCGACCATCCTCGTGTCGGCGTGGCCCATCACCGGCGCGATGAGCTCCGGCGACGCGCCGGCGGCCCGGAGCCAGGTCGCGCACGTCCGGCGGAGGTCGTTCGGCGAGCACCGCCGGATCTTCACGTCGTCGCATGCCGCGTGGAGGTCGCGACGTACGTTCGTCCAGCGCCGGAAGAGGAGCCCGTCCTCGCCCTGGGCGTGGGTGATGGCGTACTCGAGCAAGGACCGCGCGGCTTCGCCGACGATGGGAACGGTTCGCAGCCGCGTGCTGCGCTTCGTCCCCCGGATGAAGACGGTCGAGAGGCCCTCCGCCACGTCCACGCGCATCGCCCGGCACGACTCGCCCCAGCAGGCGCTCGTCGCGACGATGAACGCCACACGGGCCGCCTGGTCCGCGAGCAGCTCGCCGAGCAGCTTCGACAGCTCGTCCGGCGTCAGGAACCGGTCGCGCGGCCGGTACTCGGGCGCGAAGGCGACCGGGAGGACCGCGGCCGGGTTCCCGAGCCAGAGGCCGGCCCGGACCGCCAGCTTGAGCGCCGCCCGGAGAGTCACCAGCTCCTTCGCGATGGTGCCCTCCTGGGCTCCCTCGGCCCGCCGGCGGGAGATGAAGCCGTCCACGTGCCGGGCCTGAAGGCCTGCGAGCGGGAAGGCGACGTACGAGCCGTCCGGGTCCGTCTCCAACACCCGGACGAGGTGCCCGGCCTTGGTCTCGTAGAAGTGGGCCGTCTCGAAGCTGCGCCGGCCGGCGGCCGCCTGCTCGCGGCGCTGCGCGAGGAGGAGCTGCAGCGCGTCGCTCAGCGTCGCCTTGGCCGCGGCTGCGTGGGCGGGATCGGCGGCATCCCGCTCGAGCTGCCTGGCGCAGA
>DASTPH010000140.1:0-55769 GCA_035762305.1 Anaeromyxobacteraceae bacterium
GTCACCTTCTCGTTATTCTCCTTGTCGTTGTTGTCGAGGCATCGAAATGCTGACTCTATGCGACGAATGAGCAGGGCTTCGTGCGTCTCGCCAGGCTTTGGAATGCCAGTGAGCGGCTCCGCCCCACTGTAGGTCCTCCGCCCCAGGCCGCGCACTGAGGCGATAGCGGCGCAAAGCAGTTGGAAGACTGAGTACACCACGAGAGCGATGGCCACGAAGTTGCCCCACGGAGATGGGACAATGCCCTTCTCGAACACGGTCGCGAAGAATCCGAACGTGATCGCTGTGGCGATGGACGCAAGCCCAGTGATCGAGCCCAATCGCCCATCGACGCTCTTCTTGCGGTCTTCCTCAGCGGCGAGCAGATCCTCCGCGAACGTCAGTGCCTCCGAGACTTCATCGATTGGTCGCCCCGCCAGGGCTGGTACAGCCGCGAGGTACGCGGCGAGCCGGGCTGCACGCTGGGCCCGTTCCTGCTCCAGCTCCGCTGGCGTCACACGGGCGGAGGGCCAGATCGTGTCCTTGATCCATCCGCCAAGGCTCACGGAAGCCTCAGCAGCCAGCGCGCGACTGCGCCCGAGATGTCGAGCCCCAGCATGTCATCAAGCCACAACCACTGTCCGTTCGGGTTGACCTCCAGGAATACGTACTCGTCCCTCGGCGTGCGGATGAGATCGAACGCTCCAAAGGCGAGCCCGAGCCGCGCGGCCAGGGAACGAATCCCAGCGGCGACCCTCTCCGGCAGTTCGGACCGCCGGTGCGGGAGGTGAGGATTCGTTGTCTTCCGCCAATCGACCGTCGCTGCGGGATCTGTCTGCGAGTCGATCTCGGCCACGAACAGCTCGTCGCCCACGAGCGTCGCTCTGACATCGCACTTCTTCTCGATCAGCGGCTGATAGATCGCAGGGCTCAGTCGAGCGGTTTCGACCGCATCCAGGTGTTCTTCAAGGACACGGGACGTGTAGACGGCGTGCTGTTCGTTCCCGTAATCAACGAACCCGGTTCTCACCGGCTTCGCGATGATCCCTGCGCGATAGCGCGAGAACGCAGCCTTCACCTCCTCGGGGTCATTCGTGACCACGGTTGGCGGAATGGAGAGCCCTGCCTCGCGCGCTTGGGCGAGCTGGAAGACCTTCTGCTCGGCGGCCCATACTTGTGCGGGCGGGCTCATCATGGGCACTCGCTGGGCCAGCACCATGCCAACGAGAGCCGCGCGCGATTCACGTAAAGCGAAGTCGTAGACGCCTGCGTGCATGTCGGGCGGCTTCACCGGGACACGGACCCGCCGATACCAACCTGCGGTAACACGGTCCAGCGTCTCCGCCCCGCTCCCCTCGGTTGTGAGGCAGAACGAATGCGGGGCGTCCGAGGAAAGGATGGTCGTCAGCGTAGCGCCAAACGGAAACTCCTCGGTGTTGATGCGGCTAGTGCGGCCTCCCATGTTGTGGATCGCACGCTCGACAACATCCGTCGCGGTATCGACGGCCGTGCTGATGATAAGGACGTGCGCCTGGGACATAGGTCGAAACGCCCTTAGTCATCGTCGGTCGTCTCGCGTGGGACGGCCGTCTTGCTCGTTTCACTGGGGTGCGAGGATGGCTCGCTCGTTTCAGAGGCGGGGCGCGACGAGGTGCTCTCTTCCTTGTCAGGTGCGATTCGGGTGGCGAAGTGCAGCAAGAAGGGCGCTGTCCGGAGACTACTCGTCATCGGTCGTCTCCCGCTGCACCAGGGTCACGAGCGTGCCCGGTGCCTCCAGAGGCCGTTCGCGGTCGCCTTGCCGACGCGGGGCAACAGGCGCAGGCGTCTCCTCGGAGATTCTGCGTGCGAACCGCAACAGGAACGGGCGCAGCATGTGCCGCGAACTAGTCGTCATCTGTCGTCTCACGCGCGACCTTCGTTTCCCGCGTCTCGGGTCCTGGGCCGTCGGCGTCGCTTGGGTCTTCTAGCGGCTCCGAGAAGAGAAGCAGGAACGGAGTTGGTTCGGGGGCGCTAGTCGTCGTCAGTCGTTTCACGTTCCGCTCGCGTGAAACGGGTTTCGAGCGACGGTGGCTCGGCCGGGAGCGTGTCGTTCTTGGGCGCGGGCAACGCCTCGGCATACAACAACAGAAACGGCACGACGCCGATCTCACTATTCGTCATCAGTCGTCTCGTAGTCTGCCTTCGTGATCCGAGTGTTCAACGACGGCTCCTCGGTCGCGAAATCATCGGGCTCCGTCAACGGTTCGGCAAACAACAGGAGGAACGGGAGGAGGTAGCGCTCATCGCTATTCGTCATCGGTCGTCTCACGGGGGATGTCCGTCTTCGACGTGCTAACCGCATCGCGGGTGCGGGTCCCGCGGAACGCTGGACGTGCGTGGAAGTCCTCAAGCGTCAGGTTCTCTGCGGGCCTCTCGAACAGGGAGCCTTCGATGCGAAGAGGCTTGCGCGAGAAATGCAGCAGGAACGGGCGCGCTGGCATCGCTTGTATCCTTGAAGGTGCTCTCGCTTGGTAGCGCTTTCGATCAGAGTCGTCTACGTCAAGGTGGTCCAGGCGCGCGCGCCTTCGTCAGGGCTTCCGCGTCCGAAGAACGGTCCCGAAGATGCCGGTGCCGAACAGCGCCGTGAAGAACGACGTTGTGAGCACCGCGAACGCCTGCTTGTCGAGCACGTCGAGCTTGGCGATGAAGGCCAAGAATCCCATCCCAGCGACGCCCACTACGGCGAGGCTCACGAGGAACCAGCGGGCGATCTCCGACTGCCGCTTGCGGGCCTCATCGGCATTCTTCCCTTGCTGCTTCGCCAACTCGACCTTCGCGTTCGCCTCGGCCTGCTTCGCAGCGCCCCAGGCCGAGAACGCCGTGGACACGGCCGGTGTGGACAGGATGCCGGTGAGCAGTGTCGCCCAGGCAGCGAGCTGTTCTGGAGTCGTGCCCGGAGCCTTGTCGGCCGCCGCCCTGGTGACGGCCTCCAGGAGGTCTCCTACTCGAAGCTCGGGCTGGGCAACGTCGTCTGTGGCGGAGCGCGACGCGCCGTTGGTCGGTTCTTCGGGTTCAGTCACGCGCCCCTTCTACACGATGGGTCCGACATCCTTGGACCAAGCGCATGGAAATCTCATGAGATTTCGGTACTCGACAGACGCTCCGGGCAGTGCCGAACGGCCCCTGGGTCAGGCCGCGAGCGACGCCTCGACCGGGATCTCCGCTTCCGTATACGGCTCAAGTAGAGGGCCTCCGCAACCAGTTACTCCGGAGCCCTCGCCAGCACTTCTGGCGGGGGCTTCGCCCTTAGGGTCTCACTCCTCGTCAACCGCCTTCACGTCGCGACCAGACGGCGGCTGGCTTGACTCGGCTTCCTTCCGGTCCGGCTGAGCCAGGCGCAAGTGCCCATTGCGACGGGGCGTTCGCTGCTCGGCTGCCCCGATTACGTCAACGGGATGGGAGGCCCTCGCCCAGCCGCACCCGCAGCCTGCCCGCCTCCGCCGTGATCACGGCGGCGGCGGTCAGATCGGCGCCATGCGCTTGGACGACCCCAAGGGTCACCTCGGCCTGCTGCAGCGCGGGCAACCCTACGAGCCGCAGGATCCCGGCGTGCGGCAGCCCACGGAGGATGGCGAGCTCGCCGAAGTCCTTGTCGAGGGTGACAAGGACCCGGCCTTCCGCGAAGGCACGGGCCAGGATCTCCTCGTCTCCCGGGTCCGCCGGCCAGTCACCAGACCAGACGACGTCATGCCCTGCAGCGCGCAGCCGTTCGACGGCGCCGCCCCAAACGCAGGAGTCGAGGAGGAGCTTCACGTCCCGGTGGGAACGAGCAAGGGCTCGACTCGCTCATGGCCTACGACCCGCTTCGCGTAGGCTAGGCAGGCAAGTACGTCCTCCCGTTCCATCCACGGGTAGCCGGAGAGGATGATCTCGATGGTGTCGCCGGCCGCGAGCATGCCGAGGACGTGCTCCACGGCGAGCCGGTGGCCGCGGATGATCGGCTTGCCGCCGAAGATCTGCGGGTTGTAAGTGATCCGCTCGAGCAGGGCCTTCTCGTCCATGGCGGGCCTCGAAAGCTAGTATAGCCGGCCTCGGCGAACTGGGCAGGGGGGCACCGAAGGGTTTGGGTCACGCGACACGAACGCCCTCGCGCTCGACCTCCACCTTGAGGCGCGGTCGCAGGAGCCCGGGCCGGCCACGGGCCGTTCGCGAGGGACGCGGACCGTCGGGTTCCTGACCCACCGAAACCGCGGCCGAATCGTGCCCATTCTGGTGGCCGATCACGTCACTTCTTGTAGACTCACGTCATCTGGGCCGTGTCACGAACTCGTTGTCTCCCAGCGAAAACCGAACGGCGACGCCCGTCTGCCCGCACCGTGGGTAAGGACTCATAACCCGAAGGTCGAAGGTTCAAATCCTTCCCCCGCAACCACTCCAGAGGCCCCGATCAATCAAGGGTCGGGGCTTCGCTGCTTGGCCGCTTCGCCCGATACCTGCGGAAGTCGCGCAACGAGGTGATCGGTGGGAGGCAATTACGGACGGCCGAAGCGACGCTTCAACACGTCACGCGCCGTCGTCCAGTGGATATCCGGACATGCCGAGGCCGCCGGCACGCAGCAGGCGGAACCGCTCTCCGGTCACCTCGCTGACCATCGCGGCCAGGTCCCGAGCGCTGAGCTGATCGCCGGCGACTCGCAGAAAGCGCGGCGTGCTGGCATCCATCGCCGCCCGCGCCGTGAAAGAGGCCGTATCGTCGATGGTCGTGAAGTCCATGCGCTGGTCGGCGCTTCCCCAATACAGGACACGCCGCAGCTTGAGAAGGATCATGGGCATCTCGCCCGTGGCCAGCGTGTCGGCGAACGCCCCGTTGAAGATCGTGGTCGCGGAGATCCTGGCCTTGTCGAGGCGCCCATGGAACTCCCGGCGCAGATCGAGGTTCCGATTTTGGCCGGACGGGAACCAGGTGAAATCGATCGAGTAGTCGGAAGGGATGAACCGTGGCACGCGCACCTCGACGGCGCTCTCGAGGAGGACGGTCTGCGCGTCCACGATCACGTCCCGAAGTCCCGCCAACGCGGAGACGACGCAGGAAAGCCGGCGCAAGCCGCTGCCACCTCGGACTGGTCGCTCAAGTCGACGCTCGCCATCGTCACGCCGAGAGCCCGGAGTGGCTCGACCTTGGCCGATGTGGCGCCACGGCGAACCAGGGCTGTCACCCGGGCGTCCCGCTTGCGCAGGGCCCTGGTGCCGAGGTTACCAGTCGCTCCCGCCACGACGATCGGCGCGTCGCTCATGATCTTGCCGTGCTGGTGAACGGCTCTCTTGCCGGGCCGCGCTCGACGATTCGCATTGGCGAGTCGTGTGGCGGTATCCGCCCCAAAACAGGATACAAGCGGCGAATCGGCCATGGTGAGCGCGCGAGGGGTGACGGAACCCGAAGGCCGCTGTCCGTCCACCGCCGCGATCCCCTCTTTCCGCGCCTCGTGCTCATGTCGCCCTGACGCCGGGCCGACCTTCGGGACGCATGGCCCGTTGGCTCCTTGTTGAACCGCAAGCGGCGGCCGCCCTCCCACGAAGAGCGCGGATCCGGTGGACCGAGTTCGCCTGGAGTAGCCGTGCGGGCATCGAACGGGAGCGCGCTGTCCCCACAACGTTTCTTTTCCTAACAACGACAGTAGCTTACCTGTTTCGGAAGCGCCGAGCGACCGCGCCAGATGGCATGCGGTATCGCGTTGAGCCATGGCCCCCATTTGGGGTATGTTCGTCCTCGAGCATGTGGGACGCCGGAATATCACCGCGCCGCCGCGCGATGGCCTCGTACACCGTCGCGATACTGCTGGCGCTCGCTGGGCTCGTCGTGACGGGCCTCGTCGCGAGGCCGCTCGCCGGCCCGTTCTTCATGTTCCAGTTCGCCTGCGTGGTGGGCGCTGCCCTCTGCGGCGGGCTCGGGCCAGGTCTGGTGACCATGGCGGTGTCCGGCATCGGCTACTACGCGGTGTTCTGCGGGCCTACGCTCGATTCGTACGAAGTGTACCGGCTCGGCAGCTTCGCGCTGGTGTCGGTGTTCTTCGCCTGGCTCGCGGCGAGGATGCGCGACGCCAAGGTGAAGGCCGAGGAGGCGCGGTCGAGAGCCGAGGCCGCCCAGGCCAGGGCCGAGGCCGCCGAGGCCAAGGCGAGGGAGGTCGGGGCGCATCAGGAGCGCCTGGTCGCGGTCGTGAGCCACGATCTGCGGAACCCGATCAACGCCATCACCGTGAGCGCCGAGAGCCTCCTGCAGCAAGGCCTTGCGGAACGGCAGGCGAAGACCCTCTTGCGAATCGTGAGCAGCGCCCGGCGCATGGGCTCGATGATACGCGACCTTCTCGACTACGCGCGGGCGCGGCACGGGCCTGGCCTGCCCGTCCAGCCTCGGCCTTCGCGCCTGGGCGACATCTGCCACGCCGCACTCGACGAGGTCCGGACTGCCCATCCGGCAGGCAGGGTTCTGCTGGAGGTGGCCGGCGACGACAGCGCCATGCTCGATTCTGCGCGCGTCGAGCAGGTCGTGTGCAACCTGGTGACGAACGCGTTCAAGCACGGAGCGCCGGGCAAGCCGGTGATGGTGCGCGTCATCGAGGACCGCGATGGCGTCCGGCTCGACGTCACGAACCACGGCCCGCCGATTCCGGCGCACCTCGTCCCCGTGCTCTTCGATCCGTTCCGGCCCGGCGACGCAACGGGGAGCGTCGGCCTGGGCCTCTTCATCGTGAGCGAGATCGCGCGCGCACACGGGGGCAAGGTCTCGGTCCGGTCGGACGAGCACGGGACGACGTTCAGTGTGGTGTTTCCGAGGGACGTGCCAGTACCCGTGCCAGCGACCGCCGCGTAGTCCTCGCAGGGCCGGGCTCGTCTTCTCCGCTCGCGCCGGCAGTCTATCAGCGCGCACCATGCAGCGCGCGAGCGACCAGCTCGCAACGGCATCCACGGACACCCGGCCATCCGGGGGATGGCCGGGTGCCGGCCGCCCTGGTGGCGCCCCGCTGCGCCACCGAGGCCAGGGGCGTGGCGGCAGCCTACGGGACGGCGACCTTGAGCGTGTAGCCGAACGGGACGGGTGGCCAGCCGCTCACCGCGACGTAGCTCGTCCCGGCTGCGAGCGGGACGTTGAAGTCCTCGCACCAGACGAGGCCGCTGTCGTCGGACTCCGCGACCGTGGCGCCGGTCGCATCGTACACGACGATCTTGGTGTCGACCGCCTCGTTCGTCGAGTCGCAGTCGACGCCGCCCTGGTCGAAAGTCTGGATCCTCACCGTCGCGCCTCCGGGTGGAATGGTGAGCTTGTGGACGTCCACGTCGGCCTGCGTGGAGATCGAGCCCACCATGGGCGTGCCGAGCGTCATCGGGGTCGCCTGGGCGATGGTGTCGTTCGGCTCGCCGGGGGTCGCGTTGCCGCCGTCCTTGCCGGAGCCGCCGCAGGCAGATGCCACAACGGCGGCCACCAGCGCGAGAGTCCTTTTCATCGGGATGTCTCCTGTTCTCGAGGTCGAGCGACTCGGAAACCACCGGTTTCGGGTCGCGCGGAGAAGAAAGCGAAGGGACGCGAGGGGGAGGGGTCCCGCCCCCTCGCATCGCGAGGGCTAGGGCACGACCCTGGTGGTCGCCGTGGCGGTGTCCTGGTCCGGATCCTGATCGGCGACCGTCGCCGTCCAGGTGATGGTACCGGGGAGCGTCGGCGTGTAGGTCGGGAACACGACCTTGGCCGTGGCGCCGGCCGCCACCGTCACGCTCTGCGTCGCCGAGTACACGGGCGAGGTCGTCCCCGCCGCGTCCGTCAGCACGCCCTCCACCGAGACCGTTACCGCACCGCCGACCGTGCCGGGGTTCACGAGCGACGCCTTGGGCGTAGCCGTTCCGCTGCGCGAGATGTCCGCACGCTTCGGCGCGGCCGAGAAACGGCCGATGTCGACGTCGAGCACCGCGCTGGGCGGATTCGCGCCGGTGCCGCTCACGGCGAGCTGGGCCACGGCGAGGGTCGAGTCGTTGCTGGCGAGCTGCAAGCAGCCGGAGTCGGCGCTCGTGTCGGCGGGCGTGTACCTGACCGTCAGCGTCTGGCTGCCGCCGGGTACGACCGTGAACGATGCAGACGGCGAGGCGCTGAACTCGGCGGAGGTTCCGCCGCAGCGGGTCACCGAGCCCACCACCAGGTCGGCGTTCCCGGTGTTCTGGACCGCCGCCGTCTGGGTGGCGGAGGTTCCCACTTGGACGGTGCCGAACGGCAGCGAGCTCGGCTGGAGCGCGATCTTCGGCTGGGGCGCCGGTCCCGCGACCACCACTGTGACGGCCACCTTCTCCCATCCGTGATTCGCGTTCCCGCTGTCAGCCGTCCAGTTGCCGAAGGTGGCGCCGGATTCGTCGAACTTGTTCCCGTACCAGGCGCCCTGCCAGGTGTACGTGCCAGGCGTCGCCGGCGCGGGAGCGGAGATCGTGATCGGGAAGGACGCGCCTCGCGGCGAGCGCGCGATCTGGGTGCCGTTCTGGTCGAAGAGCACGGCGCGGACCCATCCGGTGCGGTACCCGCCGTTGACGGTGACGCTGACCGTCTCGCTCGGCTGGTACGACGACTTGTTCGCAGTCGCGGTGAGGTTGATCGCTCCGCCGCTGTCGTGCGTACCGTGCTTGTGGCAGCCGTTGCACGTCGAGGTCGTCCACGCGCTGTGACACCCGGAGCAGTTGGTCCCGTAGAACTCCGAGCGGCCGAGAGCGGTGGTCGACAGCAGCATGGCGACGGCCACCAGCGCCGCCCGGAGCAACATGTTCGTCGGCATCCGACTCCTCCTCTTGCCGCCCGGGCGCCATTGCCCGATATCGGCGAGCGAGGGCTTGTCCCCTATTCATGTGATACCGAGAACACCCAAACGAGGGTAGCAGCGAGTGGGATATATTCAATTGTTGAAGATGCTTACGTGCACACAGCGGAACCATACCCATCAGGGTGTACGGTTGTTGTCCGTGGGCACCAAGCTGTTGGGTGCCGGCTCGTCGCGGAAAGCGCGGCCGCTGGCGTCGAGCCGCGGGACGATGAGCAACCCCGCTGCCCAAGCTTGGCGCGGATCGGTAAATAGCAACCGGAATGGCCTACGCCATCGCGCCACCGATCGAGCCGATGCTGGCCAGGGCGAGCGACGCGCTCCCCCAAGGCGACGGCTGGCTCTTCGAGCCGAAGTGGGACGGCTTTCGCGCCCTGGTATTCCGCGATGGACCCAGCCTTCACCTCCAATCCCGGGAGCTGAAGCCGCTGAACCGCTACTTCCCCGAGCTCGAGGCCCCGCTGCTGGCGCGGCTCCCGGAGCGCTGCGTCGCCGACGGCGAGATCGTCGTGGCCAGGGAGGAGGGGCTCGACTTCGAGGCGCTCCTCTTGCGCATCCACCCCGCCGCCTCGCGGGTGGAGATGCTGGCGAGATCGAGCCCGGCCAGCGTGGTGCTGTTCGACCTCCTCTCCCTCGGAGACCGGGACCTCCGCGGCGCGCCGTTCTCCGAGCGCCGCGCCCTCCTGGAAAGGGCCCTCGGCGGCCAGGGAGGCGGGCGGGTGCTCGTCACGCCGGCGACGCGCGATCGCGCGGTGGCCGAGGACTGGTTCGGGCGCTTCGAGGGCGCCGGCCTGGACGGCGTCGTGGCGAAGAGGCTCGACAGCACCTATCAGCCGGGCATCCGGGCCATGGTCAAGGTGAAGCACGCGCGAACCGCGGACTGCGCCCTGGCCGGCTTCCGCTGGCACAAGAACGGCCCGGGGACGATGGTTGGCTCCCTGCTGTTGGGCCTGTACGACGGAGCTGGAAGGTTCCATCACGTGGGAATCTGCGCCAGCTTCACCGCGGCGCGCCGCCGGGAGCTGGCGAAGGAGCTCGAGCCGCTGCGCCGGAGCGCCCTGGAAGATCACCCCTGGCGCGACTGGGCCGAGGTGGGGGACGCCGGGCCCCCGGACCGGCGCATGCCCGGCGGGACCACCCGCTGGAACCGCGGCAAGGATCTCTCCTGGGAGCCGCTGCGCGTCGAGCGGGTCTGCGAGGTCGCCTACGACCACCTGCAGGGGGACCGCTTCCGGCACGCCACCCAGTTCCTGCGCTGGCGCCCCGATCGGTCGCCGCGGCAGTGCACCTACGCCCAGCTCGAGACGTCTCCTCCCTACGAGCTGTCGCGCATCTTTCCCGACGCGCCCGCCCAGGGATCGTAGTCGGGGTCGGGCGGCTCCGGCGCCGGGCGCTGCGGCTCCGGGACGTGACGGAGGTTCACGCGGACGCGGGTCCAGGTGGTGGAGCGGCCCCGCATGGCGTCGACCAGGACGTCGTCGGCTTCGAGGTGGCGGGCCGCCTCAGGATGGCGCTCCTTCCACCGGGCGAGCCCGGCGAGGGCGTCCGCCTGGCGAGCCGCCCGTGCGACCACCAGCAGGGGGGCCTTCTCGCGGCGCGGCCGGGCGCCCTTGCGCCGGGATGGCTGGACGCGCGGCGGTTCGCCCGCCGCCTTGGCATAGTGCGGCGGCCAGGGCGCGTCGCCCAGGCCCGCGGCCTGCTGGCGCGCCGCGAGCTCGAGGAGCGCCTCGAGCGAGCCGGCGGCTCCGTCGATCCCGGCGGCGACGTCGCCCAGGCGCTCGAAGCGCGTCGGAACCGTGCGGAGCGTGAAGTCGGCGGGGTCGCAGTCGGCGAGCTCCTCCCAGGTCAGCGGGGTCGAGACGCGCGCGTCCGGCGTCGGCCGCACCGAGTACGCGGAGGCCACGGTGCGGTCCTTGGCGTTCTGGTTGTAGTCGATGAAGACGCCGTGGCGCTCCTCCTTCCACCACTTGCTCGTCGCCAGCGCGGGCGCCCGGCGCTCCACCTCGCGCGCCAGGGCCAGCGCGGCGGCGCGGACCTCCGTGAAGGCCCAGCGCGGCTCGATGCGCACGTAGACGTGGATCCCCCGCGAGCCGCTGGTCTTCGGCCAGCCAACCAGGCCGTGCTCGCGCAGGACCTCGCCGGTGATGGCCGCCACGCGCCGGATCTGATTCCACTCGACCCCCGGGACCGGATCGAGGTCCACCCGGAGCTCGTCGGGGTGATCCAGGTCCGCGTCCCGCACCGGGTGCGGGTTCAAGTCGATGCAGCCGAGGTTCACGACCCATGCCAGCTGCGCCGCGCCGCGGACCACGATCTCCTGCGCGGTCCGGCCGGAGGGAAACCTGAGCTCGACCACGTCGATCCAGGGCGGGCGCGAGGCGGGTGCGCGCTTCTGGAAGAAGAACTCTCCCTCCGCCCCCTCGACGTAGCGCTTCAGCGCCATGGGCCGATCCCGCACGCCGCGGAGCGCCCCTTCGGCGACGGCGAGGTAATAGCGGACGAGCTCGAGCTTGGTGATGCCGGCCTTGGGGAAATAGACCTTGTCCGGGTTCGACACCACCAGCGAGTGGCCGTCGATCTCGAGGGGTTCCTGTTTCTTCCGGGCAGCCATGAAAGGGACGAGGCGTCGCCAACGTGACATCCGTCCTAGCGCTGCCTCGACGGCGACGCACGGAAACTACAGGTGCCGGTCGTCGCGCCTGGTCCGGTCGATCGGGCGGGCGCGAAGTCCCGGTTCTCCTCGCGGTCGATCTCGGCCTCTCTGGGCCAGGAGTCAGGGTCCCGCCGCTGGCGGCCCGGCGAGGCTCGATCTCGCCGCCGTCCCTCTCATGGCTTCCAGCCCCACCCCGGCAAGCGCACCTCGCCGAGCGGGGGGAGTGCGAGGCCGAGGCGGTCGAGGCAGCGGCTCACGAAGCTGTTGGAGCTGGGCCCGCCCTCGAGCCGGTAGTCCCGCTCCCGAAACTCCTGGTTCAGCGACTCCACCAGCTCGCGGAGCCGCGCCTCGGTGAGGCCCCTCACGGCGAAGCGGGCGATCTCGCGGGTGGGCAGCTCGCGCACGCCGGGCTCGCCCCAGTAGCCGCCGACCGCCCGGGCGAACTCGGCCCAGGGGTCCTGCGCCGGGATGACCCAGCCGATCACGCGATGGCGGCTCCCGAAGAGGGATCCCGGGGCCGGTTCCTTGCCGCCCTGGACGATGAGGCCGTCCGTCCGGCCGTCGAAGCGCACCAGCAGGGCGGCGTGGGCGCGAGGGTCGAGCGGGTCGCCGCGCTTCGAGCCGATGCTCCGGGTGGCGAGGACCACGGTGGCCGCCCCGGCTTCGCCTGCGCCTGGCCCGGCGAGCGCGAGGGCGACCGCCAGCGCAGCCATCCGGAGCGGGCGGACCTCGTCCACCCGGCTGGTGTAACCCGGCGCCCCGTCCCGGACCAGGGCGCGGCCGGCCGGCGCTCGCCGTCGCTACCTGGTCGCTCTGGCCTGCGGATCGTCCTCGGGGTTCACGTAGGTGATCCCGAAAGGGCCGACGAGATGCACCTGGACCACCGTGTCCGCGGTGGCGAACGCGTAGTGGTGGGCGCCCTTGGGGATGAGACACCACCCGCCGGGCCCGAGCGCCTTGGCCGCCTTCCGGTCGAGCGCGTCCCCGGTTCCCATGCTGAGCGAGCCCGACAGTACCGTGACCGCCTCGTCGGTCGGGTGGAAGTGCGGGGGGATGGTGTAGCCCTTCGGCATCTTGAGCCGGACGGTCACCACCTCGCCCGCGGCCGCCGGATCGCCCTGGATCACCGCGAGCTTCGCGCCCCTGGGCAGGGCGGGCGGCGCGTCTCCCCAGACGAGCTCCTTCGGTGTGAGAGCCATGTGCGCCGATCCGGCGGCCTCGTCGTGTCCCGCCTTCTTGTCGTCGGCGACCGCGCCGAGTGCCGTCAGCGCTCCTGCCAGGATTGCGACCATCGTCGATGCGCTCTTCTTCATCGTCATGTCGTCCTCCTCTCCTCGAACGTTCCTGCGCCGTGTTTCGCGTCCGGCCCCAACCCGAGAGCGGCTCGGACGAGTGGAATCTGCCGCGCGGCCGTTGGAGCCGGCGTTGGAGCAGGCGTGGAAAGGTGAGCCCGGGCTCGCTCGGCCCGTTACAGAGCATCCCCACCGACATGGGCGCCCCGGCGCGAGCCACTGCCCCCATCCAGGTACTGGTCCTGGGAGACATTGGCGTCAGCTCGGGCGGGCGCCTGGTGCCCCTGCCGCCCTCGCGCAAGACACGGGCGCTCCTGGGCTTCCTGGCGCTCAGCGGGCGGGCGCAGACGCGGCAGCGGCTCTGCGACCTCTTCTGGGACGGACCCGGCGACCCGCGCGCCGCGCTGCGCTGGAGCCTGACCAAGCTGCGGCCGCTCGTCGACGGCGGGCGCCGGCGCCTCTCCACCGAGAAGGAGCTGGTCGAGCTTCGCCTCGAGCCGGGCGAGCTCGACCTCGCCGCGGCGAGGCGCCTTCTGGGGCGGGGGACCGAGTCGGCGACGGCCGAAGACCTGAGGCTCGCCGCGGCGCTCTTCCGGGGCGAGCTGCTCGAGGGGCTCGATCTCGCCGACTGCTTCGCCTTTCACGAGTGGTGCGTGGCCCAGCGTGAGGCCGCGCGCCGCCTGCGCCTCGAGATCCTCGACGCCCTGGTCGGGAAGCTCGACGGCGATCCGGAGGAGGCGCTCGGCTACGCCCGCGCCCGGGTCGCCGTCGACCCGTTTGCGGAGGCGGGCCACCTGGCGGTGGTGCGCCTCCTGGGCCGGCTGCGGCGCGGACGCGAGGGGCTCGAGCAGTACGACGCCTGCCGCCAGATCCTGGCCGGGGTCGGGGCGCGCCCCTCGCCCGAGATGGAGCAGGTGCGACTGGCCCTCACCGCTGCCCCGCGGCCCGCGGGGCCGGAGGCGGTGCCACCCCGGGCGGTGGCGGCGACCCCGACCGCCGCCCGGCTGGTGGGGCGGCGCCGCGAGGGGACGGCCGTCGCCGAGGTGGTCGCGGCGGTGGCGGCCACGCGTCGCCGGCACGCGCTGCTCGTCCTGGGCGAGCCCGGGATCGGCAAGTCCCTCCTGCTCGACGAGGTGGCGCGGCAGGCCGCAGCGGCGAGGTTCCTGGTGCTGCGCGGGCGCTCCTTCGAGGCGGAGTCGCTCCGGCCCTACGGCCCTTGGATCGACGCGCTCCGGGAGGCACCGCTGGCGGCGCTCCCCGATGCGCGGCGGGCCGAGCTGGCTCCGCTCCTGCCGGAGCTCGGCGCCGCCGACCCCGCCAACGACCAGCTGCGGCTCTTCGAGGCCGTGGCGGGGGCGCTCCAGGCGCTGGCTGCCGAGGCGCCGGTGGTGGTGGCCCTCGACGACCTGCACTGGCTCGACGCGGCGTCCGCCGCCCTCCTCCACTACGCGTTCCGCTCGCTCGAAGGCGCCCCGGTGCTCATCGCCGGAGCGGCCCGCCCCGGGGAGCTGGCCGACAACTTGGCGGCGCTCAAGGCGACGCGCTCCATCGGCCGTGCCGAGCGAGTCCTCCGCCTCGAGCTCGAGCCGCTCGGCGCCGAGGAGGTGGCCGAGCTGGCTCGCAGCGTCGCTCCCTCGGTCGACGTGGCCCGGGTTTACGCCGAGAGCGAGGGGAACCCCCTCTACGCCCTCCTGGTCGCTCGCGCGCTCCGCGGCGGCGCCGGCGAGTGGCGGTCGGTGGACTCCCTTCTCGAGGATCGGCTCGCCAGCGTGGCCGGCGCCGCACGCGAGGTGATCGCCTGGGCGGCGGCCCTCGGACGCGGCTTCCGGGCCGACCTCCTGGCGCGCGTGAGCGGCCTCGCCACGCCCGACCTGGTGGCGGCCCTGGCCGACCTGGAGCGACACGGCCTGGTGCGGCCCAGCGGCGACGCCGGCTGGGACTTCGCCCACGACCTGTTCCGCCGCTTCGCCTACGCCGCCGTGTCCCAGCCCCGACGCCAGCTCTTGCACCGCGAGATCGCCCGGGCGCTGGCGCCGCTTCCCGATCCCGATGGGGCCCTGGCGGACGAGATCGCCCGCCACGCTGCCCTGGGCGACGACGCCGAGCTGGCCGCGCAGGCCGCGGTGGCTGCGGGGACGCGCGCGGTCCGCCTGGCCGCCATCGCCGAGGCCAAGGACGTCGCCGAGCGGGGCCTGCGCTTCGCGGCGCGGCTGCCGGCGAAGCGGCGGATCGCGTTGTCGCTGGGCCTGCTGCGGGTCCTGGTCGACGCCAGCCGCCACGCCGGCGGCGATCCCGCCCTGGCCGAGCGCCTGGAGGCGCTCATCGAGGAGGCGCGCCGGGAGGACCTCCCCGCCGAGGTGGCCGCCGGGTACGCCATCCTCTCGCACGCCCATTACGCGAACCGGGACCTGTCCCAGACCGCGGCCGCCACCGAGGACGGCGTGGCGGCGCTGCGCCAGGTCGCCCCGGCGGATGCGGCGGTGGCCATGGCCGAGACGGGCGGTTGCCTGGCCATCCTCGAGCGCGACATCCCGCGGGCGCGGATGCTCCTCGCCGAGGCGCGCCGCTGGGGCGACCTGAGCGGGCGCGCCGCCGTCTACCTCGAGACCGGCACCGGGATCATCCGGCACCTCGAGGGAGCCGACGACGAGGCGGCGGCGTTCCTGGAGCGCGCCCTGCGGATGGCTCCGGAGGGCGCGCCGTGGGAAGAGTGCGTGATCCTGGCCCGGCTCGCCTTCATCGACCTCGAGCGAGGCCGGCCGGAGCAGGTGGCGGCCCGCACCCAGCGCATGCGGGTGGCGGCGCCGCGGCTCGGTGAGGCCGGCGTTCCGCTGCTGGCCGACGCGCTGGACGTCGCGGCGCGGCGGGCGGCCGGCGAGCGCGTCGGCGACGACGAGATCGACGCCGTGCTGAGCCGCCTCGAGGCGGATGCCCGGGTCCACTTCGCACGGCTGGCCTGCGTCCTCGCCGAGGCGGACATCGCCGCCGGACGGCACTCGCTGGCGCGCGGCCGGCTCGAGCGAGCCTGCGCGGCGGCGGGCATGATGGGACGCTCGAGCGTGGTGGTGCTGGCGCGCGCCCTCCTGGCGCGGTGCGACCTGTCCAGCGGCGACCGGGCGGCGGCGCTCGGGCACGTGGACGCCGCCCGCCGGGAGCTCGGGCTGGGGGTGCCGATGGCGCGCGCGACGGCCCTGCTGGACGAGGTGGCCGGGGCGCTCGGGTCGCGCGCCACGCCGCTCGCCTCGCCACCGCCCGCGTGAATCGAGGGAACGCCATGCCCCAACCGGTGCAGGTCGTGCTGGTGGAGTACCAGATGCCCCCGGAGTCGGAGGCGGAGGCGATGGCGAGGCGCATCGACCGCTGCCTGGCGCTCCGCGGCGCGCGGTGGATGCGCAGCTATCTGACCGCCGACGGGAAGCGTGCCATCTGCGAGTTCGAGGCGCCCGACGCCGAATCGGTGCGAGAGGCTTTCCGGACCGCCGGGCAGCCCTTCGACAAGGCCTGGGTGGCCAAGATGTGGTGGCGGGAGGAATGACGTCCGCGGCGGGCCGTCCCGGGCCAGGCCGGGTCAGGGCACGAGCTGGCCCGAGGTCGGCGGGGCTCGCCAGACCGTCCGGGTCCACCGGGCCAGACCGGGGCCGGGCTCGATGGCCACGAGGCGGAGCTCGTCGTTTCCGGCGTAGGCCGTCCACAGGATCCGGCCGCCCAGGACGGCGATGTCCACCGGGCGTTCCAGGGTGGCGAGGCGCTCCCCGGTGGCGAGCGAGTGGACGTCGACCAGGCGCTGGTCGCGGACCCGGCGCAGCGCCACGTGGCGCCGGTCGAGCGTGGCCCAGATGGCGTCGGCCTCGGCCGGGATGACGAGCGGAGGCTGCAGCTCGCCGGAGGCCGCGCTCCAGCGCGCGACCGACACCGCGCGACCGTCGGCGGTCCGGGCGAAGCCGAGGCGCAGGTCGCCGGCGACCAGCACGCCCTCCACGTCCGGAGGTGGGCCGCCGAGCGCGACGGTCGCGTCCGCGGGGCGGGCGTGGACCCGCTGGAAGCGGGCTCCCGGCGGCGCCGGCACCATCAGGTCGGGCCGCGGGAGCCGCGCCCCGAGGCGGTGCTCCACCCGGCCCGACGCGAGGTCGAGCCGCAGCACGCCAGTCGCCTCGCCGGCGGTCTGCTGGGGCGCAATGCCCGAGGCCCTGAACTGCCGCGCCTGGTACTCGACCTCGAGGAACCCCGGGGAGCCGAGCGCGTAGACCTCGAACCGGCTCCAGCTGCGGCCGTCCCCCGGCTCCGCCAGCGAGGCCCAGGCCGGCAGGTCGAGGGCGACGGTCCAGGAGGCCGCGGCCTTCCCGCTGCGCGCCGCGTAGGCCGCGATCGCGAGCCGCCGCCCGGGGCGCTCCTCGAGGACGAAGGCCCGCTCTCCGTCGATGAGCAAGGCGCGGGACGGCGGCGGCGACCGCCACAGCCCTCGCCCGGTCACGAGGTCCACCGACTCGACGCCGCCCTCGGGCGTGCGCAGGCAGGCCACCGAGCCGGCGGCGTCGGCGATTCCGGCGGGCAGGAAGGTCGCTGCCTCCGAGCTCGCCGGCAAGGCTGGCCCGGCCAGCCGCTCGGGCGCCGCCGGCGACCGGGCCGGCGCCGCTGCGCCGGCGAGCAGCCCAGCCATTCCGAGCAGCCCCGCCATCCGTCGGTGCCTCATACGCCTCCCGGCCCCGGTCAGGCGGCGAACGAGCCCCGCCCAATCCCCGTGGTGCGAGCCGGGAGCCTACCACCATCGCGCCGGGCGCTCGCCGCCGGAGCTCTGCCCGGCCGCGGCGCCGCGGCGCCGAACGCCCGGCCGGCTCACTCCCCCTTCACCATCGAGACGATCTGGCGCGGGTCGATGGAGCGGGCCTTCTGCTCGATGTCGGCGCCGTGTTGCCGCCCCAGGTCGCGGGCCTGTGCCAGCATCTCCTGGAAGGTCTGCCGCAGGGTTGCGCCGTCGAGGGTCCGGCCGCCGGCGTAGTAGCGCTTCGCCACCTGCCCCAGGGCGTAGGTGGTGGCGAAGGCCAGGGCCGAGCTGGTGGCCTGGCGGCCCAGTCCGCCCAGCACGCTGCCGCCCAGCGCGCCCAGGAGCCCGCCCACGATCTTCCGGCCCACCTGCTCCACGTACTGGGAGGCCAGGCCGACGCCGAGCGTTCCCAGAAGGTCCTTCACGTGGCCCCGGTCGAGCTCGTAGCCGTATCGCTTCCCGACCTCGTACACCATCTTCATCTGCAGGGGGATGATGGCCATGGTGGCGAGCGACTCGGGCATGATCTCCAGGGCCCCGGTCAGGATGGCGTAGTGGAGGATGCTGCGGTCGAGCGCCTCCGGGTCCGGGGCTGCGGTCGGCGGCGCGCCGGCCGGGGCCAGGGGCGCGCCGGCCAGCGCCTCGGCCTGGGCGGTGAACTCGCCGGCGGACGCGGTGTCGAGACCCAGGGTGTGGCGCAGGTCCTCCAGGAAGCGCTTCTCGGCCGGGCTGGTGGGCCCGTCGGCGCCGCACACGCCCACCGCCAGCTCGTAGGCCCGGCGGCGGGCGGTGGGGGCCTCTAGGTCCTGGGCCACCTCCGCCAGCGTACGGTGCCGGCGGACCGCGTCCTGGTAGATGGCCGCGAAGTCGAGGTCGGCGCCCCCGGGGAGGCCGCCCGCGATGCGCTCTATCTCGTCCCGCTCGACCGCGTCCGGGTGTCCATCGGCGAAGGCGGCCATGAAGCAGATGGTGAGGGTGGCGGACCCTTCCTTGTCTCCCATGTGGCCTGTCTATCCCGATCCGGCTTCACCGGGGCTCGGGACGGCAGGGAGGCACCCAAGAAGGCACCTCCGTCCCGCCGCTCTAGGCAGGCGGGAGACGGCACGCGTCCGCCCCCGCCGGCCCCAACCTACTTGAAGACCTGTTTCAGGAACCCCTGCAGCTCGGTCCAGGACTTCTGGTCGGCGGCGGCGTTGTAGGCGAGCGGAAGGTCGAACTTCTTGCCGTTCTCGGTCGCGGCGGGGTTGGTGAAGGCGTGGACCGCGCCCGGGAGGTTCTCGAAGCGGAAATCGGCCTTGGCCTCGGTCATCTCCTTCTTGAAGGCCTCGATGGCCTCGGCGCTCACCCACTTGTCGTCGGCGCCGTTGAATACCACGACCTTGGCCTTCACCGAGCCAGGCTGCGCGGGCTTGGCCGGCGCCAGGCTGCCGTGGAAGCTGGCCACGCCCCGGAGGTCGGCGCCCTGCCTGGCCATGTTGAGGACCACGCCCCCGCCGAAGCAGTAGCCGATGGCGGCGACTCGCGTGCCGTCCACCTGTGGCTGGCGGGCCAGGAAGTCCTGCCCCGCCTGGAATCGGCCCTTGGCGACCTCGAAGTTCTTGGTGGTCTCGCCGGCGAACTTGCCGGCGTCCTGCGGGTGGTCGGCGGTCTTGCCGTCGCCGTACAGGTCCACCGCCAGGGCGGCGTAGCCCAACTCGGCCAGCATCCGGGCCCGCTTGCGGATGTAGTCGTTGAGTCCCCACCACTCGTGCACCACCAGCACTCCGGGGCGCTTCCCCGATGCGGCGTCGTCGTAGGCGTAGTAGCCCTTGAGTGTGACGCCCGCGGCGGAGTACTCGACGGGCGCGCCGACGACCTTGGCGGCAGCCGGGGCGGCGGCGGCCAGGGCGGCGGCGGCAGCCGCGAGCTGCAGGACGGGCGCGAGTCGGGCCATGGGGTTCCTCCTGGTGAAGGCCCGGGCCGACCCTTCGCCGACCCTGGAGCCGGGCCAATCATCCAGGATTGGCGCTCGCGGCGCAGGTCCCTTTCGGGCCGTCAGCGCGGCCCGTGGCGCGCTGCCTCCGGCGGGACGCAGAGGAAGCTCGAGGCGTCGTTGGTGCTGCCGTGCCCCTTGTAGCGGGCCTCGCGCGGGTAGGGGCAGAGCGGCCGGGTGAGACCGGGCCGGGCGGTGCTGGAGGCGACGATCCGATCGGGGGCCCGGCCGCGCTCGACCCAGTCCTGGAGCGCGGTGAAGGCGTCGAAAGTGTCGAGGCCGGGGCCGCCTCCGCAGTGGTGCATGCCGGGCGCGAAGAAGAGCCGGAAGAAGCGCTGTGCGTCGTGGTGCATCACGTCCAGCACCTCGTCGTAGTACTGGATGGTCTTGTAGAGGCTCAGGGCGTGGTCGTTGGTGCCGTGGTACATGAGGATCTTCCCGCCGCGCGCCTGGAAGGCGGAAAGGTCGGGGTCGATGGCGTCGAGGAGCTGCCCAATGGCGATCAGGTCTGCCTGGTCGGTGTCGAAGTTGAAGCTGAAGGGGTCGTAGCTGGCCGAGTCGTAGACCAGGTAGCGGAAGAACTGATCCTGGAAGGTGAACTGGAGCGAGGGGGTGACGGCGCCCCCGCTGATCCACAGCGCCCAGCCGTCCGGACCGTCCTCGGCTCCGGGTGGGAAGCCCGGCGTGATGGACCGGCCGAGCGAGTCCCTGGGACCGCCGTACACCTTCCGCACCGCCGAGACCTGGGCCAGGGTCAGGCACCCCGGTCCGTCGGCGCCGGGGCAGAGCAGCGAGATCGGGTCGAAGCCGCAGCGGCGCGGATCCTGGATCAGACCGTCCGCCAGGCCGTCCCTGGCGTCGCACTCGGCGGTGACCGCGTTGGCGATGAGCGGGAGCTTCTCGACCGGCAGCGGTCCGGCCGCGAGCGCCCGGCTGTCCCAGTTGAAGCCCTGCATGAACTCTGTCCAGTGGAAGGCCGGCGCGCCCACCAGGATCCCGTCGAAGTCGGCGGGGAAGCGCTGCGCCTCCATGAGGCCCTGGCCGCCGCCGCGCGAGCAGCCGGCGAAGTAGGCGAGGCCCGGGGCGCGGCCGTAGTAGGCGGCGGCGATGGACTTGGCGGTGACGGTGGTGACGTGGACGGCGCGGTACCCGAAGTCCAGCTTGGCCTGAGGGTTTCCCAGCGCCCAGGTGCCGTCCAGGGCGCCGCCGAAGGGCCCCGTTCCCTTGTGGCCGGTGTCGGTGGCGGCGGTGGCGAAGTGCTGCGCCAGCCCGGCGTCGCCGGCGGGGATGAACCCCACGTAGCCGCCGCCTCCGGCGTGGTAGAGGCCGCCGTTCCAGGCGGTGGGGAGCTGCAGTGCGAAGCCGATCTGCCCGGGGCCGATGACCCCCTCGACCCGGCAATGCTCAGGCAGGGTGGAGGTGGCGGGCATCCAGGTGGTCGAGCCGATGGTGGTGTCGGGGGGCGAGAGCGCGCCGAGCGCGGAGCACTCGGCCGGCGAGGCGGCCCGGGCGGGCGGCGCCAAGGCGAGCAGGGCAGAGGCGAGGGCGACGGCCCCCGGAAACGGGGAGGCGAGCGAAGGCGGTGGGAAACGCATCGAATTTCCTCCTGCCGGCCGAGGCGGGCCGGACGCGACCGGGGGCCAGCGTGAAGGTTTCGGCGCAGAGGATATTGCCCGCCTGATGGCGCGGCCTTCCGGATCGGGCGTCCCGGAGGGGGAAGATGGAGTGCCTCTCCGCCGCCCTCGTGGAGGCGGTGCGACGAGCCCCGTCCGGTCCGCCGGCGTTCCTGGGCACGGTGGCGCTCGCGGGCGGCGGCTTCATCGCCGAGGCGAAGCGGTTCCCCGGGGTCGAGGTGATCGCCCCCTGGCCCCTTCGGGGGTTGAAGGGCCGGAAACCCATGAGGGACGTGGCGAACGGTGGGCGCGTAACGCAGAGACTCAGTCGCACACTGGACGGCTCCCAACCTGGAAGCGAGGCCATGTCCGGACGAGGTCCGCACGCCAGGCCGCCGGAGCGACGCATCGCGGTTCGCCTCGCCGCCGCCCTCGCGCTGACCCTCTCCTCGCTCCCGGCCGGTGCTTACGAGCCGGCTCAGGTGATCGACGGCGGCACCATCGCGGGGAAGGTGGTCTACCAGGGCGAGGTTGCGACCAGAAAGGTCGCCACGACGAAGGACAAGGAGGTCTGCGGCCAGATGCCCGACCAGTCGCTGATCGTGGTGGGGCTCGACCGGGGCGTTCAGGACGCAGTCGTCTACCTGAAGGACATCCAGAAGGGAAAGGCCCTGCAGAAGCCCACGGCCGGCCCTCAGATCGACAACGTCAAATGCCGGTTCGAGCCGCACGTCCAGGTCGTCCCGGTGGGGTCGATCGTCATCGTCAACTCCGACCCCATCCTCCACAACACGCACGCTTTTCTCGGCAAGCAAACCGTCTTCAACCAGGCCTTGCCGACGAAGGGGACGCGGATCGAGAAGCCCATCAAGCGGCCGGGGATGATGCGAATCGAGTGTGACGTCCATGCGTGGATGCTGGCCTGGGTCTACGCGGCCGAGCACCCCTACTACGCGGTGACGAAGGGGGACGGCACCTTCTCCATCCCGGACGTACCGCCGGGTTCGTACACGCTCGTCGCCTGGCAGGAGTACACCGGCGAGACCGAGGTGCCGGTCACCGTGAAGCCGAAGGCGCGCACGCAGCAGATCATCGAGCTGAAGAAGAAGTAGGGCCCTTGGGAGCCCGTCTACCTCGAGGAGATGGAGGTGTGTTCGGAGGAGAGCGCTTCGGGTTCGCCTCGGCGCTGAGCGACGGGGACCCCATCGAGAGGGTTCCGTGAGGTCACCCGCGGTTCACGAGCAAGGCGGCGTCGCGGACGACGCGCTCCACCGCGCCGGCTGCGTCCGGATCGTAGTAGCCGCGGATCCGCCCCTCGCGGTCCACGAGCACGAGATGGGTGCCGTGGAAGACGCCCTCTGCGCCCGGAAGGTCCGGGTCACGTCCCATGCTGATGCGCAGCCCCTGCACCACGGTCTGGCGCACCGCTTCGGTCGGTCCGGTGAGGAAGGTCCACATCCTGGGGCTGGCCCGGTGCCCCCGCGCGTAGGCCGCCAGCCGGCCGGGATCGTCGAACTGCGGGTCCACGCTGATCGAGACCAGGTGGAAGGCGGGCTCGAGGTTCCGGGTGCGCGCCTGGATCCGGGCCATCTGGCGGGATATCGCCGGGCAGATCGTCGGGCAGCGCGTGAAGATGAAGCTCGCCACCCACACGCGTCCGGCGAGGTCCCTCGAGCCGAATGGGCGGCCGTCCTGGGCGGTGAGCTCGAAGGGCGGGAGCGACCCCAGCACCGGCGGCGGGGGCGGGACGGGCGTGCGAAGCGCCCAGGCGATGGGCCACGCCGCGGCGAGCGCGACCAGCAGTCCCCAGGCGAGCGGGCGTCCGACCAGGGCGCTCACCACGGCCTGGAGGTGATCGCCAGGGGCGGCCGGGGGGGTGGACATCGAGGGCTCCACCATCGGGGACGACCGGTACATAACGGAGCGCTCGGCGCCGGGGAAGGACAAGGGCGTGCGCTACCGCCGGCGACCCAAGAGGGCTTTGCGGCGGGGGGCGCGGATCCTGCAACGGAAGTCCGCGCCGGAGGTGAGGCGTGAGCAGCGCCGTCGCACCCGGCCACGACCACCCCGCGGTGGCGTGGCCTCCCGACACCCAGTACGGCTCGGCCACGCCCGGCAAGATCGGGATGTGGATCTTCCTCGTTTCGGACGCCTTCTCCTTCGGCGGCCTGCTCATCGCCGAGGGCATCCTCCACGCCGGCCGCCATTCGTGGCGCCCGCCCGGAGAGCCCGAGCTGGGGATCCTCTTCACCGCCGCGCTCACCTTCATCCTCCTCGCCACCAGCCTCACCAACGTCCTGGCATGGGCGGCGGCCGTCGCCGGGCAACGGAGGCGGGCGGCGCTCCTACTCGGCCTCACCGCGCTCGGCGGCGTGGCGTTCCTGGTCGGCCAGGTCCAGGAGTGGTTCGGGATCTGGTCCCCGGGGCTCCTGGACGAGGGGCTGGTGTTCGGCCGGTCGGCGCGGGCCAGCACGTTCTACGCCATCACCGGCTACCACGGCTTCCACGTCCTCGTCGGAGTGCTCTACATCCTCGCGATCCTCGCCGGGTACCTGCGCCGGCGGGTCGGCGAGCGCCAGATCGAGCTCCTCGGGCTGTACTGGTGCTTCGTCGACTTCGTCTGGGCGTTCATCTTTTCGTTCGTCTACCTCCTCCCCTCGCTGGGTGGCGCATGACCGACAAGGACCTCCTCCAGCAGGCCGCCTCGGCGGCCGGCCATGCCCCGGCGGCGCGCGAGCGCGGCTCGTACCTGGCCGCTTTCGCCGTGCTGGTCGCGCTGACCCTGGTCGAGATCGGTGTGGTGCGGAGCGGCGGGATCGCGCACCGCGCCGCAGTGATCGCGTTGGTGGCCATCGCCGCGGCCAAGGCGGCGCTCATCGCGCTCTTCTACATGCACCTCAGGTACGAGACGCGGATCCTCAAGGTCACGGTGCTCGGCCCGCTGCTGGCGCCGGCGGTCTACGGTCTCGTGGTCATGCTCGACGCGGCCTGGAGGCACCTGCGATGAAGCTCGCCCTCGCGCTGGCCGCCGGAAGCGCGCCCGTCCTGGCCCTCGCCTGCCCGGTGTGCGCGCGGGACGGGACGCCCCACCTGGCGCTGCTGCTGGGGGCCATGATCGCGACCCCGTATGCAATCGCCGTGCTGGTGGTGCGCGCCATCCGGGGAGGCGGGCGGTGACCGCGCCGCGCGTCGGTCGCACCGCGATCGCGCTCGCGGTATCCCTAGTCGGTTCCGCCGCCACCCTGGCCGCCCTCGCCGGCGGCGCCGCCTGGGCGGCCCCGCTTCCCGAGCCCGGTTACGGCCTGCCCCGCGACGTCTCGGTCGACGGCCACCGGATCGACCACCTGCTGTATTTCACGCTCGGTGCGATTACGGTGGTCTTCGCGGTGGTGGCGGCCCTGCTGGTCTGGTCGTTGGCCAGGCACAACCGGGAACACCCGGCGCTCTACTCCCACGGGAACGGACGCTCCATCGCGGTGGTGGTGGGCGCCGTGGCGGCGCTCCTGGTCGGGGTGGACGGGTACCTCTTCGTCCACACCCTGGGCGACATGCGCAGCACCTTCTGGAACTTCCCGCGGGCGGAGGCGGCGGAGGGCGCGGTCCGGATCGAGGTCAACGCGCACCAGTGGTCGTGGGACGCGCGCTACCCGGGAGCGGACGGAAAGTTCGGGACGCCGGACGACGTGGTGACCCTCGACGACGTGCGGGTCCCGGTCGGCGTCCCGGTGGTGGTCCAACTCGCCTCCACCGACGTCATCCACTCCATGTACCTGCCCAACTTCCGGGTGAAGCAGGACGCGGTGCCCGGGACCGTCACCCGGCTCACGTTCCGGGCCAAGGTCCCCGGGGAGTACGAGATCGCCTGCGCCCAGCACTGCGGGGCGAACCACTACAAGATGCGCGGCGTCCTCACCGTGCTCGCCCCGCAAGCCTTCCGCGAGTGGCTCGCGGAGGCGGGGGAAGACGCGCGGCGCGCCTACGACCCGGAGGACGCGGAGGCGCACTGGGGCTGGGAATGGAGGACGGAGCCGTGAGCACCATCGCGCAGGTGCTGGCCGAGGCGTCGCAGCCCATCCACCCGCCGCCCACCTCGTTCTGGCGCCGATACGTCTTCTCGACCGATCACAAGGTGATCGCCAGACAGTTCCTCTGGGCGGGCCTCCTGTTCCTCCTGCTGGGCGGGACGCTGGCCATGCTCATCCGCTGGCAGTGGGCGTTTCCCTACCGCCCGGTGCCGGCGCTGGGCAGGCTGCTCTTCGGATCGAGCGGCGGGGTCATCGGCCCCGCGACCTACCAGCACCTCTTCACCACCCACGGCCTGGTGATGATCTTCTTCGCGGTCACGCCGGTGCTCATCGGCTGCTTCGGGAACTTCCTCATCCCGCTCATGATCGGGGCCCGGGACATGGCCTTCCCCAGGCTCAACATGTACTCGTTGTGGACCTTCCTCCTCTCCCAGCTGCTGGTCCTCGCCTCCTTCCTCACCGACCTCGGGTCGGCCGGCGCCGGCTGGACCACCTTCCCGCCGCTCTCCACCAACGTGGGCATGCCCGGGCTGGGCCAGACGCTGGTCGTGGCCGCCATCTTCGTCACCGGCGTCTCCTCGACCATGGGCGCCATCAACTACGTCACCACCGTGATCCGCATGCGCGCGCCGGGGATGGGCTACCTGCGGCTCCCGCTGACGGTGTGGGGACTGTGGCTCACCGCCATCCTGAACGCGCTCTTCGTCCCGGTGCTCGGGTCGGCGGCCCTGCTCCTGCTCCTCGACCGGAACTTCGGCACCCAGTTCTTCATCGCCGGCGCCTCGGCGGTGCGCGGGGGCGGTGACCCCATCCTCTTCCAGCACCTGTTCTGGATCTTCGGCCACCCCGAGGTCTACATCCTCATCCTCCCGGCATGGGGGATCCTCGGCGACGTCCTCGCCATCTTCGCCCGCAAGCCGCACCACTGGTACAAGGGCACCGTCTGGGCCATGGTGCTCGTGACCGTGCTCTCGGCGATGGTCTACGGCCACCACATGTTCGTGACCGGGATGAGCCCCCTGCTCGGCGAGGGCTTCATGCTGTTCACCCTCCTCATCAGCGCGCCGTCGATGGTGGTGGTGTTGAACTGGGTGGCGACCCTGTGGCGCGGGTCGCTGCGCTTCGACACGCCCATGCTGTTCGCGCTGGCCACGGTCTTCGTCTTCGGGGTGGGCGGGCTCACCGGGCTGTTCCTGGCCGACATCTCGATGGACCTGTACCTGCACGACACCATGTTCGTGGTCGGGCACTTCCACTTCACGATGGCCGCCGCATCGTTCATCGGCGCCATGACCGGCGTCTACTTCTGGTTCCCGAAGCTCTTCGGACGGAGCCTCGACGAGCGGCTCGGCCGGGCCCACTTCTGGTTCACCTTCGTCGGGATCACGGCGGTCTTCGCCGGCCAGCTCGTGGTGGGCTGGGCCGGCCAGCAGCGGCGACTGTTCGATCCCTTCCAGTACACCTTCATCCAGGGGCTCCGCGGCCTGAACCAATGGACGAGTTACGCCGCGTTCGCGCTCTTCGCCGGACAGTTCCTCTTCGTCTGGAACTTCTTCAAGACCCTGTTCGGCAAGGCCGCGCCCGCGGGCGCCAACCCCTGGGAGGCAACCACGCTCGAGTGGACCGAGACCTCGTCGCCGCCGCCGTTTCACAACTTCGATCGCATCCCCGAGGTCGTGCGCGGCCCGCACGAGCTCTCCAACCCGGAGGTGCGGCGCCTCACCGGCCGGGACTACGCCGGCCAGGCAGAGGTGCTTCCGGGCGGTGGCGAGCCGGGACGGGCCGCCGCCGGGGTGTAGCCGTGCTGGGCGCGACCCTCGGCCGCGGCGCCGCCTCGGGCCTGCCGGCGCCGGACGTCCCCGACCTGAAGGCCTACCGGCTCCGCCCGAGCGAGGAGGAGGTCACCTCCTACGTGGGGATGGTCATTTTCCTCGGCTCCTGGGCGATGATGTTCGCGGCCCTCTTCTTCGCCTACGCGGTGGTGCGGGTCCGCGCCCCGGGGTGGCCGCCTCCCGATCAGCCGCCGCTCCCCATCCTCCTCCCGGGCCTCAACACCGCGGTGATCGCCGCCTCCAGCGCCGCGGTCGCGTTTGCCGTCCGCGCCCACGCGCTCGGACGGCATCGCCGGGCGGCCCGGGCGCTCGGCCTGGGCGCCGGCCTGGGCGCGCTCTTCCTGGCGCTGCAGGCGGTGGTCTGGGCGGGGCTGTGGCGCGACGGCTTCCTCCCGAGCGGCGGTCCGTACCCATCGGCCTTCTACGCCCTCACCGCCTTCCACGCGCTGCACGTGCTCGTCGGCCTCGCGGCGCTCGGCGTCCTCGCGATCCGCGCCCCCTCGCCGCGAGGGCTGAGCCGGAGCGCGGTGCGGCTGTGGGGCATGTTCTGGCACTTCGTGGGCGCCGTCTGGGGCGCCCTGTACGTCGCCCTCTACCTGCTCTGACTCCGGAGGATACTGGCATGTCGCGCAAGGCGCTCCTCCACCTCGCCTGGGCGGCCGCGGGCGCCGCCTCGGTCGCCGCGTGCAAGGGATACCGGACGCAGGGCTTCGAGCAGCCCATGAAGCTCGGCGGGAAGGTGATCCCCGCCCCGGTGCTCACCTCGGGTGAAATCGGATACGTGCTTTACTGTCGCGCTTGCCACGGCGACAAGGGGGACGGGAAGGGGCCGGCCGCGCCCGGGCTGCGGCCCCCGCCGCGCGATTTCACGCTGGGCTCGTTCAAGTTCGCCGCCGTCCCCGGGGGTACGCTCCCCAACGACGACGACCTGGTGCGGGTGGTCCGGACCGGCCTGCACGGGACCGCCATGCGGGCCTGGGACGGCATCCCCGAGGAGACCGTCCGCGAGATCGTGCAGTACCTCAAGACCTTCTCACCGCGCTGGAAGGAGGAGGAACCGGGCGCGCCCATCGTCCCCACGCCCGATCCCTGGAAGGGCCGGGAGAAGGAGGGCGTCGAGCGCGGGAGGGCCGTGTACCACGGCCTGGCCCAGTGCCTCTCCTGCCACCCCGCCTACGCGCCGAAGCAGTACATCCACGATGTGTCGAAGGTCGTCACGGGCACCGGCACCAGGGACTTCCGCGAGGACATGTACGGCGCGGAGCTGAAGAACAGCGACTACGGAGTCAAGCTCCTCCCGCCCGATTTCACGCGCGCCGAGCTCCGCTCGGTCCGCCCCGAACACCGGCTGGAGGATCTCTACCGGGTGGTGGCCTCGGGCGTCGGGGGCACCGCCATGCCCACCTGGCGCGACGCGCTGCCCGAGGGGGACATCTGGGCCCTGGTGCACTTCGTAAATTCGCTGGTGGCCATGAAAGGCACCGACGGACCGCGCCGGCTCCGGGCCGAGATCGCGGCTGCCGATGCGGAGTGGAGGCCGCCGCCGAGGTGATCGGGCGGAGCCCGCGCGTGAAGGATCGGTGGTCCAGCGGCGCCCGTGTCCCCGTCCGTACGATGATCGGCGCGGCTCGTGTGCCCCGCCAGTTCCCGCAGCACCTTGCACGCCCATCCGCGTGTGTGCAGGTCGCGGGAGCCTCCCTTGGGTGGCACGCAGCCCGAGTTGATTCCGCTGATATACCGGCCTCGCGAGTGACGATATCCGCGAAATCAAGCGCGGCGTGACCGGGTGTGTCCAGACTCGCACGGACCGCGTGGCGCACCCGACTGCCACTGACAACTTCGCCCGCGCCGAGCTCCGCTCGATTTCGCCCCGACCACCGGCCGGAGGATCTCCAGGAGCCCGCCCTAACTCCCGAGCCGCGCCTGGAGGATCTCGCGGACCAGCGCCGCGTCGGCGGCCCCGCCGGTCTCGCGCATCGCCGCGCCGAGCAGCACGCCGAGCAGCTTCTTCTCGCCGGCGCGGTAGCGGGCCACCTCGACGGGCCGTCCCAAGAGGGCCCGGTCCACCGCCGCCTCAACGGTGGCGCGATCCTGCACCTTTCCAAGGCCGAGCTCCTCGAGGCGCGCCTCGGGTTCGCCGCCGCGCTCGACCAGGCTCGCCAGCAGCGCCTTCCCGGCGGCGGCCGCGGTCCGCCCTTCGTCGAGCAGGCGCACGAAGCCGGCGAAATCGGCGGGGGAGAGCGGGAGGTCGGCCAGGCTCCGGCCGCGGGCGAGGCCGAGCAGCTCGTTCAGGAGCCAGCGGGCCGCCGAAGGGGCGTTGGCGCCGACGGCCAGGGCGGCGTCGAACCAGGCCGAGAGGGCCGTGTCGCTGGAAAGGAGATCCGCTTGGGCCTCGGCCACGCCGGCCTGGAGGTAGCGGGCCCGGGAGGCGGCCAGGGTCGGATCGGCGGCGCGCGCCTCGGCGCCGGGGCCGGCCCGGACCGGCTTGCGGCCAGCGGGAGGGGCCGGTGCGGCGGCAGTCTTCCGCGCTCGCGGCGGGCGCGCCTCGGGGGCCGTCGCCCGCGCCGCCCAGGTGTCCTTGAGGCCGATGGTGCGGTTGAAGACCGGCGCCCCCGGGCGCGAGCCCTCCGGATCGGCGAAGAAGTACCCCTGGCGCAGGAACTGCCAGCGGCTCCCCGGCGCCGCCTCGGAGAGGGCGGGCTCGACGCGGGCGCTCCTGGCCACCACCAGCGACTCCGGGTTCACGACCTCGAGGAAATCCGGCTCGCCATCGGGCTGCTCCACCCTGAAGAGCCGGTCGTAGAGCCGGACCTCGGCGGGAACGGAACGCGAGGCGTGCACCCAGTGGAGCGTCCCGGCGCCGCGGCCTCGCTCGGAGGCGACGCGCGAGGCCGGGTCGTGGGTGAGGCGCAGCCCCAGCACCTCGCCGCCGGGGCCCCTCACCACCTCCTGGCATCGGACCAGGTAGGCCCCGGCCAGCCGCACCTCGCGCCCGGGCGCGAGCCGCTTCCAGCCCTGGGGCGGGTCGAGGGCGAAGTCCTCCTTCTCTAGGAGAAGGTCCCGGCCGAAGGGGACCTTGCGCGCGCCGCTCCGCCCGGGCTCGGCCGGCCACCACGGAAGGTCCAGCTCCTCGACGCGTCCCTCGGGCCAGTCGACGATGGTGGCCGGGAGCGGGTCCAGCACCGCCAGCGCTCGCGGGCAGCGCTTCTCCAGATCGGAGCGGATGGCGTACTCCAGCTTGCCGATGTCCACCAGGCTGTTGTTCTTGGCGACGCCGATCATCTCGGCGAAGTCCTGCAGCGCCTCGGGGGTGACGCCGCGGCGCCGCAGGCCGGCGATGGTGGGCAGGCGCGGGTCGTCCCAGCCCGCGACCCGCTTCTCGTTCACCAACTGTAGAAGTTTGCGCTTGGACATCACCGTGTAGCCCAGCGCCAGCCGCGCGAACTCGTACTGGCGCGGCCGGGGGTCCCACGGCCCGGTGTGGTCCAGCACCCAGTCGTAGAGCTCCCGGTTGGACTCGAACTCCAGCGTGCAGATGGAGTGGGTCACCCCCTCGAAGGCGTCCTCGAGCGGGTGGGCGAAGTCGTACATTGGGTAGATGCACCAGCGGTCGCCGCTGCGGTGGTGGCGGGCGTGCCGGATGCGGTAGAGCAGCGGGTCCCGCATGAGCAGGTTGCGGTGCGCCATGTCGATGCGGGCGCGCAGCACGCAGGCCCCGTCCTCGAACTCGCCGGCGCGCATGCGGCGCAGGAGGTCCAGGCTGTCGGCCGCCGGGCGATCGCGGAAGGGGCTGTCGGCGCCGGGGCGGTTGAAGTCCCCGCGCTGCTCGCGGATGGCCTCCTGACCCTGGCTGTCCACGTAGGCGAGCCCCTCGCGGACCAATCGCTCCGCCCGCTGGTACATCCCTTCGAAGAAGTCCGAGGCGAAGTACAGGTGCTGGCCCCAGTCGCAGCCGAGCCAGCGCACGTCGGCCTTGATGGCCTCGACGTACTCGGTCTCCTCGGTCTCGGGGTTGGTGTCGTCGAAGCGCAGGTGGGTGCGGCCGCCGTAGCGGCGGGCCAGGCCGAAGTTCAGGAGGATCGACTTGGCGTGGCCGATGTGCAGGAAGCCATTGGGCTCCGGTGGAAAGCGGGTCACCACCCGGCCCTGGTTCAGGCCGGCGCGCAGATCGCGCTCGACGATCTCGGTGAGGAAGTTCCCGCCCTGCGGCGCCGCGGCCATGGCGGGGCGTGTACCCCAGCGGCCAGCGGGGCGCAACTAAGTGCTGCTTCGCGGAAGTCATGAGACACCCTGCCGCCCGCTCCGCAGTACTTCGCGGGGAAGGCCCCGTGCCTTGCAAGGAGAGGCAGCAAGGCACGGGCCCTCCCCGCGGGCCCTACCGGGGGAGGCGGGGCGCCGCCTCCCCCGGACCCCCACCCGCGTGGCGCGCGCAGGTGTGGGCTCGGGACTTGGTGACGCGCGCCGCTAGAGGGCGTGGCCGACCTGGGTGGTGAAGGTCAGGAGCCGGGGCCCGGAGCCGAGGTCGAAGAGCGCACCCGCGGTGAGCGAGGCGCGCGCCCCGAGGGCGACCTTGACGGCTGGCCCGGCCGAGACCGCGATGCCGTGGCGACTCGCCTGGGCCACCACCTCGCCCAGCGCCCGCCAGGCGGGGCCGATGGCCGCCGCCGCCGAAACGCCGGCGTGCAGGTGGGGAGACCAGGCCCGGAGACCGGAGACGAGGGTGCCGGAGGCCCGGAGCGTCAGCGGCCCCAGGGCGCGGATGGCTCCCAGGCCCACCCCGGCCTCGCTCTCGAGGAACGAGCGGGTCGAGCCGTACAGATCGAGGTTCGCAGCGAGACCGGTGCGCTCCTCGCCGGGCTCGCGCAGGAGCACCTTGAACGAGGCGGCGGGGGAGTCGACCGCCGGAGCGGTGGCGGTGCCGAGCCCCACCTCGGCGGTGAGCCCGGCCCGATCCCCGAGCGCCAGCGCCAGCTGCAGCCGCGGCAGGACGGCGAAGGCGGCCCGGCCGGTCGCTGGATCGGGCTCGCCGCGCGCCACCGCCACCGCCAGGTTCAGGTCGCGGCCCCCCGGGGGGAGGGGATCGCACAGGAAGAGCGCCTCGGCCACGAGCGGGCTCACCTCTGCCTCGGCCGGGAGATCGACCTCGCGCGCAACCGAGGCCGGCTCCGGCCAGGCGGCGGCCGGGAAGACGAGGAACGCGGCGGCGACGAGGCGGCGGAGGGGGCATCTTCGGAGCTGGAGCGACCGGGCGAGCGACGCGCCGGCCGCGGCGCCGTGGTGAGAGGGCATGGTCGGGGCTCGACGGGCGGAAGGGCGGTGTGGGCCGCCGGGGAGGGCGGCCCCAGGCACGGGCGGCGGGTCGTGGCGTGCGTGCAACATGAGAATGAGTTGCATTATCGTCAGGCCACGAAACCGATCCTTGACCGACGTCAACCGAGGCACGTGTTTCGGGGTGCCGCGGTGAGGGAGGCGCGCCCGATCGGGTATGCTCTCGCGTCCCGGCGGGGCGGCCGGCGCAGGAGACCATGGAAGTCGAGCAGATCTCGGTGTTCCTGGAGAACAAGTCCGGCGGGGTGGCCGAGGTGGTGGACCTCCTCGCCCGGAGCCACCTCGACGTGCGCGCCCTGTCGCTGGCCGACATGGCCGACTTCGGCATCCTCCGGCTCATCGTGCCCGAGACCGAGCGAGCGCGGCAGGTGCTCCACGAGGCGGGCTTCACGGTCCGCGCCTCCCAGGTGGTGGCGGCGCAGATCCCCGCCCGCGAGGGGGGTCTGGCCGAGGTCCTCAACGCCGTGAAGCGCGAGTCCATCAACGTCGAGTACATGTACGCCTTCGCCCGCGGCGGGCGCGACATCCTCGTGTTCCGCTTCGATCGCCCCCTGGAGGCGGTGGCGGCCCTGCGCCGGGCCGGCGTCGAGGTGCTCGACGCCGCCGCGGTGCAGGGATCCTGAGCCGCCGCCGGAAGACGGCCCGCTCTCACCTGCGATCCCGACCTCGCCCCCGTCCCGCCCCCGACCCCGAGCCTGACCCCGACCCCGACCCGTAACGGAGACCCGCCATGCGCCACGCCCTCCTCGCCCTCGCCGCCGCCGGCCTCGCCGCGACCTTCCCTGCCGCGGCCCAGGAGCCCATCAAGGTGGGCGCGCTCCTGGCCGTGACCGGTCCGGCCTCCTTCCTGGGAGCCCCAGAGGCCCGCACCCTGGAGATGCTGGTCGAAGATCTCAACGCCCAGGGCGGCCTCGCCGGCCGCAAGGTGCAGCTCATCGTCAAGGACACCGGCGCCAGCCCGGAGAAGGCCGTCTCCTTCGCTCGCCAGCTCATCGAGGAGGAGAAGGTCTTCGCCATCCTCGGCCCCTCCACCAGCGGCGAGACCATGGCCGTGAAGAACCTGGCCGAGGAGGCGAAGACGCTGCTCCTCTCCTGCGCCGCCGCCGAGGTGATCGTGAACCCGGTGGCGAAGTGGGTCTTCAAGACGCCCCAGAAGGACAGCCAGGCGGCGACCAAGATCTTCCAGCACATGAAGAAGAACGGCATCGGCCTCGTCGGCGTGCTCTCGAGCAACACCGGCTTCGGCAAGGCCGGAAAGGAGCAGCTCGCCAAGCTGGCCCCGGAGCACGGCATCCAGATCCTGGTGGACGAGGTCTACGACAAGGCGGCCACCGACCTCACCGCCGAGGTCACCAAGCTCAAGGCCGCCGGGGTGCAGGCCATCGTCAACTGGTCGATCGAGCCGGCCCAGTCGATCGTCATCAAGAACGCCCGCCAGATCGGGATGAAGATCCCCATCTACCAGAGCCACGGCTTCGCCAACATCCAGTACGTGAAGGCGGCGGGAGAGGCGGCGGAGGGCGTCCTCTTCCCCGCCGGCCGGCTGGTGGTGGCCGATGTCCTGCCCGATTCCCACCCCCAGAAGAAGGTGCTGGTGGCCTACAAGAAGGCATACGAGGCCCGCTTCAAGGAGGACGTCTCCACCTTCGGCGGGCACGCCTACGACGCCCTGCTCCTCCTCCGGAAGGGCGTGGAGCAGGGAGGCCTGGACCGGGAGAAGGTGCGGGCCGCGGTGGAGAACTTGAAGGGCGTGGTGGGGACCGCCGGGATCTTCAACCTCTCGCCTACCGATCACAACGGCCTGGATCTCGACGCCTTCGAGATGCTCACCGTGAAGAACGGCCGCTTCGCCGTGCTCGGCAAGTGACGTCCGGGCTGCTCCTCCAGTACGTCGTCGCCGGGCTCACCTACGGCGCCATCTACGCCGTGGTCGGCATCGGCTTCAACATCATCTACAACGCCACCGGCATCATCAACTTCGCCCAGGGCGAGTTCGCCATGCTGGGCGGGATGATCGCCTGGACGCTGCACCACCTCGTGCCCCTGCCGCTGGCGGTGGCGGGGGCGGTGCTCGGCACCATGGTGGTCGGGGCCCTGGTGGAGATGACCTTCATCCGCTGGCTCTACAAGCCCTCGGTGCTGCGGATGATCGTCATCACCATCGGGGTCTCGATCCTCATTCGCGAGGCGGCCCTGGCGGCCTGGGGCGAGTCGGTGCGGGCGCTCCCCTATTTCACCGGAAGCGAGGTGAGCGCCATCGAGCTCCTCGGGGCGCGCATCTCGCCCCAGGTCCTGTGGACCCTATCGACGGGCGCGGTGATCGTCGGCTTCCTGGTGGTGTTCTTCGAGTACACGCGGGTCGGTCGGGAGATGCGCGCCTGCGCCCAGAACCGGGACGCGGCGGCGCTGTGCGGGCTGCCGGTGCGCAACCTGGTCACCCTCTCCTTCGTGCTCTCGGCCGGCATCGGGGCCCTGGCTGGCTGCGTGGTGTCGCCCATCACCTACACCTCCTACGGCGTCGGGGCCGGGCTCGCCATCAAGGGATTCACGGTGGCCATCCTGGGCGGCCTGGGGAACTCCCTGGCGGCGGTGGCGGCCGGACTGGTGGTGGGGCTGCTCGAGTCATTCAGCGTGGTGTTCCTACCCACCGCCTTCAAGGACACCGTCTCCCTCACCATCCTGCTCGCCATCCTGGTGCTCCGGCCGGCCGGCCTCTTCGGCAGCCGCGAGGCGGCGCGCCTCAAGGCCTTCTGATGACCACCCCGGCCGCCAGCGCCTGGAGCCGTGCCGCCGCCGCCCTGCGCCGCTCGGCGCGGCTGCAGCTCCTGGCCTTCGCAGCCGTCCTGGTGGCGGCGCAGTTGCTGACCCGGGCTGGCGGCAAGGAGTTCCTCCTCACCCAGCTCACCATGGCCGGCTACTACACGCTGGTGGTGCTCGGCCTGTCCCTGCTCATGGGTCACGCGGGCCAGATCTCCATCGGCCATGCCGGCTTCTTCGCCATCGGGGGCTACGCCTCGGCGTTCCTCACCACCCTCGACCTCTCCGCCTCCCGCCGCCTGCCGGTGGTGGCCCTGCTCGAGCGGCTGCACCTCCTCGTCGCCAGGAAGGACCTCTACGGCGGCGAGGCGCTGGGGGTGGAGCCCTGGGCCGCCTTCCTGGTCGCGGTGGGGCTCACGGCCCTGGTGGCGGTGGCCATCGGCGTTCCGGTGCTGCGCCTGAAGGGCCACTACCTGGCCATGGCCACCCTGGCCTTCGGGACCATCGTGGGAAGCGTGGTGGTGGGCACCCAGCGGCTCGGTGCCGCCGACGGCATATCCGGCGTCCCGCCCTTCGAGGTCTTGCCTGGACTACGGGTGATGGGAGGGGCCGCCGGGCGAGTGGCCAACTACTACGTGGCCTGGGGGCTGGTGGCCCTGGCCATGCTGCTGCTCCTGAACCTCATCCGCTCCCGCACCGGGCGGGCCCTGCGCGCGCTCCACGGCGCCGAGGAGGCCGCAGCGGCCATGGGAGTGGACGTGGCGCGCCTCAAACTTCAGGTCTTCGTCCTCTCAGCGATGATTGCCGGCGTGGCTGGCGCCTTCCTCACCCACTTCAACGGCGGCATCGGCCCCTCGGAGGCCTCGATCCTCAAGTCGGTGCGCTACGTGGCCATCGTGGCGGTGGGGGGGATGGGAAGCCTGTGGGGGACGCTCGCCACCAGCGCGGTGCTGAGCTTCCTCTCGCTGCGGGGCACCTTCGGGAGCCACGACGACGCGGTCTTCGGCGTGATCCTGGTGGCGGTGATGCTCCTGGCGCCGGACGGGATCCTCTCCGCCGACCTCCGGGCGCTGTGGCGCCGCATCGCCCCGGCGCCGCGCTCCCGGGAGGAGACGCCTCGATGACCGCCGGCGCGCCCCTCCTCGAGGTGAGCCGGGTCTCCAAGCGCTTCGGCGGGGTTCAGGCCGTGCGCGAGGTGAGCTTTCGCGTCGAGCGCGGCACCGTGAAGGGGCTCATCGGCCCGAACGGCGCCGGCAAGACCACCCTCTTCAACCTGGTCTCGGGCCACCTCGCCCCCGACGCCGGCGAGATCCGCCTCCGCGGAAAGGCCATCCAGGGGCGGCCGCCGCACCGCATCGCCGCGCTGGGCCTCTCGCGCACCTTCCAGAGCATCAAGCTCTTCGGCCACATGACCGCGCTGGAGAACGTGATGGTGGGGCGCCACGTCCGCAGCCGGGCCGGGATGGTGGCGGGAATGCTGCGCCTGCCGGCCACCCGCCGCGAGGAGCGGGCGATCGAGGGGCGCGCCCTCGAGGCGTTGGACATGCTCGGCGCGGGCCACCTGGCTCACAAGGAGGCAGGCAGCCTCTCCTACGGACAGCAGCGGGCGGTGGAGATGGCCCGGGCCCTGGCGGCCGAGCCGGAGCTGCTCCTGCTCGACGAGCCGGCGGCCGGCCTCAACATCCGCGAGACCGCCGAGCTCACGGCCCAGATCGGCCGCATCCGCGATCGCGGCATGACGGTGCTGGTGGTGGAGCACGACATGTCGCTGGTGATGGGGGTCTCCGACGAGGTGGCGGTCCTGTCCTACGGAGAGAAGATCGCCGACGCCGATCCGCCCTCGGTGCAGCGGAACCCCGACGTGGTGCGGGTGTACCTGGGGGAGGAGACGTGCTGAGGGTGCGGAACCTGGGCGTGGGCTATGGCCCGCTGACGGTGCTGCGCCGGGTCTCGCTCCACGTCCGCGAGGGGGAGGTGGTGACCCTCATCGGGCCGAACGGCGCCGGCAAGACCACGCTCCTCCGCACCGTGGCCGGGCTGGCTCCGGCGCGCGCCGGGGAGGTGCTCTTCCGGGGCCAGGACCTGGGCCGGGCCGGCCCCGAGCGCACGGTGGCCCTGGGGTGCTCGCTGGTCCCCGAGGGGCGCCAGGTCTTCGCGGCCATGCCGGTGCGGGAGAACCTGCTCCTGGGGGGCACGGTGCAATACCGCCGCGGGCGCGGGCAGGAGGTGCGGGAGGACCTGGAGCGGGTCCACCGCCTGTTCCCGGTGCTGCGGGAGCGGGAGCGCCAGCTGGCGGGCACGCTCTCGGGGGGCGAGCAGCAGATGTTGGCCATCGGGAGGGCGCTCATGGCCCGCCCGCGCCTGCTCATGCTCGACGAGCCCTCCATGGGGCTGGCCCCCTTGGTGGTGAAGGAGATCCTGGCGGTGGTGGAGCGCATCAACGCCGAGGGCACCACCGTCCTCCTGGTGGAGCAGAACGCCCGAAGCGCGCTGCGGGTGGCCCACCGCGGTTACGTCCTCGAGACCGGGCGCATCGCGCTCGAGGGAAGCGCCGAGGAGCTCCTGGCCAACCGAGACGTGCAGCGGGCGTACCTGGGAAGCGAGGCGCCGGACCCCACCGGCGCCGGAAGGGCAGGGTGACCATGACCTGGCAACCGGACGCGGAGTGCATGGAGCGCGAGGAGCTGGAGCAGCTGCAGCTGGAGCGACTGGAGGCCACCATCCTGCGCGCCTACCGGCACGTGCCCTTCTACCGGCGCCGGCTGGACGAGGCGGGCTTCGACCCCGACGAGTTCCGCTCCCTCGAGGACCTGCGGCGGCTCCCCTTCACCACCAAGGCCGACCTGCGGCAGAACCATCCCTACGGCCTGTTCGCGGTTCCGCTCCGCGACGTGGTGCGGGTCCACGCCTCCTCGGGCACCACCGGCATGTCCACCGCGGTGGGCTACACCCGCAACGACCTCAAGACCTGGTCGAACCTGATGGCGCGGGTGCTGGTGGCGGGCGGGGTGGGAAAGGAGGACGTGGTGCAGGTGGCCTTCGACTACGGCCTCTTCACCGGCGCCTTCGGATTCCACCACGGCGCCGAGCGGGTGGGGGCCTCGGTCATCCCGGTCTCGGGCGCCACCCCGCGGCGGCAGGTGCAGATCCTGCAGGACTACCGGACCACGGCGCTGGTGACCACGCCCAGCCACGCCCTCACCATCGCCGACGCGCTCCTCGAGGCCCAGGTCCCCCGCGGCGCCCTGGCGCTCAAGTGGGGCCTCTTCGGCGCCGAGCCCTGGTCGGAGTCGATGCGGCGCGAGATCGAGGAGAAGCTGGGCCTGACCGCCACCGACAACTACGGCCTCTCCGAGGTGATGGGGCCGGGCGTGGCCGGCGAATGCCTGGAGCGCAAGGGGCTGCACGTCGCCGAGGACCACTTCCTGCTCGAGGTCGTCGACCCCGAGACCCTGGAGCCGGTCGAGCCCGGCCGGACCGGCGAGCTGGTCATCACCACCCTGACCCGGGAGGCGCTGCCGCTGCTGCGCTATCGTACCCGCGACCTCACCTCCATCGACCCCGCTCGCTGCGCCTGCGGGCGCACCCTGGCCCGCATGAGCCGGGTGCGCGGGCGCTCCGACGACCTCATCCTGGTGAAGGGGGCGCGGGTGTTCCCGTCGGAGATCGAAGCGGTGCTCTTCGAGATCGAGGGCACCGAGCCCCACTACCAGATCCTGCTGGAGCGCCGGACCGGCGGGGACGAGGTCACCGTGCTGGTGGAGGTGTCCGAGTCCATCTTCTTCGACGACATGCGGCGCCAGTCCGAGCTCAGGGAGAAGATCGAGCGGCGGCTCTCCTCGGAGCTGGGCGTCACCGTGGCCGTGAAGCTGGTGGAGAAGAAGACCCTGGAGCGCTCGAACGGCAAGGCGCGGCGGGTGGTGGACCTGCGCGGCGGGGCGCCGTAGGAGCGCGCAGGGCGTCGAAGGCGTCCGGCTGCGGATGCGGCTCCGGCTGTGGAAGCCGCTGCCGCCTGCGGATGCGCCTGCAGCAGCGGCTGCGGGCGCGTTCAGCGTGCGGCGGCCACCCGCGGCTGGTCCGGGACGGCAGCCTCCCGCTCGCGCTCGACCTGCTCCATGGCCCGGTCGAGGCGCGGCAGCACCACCTCGTCCGTGTAGCGGATCATGTGCTCGCCCACCACCGCCAGGGCCACCGCCCGGGCGAAGGCCTGGGGCCCGCGCCGCAGGGCGCCGAGCACCAGCTTCCAGAAGTGGCGGCGCCGGGGGCCGACGAGGCCGATGCCCCACACCGCCCGGAAGAGGGCGGCCAGCGCCCCGGGGCGGAGCGGCGCCGGGAGCATCGTGGCCGACTGGAGGTGCAGGCGGCAGCGCTCGTAGAACGCCTCGGGCGTGTAGATGGCGGCCAGGACTCGCCGGTAGCCGGCGATGAGGGAGCGCTCCTCGAGCGCCGGCTCGAAGTTGGGCCGGCCGAACTGATCGCCCGACTGGGCGCGGCGGAGCCGTCCCTCCTTCTCCAGCCGCCGCCAGAGCTGGGTGTGGGGGAGCGCCCCCAGGAGCCCGACCATGGCTCTGGGCACGGGCAGGTGAGAGATGAAGTCCCGCTGCCACTCGAAGATGTCCTCGTGGTCGGTGTCGAATCCCAGGATGAAGCCCGCCAGGACCTCGAAGCCCGCGGCGGTGAGCCGTCCCACGCCCTCGGCCAGGTCCACCTTGAGGTTCTGCACCTTCCCAGCCGACTTGAGGGACTCCGGGGACGGGCTCTCCAGGCCAACGAACACCGCGGTGAAGCCGGCGTCCACCATGGCGGACACCAGCTCCGGGTGTGCCGCCAGGTCGAGGCTCGCCTCGGTGTAGAGGTCGAAGGGGCGCCCGTGCTGGCGCTGCCACTCGGCGATGCGCGGCAGGAGCGCCGCCACGGCCCGGCGGTTGCCGATGAAGTTGTCGTCCACGAAGAAGAGCGGGCCGCGCCCGCCCAGACGCCGCAGCGCCTCCAGCTCGGCCAGCACCTGCTCGGCGCTCTTCAGGCGCGGGATTCGGCCGAAGACCTCGATGATGTCGCAGAACTCGCAGCGGAATGGGCAGCCGCGCGAGATCTGCACCGAGAGGCTGGCGTAGCGGGTGAGGTCCAGCAGGTCGAAGCGCGGGACCGGCGCCACCTCCAGGCCGGGGCGGCCGCCGTCGTTCGGGGTGAGGTCGCGCGGGGCGGGGCGCTCCGGGTGCTCCAGCGCCTCGACCAGCAGGTCGAGCCGCCGCTCCGCCTCGCCCCGGAAGACGTGGTCCGCCTCGACAAAGAGGTCCGGATCGGAGGTGGGCCCGGCTCCGCCGGCCACGGTGCGCTTTCCCAGGGCGCGCGCCCGCGCCAGCACCTCGCGCATCGAGTCGGAGTGCACCAGCATCCCGCTCACCATCACCACGTCGGCCCAGGCGAGCGCCTCGTCGCGGAGCGGCTCCACCTCCAGGTCCAGAAGTCGCAGCTCCCAGCGCCCTGGCAGCAACGCCGCCAGCGTCACCAGCCCGAGGGGCGGCAGGGCCGCCGCCTTGCCGGCGTACGGGAGGCTGTACTGGTAGCTCCAGTAGGTGACCGGGCTGCGCGCTTGGACGAGAAGGACCCGCAAGGTCCGCGGTGAATAACACGGTCGGTGTCACAGGTCGGTCACAGCGCCGTACGACCCCAGATGGGGTGTAGGACGCATCGCGTCAAGCCATTTGGGGGTGTTGCTTGGTCTTCCCGTGTCGGGTCCTTCTTCGACGGCCGGGCCGTGCTTACCGAATGAGCAGGCGTGCCGCGAAGAGGCGCGCCCGGACGCCTCGACGGCGTGGACTCGCCCCTCCGGCATGGCCCGGATCGGAGGCGAGCATGTTCGAGGCGGTGATGCACGACCTGCGCTGGCGCCTCCACCACCGGGGCACCCGCGAGCCGGCGCCGGTCCCGTCCGGGATGTCGGTGAAGGTGACATTCCACCAGCAGGACCAGCGCCTCTTCGAGGCCCTGACGGGGGAGCGCGCGCCGCCGCCTCCGGCTGGGTCCGCCATCCACTTCCAGCAGCGGGATCGCCACCTGTTCGCGGCCGTGCTGGGCGGCGCCGGCGAGGTCGTCCCCGCCCAGGTCGCCGCCGTCGCCGTCTGGCAGCGGACCCGGGTTCTCTTCGATCCGATGGTGGAGCGCCAGAGGGCCCGCCGGGCGGTGCGACGCGGTGCCTGGATCCTGGGCGCCACCGCCTTCCAGGTGTTCTTCTTCACGTCCATGGCTCTCCTCGGGGCCGCGCTGGCGGCCCGCTCGCACCCGGTCCCGGCGGTCGAGGTGACGCTGGTGCAGCCCCGCCGCCCGGTGCCTCCGCCCCCGGCGGCGCCGCCCCGGGCCGCCCGGCGGGCTCCAGCCGTCTCCAGGCCCTCCGCCCCCATCGTGAAGCCGGCCCCGCCGACGGCGCTCGTCCAGCCGCGCGAGATCGCCGAGGCGATGAAGGCGCCCGACCCCAACGAGCCCATCGAGGCCTACGAGGAGGATCTCGAGGGGGTGGAAGGAGGCGTGGTGGGGGGCGTCCCGGGCTACGTCGAGCCCCCGCCCGCGGGGTCCGGCGGCGTCATGGAGGCCCCGGTCTACGTCACCACCGGCTTCCGCGCCCCGGCCGAGGTGGTCCCCGGCTGCGTGGGCCGGTCGGTGCGCCTGCCGCGGGATCTGGCGGGATACGCGGCCGGCCAGGTGGTGGTGAAGTTCGCCGTGGGTCGGGATGGGACGGTGGGGCTGGTGCGGCTCATGACCCCGGTCCCGGACCAGCGCATCTTCGAGGCCATCCGGCAGGCGCTCGCCTCCTGCCGGTGGCGCGCCGGGGCCGACGCCCAGGGCCAGCCCGTGACCCTGTGGGTGGTCCTACCGCTCCGCTTCGCCGCCGAGTGAAGCAAGGGCCCAGTGCTGCTCCGCAGAAGTCATGAGCCCATCCGTGTTACCTTCCGCAGCACTTCGCGGGAAGGCCCCGTGCCCTGCAAGGAGAGGCAGCAAGGCACGGGCCCTCCCCGCGGGCCCGACCGAGAGGCGGGGCGCCGCCTTTCCCGGACCGCACCCGCGTGGCGCGCGCCGGGACAGGCTAGGGACTTGTGAGGCGCGCCACTGGCGAGGCGCCGGCCCCGCCCGGGTCACTTGACGGCTCGGGGGCGGATCCTCCATGACGGCCGTTCACCGGAGGATGACACCATGACCTGGCGCCTCGCCGTCCTGCCCACCCTCGTCGCCGCCCTCGCTCCTGCCCCCGCCGCTGCCGGCCGCTGCCCGGAGGTGCTGGCCGCCCTGGGAGGCCGGATCGCGGATGCGACCTGCTTCGAGAGCCCGGACCTCACTACCAACAACGCGCTGGCGCCCCCGGAGGGCCCCACCACCCCCGCCAACAACTCCCTTCCCGGGTGGCCGGCGCTGGCCTTCACGCCGCAGACCGACCGGGGCGTCATCTCCCCCGATCCGCCCGACCGCACCCCCATCGCCGGGGCGGTGCCCGGCATCCAGATCCAGGCCCGCCTCGCCGACGATCCGATGGGCGAGGCCCGCTTCCTCTTGCGCCTTCCGGACGCCTGGAACGGCCGGCTGGTGGTGGCGGGCGCCTCCGGCAACCGCAGCGAGTTCAACGGCGACTTCGCCTGGAGCGACTACGTGGTGCAGAAGGGGTACGCCTACGCCTCGCAGAACAAGGGGATGCTGAACCTCTTCCTCACCACCGCGGCCGACCCGCTCGGCTGCCGGCTCAACCCGGCGAGCCCGCTCTTCGTCCACTTCTACGTGAACGATCCCCAGAAGTCATTCACCGATTGGCAACCCCGCATCTCGCAGGCGGCCCGCCTGGCCCGGGAAGGCGTGAAGGCGCGCTACGGCCACCGCCCGCGCCACACCTTCGCGGTGGGCACCTCCAACGGCGGCTACCAGGTGCGCCGGGCCGTGGAGGAGTCGCCGGACCTCTTCGACGGCGGCGTGGACTGGGAGGGGACCTTCGTCGATCCCGGGCCGCACAACCTCCTGGTGCAGCTCCCCGCGGCGTTGCGCGAATACCCGGCCTACGTGGCCTCGGGCTTCGACCCGGGCTCGGACGCGGCCCAGGCCATCGTCGAGGCGGGCTATCCGCCGGATATCGTGGTCCGCGACGGGAGCGGCGCGTTCGTGCGGTCGCTCTGGTCGCTCAACTGGGGGTCGTTCTGGGAAGTCACGTGGTGCCAGTGGCAGAAGAAGCTCGACCCAGGCTACGACACCTACGGGTCGGGCGCCGCGGGGTACGACTACTTCAACCGGGCGCTCACCACCGACGTGGCCGGAAACCTCTCGGCCTTCGCCACCACCGGGAAAGTGAAGAAGCCGCTGGTGACGGTGGCCGGGACCATGGACGCCCTGCTGCCCATCGACCACCACGCCCGCGCCTACGCCGCCAAGGTGGCCGCCTCGCGGAAGGGCAACGAGGAGCATCGCGCCGCCCAGCACCGGCTCTACGAGGTGCAGAACGGCACCCACATCGAGGGGTACAAGAGCCTGCTCCCGGGGATCGAGCTGCTCCAGCCCCACGCCCAGCGCGCCTTCGACCTCCTGGTGGACCACGTCGAGCGCGGCGCCCCGCTGCCGCCCGACCAGTGCATCCCGCGCGGTGGCGCCATCGCCGCGGCGCCGAGCGAGCCCGGACACTGCGCCGAGCTCTTCCGGCCGTGAGCGAGACTCGAGCCGCCCGGAACGGGCGGCGAGGCTTTGGGAAGCCTCGGGCTCGTCGGGCTCTCCAACATCATCCCGCGATCTTCCGCGTGCTTGACGGGGGAACCACGGCGGCGAGGGACGAGGTCCCGCCCCACCACCCAGGTGAGTGCACACGAGTCTGCGATGAATGAGGTGGCGGCCGACGGGCCGGGCCCATCCCAGCGGAGCCTTGCGCCCCGCCCGCCGCTGGGGTATCCGCCGGTGCCGGGGGGCCGCGGCCTTCCCGGCGCCGAGGAGCCCATGGGACGCATCTTCGAGACCCGCAAGGCCACCATGTTCGCCCGGTGGAACAAGATGGCGAAGGCCTTCACGCGGATCAGCAAGGACATCGTCATCGCCGTGAAGGCCGGCGGACCGAGCCCGGACACGAACCCGGCGCTGCGGCGCGCCATCCAGAACGCGCGCGCCGCCAACATGCCCAAGGACAAGGTCGAGGCGGCCATCAAGCGCGCTTCCGGCCACGAGCAGCAGGCCTACGAGGTGATGCTCTACGAGGGCTACGGCCCGCACGGAGTCCCCTTCGTGGTCGAGACCGCCACCGACAACCCGACGCGGACCGTGGCCAACGTCCGCATGCACTTCAAGGACCACGGCGGGCACCTGGGCACGAGCGGCAGCGTCGCCTTCCAGTTCCAGAAGATGGGGGTCTTCCGCCTCGCGCCGGAGGGGCTGGATCTGGAGGCGCTGGAGCTGGACCTCATCGACCACGGGCTCGAGGAGATGGGGGAGGGGACCGGCGAGAAGGGCGAGAAGCAGGTGGTGATCCGCTGCCTCTTCCCGAGCTTCGGCCAGCTCCAGGCCGCCATCGAGGCCCGCAAGCTTCCGCTGGTCTCGGCCGAGTCGGAGTACGTCCCCCAGAACCCGGTGTCGCTGCCCGAGGACCAGGCCAAGGAGGTGCTGGCGCTGGTGGACGGGCTGGAGCAGGACGAGGACGTGCAGCGGGTGTTCCACGCCCTCGCCTGAAGCCCGGCGGGGCCTCAGCTACAGTCGGAAGCCCAGCCGTAGCCCGACGATGGCCGAGGGGTCGAGCCAGCCCACCTCCATGCCGAAGGTGAGCCCGCTGGCGAAGAGGCCGACCCCGAAGGCAACGTGGGCTCGCACCGGATCGGGCTCGTCGAAGACGAACCAGGGGCCGACCAGGAAGTCGAGGTACAGGCGCTGCAGCCTGACCCGGAGCCGCAGGTCCACCGGCACGCCGACCTCGGTCGGCGAGGTGACGAGCAGGAGGCCGAAGCGCCCGCCCAGGGTGAGCGACTTCGCGATCGGGGTGTCCAGCGCCAGGGTGAACTGGAAGGCGCCGGCCTCCGGCTCGACCCACCAGTCGGCGCCCAGGCCCAGCTCGGTCGACGCGGCGGCGGGTCCGGCCCAGAGCGCCAGGCCGAGGGCCAGTGGGATGGAGCGGGCGAGACAGGCGGGTCGCATAACGGCTCCTCTCCGGGTGTGAGGCCGGGCGGGAGTGGACCCGGCGGCGTCGCCCCCGCTGCGCCAGAGCACAGCACGGGCGACGCCACCTGTCGATGTGGGAGCGGCGGGGCCGGATGTGGGCCGCGAGCCGCCCGCGATCAGCGCGGGCCGCCCGCGATCAGATGTTGGCGCCTCTCGACCCGGCTCCCTGGCTCCGGGCGAACTCCTCCCCGGCTCGCCTCATCTCCTCGTCGGTCATGTCCTTCACGTGAGTGGCGAAGTTCCAGAGGTAGCCGAAGGGGTCGGCCACGGTGGCGGTGCGGTCGCCCCAGAACATGTCGGCGGGCTCCATCTTCCCCTTGGCGCCCGCCTGCACCGCCTTCCGGTAGGCGGCGTCGCAGTCGGCGACGTAGAGCCACATCCCCACCGGCGCCGGGTGCTCCGTGTCGGGAGGGGGCGGCGACATCCCGGGCATCTCGTCGTTCAGGAACACCGCCGAGTCGCCGATGCGCAGCTCGGCGTGCCAGATGGACTTGCCGTCGGGCGCCGGATGCCGCGAGATCTCCTTGGCGTCGAGCGCGCGCTTGTAGAACTCGATGGCGCGGGCGCAGCCGCGCACGACGAGGTTGGGCGTGACGGTGTGCCTGCCCTGGGGAATGGGCTTGACCTGTGCCATGGACGCTCCCTTCACTGGGCCGGCATCAGCGCCGGCCTGGGCTCGGTATCGGCCAGGCCGTGGACTGGCAACCTCCGGGAGGGTCTCGACGCCTCGCTTACGGAAAAGTCGTTTCCAGTGATGGCCGGAGGTGCCGCCGTCGCCGATGCCGAGTCCCGGCCGGTCTCGACGCCAACGCAGCGCCGCTCCGGGCGAGGAAGGCCACAGCCGGCCACCTGCGGCTGCCCCGCCGCGCGTTCGCGTCGACACCGACCAGGGAGTGTGGTTTGCTTCCCGGTCCCGAGGGCCGCCCCGGCGCGCCCCGACCTCGATCGACAAGGAGGAGAGACGGAGTCATGGCCACCCCCGCGTTCCAGTACCAGGACCCGTTCCCGCTCGGGAAGGACTCGACCAAGTACCGGTTGCTCACCAAGAAGGGCGTCTCGGTCGGCAAGTTCGCCGGCAAGAAGGTCCTCAAGGTGGAGCCAGCGGCCCTCACCCTCCTGGCCCGCGAAGCCATGCGCGAGGTCTCCTTCTTCCTGCGCGCCGACCACAACGAGCAGGTGGCGAGGATCCTGTCCGACCCGGAAGCCTCGCCCAACGACAAGGGCGTGGCCATGGCCATGCTGCGCAACGCCGAGGTGGCCGCCCAGGGCGAGCTCCCCATCTGCCAGGACACCGGCACCGCAACCATCGTGGCCAAGAAAGGCCAGCAGGTCTGGACCGGCGGCGGCGACGAGAAGGCCATCTCGAGGGGCGTCTACCTCACCTATACCAAGGAGAACCTGCGCTACTCCCAGACCGCCGCGCTCGACATGTACCAGGAGGTGAACACCGGCACCAACCTCCCGGCCCAGATCGACATCTACGCCACCGAGGGCGCGGCCTACAAGTTCCTGTTCCTGGCCAAGGGCGGCGGCTCGGCCAACAAGACCATGCTCTGGCAGGAGACCAAGGCCCTGCTGGCGCCGGACAAGCTGCAGAAGTTCCTGGTCGACAAGATGAAGTACCTCGGCACCGCCGCCTGCCCGCCCTACCACATCGCGGTGGTGGTGGGCGGCACCTCGGCCGAGCAGTGCCTCAAGACCGTGAAGCTCGCCTCCACCAAGTACTACGACTCGTTGCCAGTGAAGGGGAGCAAGAACGGCGAGGCCTTCCGGGATCTGGAGCTGGAGAAGCGGCTGCTCGAGGCCGCCAACCAGCTCGGCATCGGCGCCCAGTTCGGAGGCAAGTACTTCGCCCACGACGTCCGGGTGGTGCGGCTGCCGCGCCACGGCGCCTCCTGCCCGGTGGGCATGGGCGTCTCCTGCTCCGCCGACCGGAACGTCAAGGCCAAGATCGACGAGAAGGGGATCTGGATCGAGGAGCTGGACCACAACCCCTCGCGCCTCATCTCCATCGGCAAGACGGAACGGCACGAGCACGGCGTCACGATCGACCTGAACCGCCCCATGAAGGAGATCCTGGCCCAGCTCACCCAGCACCCGGTGTCCACGCCCCTGCTCCTCACCGGCACGCTGGTGGTGGCCCGCGACATCGCCCACGCCAAGTTCAAGGAGCTCATCGACCAGGGCAAGGGCGTGCCCGACTACCTCCGGAACCACCCCGTCTACTACGCCGGCCCGGCCAAGACCCCGGCCGGCAAGCCCTCCGGCTCCTTCGGCCCGACCACCGCCGGCCGCATGGACTCCTACGTGGACCTGCTCCAGTCCCACGGGGCGTCGATGGTGATGATCGCCAAGGGCAACCGCAGCCAGCAGGTGACCGACGCCTGCAAGAAGCACGGGGGCTTCTACCTCGGGTCCATCGGCGGCCCGGCCGCCATCCTGGCCGAGGAGAACATCAAGAAGGTGGAGTGCATCGACTTCCCCGAGCTGGGCATGGAGGCGGTCTGGAAGATCGAGGTGGTGGACTTCCCGGCCTTCATCCTGGTGGACGACAAGGGGAACGACTTCTTCAGGAAGCTCGGGATATGACAGCCGAGCCGGCCGTAACGGCCGGCGAGGCCGCTTCATGACCGGTCGGGCCTGGGCGCTCTTCGCGCTGGTGTCGCTCCTGTGGGGAACTCCCTATCTCCTCATCCGGATTGCGCTCGCCGAGCTCTCGCCGGCCTGGCTGGTGTTCCTGAGGCTGCTGGTGGCGGCGGCGGTGCTCGCGCCGCCCTCCCTACGCGGGGGGCGGCTCCGGACGATGCGCGGGAGCGTGGGCTGGGTGGTGGCGCTGGCCATCGTCGAGTTGGTGGCGCCCTTCCTCCTCATCACCGCCGGCCAGCGATCCATCCCCTCCTCGCTGGCGGCGCTGCTCATCGCCTCGGCGCCCCTCTTCCTGGCGCTCATGGCTCCCTGGCTCGACCCCTCCGAACGTGTCGTCGGGCCACGCCTCCTGGGCCTGGTGGTCGGTTTCGCCGGGGTGGCGGTGCTCATGGGCCTCGACGCGCGCGCCAGGCCCGGGCAGCTCGGGGCGGCCGCCATGGTGCTGGCGGCCGCCGCCTGCTATGCCGCCGGCTCGCTCCTCGTGAAACTGCGCTTCGCCGCGGTGCCGCCGCTGGCCCTGGTCGCGGCCGCGACCGGCGCAGGCGCGGTCCTGCTTGCCCCGGTGGCCGTCCTGGAGGGGCTGCCGCCTCCGCCCGGCGCCGGGACGCTCCTGGCCGTGGCTGGCCTGGCGGTGGGGAGCTCGGCCGGGGGCCTGACCGGCTACTTCGCGCTCATCCGGGCCGCGGGCGCCAGCCGGGCCTCGGTGGTGGCCTACGTCGCGCCGGCGGTGGCGGTGGCCCTGGGGATCGCCTTCTTCCAGGAGCCGTTCACGCTCTCTACCGCCGCCGGCTTCCTGCTCATCCTCCTCGGATCGTGGGCGGCGACGCGGCGCGATCCGGCCGTGGTCCCGCGCGAGGCTCCGTAGGGCGGCGGGATCTGCCGCCCGACGCTACTTCTTCTTCTGCCGCGCCAGGATCTTCTCCATCTCGTCCATGGTGGCGTTCATCTCGGCCATGGCGGCGTCGAAGGGGGCCGAGGTGGTCATGTCCACGCCGGCGCTCTTGAGGAGGTCGATGGGATACTTCGAGCTGCCGGCCTTGAGCATGGCGAGGTAGGCGTCGCGGGCGGCGGCCTTGCCCTTCTTCTCCTGGTCCAGGATGGCCCTGGCGATGGTGGTCGAGGCCACCAGGCTGGTGGCGTACTGGTAGACGTAGAAGTCGTAGTGGAAGTGGGGGATGAAGGCCCACTCCACGCCCAGGAGATCGTCCACCTGGCACACGCCCTTGGCGTGGCCGTAGTAGTCCCGCACCAGGTCCAGGTACTGCCTGGTCAGGTTCTCGCCGGTGAGCGTCTCGCCCTTCTCCGCCATCTCGTGGATCCGGAGCTCGAAGTCGGCGAACTGGGTCTGCCGGAAGAGGGTGGTGCGCAGGCCCTCGAGGTGGGTGCCGAGCAGGAACAGGCGCCCGGCGTCGTCCTTGGCCTTCGACAGCATGTGCCGCAGGAGCAGGTTCTCGTTCAGCGTCGAGGCCACCTCGGCCACGAAGATGGCGTACTCGTGGGTCGGGTAGGGCTGGGTCGAGTCCGACAGAAAGGTGTGCATCGAGTGGCCCGACTCGTGGGCCAGGGTGGAGAGGTCCTCGTACAGGCCGTTGAAGTTGAGGAGCTGGTAGGGGTGGACCCCGTAGACGCCGGTGGAGTAGGCGCCGGAGCGCTTGCCGGTGGAGGGGAGGTAGTCGGTCCAGCCGCTCTCGAACGCCTTCTTCAGCGCCGCCACGTACTCCTTGCCCAGCGGCGCGAGGGCCTGGAGCACGACCTCCCGCGCCTCGTCCGGGGCGAACTTCATGGCGGCGCTGGGGACGAGCGGCGCGTAGAGGTCCTGGTAGCGCAGCGTCTCCACCCCCAGCACGCGCTTTCGCAGGGCCAGGTAGCGGTGGAGGGTCGGGAGGCTGCGGTGCACGTCGGCGAGGAGCTGCCGGTAGACCGTAGGCGGGATGTTGTCGGTGAAGAGCGCGGCCTCGAGCGAGGAGCCGAAGCGGTGAACCTTCAGGTCGAAGAGGTGCGCCTTCACGGTGGCGTAGAGCGCCGTCCCCGTCGTGCGCTCGAAGCCCTTCAGGGCTCCGAAGAAGGCCGCGAAGACCTTCTCCCGGTCGTCCCGCACCGGAGAGGCCCGGTGCAGTCCGTAGCCGGACTGATCCAGGCGGGCCTCCTCGCCGGTGGAGAGCTTCACGGTGGGCCAGGGGAGGTCGGCGTTGGCGAGGATGCCGTAGAGGTCGTACCCCGCGCCGGTGAGGTTGCCCGCCTCGGCGGCGACCCTCTCCTCGCCGGCGGAGAGGGTGTGCGCCTTCCAGCGGAAGAGGTCCTCGAGGGGGACGCGGTAGTCGGCGAGGCGCTTCTCCTTCCCCACGAACTCTCGCACCCGCGCCGGGTCGATGGCGAGGATCTCCGGGCGCGCCCAGGCGGTGGCGGCGGCGAAGTCCACGCCCAGCTGCTCGGCCGCCTGCTTGAGCTCGCGGGGGGGCGCGGCCCGGGTGTCCTCGTCGGAGAGCGAGGCGGCGTACACGGTCAGCCGCGAGAGATCGCGCTTCACCGCGTAGGTGGCGTCGAGCGCCTTCCACAAGGCCTCGGGCGAGTCGCCGAGGTGCCCCCGGTACTGCTCCAGGCTCGCGATGCGCTTGGTGAGGTCCTCCCGGGTCGCCTTCCAGGCTTCCACGGACGGGTAGAGGTCCTTGAGGTTCCACTTGTACTTGTCGGGGATCTCCGAGCGCTCCTTGGCGGGCGCCGGGGTCGTGGCCAGGGCGAGGGCGAGGGCGGCGGCGAGGCGGGCAGGGCGCATGCGGTCCTCCGGTGCGGGACGGGTCGGGGGGCGAGTCTACGTCAGGACGGGCGAGGCCTCCGCGGCAATCGGGGCGGGCGCGGCGCGGGTGGGACGGGCCGGAGGCGGCTACTTCTGCCGCGTCAGGGAGAACCTGACGCTGCCGGCGGGCTTCCCGCCGACCCAGCTCACCCACTCGCCCTCGAGCCGGTCCTCGCCGGCGAGCACGAGGCGCGCCGAGTGCATGTGCATGTCCCCGGGCTTCATGTTCGAGCCGCGCACGAAGTCGAAGGCGATGACCGCCGGGTCCTTGGAAGGGAGCGCCTGCATGGTGGGCTGGTTCCCGGCGGCGCAGTAGTGCGTCAGCACGAGCTGGTCCCCGTCGAGGTGGTAGACCGTCACCATCTCGTGCGGCGTGCCGGGGCCGAGGGTCTCCACCACGGCGCTCCCGCCGCCGGTGACGCGAAAGACGGTGGTGGCGTCGTGGGCGGGCGCGTCGCCGTGCGAGGCCTTGCCGCTCCAGGTGCCGGCCAGGGACTTCAGCTTCTCCAGCTGGGCTGCGGCCGGCGAGATGGCGGCGGGAGCCTTTCCGGCGTGCCCCGGCGCCTGGCCGGGAGTCTGGGCCCGGACGGCGGGGGTGGCCAGCAGCAGGGCGAGCGGGGGCAGGACGCGTGATAGCGCGGTGGGCGAGATCATGCGCCTCCATGTAAACGATCATGCACCGCCTGGAAACGCCCCGGCGGGGCGGGGGCGGGAGCGACTCGCAGCCAGGGTCGTGTATACTGCCGCTCTTTTTCCCCAATGACCCACGGCACATGACAGAGCCCCGAACCCTGTTCCAGAAGATCTGGGATTCCCACCTCGTCGCCGCCGAGCCCGGATCGCCCGCCATCCTCTACGTGGACCTGCAGCTGGTCCACGAAGTGACCTCGCCACAGGCCTTCACCGGGCTGCGCGCCCGGGGCCTCGAGGTCCGACGCCCCGACCGCACCGTGGCTACCGCCGACCACTCCATCCCCACCCGCGGCCCGGTGGTGGACGAGATGGCGCGCAAGCAGCTCCAGCAGCTCGAGGAGAACTGCCGCGAGTTCGGCGTCCCCCTCCACGGCCGCGGCAGCCCGAAGCAGGGCATCGTCCACGTCATCGGCCCGGAGCTGGGGCTCACCCAGCCCGGCATGACCATCGTCTGCGGCGACAGCCACACCGCCACCCACGGGGCCTTCGGCGCCCTGGCCTTCGGCATCGGCACCAGCGAGGTGGAGCACGTTCTCGCCACGCAGTGCCTGCTGCAGAACCGGCCCCGGACCTACGAGGTGCGGGTGGAGGGTCGGCTCGCCCCCGGCATCTCCGCCAAGGACGTCATCCTGGCCCTCATCGCCCGCATCGGGGTGGGGGGCGGCACCGGCCACGTCTTCGAGTACACCGGCCCGGCGGTGCGCGCGCTGGACATGGAAGAGCGCATGACCGTCTGCAACATGTCCATCGAGGGCGGCGCCCGCGCCGGCATGGTGGCCCCCGACGACATCACCTTCCAGTACCTCTCCGGCCGCGAGCACGCGCCCAAGGGGGCCGACTGGGACCGGGCCCTTTCGCGGTGGCGCGCCCTGCCCACCGACGCCGGCGCCGCCTTCGACCGGAGCATCGCCCTCGACGCCGCGGCGCTCGCGCCCATGATCACCTGGGGCACCAACCCCGGCATGGGGATGGCCATCGGCGAGCGGGTCCCGGATCCGGCGGCCGCGGCCGACGCCGCCCAGCGGGCGGCCCAGGAGAAGGCGCTCGCCTACATGGGGCTCAGGCCCGGGCAGCCGCTCCTGGGCCAGAGGGTGGACGTGGTCTTCATCGGGAGCTGCACCAACGGCCGCCTCTCCGACCTCCGCGCCGCGGCGCGGGTGATGGCCGGGCGGAAGGTGGCGCCGGGGATGCGAGTGCTGGTGGTGCCCGGCTCGCGGGCCGTCAAGGCCCAGGCCGAGGCCGAGGGGCTGGACCGGATCTTCTCCGGTGCCGGGGCCGAGTGGCGCGACCCGGGCTGCTCCATGTGCATCGCCATGAACGGCGACCAGCTCGACCCGGGGCAGTACTGCGTCTCCACCTCCAACCGCAACTTCGAGGGGCGCCAGGGCAAGGGCGGCCGCACCCTGCTCGCCTCGCCGCTCACCGCCGCCGCGGCGGCGGTCACCGGCAAGGTGACCGACCCGCGGGCGCTGCTCGGCTGAAGGGGACACCCATGGCCAAGTTCGCCACCCTCACCTCCCGGGTCGTGGTCCTGCCGGTGAACGACGTCGACACCGACCAGATCATCCCGGCCCGCTTTCTCAAGACCACCGACAAGACCGGGCTGGGGAAGAGCCTCTTCGCCGACTGGCGCTACCAGGCCGACGGCAGCCCGAAGCCGGAGTTCCCGCTCAACGCGCCGCGGGCCGCCGGGGCCCAGGTGCTGCTCGCCGGCGACAACTTCGGCTGCGGCAGCTCCCGCGAGCACGCCCCCTGGGCCCTCGCCGGCTTCGGCTTCCGGGCGGTGGTGGCCACCTCCTTCGCCGACATCTTCCGCAACAACGCCCTGAAGAACGGCCTCCTCCCGGTGGCGGTGGACGCGGCCTCCCACGCGGCGCTGCTCGACCAGTTGCGCCGGGAGCCGGAGTCCGAGGTGACCGTCGACCTCGCCGAGCAGTCGCTGCGGCTCCCCGACGGGCGGATCACCTGCTTTCCCATCGACGGTTTCTCCAAGGCCTGCCTGCTCGAGGGGGTGGACGAGCTCGGCTACCTCCTCAAGTTCCAAGGCCGCATCGCCGAGTACGAGCGCCGCACGGAGGCGCGCCCATGATCCAGATCTACGACACCACCCTGCGCGACGGCACCCAGCGGGAGGGCATCTCCCTCTCCTGCGAGGACAAGCTGCGAATCGCCCGCCGGCTCGACGAGCTGGGGGTGACCTTCATCGAGGGGGGCTGGCCCGGCTCCAACCCCAAGGACGTGGAGTTCTTCGATCGGGCCCGCGACATGACCTGGCGGCGCGCGCTCATCACCGCCTTCGGCGCCACCTGCCGGGTCGGCGGCGGCCCGGAGGACGACCAGAACATCAAGGCCCTCATCGACTCGGGCGCCCCGGTGTGCACGGTGGTGGGGAAGACCTGGACCCTGCACGTCACCGACGTGCTGCGCACCACCCTCGAGGACAACCTCCGCATCATCGAGAAGAGCCTGGCCTTCCTCCGGGAGAAGGGGCGGCGGGTGATCTACGACGCCGAGCACTTCTTCGACGGCTACCGCGCCGACCCGGCCTACGCCCTGGCCACCCTGGAGGCCGCCAGGCGCGGCGGCGCCGAGACGCTGGTGCTGTGCGACACCAACGGCGGCTCCATGCCCTGGCAGATCGCCGAGGCGGTGCGGGCGGTGCGGGCCAAGGTGAACCACCCGCTCGGCATCCACGCCCACAACGACACCGAGACCGCGGTGGCCAACTCCCTGGCGGCGGTGGCCGAGGGCGCGGTCCAGGTGCAGGGCACCATCAACGGCTACGGCGAGCGCTGCGGCAATGCCAACCTCTGCTCCGTCATCCCCACCCTGGAGCTGAAGATGGGCAAGCCCTGCCTGCCGGAGGGGCACCTGCGCACCCTCTCCGAGGCGAGCCACTTCGTGGCCGAGGTGGCGAACCTCTCCCCCGACGAGCACCTCCCCTACGTCGGCAAGTCGGCCTTCGCCCACAAGGGCGGCATCCACGTGGCCGCCATGCGCCGCACCGCCGCCAGCTACCAGCACATCGTGCCGGAGCTGGTGGGCAACGAGATGCGGGTGGTGGTGAGCGAGCTCTCCGGCCGCGGCAACCTCCTTTCCAAGGCCGAGGAGTTCGGCCTCCAGGCGGGCGGCCAGGACGTGGCCGGCGTGCTCGAGGAGATCAAGGCCCTGGAGGCCAAGGGGTTCTCCTTCGAGGCCGCCGAGGCCTCGGTGGCACTGATGATGAAGCGGCAGGAGCCGGGCTACAAGCCGCCCTTCGAGCTGATGGACTTCCTCGTCAACGTGGAGCACCGCGCCGGGCGCGGCATCTTCGCCGAGGCCATGGTGAAGGTGCGCGTGGACGGCGAGGTGCTGCACACCGCCGCCGAGGGAGACGGCCCGGTGAACGCCCTGGACGCGGCGCTGCGCAAGGCGCTGGCGGGCCACTATCCGGAGATCGCCGGGCTGCATCTCTCCGACTACAAGGTGCGCATCCTCGACGGCCAGAACGGCACCGCCGCCATCACCCGGGTCCTCATCGACACCCAGCGCGGGACGCAGCGCTGGAGCACGGTGGGCGCCAGCACCAACATCATCGAGGCCAGCTGGCGGGCACTGGCGGATGCCATCGAGTACGGCCTCTCCCTGGCGGGCGCGGAGGAGGCGGCGCCCGCGGGAAGGCAGCCGTGAAGGCCCGGGTCGTCACCCTCCCCGGCGACGGCATCGGCCCCGAGGTGACCGCCGAGGCGGTGCGGGTCCTCCAGGCGGTGGCCCGCCGGGGCGGGCACGCCTTCGAGTTCGCCGAACGGCTCATGGGCGGCTGCTCCATCGACCGGCACGGGACGGCGCTCACCGACGAGGTGCTGGCCGACTGCCAGGCCTCGAGCGCGGTGCTCCTGGGCGCGGTGGGGGGCCCGAAGTGGGACGATCCCCGCGCCAAGGTGCGGCCGGAGCAGGGGCTCCTCCGGCTGCGCAAGGGCCTCGGGGTGTTCGCGAACCTGCGGCCGGTGCGGGTCCACCCGGCGCTGGTGGGGGCCTCGCCGCTCAGGCCCGAGAAGCTGGTCGGGGTGGACATCCTGGTCATCCGCGAGCTCACCGGCGGCCTGTACTTCGGCCAGCCCAAGGGGCGCGACCGCAAGGACGGCCACGAGCGGGCGGTCGACACGCTCGAGTACCATGACTTCGAGGTGCGCCGGGTGGTGGAGCTGGCCTTCCGGCTCGCCACGGGGCGCCGCCGGAAGGTCACCAGCGTGGACAAGGCCAACGTGCTCGAGTCGTCGCGGCTGTGGCGCCAGGAGGCCATGGCCATCGGCACGGCCAACCCGGAGGTGGCCCTGGATCACATGCTGGTGGACACCGCCGCCATGCGGCTGGTGCAGAGCCCGGCCTCCTTCGACGTGATCGTCACCGAGAACATGTTCGGCGACATCCTCACCGACGAGGCGGCGGTGCTGG
>DASTPH010000141.1:0-9865 GCA_035762305.1 Anaeromyxobacteraceae bacterium
TCTCCGGCGCCGTGAAGAGCGCCGCCGGCCTCGGGATCCTCCTGGCGCAGGGCATCGGCGACACGGTGCGGGTGTCGCTGGCCGCCGACCCCCTGGAGGAGGTGAAGGTGGCCCGCACCCTCCTCAAGGCGCTGGGGCTCAGGTTCGGCGGGGTCACCCTCACCGCCTGCCCCACCTGCGGCCGGTGCTCGGTGGACATGATCCCCATCGCCGAGCGGGTGGAAGAGCGGCTCGGGACGGTGAAGGGCGAGGTGAACGTGGCGGTGATGGGCTGCGAGGTGAACGGCCCCGGCGAGGCCACCGCCGCCGACGTGGGAGTGGCCTACGGCCACCAGGGCGTGGGGCTGCTCTTCAAGGGCGGGAAGATCGTCCGGCGCATGAAGGCCGAGGAGCTGGAGGACGCGCTCGTCGAGGAGGCGCTCCGGATCGCCGCCGAGCGGGAGCCGAAGGGGGGGTAGCCTACCTACCCCCCCAGATACGCCGCCTGCACCCGCGGGTCGGCCGCCAGCGCCCTGGAGGGGCCCTCCACCGCGATCCGGCCGCGCTCCAGAACGTAGGCCTGGTCCGACACCTCCAGGGCCAGGCGGGCGTTCTGCTCCACCAGGAGGATGGTGGTCCCCTCGCGGTGGATCTGGGACACGATGTCGAAGATCTGCCGTACCAAGAGCGGCGCCAGCCCCATGGACGGCTCGTCGAGGAGCAGGATGCGCGGCCTGGCGAGGAGCCCCCGGGCGATGGCCAGCATCTGCTGCTCGCCGCCGGAGAGGGTGCCGGCCGGTTGGCGGCGCCGCTCCCCCAGCACCGGGAAGCGCCGGTACTGCTCCTCCAGCGCCTCCCAGAGCCGATCCACCTCTCCGCGCGGGCTCCCCTCCGCCGCCACCACCAGGTTCTCCTCCACCGTCATGCGCGCCAGCACGGCGCGTCCCTCGGGGACCAGCACCACCCCCTCGGCCACGGCGCGGTGCGAGGGGAGCCCGAGGACCTCGCGCCCCTCGAGCCGGATCGAGCCGCGCTCCGGCGCCACCAGGCCCGCCAGCGCGCCCAGGGTGCTCGACTTGCCGGCGCCGTTCGGACCGATGAGGGTGACGATCTGGCCGGCCCGGACGCGCAGCGAGACCCCGCGCACCGCCTGCACGTGGCCGTAGCTCACGTGGAGGTCCGAGACCTCGAGCAGCGGCGCGGCCTCGCTCACCGCTCGCCCCCCAGGTAGGCGGCGATCACCGCCGGATCGCGGGCCACCTGGGCCGGCGGACCGTCGGCGATGACCCTGCCGAAGTTCAGCACCGTGATGCGGTCGCAGGCGGCCATCACCAGCTTCACGTTGTGCTCCACCAGGAGCACCGACTGGCCGGCGGCGGCCACCCCGCGGATGAGGGCGGCGATGGAGGCCACCTCGGCCGGGTTCATCCCGGCGGTGGGCTCGTCGAGGAGCAGCACCCGCGGCTCCGAGGCCAGGGCCCGGGCGATCTCCACCCGCCGCTGCTCGCCGTAGGACAGGTTCTGGGCCTTCTCGTCGGCCCGCGCCTCGAGCCCCACCCGCCGCAGGAGATCCAGCGCCCGGGCGCGGGCCTGGCGCTGCTCGGCGCCGGCCGAGGGGAGCATGAGCATCCAGCGCCACAGCGGGGCGTCGCGCCTGAGGTGCGCCCCCACCACCACGTTGTCGGCGGCGGAGAGGCCGCCGAAGAGGCGGATGTTCTGGTAGGTGCGGGTGACGCCCAGGGCCGCGATGCGGTGCGGCGGGAGCCGGTCGATGCGCCGGCCGTCGAGCCGGACCGCCCCGCCCGAGGGGCGGAGCAGGCCCGAGACCAGGTTCAGGAGGGTGGTCTTGCCGGCGCCGTTCGGGCCGATGAGGCCGTGGACCTCGCCCCGGGCGACCTGCAGGCTCGCCTCGTCCACGGCGCGCACGCCGCCGAAGGCGCGTTCCACCTCATCCAGCTCGAGCAGCACCAGGCCTCCGCGCCTCGCGCCGCTCCCGCAGCCGCTGCGGGAGGGAGACGATGCCGTTGGGAAGGAAGAGGATCACCAGGAGCAGCACCAGCCCGTTCACGAAGAGGCGCAGCGGCCCGGGCTGGAGCCCGACGCGGCTGCCCACCTCGCGCAGGACCTCGGGCAGGAGCGTCAGGAAGGCGGCCCCCAGGACCGGGCCGTGGAAGGCGCCGGCCCCGCCCACCACCGCGTACACCAGCATGTCCACCACCCGCGCGAAGGAGTAGGTGCTGGGGGCCACCATGAAGGTGAAGTGGGCCTCGAGCGCCCCGGCCAGCCCGGCCAGGGCGGCCCCCAGCACCACCATGGAGAGCTTGTAGGCGTTGGCGTGGATGCCCATGGTGCGCGCCGCCGGCTCGTCCTCGCGGATGGCCTCCAGGGCATAGCCGGCGCGCGAGCGCCTGAGCCGCCACAGGAGGAAGAGCGCTCCCGCGAGCGCGGCGTAGATCATCCACACCCGGGTGCGCTGCGGGACCCCGGTGTAGCCCAGGGCGCCGTTCGTGAACTCGAGGTTCACGAAGACGATGCGCACCACCTCGCCGAAGCCGATGGTGGCGATGGCCAGGAAGACGCCCTTGAGGCGCAGCACCGGGAAGCCGAGCGGCACCGCCGCGAGCGACGGGACCAGCGTGGCCGCGAGGAGCACCAGGGCGAAGGGGAGGCCGGAGTGGAAGGTGAGGATGGCGGCGGTGTAGCCGCCGAGCGCCATGAAGCCGGCCTGGGCCAGGGAGAGCTGGCCGCAGGAGAGGGTGGCGTAGACCGAGAGCGCCAGGAGGCCGTTCAGGCCCACGAAGGCCACCGTGGACTGGTAGGTGAGCCACAGGTCCTCGAGGGCCGCGGTCACGTGGGTCGCGCCATCAGGCCTCGCGCGTCGCGGCCTGGCCCAGGAGGCCCCGCGGCCGGACCACCAGCACCAGGAAGAGGACGCCGAAGGCGATGGCGTCGCGGTACGACGACCCGATCTGGGCCACCGTGAAGACCTCCAGGAGCCCCAGCGCGAACCCGGCCACGGCCGCGCCGGTCATGGAGCCCATGCCGCCGAGGATGATGACCGCCAGCCCCTTCAGCTCCACGGCCCGGCCCATGTCGGGGTTGATGGCGTTGAAGGCCAGCCCGAAGAGCACCCCGGCGGCGGCTCCCAGCGCCGAGGAGATGAAGAAGGAGGCGGCGATGACGGCGTCCACGTTCACCCCCAGGACCTGCGCCGCCCGGGGGCTCTCGGCCACCGCCCGGATGCGGCGGCCGAGCCGGGTGCGCTGCACCAGGAGCGTCAGCGCCGCCATCATGCCCACGGCGATGGCGATGATGACCAGCTGCAGCTCGGAGACCACCGCCCCGCCGAGGCGCAGGGTGCGGCTGGGGACGGTCCCGAAGGGGAAGCGCTCCACGTCCGGGCCGAAGAGCTGCAGCGCCACCGCCTCGAGGATGGTGGCGAGGGCGATGGAGCTGATGAGGCCGGAGATGTTGGAGTCCGAGCGCCCCCGCAGCGGCCGGAAGGCCACCCGGTCCACCAGCAGGCCCAGGAGCCCCCCCGCCAGCACCGCCAGCGGGAAGGCGAGGAACAGGTGGAGGTGGAGGTGCCCAACCGCCAGCAGCGCCACGTAGGCGCAGAGCATGAAGACCGCCTGGTGGGCCAGGTTCAGGATGTCGAGCACGCCGAAGACGAGCGTGTACCCGAGCGCGAAGAGCGCGTAGATGCTCCCCAGGAACAGGCCGTTGACGATCTGCTGGCCCACTTGGGCGCCGCCGCGGAGCGGCTACTGCACCACCTCGAACTTGCCTCCCTTGACCCACTGGATGGCCGCGGCGTGGTTGCCGTCCCGGCTGGGTAAGAAGGAGAACGTGCCGAGCGGGGTGGCGAGCCCGCTCACCTTGGCGAAGCCGGCCTTGATGTCGTCGCGGCCGCCCTTCATGCCGGCTTGCTTGATGGCCTCGGCGACCACCAGCACCCCGGTGTAGGCCTGGGCGCAGAACTGGTCGGGGTCGGTGCCCTTGGCCTTCATGGAGGCGATGAAGGCCTGGTTCACCGGGTCGGGGGAAGGCTTGTTCCAGGCCGTGCCGACGTAGACGCCCTCGGCGGCCTGGCCGGCGTTCTTGATGAAGGCCGGGGAGTTGAAGCCGTTGCCCCCCATGATCGGGACGTTCCAGCCGAGCTGGCGGGCCTGGGTGACGATGCCGGCCGCCTGCTCGGCCAGCGCCGACACCATGAGGAAGTTCGGGTTCTTGCCCTTCAGGGCCGTGAGCTGGGCGTTGAAGTCCCGGTCCTTGGTGGCGAAGGTCTGGATCTCGACGATGGGGATCCCCTCCTTCTCCAGCGCCGCCTTCATGACGTCGAAGCCGGCCTTGGTGAAGACGTCGTCGTTGCCGTAGAGCAGGGCCGCGTTCTTGAAGCCCAGCTTGGCGCGGACGATCTGGAGCGCCGAGGGGATGACCTGGGCCTCGGTGAGCGAGATGCGCCAGACGTAGTCGCCGATGTCGGTGATCCCCTTGGGGGCGGTGTTGGACACGGCCACCACCGGCGTCTTGGATTGCTGGGCGATGGGGTCGGCGGCGGTGGCGGTGGTGGACAGGGTGGGCCCGATGATGGCGTTCACCTTGTCGCGGTTGATGAAGCGCTGGAAGACAGCGATCCCCTGCTCCTTGGAGGTCTGGTCGTCCTCCACCACCGCCTCCAGGGTGATGCCCTTGAGCTTGCCGCTCTTGTTGATTTCCTCCACGGCCAGGAGGACGCCCGCCTTCTGCTGGGCGCCGTACACGGCGGCGTTGCCCGTCAGTGAGAAGGCGGCGCCGATCTTGACGGTTTCTGCGGCGCGGGCGGAGGAGGCAGCGCTCCCGAGCACCGCCGCCGCGGCGGCAACGGACTGCCAGCGTGCGAGGCGCATGACGTTTCCTCCCAGAGAGGGGTAGGCTGGACCACCCGCTCGTACATCAGACGAGGCTGGTTCGCAAGCCGCGGGAAGGCGGCGTCACGGCCCGTCCCTTGACAAGCAAGAAGACGTTTGCCCCGCAGTTCTTTCGGCTTACTCGCCATGGACGCGCAAATCTGACGCTTTCGACTTGCCTTCTGTCCCAAAGGAATGCGACAAATCCGTGACCTGACGCTCAGGGTGTGGCAGGAAGGGTTACAGCGCAGGCCCCCACTGACGGCCCTTGCCGTCGCGCGCAGTGCATCCGAAACGGAGGGAAGCAACCGATGAGACTCAAGGTCCTCAGCAGTTTGCTCGCTCTCGGTATCGCCACCGCCGCAGTGGCCCAGGCGCCCCCACCGGCCTTCACGTTCACCTTCAAGGGGTTCGTGGGCGCCTCGGTGTTCGTGCAGGACGCCAGCATGGGCATCACCCCCGTGGGCAACAACAACCAAACCGGCCAGATCCCGGTGTTCGCCGGGAACAACGCCTGGAACCAGGGCGCCCCCGACAAGCTCATGTTCGGCGGCGACGTCCGTCAGACCCGCCTGAACTTCGCGGTGAAGGGGCCGACCATCGGCGGCGATTGGACCCCGAACGGCGTGGTGGAGCTCGACTGGTCAGGCGGCTTCGGCGGCGCCCCGTTCGGGGACGAGAACCTCCTCCCCCGCATCCGGCTCGCCTACGTCGAGCTCTCCAGCGGCTCCAACACCATCCGGGTGGGCCAGGCCCACAACCTCCTCGTCGGGTTCATCCCCGCCTCGGCGGCGCACATCGCCTTCCCGTTCGCCTACGGCGCTGGCCTCATCGGGTGGCGCTCGCCCGGCATTACCTACCTGTACAAGACCACCACCTCGGGCGGCCTGAACATGGAGTACGGGGTCCAGATCAACCGGAACAGCTGGTACGACCTCACCGCCTCGGGCACCCCGGTGAGCCAGGGCGAGGCCTCCGGCCTGCCGCAGGTCCAGGCCCGGGTGATGGTATCCCAGGGCAAGAACACCAGTCCGTTCCCGCTCTACCCGGTGGCCGACTGGCTCTTCTTCGTCGCCGGCCACTACGACGTGAAGGACCTCACCAACGTCGCTGCCGTCGCGGGGACGAACCAGAAGGACAAGCTCACCACCTACGCCGTCCAGGCGGGCTACAAGTCGAACCAGATCGAGAACCTGACGCTGGCCGTGAACGGGTGGTTCGGCCAGAACACCGGCAACCTGCTGGGCATGATCGTGCAGATCGGCCCGGTGGCGCAGAGCCCGGCCAACCAGGACCTGGCCAGCGTCACCAGCTACGGCGTCTGGGGCCAGGTGGGCTACGCCTTCGGGGGCCCCTGGTCGCTGTGGGGCATGATGGGCTTCGAGAACCCCGACTGGAAGGACGCGGTGTGGGCGTTCCAGACCGCGAACAACCCCGGTGGCGCGGCCCGCGTGCGCAACGTGAACAGCGCCGCCATGCTGGCCTGGCGCGAGGGCTCGGTGGTGCTGGGCCTGGAGTGGCTGCACAGCTTCACCACCTACGGGTACGGAGCGCTCCCGGCCGCCGGTGGGCCACCCCCCACCATCACCACCTACTCCCGCAACGCCAACCAGTACATGCTGACCGCGGACTACTTCTTCTAGGCCGGGCGGCCTCGGAGAAGCCCCGAGAGCCCCCGCGCGCTCTTTGCGCGCGGGGGTTCACATCTTCGCGGCCCGCGCCGCGAGGCTCGCCCGGAGCCTCCCGGCCCCGCGCGCATTCCGGTCGCGGCGCCCGCCGTGATAGAAGGCGGCACCATGCGCGCCGCCCGCTTCAGCCAGCTCTTCATCCCCACCTTGAAGGAGGCGCCAGCCGACGCCCAGGTCGCCTCCCACAGGCTGCTCGTCCGCGCCGGCTTCATCCGCCAGCTCGGCGCCGGCATCTACGACATCCTGCCGCTCGCCAAGCGGTCGCTCGCCAAGATCGAGCGCATCGTCCGCGAGGAGATGGACGCCATCGGGGCCCAGGAGTTCCACCTCCCGGCCCTCCACCCGGCCGAGATCTGGAAGGAGAGCGGCCGCTGGGAGGTGATGGGCGAGAACATGTTCCGCCTCAAGGACCGCAAGGGCGGGGACTACTGCCTGGGGATGACCCACGAGGAGGTCTTCACCGCCATCGCCCGCGACGAGGTGCGCAGCTACCGGCAGCTGCCCCAGGTCTGGTACCAGATCCAGACCAAGTTCCGCGACGAGCCCCGCCCGAAGTCGGGGCTGCTCAGGGTGCGCCAGTTCACCATGAAGGACGCCTACTCCTTCGACGTGGACGAGGCCGGGCTCGACAAGAGCTACCAGGACCAGCGCCGGGCCTACGAGCGCATCTTCACCCGCTGCGGCCTGGACTTCGTGACCGTGCAGGCCCACTCCGGGGCCATGGGCGGATCGGGGTCGCAGGAGTTCATGGTCCGCACCGACGCCGGCGAGGACCTCATCGCCTTCTGCCCGAAGTGCCGCTACGCCGCCAACACCGAGACCGCCCGCTCCAAGGGGCCGGCCGCGCCGGCGCAGTCCGGGGCGCGCCTCCCGTCGCCGCGCAAGTTCGCCACCCCCGGCGTGCGCACCATCGCCGAGCTGGCGGCCGCCCCGCATCACCGGGCCGGGGCCATGCAGCTCAAGACCCTGATCTACGTCGCCGACGGCGCGCCGGTGCTGGCGGTGGTGCGCGGCGACGACGACCTGAACGAGGCCAAGCTCCAGACCGCCGCCGGCGCCGCCACCCTGCGCCCGGCCCATCCGGAGGAGATCCGATCGCTCATGGGGGCCGACGCCGGGTCGCTGGGGGCGGTGGGCTTCTCCCGCGCCCGGGTGCTGGTGGACGAGTCGCTCCAGGGCGCCGCCGGCATGGTCACCGGCGCCAACGAGAACGACTTCCACCTCGAGGGGGTGGAGGTGAAGCGCGACCTCCTCTCCCACGGGATGCTGGCCGACCTGCGCTCGGTGAAGCCCGGCGAGGGCTGCCCCCGCTGCGGCGAAGCGCTGGAGGTCTTCAAGGGGCTGGAGGTGGGGCACATCTTCAAGCTCGGCACCAAGTACTCGGTCTCCATGAAGGCCAACGTCCTCAAGGCCGACGGCGGCGAGACCCCCATCGTCATGGGCAGCTACGGTATCGGCGTGGAGCGCATCCTGGCGGGCGCGGTGGAGCTGCACCACGACCCGGACGGCATCGTCTGGCCCTTCGCCATCGCCCCCTTCCACGCCGCGGTGCTCACGCTGGGCAAGGAGCCCGAGCTCGGCCGGGCGGCCGAGGAGGCGGCGGCCGCGCTCGGCCGCGGCGGCATGGAGGTGCTCTACGACGACCGCGACGAGCGGCCGGGGGTGAAGTTCAAGGACGCGGACCTCATCGGCCTCCCGCTGCGGGTAGCGGTGGGGAAGAAGGGGCTGGCGCAAGGCAAGGTGGAGTGGAAGCTGCGCCGCGGCAAGGAGGTGGAGCTGGTGCCGCTGGCGGACCTCGACCGGCGGGCCGCCGATCTGCTGCGGGCCGAGGTACGGTAGAGTCCTGTGGCGCCCCGCCGCGGGAAGGGGCGCCGGAGAGCGAGGCCTTGGGTTGCGCCTGAGGTTGGGAATCGGGTCGGAGGACCGCATCGTCCTCCCGCAGCGGGACGCCGAGGGGCTCGGGCTCGTCGACGGCGACGAGATCGAGGTCCACACCGTCAAGGGCTCCTTCACCCTGGCGGCGCGCCCGGCTGGCACCTCCCAGCCCTACCTGGCGGGCTCGCTCTCGGCCCTGAGCGTGCCCGAGGTGCTGCACCTGGTCTTCACCTCGCTCAAGACCGGCGCCCTGCTGCTCGGTTTCGGGAGCGAGAAGGAGCGGCGCGCCGACCGCCCGACCACCCCGGAGGGGCTGCGGCGCAAGACCATCTTCTTCCGCGACGGACAGGTGGTGTTCGCCTCCTCCAGCGATCGCGCCGACCGGCTGGGGGCGGTGCTGTGGCGGTACGGGCAGATCCCGCGCCAGGAGCTGGACCGCTGCGGGCGCATGGTGCGGCCGGGCCGCCCCCTGGGCCAGGTGCTGGTGGACGAGGGGATCCTCACCTCCGGGCAGCTCTACGCCGCCATGAGCCTGCAGGTGAAGGAGATCGCGCTGGCGGCCTTCGTGGAGCCGGAGGGGGAGTTCACCTTCGTGGAGGGCTCCTACGACGAGCGGAACGCGGTGCGGCTCCCGGAGCGGACCCGCGACCTCCTGCTCGAGGGCATGAAGCGGATCGAGGCGCTGGAGCTCGCCGCCGGCGAGGTCCCAGACCGCGACGCCCTGGTGCGTCCCACCGGGAAGGTGGGGCGGGAGCTCGACTTCAAGGCCGAGCGGCTGCTCGAGGCCTGCGACGGCACGCGCACGGTGCGCCAGGTAATCGACGAGAGCCAGCTCGGGGTCTTCGAGGGCGTCCAGGCGCTGGCCGGTCTGGTGCGCCAGGGGCTCCTGGACCGGATGGCCCCCAGGGCCCCGCCGCCCGGGGCCGAGGAGCAGGTGTTCACCGTCAGCACCGGCGCTGGGGCGGCCCCGCCCCGGGACCGGCCCAGCGGCCCCTTCGAGATCTACCGCCGCATCTTCCAGTACCTGTTCGGTGAGCTCAAGGCGGAGCGGCTCGACGCGCGCCAGAGGCTGAACAGCTATTTCGACAAGCTGCCCGAGGCCCTGCTGCCGCTCTTCCAGGGCGTGCGCGTGGACGACGAGGGCGGGGTGGACGTGGCCCAGGTGCTCCTCAACGTGAGCCAGTCGGGCCAGTACCGGGGGGCGGCGTCGAGGGCCCGGGCGCTGGAGGCCCTGGAGGCCTTGCTGTCCTTCGCCCTTTTCGAGGTGAAGAACTGCCTGCCCAAGGCGAAGGCCGAGGCGGTCCTGCGCAAGGTGGGGCGCATGCAGGTGGGGAAGGAGTAGTGGCGCGCGTGACTGGGTCCGAGCCTGTCCGGGCGCGCGCCACGCGGGTGGGGGTCCGGGGGAGGCGGCGCCCCGCCTCCCCCGGTAGGGCC
>DASTPH010000142.1:0-3488 GCA_035762305.1 Anaeromyxobacteraceae bacterium
GGTGAAGCTGGTGAACCTGATCCTCCTCGACGCCATCAAGAAGGGCGCCTCCGACGTCCACGTCGAGCCCTACGAGAAGGACTTCCGGGTCCGCTTCCGCATCGACGGCGTGCTCTACGAGGTGATGAAGCCGCCCATGAAGCTGCGGGCCGCCATGATCAGCCGCCTCAAGATCATGTCCAGCCTGGACATCTCCGAGCGGCGCCTGCCCCAGGACGGGCGTATCAAGCTCAAGCTGGGCAAGGGCAAGGAGATGGACTTCCGCGTCTCGGTGTGCCCCACCCTCTTCGGCGAGAAGGTGGTGCTCCGGCTCCTCGACAAGTCGAGCCTCCAGCTGGACATGACCAAGCTGGGCTTCGAGGAGATGCAGCTCAAGGACTTCATGGGGGCCATCGACCGGCCCTACGGCATGGTGCTGGTCACCGGCCCCACCGGCTCGGGCAAGACCACCACCCTCTACTCGGCGCTCTCCAAGCTCAACGAGGTGTCCTGGAACATCTCCACTGCCGAGGACCCGGTGGAGTTCAACTTCTTCGGGATCAACCAGGTGCAGATGCACGAGGACATCGGCCTCAACTTCGCGGCCGCGCTGCGCTCCTTCCTGCGCCAGGACCCGGACATCATCATGGTGGGCGAGATCCGCGACTTCGAGACCGCCGAGATCGGCGTCAAGGCGGCCCTGACCGGCCACCTGGTGCTCTCCACCCTGCACACCAACGACGCCCCCGGCACCGTCTCGCGGCTCCTCAACATGGGCATCGAGCCCTTTCTGGTCACCGCCTCGCTCAACGCCATCGTGGCCCAGCGCCTGTGCCGCAGGCTGTGCCAGGAGTGCAAGAAGCCAGCGGTGGTGGAGGACCAGGTCCTCGTCGACGCCGGGTTCCCCGCCGAGGAGCTGGGCAGCTTCCAGGTCTTCGAGCCGGGGGGCTGCAAGACCTGCAACGACCGCGGCTACAAGGGGCGGGTGGCGGTCTACGAGGTGATGCCGCTGTGGGATCCGCTCAAGGAGCTGGTCATCAACGGCTCCTCCACCGCCGAGCTGAAGCAGGAGGCCATCCGCCTGGGCTTCCGCACCCTGCGCATGAGCGCCCTCAACAAGGTGAGGGGCGGCGTCACCGGCCTCTCCGAGGCCCTGGGCAACACGGCGCCGGACCGGTTCTGAGGTGAGTCCTGCCCATGTCTCCCACCCATGAAGTCGTGAGGACCTGACACGTGGCAAACCTTCACCAGCTTCTCAAAGCCATGGTCGAGAAGGGGGCCTCCGACCTCCACATCACCACCGGCTCGCCGCCCCAGCTCCGCATCGACGGCAAGCTGGTGCCCCTCAAGACCGCGCCGCTCACGCCGGTGGAGACCAAGCAGCTCTGCTACTCCATCCTCACCGACGCCCAGAAGCACAAGTTCGAGGAGGAGAGCGAGCTCGACCTCTCCTTCGGCGTCAAGGCCCTGTCCCGCTTCCGCGCCAACGTCTTCCTCCAGCGCGGGGCGGTGGCCGGCGCCTTCCGCACCATCCCCTTCAAGATCCTGACCTTCCAGGAGCTGGGCCTGCCGCCCATCGTGGCCGAGCTGGCCAAGAAGCCACGCGGGCTGGTGCTGGTGACCGGCCCGACCGGCTCGGGGAAATCCACCACGCTCGCCTCCATCATCGACAAGATCAACACCGAGCGTCACGAGCACATCATCACCATCGAGGACCCCATCGAGTACCTGCACCCCCACAAGAACTGCGTCATCAACCAGCGCGAGGTGGGGTCCGACACCCAGTCCTTCAAGCGGGCGCTCAAGTACATCCTGCGGCAGGACCCGGACGTGGTGCTGGTGGGCGAGATGCGAGATCTCGAGACCATCGAGTCGGCGCTGGTCATCTCCGAGACCGGCCACCTGGCCTTCGCCACCCTGCACACCAACAGCTGCGTGCAGACCATCAATCGCATCCTGGACGTCTTTCCCCCCTACCAGCAGCCCCAGGTGCGCGCCCAGCTCTCCTTCGTGCTCGAGGGGGTGCTGACCCAGAACCTCATCTCCAGGGCCGGCGGCCCGGGCCGGGTGCTGGCGGTGGAGGTGATGGTGCCGAACCCCGCCATCCGGAACCTCATCCGCGAGGACAAGGTCCACCAGATCTACTCGCAGATGCAGGTGGGCCAGTCCAAGTTCGGCATGCAGACCTTCAACCAGAGCCTGGCCGCGCTGTACCTCAAGCGTCTCATCACCATGGACGAGGCGCTCGGCCGCTCGTCCGACCCCGAGGAGCTCAGGAACATCCTGGCCGGCGGCGGCCAGCGCGGCGTGACCGGCGGAGCCGCCCCGCGGTCGTAGAGATGTGGCGAATGGGAGAACATCGGTCGCGGCACGGGCCCGGCCGCGGATTCGACCAGCGGGCGCCGTCCCGGTAGACTCGAGGGGACGAAAGAAGCGAGGAGAGCATGGCCCAGGCAGCAGCCGCGAAAGCCCAGCCCAAACCGGCGGTGCAGCAGGCGCCCAAGGTGCCGGTGTGGAAATGGGAGGGCAAGACCCGCCAGGGCGAGAGGCGCGCCGGCGAGATGGAGGCCCCCGACGAGCAGTCGGTGCGGGCGCGCCTCTCGCAAATGGGGCTCGAGATCGGGAAGGTCAGGAAGAAGCCCAAGGAATTCCACCTCTCCATCCCCGGTCTCGGCGGCGTCACCTCGAAGGACATCCTGGTCTTCACCCGGCAGTTCTCGGTGATGATCGACGCCGGCCTGCCGCTGGTGCAGGGCCTGGACATCATCGGCTCCCAGGCCGAGAACCCGGCCTTCCGGAAGGTGCTGCTCGACGTCAAGGCCCGCGTCGAGGCCGGATCCACCTTCGCCGACGCCCTGGCGGAGCACCCCAAGGCCTTCGACGAGCTGTTCGTGCAGTTGGTCAAGGCCGGCGAGGTGGGCGGCATCCTCGACACCATCCTGCAGCGGCTCGGCGCCTACATCGAGAAGAACGAGAAGCTGAAGCGCCGCGTCAAGGGCGCCATGGTCTACCCCGCCATCGTGCTGCTGGTGGCGGTGGGGGTGCTGGTGGTGCTCATCGGCTACGTGGTGCCGGTGTTCGAGAAGATGTTCAAGGACTTCGGCGGCGCCCTGCCGGCGCCGACGCAGTTCCTGGTGGACCTCTCCTACGGCTTCCGCAACGCCTGGTACCTGTTCCTGGGCGCCCCGATCGCGCTGTTCATCGGCTTCCGGGCGCTGCTGCGCTCCGAGAAGGGGCGGAGCACCTGGGATGCGGCGGTGCTGAAGATGCCGGTCTTCGGTCCGGTGGTGCGCAAGGTGGCGGTGGCCCGCTTCACCCGTACCCTGGGCACCATGCTCTCCTCGGGGGTTCCCATCCTCGACGCCCTCGAGATCGTGGCCAAGTCGGCCGGGAACCGGACCATCGAGCGGGCCATCCTCTACGTGCGCGCCAAGATCTCGGAGGGCAAGAACGTGGCCGGGCCGCTGGCCGAGACCAAGGTCTTCCCGCCCATGGTGGTGCAGATGATC
>DASTPH010000143.1:0-17592 GCA_035762305.1 Anaeromyxobacteraceae bacterium
TGGCCTCGCTCACGAAGAGCACCTCCAGCCGGAGGATGATGCCGAGCACGGTCCGATAGCCGCGCGGCGGGTCGGCCGGCCAGACCACCTCCGGCTCGACCTCCGCGAAGAGCCACTGGCGGAAGACGTCGGCGCGAAGCCTGCCGAAGACCCGGTACTTGTCCACGGCCACCGGCGACCGCTCCGCGCCGTTCATCGAGCCGCCGAGCGCCCCGGCCAGCCACCCGGAGATGGGGGCGCGCAGCTCGAGCGAGGTTCCCCACTCGAGACCGCGGCTCTTCTCGCTCAGCAGCGTGCCGCCGCTGGCCCGCACCACCGCGGTTCGGGAGATGGCCTGGTCGAGGTCGAGCTGCGCGCTGGCCCCGAACCCCTGCGAGAGCTCCCAGAAGACGCTGGGCGTGAAGCGGGCCAGGAGCGACCTCGCCAGCGGGAAGTCCTGCCGCAGGCGCAGCCGCACGAAGGGATCGGGAGGCCAGGCGAAGCGGACCCCGCCGCCCAGGTAGAAGAGCGTTCGCGGCTGGCGCACGAGGTCGTAGCGCAGCTCCAGGCGCCCCTGGCCCGCGGCCAGCTCGGTCGCTGGCTGCACATCGCCCGGCGCGTCCGCGTCGGAGGCGCCGTCGCCGCTCAGCACCAGGTGGGCGCGCGAGAGCCAGGCGGCGGCCGCCGGCAGGCGGAGATCCACCAGCGCCGAGGTGTGGGGGTAGGCGCGCGGCTCGTCCGTGAGGCGCACCTCGCTGCGCCAGCGCACCGTGGAGCGCTGCGGGCCGAACTCGAGGTAGCGCCGGTCGCCGAAGAAGCGGTCGAGCCAGTCGACGAGGTCCCGGAGCTGCTCCTCCACGGCGGCGTGCGAGGTGTCGAGGACCTCCGCGGCCGTCTTCGGGGCCTTTTCCGGCTGCGCGTCCGGGGACGGCTCGCCGGGCGCTGGGGTTTCGTCATGATGCGCCTCGCCAGCCGCGGGCGCCTGGCCGGGGGCCTCGGCAGGCGGCGGCGGCGTCGCCATCTCGCCCGGCGCCTTCTCCTCGGCGGGCGTTGGCTTCTCGCCGGCCGATGGCCCGCCGGACGGCGCGCCAGGGGCGGGCTCTTCCGCCGAGGTGGGCGGCGGCGGGGTCCCCGGCTCCTGGCCGCGGCCCAGGGCGGGCGCCAGCGCCAGCGCGGCGGCGAGCGCGACCGAAGCTGGAACCCCCCTGGCCATCCTCTCCCCCTCGCGGCGGCGGAGTCCGGGACGCGGCGGCCGCCCTCACGACATGGCCCGCGAGTCCAGCCAGACCTCGAGGCCCTGGGCGTTCAGGTCGAGGTCCACGGCGAAGATCGACAGCGCCTGACCGCGCCCGCCGGTGAAGCCGTGGGCGGCCAGCCCCTGGAGGAGCTGCCCGGCCAGCGCCTCGCGGAGGGCCTCGCGCCGCGGGGGACCCGAGGGCGCCGCCAGCGCCAGGCGGACGTGCTCGTCCAGCGCGCGGCGCAGCGCGGCGGCGCAGCGCCCGATGTCCCCCTCCAGCATGCCGAAGTGGGTGAGGTACATGCGCTCCGGGCGCTCCGCCAGCATCCGCTCGATGCTCTGGTGGAGCGCGGGCGGGTCGAGCTGCACCGGGGTGGTGGTGGGGAAGAGGAAGGGGCCGTTCGGGCCGTCGAGCTCCCGGTAGGAGAGGCCGAAGGTGTCGCCGGTGAAGAAGCCGCGGGTGGTCGGGTCGTGGACCACGAAGTGGTGGCGGGCGTGGCCGGGGGCGTCGAGGAAGGCCAGCGGGCGGCCCCCGAGGTCGAGGCGGAAGCCGTCGGGCGCTTCCACCACCCGCTCGGCCGGCGCCGGGACCACCTCGCCGTAGAGGCGGGTGAGCGCCTCCATCCCCCCGTACACCTCGGCCGAGCCGGCGAGGAGCTTCGAGGGATCGACCATGTGGCGGGCGCCGCGCGGGTGGACGACCAGCTTCGCCCGCGGCAGTTCCCGAAGAAGCGCCCCGGCGCCACCCGCGTGGTCGAGGTGGACGTGGGTGACGACCACGTACCCGACCTCCTCGCGGGCGATGCCCCGCGCCGCCAGCGCCGAAAGGATGCGCGGCACCGACAGGGCGGTGCCGGTCTCCACCACCGCCGCCGTCTCGCCTCCTTCCAGGAGGTAGGACGCGGCGAGGCCGGGGCGGACGTAGCCGGTGTCCACCAGGACCACGCCCGGCGCGATCTCGCGAGGGGGATGCTCGGCGGTCACGAAGGCTCCTCTCGGTCGGGCGCCCGCGCCGGGGAGAATCATAGTCGCGCCCGCCGGCGCGGGGCGGAGTTCTCTCGGGTCGCCTACGCCGGCGCCCGGGTCTTCCCGCGGGCCGACGTCAGGGCCCTGCGCCGCCGGCAGGAGAGCCGGGGCGGGAGAGCCGGCGCACCTCCGGGGCCGGCCCCAGCAGGGCGCCGAGCGCGATCCCGGCGGCGAGCCCGCCCACGTGGGCGGCGTTGTCCACGTAGGGGATGGTGGCGCCCAGCGCCAGGTTGACGGCGGCGATCCAGGCCATGTCTCGCAGGAGCTTGCGGCGGACGAAGTCCGGAAGGGCCGAGCGCCGGCGCAACCCCAGCACCAGCAGCGCGCCCACCAGGGCGAAGATGCCGCCCGAGGCGCCCACCGCCGGCGCCGGGGTCCAGACCAGGCTGGCCACCGTCGCAGCGGCGGTGCCCACCACCAGGAGGAGGCCGAACCGCGCTCGCCCGTAGAGCCGCTCCACCAGGCCGCCGAGGCTGAGGAGGGCGTAGGCGTTGAAGAAGAGGTGGAGCAGGCTCCCGTGGACCAGCGCCACCGTGAGGAGCCGCCACCACTCGCCGGCGAGGATGCGCCGGTTCACCTTGGCGAGCCGGAGGGCCAGGGCCTCGTCGGGCAGGACGAAGGCCAGGAGGGAGGTGGCGACGATCAGCGCCGCGACCGCCCAGGTGACGACCGGCCGGCGCTGCAGCACCCGCTGGAGCCGAAATGCCGCGTCCGATGGCTCGGCGGGGGGCGGCCCGCCCGGCCCAGGCGCGGTCACGCCCGCACCGCCGCGCCGGCGGAGGTCATGGCCGCCCGGCCGGCGCCGGTTCGTTCACGGCTCATGGCCGTGCCCGGTTGCCATGGTCCGTAGGGCGGGGGCTCGTCCCCCGCCGGCGGCGTAGCCGCCGGATCCACGCGTGCGACCGCGGCCATCAGTGGACGTCCACCTTCGCCTGCGGCCTGCGGGCGGCCCGGAAGAGGAGCAGACCCAGGCCGGCGAAGAAGGCCACCCCCAGCACCGCGTAGCCCCCGTGGCCCAGGAGGCGCGACAGCGCCGGCTCGGCGTTGAGGCGGCCGAGCCAGGCGGCCACCGAGTCGTTTACTTGAAGGAGCGCCACGATGACGCCGGTGAGGGCCCCGCCGGCGACGAGGCCGGTGGCGAAGAGGCTGCCCGACCCGAGCTCCGCCTCCTCCGCCGGCTCTCCCCTGGCGGCGGCCACCTTGTCGGCCAGCCCCTTGATGGCGCCGCCGACGAAGATGGGAAGGGTGGTGGAGAGCGGGAGGTAGAGCCCCACCGCGAAGGAGAGGGACTTCACGTCGCACAGCTCCATGGTGACGGCGATGAAGGCCCCCACCAGCACGAAGTGCCAGTCGAGGTTCAGGGAGAGCAGCCCCTTGATGAGCGTCGCCATGAGCGTGGCCTGGGGGGCGGGGAACTTGTCGGAGCCGATGGCGTGGCTGAGCCCCTGGGCCGCCATCTCGGCGGTGGGGGTGTCGAGCACCTTCACGGTGAGGCCGATGACCATGGAGGAGAAGATGGCGCCCACGAAGAGCGCGATCTGCTGGGCGCGCGGCGTGGCGCCCACCAGGAAGCCGGTCTTGAGATCTTGCGAGGTGGCGCCGCCGTTGGCGGCGGCGATGCACACCATCCCGCCCACCACCAGGGCCATGGGCTCGTAGGCGCTTCCGGTCCAGCCCACGCCCACGAAGACCATGGCGGTGGCCATGAGCGTGGCGATGGTCATGCCGCTGATGGGGTTCGACGACGAGCCGATGATGCCCACGATGCGGGAGGAGACGGTCACGAAGACGAAGCCGAAGACGATGATGAGGACGGCGATGAGGAACTTGTTGAGGAACGTTTGCCCGGGGATCACCGGCAGCAGCGTGAGCAGCACCACCAGCCCGATGCTGCCGGCGATGACGGTGACGAAGGAGAGGTCGCGCTCGGTGCGGGAGACCGAGGCCTTGGCCTGCTTGTCGCCCAGCGAACGGATGGAGTCGCGCAGGCTCGACCAGATGGTGGGGGCGGTCTTGAGCAGGGTGATGAACCCGCCGGCCGCCACCGCCCCGGCGCCGATCTGCCGGACGTAGGCCCGGTAGATGGCGTTGGGCAGGTTGGCGAAGGTATGGGAGACCGGATCCCAGCCGCCGACGCCGCCGGGGGTGGCCAGGTCCTTCATGTAGCCGAACTTGACGAGCTGGGTGGCGATGAGGTCGGGCGGCGCCAGCACCGAGAGCAGCGGGATGAGGCCGACCCAGGCCAGGACGCCGCCCGCCACCAGCACCCCGGCGATGCGCGGCCCGATGATGTACCCCACCCCCAGGTACTCGGGGGTGATCTCGCCGTTGACGGTGGCCGAGGGCAGCCACTTGTTGGCCTGCCTGGTCACCAGGGCCGGCACGTCGGCGATGACGTGGAAGATCCTCTGCAGCACGGCGTAGCCCAGGGCGAAGCCCACCCCCTGGAAGGCGGTGCGGGCGAACTCGCCGCCGCGGTCGCCGGCGATGAGCACCGAGGCGCAGGCGGTGCCCTCGGGGTACTGGAGCTGCCCGTGCTCCTTCACGATGAGGGAGCGGCGGAGCGGGATCATCATGAGCACGCCCAGGATCCCGCCCACCAGCGAGAGCGCGAAGAGCGTGTAGTAGTTGAAGAAGCCGCCGCCGACGCTGGAACGGGTGCCCGGGTCGAGCGACAGGAAGAGGAAGCCCGGCAGCGTGAAGACCACCCCGGCGGCGATCGACTCCCCTGCCGAGCCCGCGGTCTGGATGATGTTGTTCTCGAGGATGGTGGTCTTGAGCAGCCGGTGCCCCAGCGAGATGGCGATGACGGCGATGGGGATGGAGGCCGAGACGGTGAGGCCGGCCTTGAGCGCCAGGTACACGGTGGCGGCGCCGAAGAGCACGCCGAAGACGGCTCCGGCCACCAGCGCCTTGGGGGTCAGCTCGGCGAGCGAGCGCTCCGCGGGGATGTAAGGCCTGAACTCCTTCGCCCCCTGGGTGCCCGTGGTCTCGAGGGCCATGCGCTCCCCTTTCCCGGCGGTGGACGTCCGACGCGGGAGGAAAGCACGTTTCCCTCATGGCGTCGACTCGGGCGGGGCCCCCTGAGGGGGCGGCGCGAGGGCAACCGCGGCTCTCCAGACCTCGGGCTTTGGACGACCGCGGCTCGAGCCGGATCAGGCTCGCAGCGATGCGGCCGCCGCCTCCCGGCGCGCTGGCCCGTGGCCGGCCGGGCCGATTGCCAGCTGGAGCGCCAGGGCGCCGAGGACGATGGCCACCAGCGCCACCACGACCGCGTCCTTGCCGCCCTGCTCCCGGCACAGCGACCGGCACAGGCGCCGCCAGAGCGATGTGGTCGATCTCGTCGTGTCCACCACTGGACTCACCCCTGACGAGTGGAGGCGGAGCCGCGAGATTCGTGACATCCACCCCCTCAGGGGCGGCCCGGCGCGCCCACCCGGGTCGAGCGCCGCAGCTCAATCCCGGTGGGTCGCGCCCTCGGGGACGAGCGCCTGCTCGACCGCGGCGAAGTCCTCGGGGACCGGCGCCGAGAAGGCCATCCGCTGGCCGCTCCGCGGATGGTCGACCTCCAGCCGCGACGCGTGGAGCATGACGCGCGGCACGGACACCTCCCCCACCTGGCGGGGGCCGCCGTAGCGGGGGTCGCCGAGGAGCGGGGCGCCGAGCGCCGCGAGGTGGACGCGGATCTGGTGGGTCCGGCCGGTCTCGGGCCGAGCCTCCACCAGCGCCGCGCCAGAGGGACCGGTCCGCAGAGTCCGGTAGCGCGTCGCCGCCGGCTCCCCCGAGGGGAGCACCGCCCGTCGCCCGGGTCGCGAAGGGTCCTTGCCGAGGGCGGCCTCGATGCGCCCCTCCCGCGGCGCGGGAGCTCGGGCGGCCAGCGCCAGGTAGGTCTTCGAGGGAGCCCCGGTCCGGAAGGCCTCGGCCAGGGCCGCCGCGGCCTCGCGGGTGCGCGCCAGCAGGGTGACGCCGCTCGTCTCGCGGTCGAGCCGGTGCACCGCGTGGACCTCGCCGCCGAGCAACCGACCCACGAGGTCCGGCAGCGCGCCGCGGTCGTGGGTGAGCGTGGGCTGGGCGGCCACGCCGGCCGGCTTGTCCACCGCCAGGAGGTGCGCGTCGGCGAAAAGGACCCGGCGCGGATCGAGCGCGCCGGCGGGCGGCGGCGCGCGGCCGCCCTCGGCCAGGTGAACCATCACCTCCTGGCCGGTCCGCAGGGCACGCCCCGCGACCTTGCAGCGGCGGCCGTCGAGGAAGACGCCCCCGGCCTCTAGCGCCCGGCGGGCGAGCCCCCGGGAGATCCCGCCGCGGGCGGCGATGAAGCGGTCCAGCCGCTCGCCGGCGTCGCTGGATCCGACCCGGAGGGCGAGGCGCTTCACGGCGGGCCCGCGCCCCGGTCGTCAGGCGGCCTTGGAGTCCGAGGCCGGACAGGAGCCGCAGGCCTCGGAGGAGCCGGACTTCTCGCAGACGGGCCCCTTGGGCGACCCGCTCGCCGTGTAGTCGGTGGCGTAGAAGCCGGAGCCCTTGAAGGCGAAGGCGCTGGCGCTCATCACGCGCCTCACCTTCGAGCCACAGGCGTCGTGGGTGCGCAGCGGGCGGGCCGACATCTTCTGCAGGGCGTCGAAGCGGCCGCACTTGGGGCAGGCGTACTCGTAGATCGGCATCGTCTTCCGTCTCCCGGATCCCGGCGCGGAAGGTAACGTCGGGTCGGCGCCTGTCAAGCCGCCTTGCCCCGGGAGCGTTCCCGATGACCCATCCGGCTCGGATCCTCCAAGGGTTTCGCGGTACAAGACGGGCATGGAGGCCGTTGAGCGCGAGCACGTCCTGCGCGAGGTGGACGCCCTCCTGCGCGAGTTGGCCGAGGAGCGCTTCCGGATCGCGGCCGGGCTCGACGCGGAGCCGAGCCTCGCGAGCGTCTACGCCGCCCATGGCGCCGCCGCCCACAAGGAGACGGTGGCGCGCCTGCGCGCGGCGGGGGACCCTGAGCTGGCGGGGCGGGTGGGGGCGCTGCGCGCCGAGCGCGCCGGGGCCGAGGACGAGGAGGCCTGGCGGGCCGCGGAGGCGAGCGCGCTGGCGCACGGGCCCGACGGTCCGGTGCCGCTCGCGGCGGCCGAGGCGGCGGTGCCGGCCGAGCGCGACCGGGAGCGGCGGCTGGCCTTCGGGCGCGCGGCCGCCTCCGCCATCGCCGCGGCCTCGAGCGCCGGCGAGGCCGCGGCCGAGAGGCGGGCCCGGGCCCGGGCCGAGGTGGGGCTCGTCCCGGACTGGGAGGCGGTGGTGGGGGCCGACGAGGTGCTCGATGCCTCCGAGGACGGGTACCGGGACGTCCTCACCTGGCTGGCGCGGCGCGAGCTCGAGCTGTCGCCGGCCCCGCGCGGCGACCTCGACCGGAGCGACCTCCTTCACCTTCTGGCGCTCCGCCGCCGGGACGGCCTCTTCCCTCCCGGGATGCTGGCGGTGGTCCTGCGGCAGGTGGCGGAGGGGCTCGGCCTGGACCTCGGTCGCGTCCGCGTCGAGGAGGGGGCGCGGCCGGCGCAGTGGCCGGGGGCCCACGCCTTCGAGGCCCGGGTGGCCTTCAGGCGCCGCGGCGGCGCCGCCGACTGGATGGACCTCCTGCGCGCGGCCGGCGAGGCGCTGGCCGCCGCGGCCTGCGCTCCGGGGTCGCGCCAGCCGGCCTTCGCGGCGGCGCTGGGGTCGCTGCTGTGCGGCCTGCTGCTCGAGCCGGCCTTCCTCTCGCGCCATCTCGGCGTGGAGCGGGGCCAGGCCGGGGACCTGGCCCGCGCCCTGGCGCTCGGGCGCCTCTTCGCGCTCCGGGCCCGCGCCGCGGCGCTCCGGGTGGCGGCGGAGGTGGAGCGCGGCTCGAGCGCGGACGCCTGGCGCAGGGCCCACCGCGAGGCGCTCTCCGCCGCCGCGCTCGCCGCCTGGCCCGACGGGCTCGCTGCCCGCGACGGGTGGGCCGAGCGCCATCGCCTGGCCCTGGAGGGGGCGGCCTGGGGCGAGGTCCTGCGGACGCGGCTGGTCGAGGCGCACGACGAGGACTTCTGGCGCAACCCGCGCGCGGCCGCCACGCTGGCCGGCTGGCTCGCCGCCGGCCGGGCAGGTCCCGAAGAGGAGCGCCCGCCGTTCGCGTCGGCGGCGCGGGCGCTGCTCGGGCGCCTCGGGGCCTAGAAGTGGCCTAGAAGGCTCTCCACGCCCGGGCGAGGTCAGCGCCCCTTGCGCCGCAGCGCCCGGACGATGCGCTCCTTGGCGCGCGACGGCTGCGGAACCGCCGCGCGCGCGTGCCCCTGCCGCTCCCGCCGCTCGCGCAGCTTCAGGAAGGCCTCGATCTCGAAGGCCAGCAGCTCCACCTCGACGTCGGCGAGGCCCCGGCCGGCCCGCTCGAGCGCCTGGTCCCGGGATGGGGAGGCGCCGAGCCGCATGCGCATCACCTTCTCCTCCTCGGGGGACAGCTCGCTCGTCGCGCCGCGCCTGAGCACGGCCTGGACGGTCGCCTCGCTGGCCACGGCCCCAGCCGTCTTCTTGCGTCCGACCATTTCGTGGAACCTCTCTCGAGTGAGGGCGCACGCCGCCCTCCCGACGACCATGGTAGGCGGCCAGGCGAGCCTGTCCATTTTTCGAGTGCGCCCGCGCCGCGCGGCTGTCATATGTGGATCGTAAAATGAACGACTGGCGTCGGAACATCCTCGAGGACGACGCGCGCATCGGCGAGCTCGTGCGCTCGGCGAGGCGGGTCGCGGTGCTGGGCATCAAGACCGAGGCCCAGGCCGACCAGGCCGCCTTCTACGTGGCCAAGTACCTCGACGACCAGGGCGTGGAGGTGGTCCCGGTCCCGGTCTACTATCCCGAGGTCAAGGCGATCCTGGGGAAGCCGGTCTTCCGCAAGGTGGCTGACGTGCCCGGGTCGGTGGACCTCGTCGACGTCTTCCGCCGCCCCTCCGACGTGCCGGCTCACGTCGAGGACATCATCGCCAAGAAGCCTCGCGCGGTGTGGCTGCAGCTCGGCATCCGCAACGACCAGGCGGCCGAGGCGCTGGCCCGAGCCGGCATCCTGGTGGTGCAGGATCGCTGTCTCATGGTCGAGCATCGGCGTCACGTCCGCTAGAGGTCGCTGCCGTCGCGGCTCGGGCCCTCGGGCTCACTCCGCCTCGTCTGGCGCCTCCTGGTCCTCGGCCGCCTGCCCGCGCTTGCGCAGCCCGGCAGCCTCGAGCGCCCGGGCCACGCCACGGGTCTTGCGCTCGTCGGGAAGCGCCTCCTTGGGAGGCGCCACCGCCGCCACGGCCGCGCCGGCGGCCTTCACCTGGGCGCCGAGCTCGACCTCGGCGTGTGCCTCGGGGTCCCCCTTCACCCGGAAGGCGGCTCTGAGCTGGACCTTGAGCGGGGCGCCGCTGGCCGCGTCCGCGACCAGCTCGCCCTCCAGCTTCAGCGGCTCGCGGCCCTCGAGGAAGGCCAGCCTGCGGCGCGTGTCCTCGTCCACCGGGCCCCCGGGGCGCTGGACCGGCGGGCGAGCGGGCTCCGGCTGTCCTCCCGGGTCGAGCGAGATCGCGAAGCGCCGCCCGGCCTTGCCCAGGACCGTGGCCTGGCCGGACGGCTCGAGCTTCCACGGGGCCGCCAGCGAGAGCAGGTCGGCCGCAACGCCGAAGCTCTCGTCGCGGTAGCGGCGGGCATCGCGGCCGCGGTCCGTGGGGCGCTCCCGCCAGGCGCCGAAGGGGGCGTGGCGGCTCCGGGCGTAGGTCATCTTGTTGGCCCAGATGACGCGCTTGCCGGTCTCGGAGCCTTCCGGGCCGCCCGGGTCGAGGTCGCTCTGGACCTCGAACTCGCCGCTGGCGGCCTGGCGGATCCGGTGGCGCTCTGCGAGGTGAAGCCGCTGCCCCTCCCGGGCGCGCCAGACCGTCCAGGAGACGGTTGCCTCCCACTCGAAGGAGCCCAGCCGGGCCGCCACCTCGTCGGCGTCCATCTCGAGCGAGCGCCGGGGATGCTCCCAGTCGAAGGAAGCCGGCGCCGCCCGATCCTCTCCCGAGGAGAAGAGGCGCGCCTTGGCGGCCCGGTCCTCGGGCGACGAGCAGGCGGCGACGGCGGCGAGGGCCAGGGCGGCGGCGCGCATGGCGAACCCGACACTCTAGTGCCGCGACCGGAGCATTCTGCTTCGGGCGGCACTAGCCTCATTTGTAAGGGGGCGTGCCGCCCCCCTCCGTCGGCGAAGCCGCCGGAGCCTCCCCCCTGCCACGGCCGGACTCCCGGCCGGGGCCGCTTCGCGGCCTGAAGGCTGATCGATACGAATGGGGCGCGGCACTAGAACGCGGCGGGCGGACGCATATGGGGGGGTCAGGCCGCAGGCGCCTCTTCTTCCGGCGGCGGCGCCCCTGCAGCCACGTCGGCGAAGGGCACCCTGCCGTCGGCCCAGAGGATGCGGTCGCAGCGGTGGAGCAGGGCGGGGAGCCCGTCTCGCGTCAAGGCCGAGACCGCCACCGCGTCGCGCCGGTGGGCCAGCGCCTCGCCCTCCCCGGGGGGGAGGCGGTCGACCTTGTTCAGGACCAGGAGCCGCGGGCGATCGAGGAGCCCCAGGTCCGAGAGGATCTGCTCCACCGCGCGCACCCGGTCGTCGAGGCGCGGGTCGGAGGCGTCGGCCACGTGCAGGAGCAGGTCGGCGTCGCCGAGCTCCTCCAGGGTGGCACGGAAGGCGCTCACCAGGTCCTCGGGCAGGTCGCGGATGAACCCCACCGTGTCGGTCACGATCACCTCGCGGTCGCGGGGGAATCGCAGCCGGCGGCTGGTCGGGTCCAGGGTGGCGAAGAGCACGTCCTCGGCCAGCACCTTCGAGTCGGTGAGGGCGTTGAGCAGCGTCGACTTGCCGGCGTTGGTGTAGCCGACGATGGAGAGCACCGGCAGCCCGCGCTCGCCGCGCTGCTTGCGCCGCACCTGCCGGGCCCGCGAGATCCCGTCGATGCGCCGCTCCAGCTGGGTGATCCGGTCGCGCACCCGGCGTCGATCGATCTCCAGCTTGGTCTCGCCGGGGCCGCGGCCGCCGATGCCGCCCATGAGCCGCGACAGCGAGTCGTCGCGCCCCACCAGGCGCGGGTAGAGGTACTTGAGCTGGGCCAGCTCCACCTGGAGCTTCCCCTCCGCCGACTGCGCCCGTTGGGCGAAGATGTCCAGGATGAGCTGGGTGCGGTCGAGGATCTTGAGGCTGGTGGCCTCGGCGATGTGGCGAGCCTGGGATGGGGAGAGGTCGGCGTCGAAGACGATGAGATCCGCCATGAGCTGCATGGAGCGGAGCACCACGTCTTCCAGCTTGCCCTTGCCGATGAGGTAGCGCGGGTCGGGGTCGCGCCGCATCTGCAGCGAGGCGTCGAGCACCTCGACCCCGGCGGTGCGGGCCAGCTCGCGCAGCTCGGCCAGCGAGGCCAGGGCCTCCTCGCGGGCGCGGCCGCGCCCGCCGCCGAAGCCCACCAGGATGGCGCGCTCGCGGCCGCCGGTGCGCTGCAGCGCCGAGGCGCGGGCGAACTCATCCTCCAGCGCCAGGGTCCCCGACAGCGCGTCGTAGGAGAGGTCGTGCACCGAGGGGGCGGTCTCGTCCTTCCACATGGCGCCCTGGGCGTTCTCCGGGAGCAGGTGCGCCAGGTGGATCCGGCCCGGGAGGCCGTCCGGCAGCACCTCCAGCGCCGCCACCAGGTCCAGGCGCAAGAGCGCCAGGTCGGTGTGGTCGTCCCGGGTGAGGGGTTCGCCCCGGAGGTGGGTATGCACCAGCCTCAGGCCGCGCAGGCGGTGCGAGCCGGCGCGGGCGCGGCCCACGTCGGGGAGGGTGAGCTTGCCGGAGTCCCCCACCACCACCCACTCCACCTGCCCCTTGCGATCCAGCAGCACCCCGACCTGGCGGTTGGTCTCGCGCGAGATCTCGGTGAGGTGGCGCCCGAGCTCCGGCGAGATCACCTGGACGGCGTCGACGCGGCGGCGGTAGGTGCGGCGCAGGGCGTGGAGGTGGCTCTGCTTGAGGCCCAGGGTGTTCCCGAAGACGTCCCGCATTCGCGCGCCGGGGAGAGCATAACGCTCCCGGGCGGCGGGATCGAGCCGTATCGGCGGGGCGCGGGACGGTCCCGCAAGGAGCCGTCATCTCGACCCCGCTCGCCGGGAGCGCCTCGGCGGGTGGTCCCAGATGGAGGTGGGCAGGAGCGCCCGCGCCTGGTCCTCGCCGAGCCCCCTGGCCGCGGCTTTCACCTCGGGCGTGACCCAGCCGGGATACGGAAGCCGCGTCGCCACGTGCCGGCCGCTCGGTGTGTGCTCCTGGCCGACCGCGGTCAGCCGTTCCTCGCCGATCTCGCCGGCGAGCCGAACCAGCGCCGGCCAGAGGCGTCGGTGGACCAGCGCGATCTTGCCGCGGACGAGCCTCATGGCGAGGATGTCGGGCGAGTCGTACACCGCGCCCAGGAGCCGGAAGACGAGCCCGCCCTTGGGATGCCCCCACCAGCTGCCGCGCACGCGCTCGCCGGCGATGGCGTCCACGAGCGACGGCAGGCCGGGCTGGTGCGCGGACTGCATGACCAGGCCGTGCGCCTCGACGAAGGCCAGCGCCTGGGCGCCGGTGGTCATCGCCTGGCCGCCTCGGCCCACCAGAACCCGCGCAGGTCTCCCGGCGAGTAGCCGAGGGCGCGGTCGTGCGGGTAGGCGCGCTGGAGCCAGTCGCGGGTGCCCTCCGGGAGGTCCTCGGCCCGGGCGTGGCAATCGAGGCAGCGGCGGCGGACCTCGATGGGCCGGAGCAGCCCCACCCGATCTCCCAGGTCGAACGCCACCGCGGCGACATCGGCGGCCTTGCGCCCGTCGGTCTCGAGCAGGGTGGCGCGCGCCCACGTCGGCGGCGCGTTCTTCGGGTTGCGAAGCCGGGCGCTGGTGCGGCCGACCTTCACGCCCGGGACTGGTTTCGCGCCCGCACAGGCGACGGCGTTCGAGTCGGGGTCGCCCTCGCCGAAGCGGCGCTCGACGTCGCAGGCGGCGGCGCGGATGGCGCGCTCGGCGCGGTCGAGCGCCGGCCGGAGCTCGGTCGGGGCGTCGCCGGGGGCGAAGCCCTGGCCACCCACGGCCGCAAGCGCGGACAGGAAGGCCACCGGGAGGAGGGCCAGCGGAAGGATCGCCTGGACCGCGGCGCGCACGGCACGTTCCTAGTGCCGCGCCACAGAAGTCGCACGCCGGTTCCTCGGCGGCGCGGCACGCGGGTGGGGGTCCGGGGGAGGCGGTGCTCCGCCTCCGCCGGTAGGGCTCTGCGGGGAGGGCCCGGGCCTTGCCGTGTCTTGCAAGGCCCGGGGCCTTCCCCGCAAAGTGCGACGGAGCAGAAGTCCTTCGGACCCTTGGACTCTGGGTTTCGGGACTTCTGCGGAGGAGCACTTGGCGCCGCGCCTCGCCGCCAGATCCGCGCCGCCCGTGCCCCCGCCGGGGTAACATGCCGCCGTCATGCCACGGCAATCCCTGGCGCGGGCGCGGTGCCTGGTGGTCAAGGTGGGCACCGGCACGCTCACCGGGGCCGACGGGCGCTTCGACCCGCAGAACTGCGAGCGCCTCGCCGCCGAGCTCGCCGACGCGGCGCGGTCCCGGCGCCTGGTGCTGGTGTCCTCCGGCGCCATCGCCATCGGGGCCGAGCGCCTCGGGCTCGCCCGCGGCGGAAAGCCGTGGGACATCGCCACCAAGCAGGCGGCGGCGGCGGTGGGGCAGCCGTACCTCATGGCGGAGTGGGGCCGGGCCCTGGAGGCCCACGGGCTCGGGACGGCGCAGGTGCTCCTCACCGCCGACGACCTGGCCAACCGCAAGCGCTTCCTCAACGCGCGCCGGACCTTCACGCGGCTGCTGGAGCGCGGAGTGGTGCCGGTGGTGAACGAGAACGACACGGTGGCGGTGGACGAGATCAAGGTCGGCGACAACGACTCGCTGGCGGCCCTGGTGGCGAGCTGCGTCGAGGCCGAGCTGGTGGTCATGCTCACCGACGTGGAGGGGCTCCACGACCGCGATCCCCGGGAGGCCGGGGCGCGGCTCCTGCACGAGGTGCCGCGGGTCACCGCCGAGGTGGAGCGCATGGCGGGCGGGGCCGGCAGCGAGCGCAGCATCGGGGGCATGGTCACCAAGCTCAAGGCGGCGCGGCGCCTGGCCGCCCACGGCGTGGCCACCGCCCTCCTCTCGGGGCGCCGCCAGGGCGCGCTCTCGGCGCTCCTGGCCGGCGAGCGCATCGGCACCTTCTTCCCGCCGGGGCCCGAGAGGCTTTCCGCCCGCAAGGGCTGGCTGGCGGTGGCGGCCAAAGGCAAGGGCACCATCCTGGTGGACGCCGGGGCCCGACGGGCGCTCTTGACGCAGGGGCGGAGCCTCTTGCCTTCCGGGGTCCGGTCGGTGACCGGCCACTTCGGCGTGGGCGATCCGGTGGACATCGCCGTGGAGCGGGGCCGTCCCTTCGCCCGCGGGCTCGCCGGGTACGGCGCCGACGAGGTGCGCCGCATCGCGGGCTTGAAGACCGGCGAGATCGAGGGGGCGCTCGGGTATAAGTACCTGGACGAGGTGGTGCACCGGAACGACCTGGTGCTCTTGGACACGGCCCACGACGAGCCCGCCCGATGAAGGCCCCCGCCCCCGAGGTCGCCACCGCCCTCCAGAAACAGATGCGCGCGCTGGCCGAGTCGGCCCGGCTGGCGGCGCGCACCCTCTCCTTCGCCGAGACCCGGCGCAAGGACCAGGCCCTGGCCGAGGCCGCCGAGGCGCTCCGGCGCCGCCACAAGCAGATCCTGGCCGAGAACAAGGCCGACGTCGAGCTGGCCCGCCGCTCCGGCCAGTCGGCCGCCTTCGTGGACCGGCTGCTCCTCGACGGCAAGCGCCTCGAGGCCATGGGCCGCTCGCTCCTGGAGGTGGCGGCCCTCCCCGACCCGGTGGGCGAGGTGACTAGGAGCTGGCGGCGCCCGAACGGCCTCCTGGTGAAGAAGGTCCGCATCCCGCTGGGCGTGGTGATGATGGTGTACGAGGCCCGCCCCAACGTGACCCTGGACGCCGCCGGGCTGTGCCTGAAGAGCGGCAACGCCGCGATCCTCCGCCCGGGCTCGGACGCGCTCCGCTCCTCGCTGGCGCTGGCCGAAGCCTTCGCCGAGGGGCTTGAGAAGGCCGGGCTGCCCCGCACCGCGGCCCAGGTCGTGCCTACCCCCGACCGCGAGGCCACCTTCGCGCTGCTGGCCCTCGACGACCTCATCGACCTCGCCATCCCCCGCGGCGGCCCGGCGCTCATCCGCGCCGTGGCCGAGCGCTCGCGGGTTCCGGTGGTGAAGCACTACATGGGGGTGTGCCACCTCTTCCTCGACGAGACCGCGGATTTGAAGTCCTCGGTGGACCTGGCCGTGAACGGCAAGGTGCAGCGCCCCGGGGTATGCAACGCCGTGGAGTGCCTGCTGGTGCACCGCGCCGCCGTCCAGCGCCTCCTTCCGGCGGTGGGGAAGGCGCTGGCCGCGGCGGGGGTGGAGCTGCGCTGCGATCCGACCTCGCTCACGCTCCTCAAGCGCGCCGCGGTCCGGGCCGTCCCGGCCAAGCCGGCCGACTACGGCCAGGAGTTCCTCGACAAGATCTTGGCGGTGCGGGTGGTGGCCGACCTCGACGCCGCCCTGGACCACATCGCCCGCTACGGCTCGATGCACACCGAGGCCATCGTCACCCGCGACCTCGGGAACGCGCGGCGCTTCGAGCGGGAGGTCACCGCCAGCGCCGTGATGGTGAACGCCTCCACCCGCTTCAACGACGGCGGCGAGCTCGGGCTCGGCGCCGAGATCGGCATCTCCACCACCAAGCTGCACGCCTTCGGCCCCATGGGGCTCGAGGAGCTCACCACCCAGAAGTTCGTGGTCGAGGGCGATGGACACGTGAGGACCTGATGCGAAAGCCTGCCCGCAAGTCCCGCCCTGCCCGGAGGGCCGCTCCCGCCCGCACGCCGGCGCGCAAGGCGCCGCGGGGGGCGGCGGCTCCCCTGGCCCCGGCGCACGGGCGGGACGAGTCGGCGCGGCCGCGGGCCATGGCGGCGGCCCAGGCCGGGCTGGAGAAGAAGGCCGAGGACGTGCTGGTGCTCGACGTGCGCGGGCTGGTCTCCTACGCCGACTTCTTCGTGGTGATGAGCTCCGACTCGGAGCCGCAGGCCGCGGCCATCGCCGACGAGGTGGACCGGCGCCTCGGCGCGCTCGGAGCCCACAAGCTGGGCATCGAGGGGCGCAGCGGCGGCCGCTGGGTGCTCCTGGACTACGGCGACGTGGTGACCCACGTGATGTTCCCCGAGACCCGGCAGTTCTACGACCTCGAGGGGCTGTGGGCCGACGCCCCGCGGCTGCGGGTCGAGGGGTAGCGGCAGCGCCAGCGAGGCAGCTAGAAGTGGTGGCAGTCTGCGCAGCCGCTCGCGGGGCCCGAGGTGGCGTAGCCGGTGCCCCAGACCGGTCCGGTGCTGTCGAGATGGCAGGCGACGCTGCTGCAGGTCTTGGTCGGGGCGTCGTAGCTGGCGGCCGGCGTCACACCCGACGCTCCCAGGGTGAGGGAGAAGGTGGTGCCGTCGAAGCCGGAGGTGTCCGGAGGATACGAGCTCAGCGACGCGTTCGACGCCCAGTACGGGCGAGACGGTCGGTTGGGGGCGGCCGGCAGCCAGGAGATGCCCTGGGGGAGGGAGGTACGCGCGTCGAACACCACGTCCCGGGTACCGTTCACGTGCCTGAGCGGAAGGATCCTGCCGGTGCCCGTCGTGGCGCCGCCTCCGGTGTGACACACGGCGCAAGCGTCGTCGAGGACGCCTCCGCCGAACGTGTAGTCGCCCGTGGTGTCCAGGTAGTAGAAGGCGGAGGGGCCGGTGTTGGCCGGATCCACCGTGTCCACGTGACACGTCTGACACGTGATCGGCGACGCGTCGTCCCCGAAGCCGAGCTTGCCGTGCTTCGAGTAGAGCGACGGGCCGGGCAGGCCGCCGAAGTGACCCCAGACGTAGCCGTCGTCGCGCAGTCCCACGTGCCCGTTGGCGTCCGGCGCCCCGGGTCCGCCGGACGGATACGCTGGCGGGTTGTCGTGGCACCCGGTGCAGCCGAGCGACTGCCCCGAGCTCCAGGCCGGGCTCGCGATGGCCGCGCCGTCGCGCGGCTTCGTCCAGCTCGGCGTTTCCTGGCCGGAGGAGTGGCAGTAAGTGCCGGAGCAGGTCCCGTCGAGCCCGCCGGAGTAGGCAGCCGCGGGCGAGGCCCGCGCCTTGAGCGAGCCGGCCGGGGCGGCCGCGTCGTACACCTCCACCTCGACGGCGCCGTCCAGGTGCTTCACCTGGTCGAGCGGGTGGCAGTGGCCGCAGCCGAAGGCGTAAACCGGCGGGGCGGTGGTGGGGGTGGAGGTCG
>DASTPH010000144.1:0-5835 GCA_035762305.1 Anaeromyxobacteraceae bacterium
CGTTCCAGCCGGCCGCCAACGGCGTCCAGGCGGTGATGCCCGACGTTCGCACCACCGGGGACGCCACCGTGGACGCTGCCAATGCGGTCTCGGTCGACCCGGTCGCGACCTTCCAGGGCATCCGCCGGGTGGAGCCGCGCAACACCCCGACGATGCAGGCGGCGGCCTTCAACTTCGACAACTTCTGGGACGGGCGAGCTCGGCACGACTTCAACGGCGGTAGCGTGTTCGGCGCGGCGGACCCCCAGGCGCACGTGTTCGCTTGCGCCACCGTCAACCCGGCCGGCACCGCCTGTCAGGGAAACAACATGGCGGCAACCCGGCAGGTCATCCGGTTCGCCAGCATCGCGTCGCTGGCGACGGGTCCGGGCCTGAGCAAGTTCGAGATGTCCTTCGACGGCCGCAACTGGTCCAAGATCGGCAAGAAGCTGCTCCAGCCGGCCCAGGCCACGACGCCCGCACCTTCCGCTCTCCAGGGTGCCGTGACTCCTCTGGCCAACCAGCTCGTGGATCCGACCGACAGCGTGATCGGGCTCTACTCCAACCAGGGCGGTTCGGCGTGCGCTGGACTCCCGTCCCAGGATCGCTCTCCCGGTTCGCCCGCAGCCGGGAAGCCCGGGCTCTGCATCAGCTACCCGGGCCTGATCCGGCGGGCGTTCTACCCAGCGCTCTGGGTGACCGCGGGGCGCCATCTCGACGGCTGCTACACCGACGGCAACGCCGCATTGCATCCGAACCAGTGTGCCGGTACCCCCGCAATCCCGGTTCTGGCGCATCCGGCCCCGGGTGTCGACGTGTTCGACACCGCCAACACCGCCGACCCGTTCGACGGGTATGTCCTCACGATCGCCAACGGCGCGGCCGTGAAGGCCGACACCAACCAGTTCACCCAGATGGAGGGCAACTTCAGCCTCTTCTGGGGTCTCTCGATCAACGCATGGGTGCAGATCCTGGTCCCGGACGACACGCCGTTCGACCAGTTCCTGGATCGCAATCCGGGAGCGTTCGAGTCCCTGGGAGAGCCAGGCGAGCCCGGGCTCGTGGCGGACCTGCTCAACTGCGGCCAGCCGGGTGCGCGTCCGAACTACTGTTTCACGCCGTGGGGCAACTTCAAGCGGGACCCGGGCGTCCAGGCTCTCCTGAGTCCCTCGGGTGAGGGAGGCACCGGCGGGACGTTCGTGGTGTCCGACGGGACCCGCGGCCAGAACGATCCGGATCCACTCCTCGGGCTGGACATCTTCTTCGCGTCCAACCTGTCCCTGAAGAACCCCAACTTCAGGACCGCCCGGTGCGGCGAGTGCCACGCCATCCCGACGCTGACCGACCACACCATGCCGTTCACCTCGAAGATCAACCTCATGGACGCGGTGGCGGAGTTCTCCTCGCCGGGCGTCGAGCTCATCGTCGAGCCGCTCGCCAGGCTCCGCGTGATCACGGGCTTCCTGCTCGAATCGGAGATCACGGAAAACGGCCAGGATGCGGTGGAGCGCCGGATCGTCGACCAGAGCCTCGTTCCCAACCCGGTGGATGGCCTCGCGTACCCCGGCGCCACCGCGGCGGGGCTGCCGTTCCTCGACCCGGCCGTGTTCGGCGGCTGGACGGGAGCCGACTCCGCCTTCCTCGACAACGGCATGTACAACCTGGGCGTCCGGCCCATCGCCGAGGACCTGGGCCGGGGCGGCAATGACGCCTTCGGCTGGCCGCTGTCCCTCTCGACCCTGATGATGAAGAACCTCGCTGGTCCGAGCTACAACCCCGGCGGCGACGTCGCCGGCCCTGCCGATGCCGCCGGTAACTTCAGGTACCCGCAGCCCGCGGCCCCCGGAATCGCGATGAGCACGTTCGATCCCGCCGCCGAGTGCTTCGGCCTGTTCGAGCCGACGGCGCAGGATCAGCAGATCAACCCGGGGTGTGACGGGGAGCCCGCCAACCCTCTGCTCCCGCCGTACCTGGGGGCCTTCGCGAACAACATCACCGTCGGCGACTTCCCGCCCGAGCTGGACGAGGCGGGCGGCGCCATCGGCGGCATGGTGAACACCCTCACCGACACGGCGATGATCGAGGGGTTCATGGACTCGCTGGGGCCGTTCAACACGTCCAACATCGCGGCCGAGGTCCTGAACTTCGGCGGGTTCAGCAACAGGCCCGGCGACGTCCAGGCCCAGATGGGCACCTGGCCCAACGTCAACCGGGTGGGCCGGATGGGCAGCATCAAGGCGGCCCAGCTGCGCAACGTGGAGCTCACCGGTCCCTACTTCCACAACGGCGGCAAGCTGACCTTGCGGCAGGTGGTGGACTTCTACAGCCGGGGCGGTGACTTCCCCATCACCAACAAGGCCCACCGCGACTTCAACCTCGTCAACATGAACATCGAGATCCAGTCGAACCTCAGCGAGGAGGAGAAGGTCGCGCTGGTCGACTTCCTCCTGGAGCTGACCGACGAGCGCAACCGGTTCGACCGGGCTCCCTTCGATCACCCCGAGGTGATCATCCCGGTGGACGGCCTCGCGCCCGACAACACGCTCGGCCGGACCAATCTGCTGTCGCTCACGAGCGGTGGTGCCTGCACTCCCGCCCACGTGGACCCGGTCACCTTGCTCCCGGTCCCCGCGAGCGGGGCGTGCTTCCGGAGCGTGACGCAGGTTGGCGCCGCGGGCCAGGCGACCCCGGAGCCGACGTTCCTGAACGTCACCAAGGTCAGGGTCTCGGGCGCCGACGCCAACCCGGGAAGCGCCGCCTGTAACTACGCGACCGGCGTGGTCAGCCATTACTGCCACTAGCCAACGTCCTCCCTGCCCATCCCCTCCCTCCGCGGAGGGGATGGGCAGCGGTACGTCTCCGCAGTCATGCCCTCGAAGGGGAAGAACATGCGAAGCGCTCTTGCCGCGCCGCTCGTCGTGCTCTCGTTCCTGACGCTCTCCGCTCCGTCGTCGCCTGCCGGCGACGAGAAGGCTCCGCCCGCGGTCGCGAAGATCGCCCTCACCTTCAAGCTGGATCCGCGGCTCACCTACACCGGCGAGCGCTGGGTCTCGCCGCCCACCTACACGGGCGCCGCCGCCCAGGACACCGTCGAGGTCAGTGCCTCCGCCGTCGATGCCGCGGGAAAGCCGACGAAAGCGAGCATCGACTGGTCGCCCTCCGACCCAGAGATGCTGACGGTGACGCCCCCGCGAGGAGAGCGGGTCAAGATCGCGGTGAAGCGCGCCGGGGAGAGCAGCGTGACGGTGAAATCCGGCGGGGTTTCCAGAAAGCTGACCGTCAACGCCACCCAGAAGAACGGCGTCTGGCAGGTGACCATCTCGCAGTGACCGCGCCCGCGGAGAATCGCGACATGAAACGGACGCTCCTCATCGCCGCGCTCGGCATCGCCTCCCTGCTCGGCGTCAGCTTGACCCTCGTCCTCTTCTTCACCCGCTCGGGGTCGCAGCCCGTGCCGCCGGCTCCGGCGCCGGCGGTGGCGCCTCCCGTCGCGCCGCCTCCCGCGACCGCACCTCCACCCCGTGCTCCACCGGCGGTCGCCAAGGGGACGCCGCGCCTCACCTGGAGCACCCCCTCCAGGGACCCGTCGGCGCCGCCGATGGCCGGCCGGGTGATCCACCGGGCCGTCCGCAGGGCGCTCCTCGCCGCGCCGGTCCAGAACCGGCTCGCCCGCTGCGTCGATCGGGACGTCGGGTTCGGCGGAGGCGCGGCGCCGGGCCCGATCCCACGCGGCAAACCGGCCACCCTCGTCCTCGAGATGGAGATGCTCGAGGGCGAGGTGCGGATCGTCGAGGCCAGGGTCCGGGAATGGGGCGGGGCGAGCGAGCAGGTGGTGTCGTGCGCCCAGGGCGTGCTCCGCGGCCAGGTCGCCCGCGCCCCGACGGCCGGGCCGGGTCAGCGGGTGCAGATGCCCTTCCCGCTGAATCCGAGAAGCGAGGTCGTCGTCAGGTGAGCGGACGCTGCGGTATTCTCAGCAACCACCGAAGGAGGGGATGTTCATGAGAATCGGAAGGCTGGCGCTCGTCGGGGTGGCACTCCTCTCCGGTCAGGCCGGTGCCGGGGACGATCCAGTCCTGAAGACGGAGCAGGAGAAGCTCAGCTACGCGATGGGCGTCGGCATGGCGCAGGGGCTCAAGCGCCAGGGAGTCGAGGTCGACGGCGACCTCTTGACGAGGGGACTTCGGGACGGCCTCTCGGGCCGGAAGCTGCTCCTGACCGACGACGAGCTTCGCCAGACCATGACCGCGTTCCAGGTCGATCAGAAGCAGAAGCAGGCGCAGCAGTCCGCGAAGACGACCGAGGCGCAACCCGCCAAGACGCCCGCGGAGGCAAAGAAGCAGGGGGAGGCTTTCCTGGCCGAGAACGCGAAGAAGGAAGGCGTGGTGACCCTCCCGAGCGGGCTCCAGTACAAGGTCCTGCGGGCGGGCGACGGCAAGAAGCCGACGGACGGCGACCAGGTGGTGTGCCATTACCGGGGTTCCTTCGTCGACGGGACCGAGTTCGACAGCTCCTACAGGCGCGGCCGGCCCGCGACCCTCGACCTGGCGCGGGTGATCCCGGGCTGGAGCGAAGCCCTGAAGCTCATGCCGGCGGGCTCCAAGTGGCAGCTCTTCATCCCTGCCAAGCTGGCCTACGGCGAGCGGGGCATGCCCGGAAGGAAGAGGAAGCCCGGCATCATCGGCCCCAACGCCACGCTCATCTACGAGACCGAGCTCCTCGACGTGAAGTCCGCGAGCGGAGGCCCCGACACCCGGACCGCGGCCAAGCCGTCGGGGCCCACGGGGGACTGAGCGTGCCGCGGCTGGTTTCCCTGGAGCGCGGCGGGCGGGTGCACATGCCCTTCACCCTCGGCTCCCGAGGCTGAACCGGGGTGGCGGTCCCGCCGGACCCGGCCCCGCGCGAGGCGTACCAGCCTCCGACACGTCACCTGGCGCCGGGACGGCTCCGATAGCGGGTGTGCTGTATCCGATCCTGCCACGACCCCTCGAGGCGCTTCTTCCAGTGGTAACGGTGGTTACAGGATTACCCTCGGCGTCATTCGTCAGGGAGGGCACGAGTGCCACAGGGACCACCCACCGCGGAAGAGGGCCGCCCCCGCATCACCACCGGGCGCCGCCTCTTCCTGGCCTTCTCGACGCTGGTCTGCGCCTTCGCCGCAGCGCTGCTCCTCGTGCTCTCGGGGCTCCGCGACATCGAACCGGCGCTGGAGCAGATCAAGAAGCTCGAGGAGAAGGAGCGGATCCTCTTGGCCCTCGAGGTGGCCGTGCGGGAGCAGTACGCGGAGCGCCTCGCCCCCGCGGACTACGAGGGCATCCGGCGCCGCGTGAGGGAGCTCGAGGGCAACATCGTGGAGCGCACGGGCGACGCCGAGGCCCTAGCCATGGTGAGCGACATCGAGCGGGCCACCGCCGAGCTCGACGTGCTCCACCGCCGTCGGGCCGCCGCTCCCGCCGGGTCCGGCGTCGAGGCGCTGGACGAGCGCGGCCGGTCGCTCCTGTTCCTGGTGGATGACCGCATCGACCAACTGAACGCGCGCGGGGACCTCGCTGCGATGAAGCTCCGCCAGAAGGCAAGCGCCCTCCAGCGCTCGACGGCCACCCGGACGCTGGCCTTCCTCGTCGCCGCCCCACTGCTGGCGCTCGCGGTCGGCCTGGCCATCCGGCGATCAGTGGCCCTGCCGGTGGCCCGGCTCGGGGAGGCGGCCCGGCGCCTGTCGCGCGGGGAGATGAGCACCCGGATCGAGATCCGGAGCCGGGACGAGTTCGGAGCGCTGGCGGCCCAGTTCAACCACATGGCGGAGGCGCTGGTGCAGCACGAGCGAGACATGGTCCAGAGCGAGAAGCTGGCGACCGTGGG
>DASTPH010000145.1:0-39698 GCA_035762305.1 Anaeromyxobacteraceae bacterium
CGCGGCGGCAGCGTCCCGAGCACCTTCCCCGCGAGCAGGAGCGCCTCGTCCGCCACCGCCCGCTCCGCGGCCGAGAGCGGCACGTAGATCCGGTCCCACGACTCCTCGGCCTCCTCCTCCCCGCGCTCCGTGCGAACCGCCCGCTCGAGCGCCCGGACCGTCTCGGCCCTGGCCCGCTCCACCCAGGCGGACTCGTTGTCGCCGAACACGACCGGGAGGACCGCCTGGGCCTTGCTGGCGCTCACCTCGCCCCGCAGGACCGCGTCCTGGAGCAAGGGGGCCCGGCGCAGCTCCCGGGAGAGCTGGGCCATGGCCTGGGCGGTGCGCGGCTTGAGCCCGAGCTTCTCGCGGGCATAGTCGCCGATGGAGGCGTAGCCCAGCCGCAGCGCGCGGTCCCCGAGCGAGAGCACCCCCAGGGCCTCGCCGATGGCGAGGTCCAGGGCGCCGCGCCCGCGGGCCACCGGGGCGAGCAGCCGGTCCACGAGCAGCGCCGCCTCGTGGCGCACCAGGCCGCGCCGGTCACTCTCGTTCACCTCGATGCCAAAGCCCTGACGCTCGAGCCCGCGCAACGAGGGCTCGCGCTCCGCCTGCCAGGCGCCGGCGGTGGGCCGCGGCGGCGCCGCGACCATTTTCATCCAGGCCTCGACCACGGCGGCGAGCTCGGGGGGCGGACCCATACTGAACATCGGTATAGGTCAGGGGTCTGACAGCCAGGGACTGGCGCCGACAGCGTCGCCCGAGCCTCGTGCCCAGAGCTGGCGCGGGCGGCGTCGCCGGAGCCTCGTGCCGCGCGCCCGGCCGTCTCTCTCCACCGCCAGCTCGAACATCACCGCCGTGGCCCACCCCGGGAGGGCGAGCGCCAACCAAACCAGGGCCTACCGGGGCCCCCGGGCGAGGCCGGTCAGGTACACGCCTGTCGTGTCGATGCCGGCGTAGTACATCACCCACGTCGAACCGTCGACGAAGACCGATGGTGAGGTGAGGCCGAACGAATCGAAGCTGCCGGCAGACCCTGTCCCGAGGGCCGCGCCGCCGAACCCGGGCTGCGGGACCCTCCGCCAGCTGATCCCGTCGTTCGACTCCGCGTAGCCGATGCTGCCGCGGCTCGGGCCGCCGAAGGGGCCCGGCGCCTCGCACCCCCGGTACCACATGCGGTAGAGCTCGCGCTCCTTCACCACCGAGGGCTGGTAGGCGCAGGCCGCGTCGAAGCTGCCCGGCGGCCCGAGGTCGAGGATCGCGCCGGTGGCGGTGTCGCCGCGGACCTTGGTCCAGGTGCGCGCGTCGGTGGACACCGCCAGGCCGACCCGCCAGAAGTTCGAGGCGTCGTTGGCCGAGTAGAACATCTTGTACTCGGCACCGTCCTTCATGATCCAGGCGTAGCCCACCTGCTGCGCGTCGAGCTCGCCCGGCGCGCCGAGCGGCAGCACGCTCCCGCCCGGCCCGGCGCCGTCGTAGTGCTTGGTCCAGTGGACGCCATCCTCCGACTCGGCGTACCCGATGCGGCGGTCCTTGCCGAGGGTGCCGGTGGGGCAGTTGAAGGGCAGGGTGGCTCCATTGAACCACATGCGGTAGGTCGCGCCGTCCTTCAGCACGTAGGGGCGGTAGGTGAGGAGGGAGTCGAATTGCCCGGGCGCGCCGTTGTCGACGATGGCGCCGCCGGTCTCGGTGCCCTGGACCCTGGTGAAGCTCACGCCGTCGGTCGACTCGGCGAGGCCGATGCGCCAGCGAGAGCCGTTCATGCCCGGGCAGGCGGGGTCTCCGGTGGCGTCGCTGCCGCCATAGTAGAGCCGGATGACGTCCCCGTCCCGGAAGGCCCGGATCGTGAAGTTCCCGCGCTCGTCGAAGGTCCCCGGCGCGCCGAAGCCCAGGATCGAGCCGCCCGGTCCGGGCCCGGGCACCTTCTGCCAGTCGATGGGCGCGAGGCCCGCGGTGTCGCAGGCGACGAGCCCCAGGGCCGCCATCGCCACCGCGATGGCGGCCGGTGCACCTTGCGTCCGCATGCTCAGTAGCCCCCGACCGGGCCGCTGGTCACGCCGACGGTGCCCTGGAAGGCGGCGTTCGTCGGGGCGACCTGATCGTGGTAATTGCAGACGCCGACCGTCGGGAAGGTCGCCGTGGTGATGTTGCCGCCGGCCGGGATCGATCCGAGGTTGAGCTGCGGGCAGTTCGTGCCCGAATCCTCGATGTCGTGCGCCACCGTGTCGGCGTTGTTGAACCTCACCGTACCGGTCGTCGGGAGCACGCACACGACCTTGGGCGATACGCCCGTGGCTCCGATGGTCACGGTGGCCGTCGTCACGGGCGTGCAGGTCTGCCCGCCACCTCCGCCGTCGCTCGAGCCTCCGCAGGCCTCGAGGGCGGCGACCGCAAGCAATGTCAACGTCGTCAGCAGGAATGGGTTTCTCATGCTCAGCAGGATTGGGTGTCTCATGCCCTCGAAGACCCCCCCGGCGCCGGTGGCGAGCCATCCCGGTTGGGTGATGCCCGGCCGAACGCCACCCTTGGGCTCGTCCGTCACCCGGCCGCGCGGGCGCCCGGCGTCGCGCCCGGCGCGACCATGGCGGCGCCGCCACCATGGTTCGCTCCTCCACCTCGGCGCGCCCCGCCGCCATGGCGGCGAGGAGCGCCTTGGCTCGCTCCGGCCGGTGCGGCACCAGGATTCCGTCGTGCCGCTCGGGATCGGGGTTCACCCCCAGCACCAGCTGCCCCCGGAGGTACCTGGCCACGTTGGCCACCAGGCCGTCCTGGCCGGCGGCCACCACCAGGTCCTCGGGCTCGAAGCGCGGCGGGCGTCCCACCTGCGCTTCTCCGCGCGGGTCGCGAAATACCCGGGGGATCGCCCCCGTAGATCAGTCAGATGCGCTCGGCGTTGGTCACCGCCCTGATCGCCGGCATCGGTGGGGCGGCCTGCCTTCCACCCTCCTGGGGTGCGGCCGCGATCCTCCATCCCCAGCGCCGGCACGTCACCGCAAACCCGTCGCTCCCACACCGGGACGTCGCCATCGACGCCGATGGCGTGGTGCTCCGCGGGTGGCTATTCCCGGCGAGATCGCCCGCTCGCGCGGTCGCCGTCGTCACCCTGCACGGGATCGCCGACAACCGGGAATCGGCGGTCTGGATCGCGGAGCGGCTCGTGCCCGAGGGCTTCGACGTGCTGGCGTACGATTCCAGGGCGCACGGCGAGTCGAGCGGGGACGCCTGCACCTACGGGTTCCACGAGAAGCGCGACCTCTCCCGGGCGCTCGATCAACTCGACATCTCGAGGGCCATCCTGATGGGGAACTCCCTCGGCGCGGCCATCGCTCTCCAGTCCGCGGCCCAGGACTCCCGCATCATCGGGGTCGTCGCCGCGGATACGTTCTCGGACCTCGAGACCATCGCGCGCGCGCGGGCACCGTTCTTCGCCAGCGAGACCCAGATCCGGGAAGCGCTCGTCCTCGCCGGGAGGGAGGGCGCCTTCCCGGTCGCCGACGCCAGTCCCCTGAACGCCGCCCGACGGGTTCGGGTTCCGGTGCTCCTCCTCCACGGGGCCCTGGACCGCGAGACGCCGCGCGCCCACTCCGAGCGAGTGTTCGCGGCGCTGGCTGGCCCGCGCGAACTTCGCATCGTCCCGGGGGCGGCGCACGGAGAAGCGCTCGGCAAGGCCTGGCCCGACGTGGAAGGGTGGATCGCCCGGATGGGGCTGGCGAGCCCGAGGGAGCCCGGCGTGGTCCGGGAAGGTGATGGCCGACCAGGGTCCGACGGACCGCGAAAAACCCCTTGACCTTGCGGCGCTTGACGCTCGGCGTCGGGATCGGTCAAACTCCGGCGTTCCATGTTCGAAGTCGACGGCGGCACCCGGCCGGGAGGGCCGGGAGCCGACATCCCGCGGAGGACGACGCGCGAGATCGAGCGGGCGCCGCAAGGGGCCGGCTCTCTCGGGCGCTCCAAGGCGGGGCCGGGGGGCGTGTACTAGAACCTTTCCGGACCGGCTTTGAAGGACCCTTACTCGATGAACAGGAACGGCTACCCCCCCAAGCAGGGCCTCTACGACCCGCGCTACGAGCACGACTCCTGCGGGTTCGGCTTCGTGGTGGACATCAAGGGGCGCAGGTCGCACCAGATCGTGCGGCAGTCGCTGCAGGTGCTCCTGAACCTCGAGCACCGCGGCGCGGTGGGGGCCGAGAAGAACACCGGCGACGGCGCCGGCATCCTGCTGCAGATCCCGCACGAGTTCCTGAAGCGGGAGTGCCAGAAGCTGGAGGTGAAGCTCCCCGAGCCCGGCCGCTACGGGGTGGGGATGGTCTTCCTGCCCCAGGACGCCCAGAGCCGGGAGGCCTGCCTCCGCAAGGTGGAGGAGGTAGTGCGGGCCGAGGGGCAGGCGGTGCTGGGGTGGCGCGACGTCCCGGTGGACGGCTCCACCCTGGGTGAGACGGCTCGCTCGAGCCAGCCCTTCATCCGCCAGCTCCTGGTGGGGCGCGGACCGGCCATCACCGACGTGATGGCCTTCGAGCGAAAGCTGTACGTCATCCGGCGCCTGGCCGAGAAGAACGTGGCCCGCTCCAACATCCCCGGCCGGCGCGACTTCTACGTCCCCAGCCTCTCCTGGAAGACCGTGGTCTACAAGGGGATGCTGAACGCGCCGCAGCTGCGCGAGTTCTACCCGGACCTGGCGGACGAGGCGGTGAGCTCGGCCATCGCCCTGGTGCACGCCCGCTTCTCCACCAACACCTTCCCCTCCTGGTCGCGGGCCCATCCCTACCGCTACATCTCGCACAACGGCGAGATCAACACCCTGCGCGGCAACATCAACTGGATGCACGCCCGGCAGGCGTGCATGGGGTCCAAGCTCTTCGGCGATGATCTCAAGAAGATCCTCACCGTGATCGACACCGACGGCTCGGACTCGGCCATGTTCGACAACGTGCTCGAGCTCCTGCACCTGGCGGGCCGCCCGGTGCCCCACGCCATGATGATGATGGTGCCCGAGCCCTGGGCCAAGCACGAGGCCATGAGCCCGGAGAAGCGGGCCTTCTACGAGTTCCACTCCTGCCTCATGGAGCCCTGGGACGGCCCGGCCTCCATCGCCTTCAGCGACGGCGTGGTGGTGGGGGCGACGCTCGATCGCAACGGGCTCCGCCCGGCCCGCTACTACGTCACCAAGGACGACCGGGTGGTGATGTCCTCCGAGGTGGGGGTGCTCGAGATCCCGCCCGAGCAGGTGGTGCGCAAGGGCCGGCTGCAGCCGGGGCGCATGTTCCTGGTGGACACCGAGGAAGGGCGCATCGTCTCCGACGAGGAGCTGAAGCAGCGCATCGCCAGCGAGCACCCCTACGGCGAGTGGCTGGAGCAGTACCTGGTTCACATCGACGAGTTGCCCGCGCCGCCGAGGGTCCACGAGCCCGACCACGAGACGGTGCTCCGCCGCCAGGAGACCTTCGGCTACACCACCGAGGACGTGAAGATCCTGATGAACCCCATGGCCACCGAGGGCACCGAGCCCATCGGCTCGATGGGCAACGACACGCCGCTGGCGGTGCTCTCCGAGAAGCCGCAGCTGCTCTACGGCTACTTCAAGCAGCTCTTCGCCCAGGTGACCAACCCGCCGGTGGACGCCATCCGCGAGGAGATCGTGATGGCGGTGGAGACCGCCACCGGCCCGGAGGGCAACCTCCTCGAGCCGACGCCGGAGAGCTGCCGCCAGCTGGAGCTGCCCACCCCGGTCCTCAACAACCAGGATCTGGAGAAGATCCGGGCCCTGGACGGCGGGCCGGCCTCGCGCGGCTTCAAGACCATCACCCTGCCGCTGCTCTTCCGAGTCAACGACGGCGGGGCCGGCCTGCGCAAGGCCCTGGAGGACCTGCAGACCCAGGCCTCCGAGGCCATCGCCGAGGGGCACAACCTCATCGTCCTCTCCGACCGGGGGCACGACGAGCGCGACGCCCCCATCCCGGCGCTGCTCGGGGTGTCGGCGGTGCACCACCACCTGCTGCGGGAGGGGACCCGCACCCGCGTCGGCCTGGTGGTGGAGTCGGGCGAGCCGCGCGAGGTGCACCAGTTCTGCCTGCTGGTGGGCTACGGCGCCAGCGCCGTGAACCCCTACCTGGCCTTCGAGACCATCCACGACCAGGTGAAGCAGGGGCTCATCCCCGGCCCGGCCCAGAAGTCGGAGCAGAAGTACATCAAGGCCATCAACAAGGGCGTGGTCAAGGTGATCTCCAAGATGGGGATCTCCACCATCCAGAGCTACCACGGCGCCCAGGTCTTCGAGGCGGTGGGCCTGAACCAGGACTTCGTGGACGAGTACTTCACCTGGACCGCCAGCCGCATCGGCGGGGTGGGCATCGACGTGGTGGCCCAGGAGGTGAAGGCCCGCCACTACCGCGCCTACCCGCCGCGCGCCATCCGCCACACCACCCTGGGCACCGGCGGGCAGTACCAGTACCGGGCCGACGGCGAGTACCACCTCTTCAACCCCGAGACCGTCCACAAGCTGCAATACGCCTGCCGCACCGCCGACTACCAGGCTTTCAAGGAGTACTCGGCGCTGGTGAACAACCAGTCGCGCACCCTGGCCACCCTGCGCGGGCTCATGGAGCTCAAGCCCTCCGCCAAGCCGGTGCCGCTGGCCCAGGTCGAGCCGGTGGAGGCCATCGTGCGCCGCTTCAAGACCGGCGCCATGAGCTACGGCTCCATCTCGCAGGAGGCCCACGAGGCCCTGGCGGTGGCCATGAACCGCCTGGGCGGCAGGTCCAACACCGGCGAGGGGGGCGAGGACCCGGCCCGCTACCAGCGGCTCCCGAACGGCGACTCCAGGAACTCGGCCATCAAGCAGGTGGCCTCGGGCCGCTTCGGCGTCACCAGCCAGTACCTGGTCAACGCCCGCGAGCTGCAGATCAAGATCGCCCAGGGCGCCAAGCCGGGCGAGGGCGGCCAGCTGCCCGGCACCAAGGTCTACCCCTGGATCGCGCGGGTGCGCCACTCCACTCCCGGAGTGGGACTGATCTCGCCGCCGCCGCACCACGACATCTACTCCATCGAGGACCTGAAGCAGCTCATCCACGACCTGAAGAACGCCAACCGCGGCGCCCGCATCTCGGTGAAGCTGGTGGCCGAGGTGGGGGTGGGCACCATCGCCGCCGGGGTGGCCAAGGCCCACGCCGACGTGGTGCTGATCTCCGGCTACGACGGCGGCACCGGCGCCTCGCCGCTCACCTCCATCAAGCACGCCGGCATTCCCTGGGAGCTGGGCCTGGCCGAGACCCACCAGGTGCTGCTCATGAACGACCTGCGCAGCCGCATCGCGGTGGAGTGCGACGGGCAGCTCAAGACCGGCCGCGACGTGGCGGTGGCGACCCTACTCGGCGCCGAGGAGTTCGGCTTCGCCACCGCGCCGCTGGTGGCGCTGGGCTGCATCATGATGCGGGTCTGCCACCTGAATACCTGCCCGGTGGGGGTGGCCACCCAGGACCCGAACCTCCGCAAGAAGTTCACCGGCGACCCGGCCCACGTGGTGAACTTCATGCGCTTCGTGGCCACCGAGCTGCGCGAGTTCATGGCCGAACTGGGCTTCCGCACCGTGGACGAGATGGTGGGCCACTCGGAGCGGCTGGAGATGCGGCGGGCGGTCGAGCACTGGAAGGCCCGCAACCTCGACTTCTCCCGCATCTTCTTCCGGCCCACCGTCCCCAAGAGCTGGGGGCGCTACTGCCAGATCCCCCAGGACCACGGGGTGGAGCGGTCGCTGGACGCCACCCAGCTCGCGGAGATCTGCCGGCCGGCCATCGAGTCGGGCACGCCGGTCAAGGCCACCCTTCCCATCCGCAACGTCAACCGGGTGGTGGGCACCCTCACCGGGAGCGAGGTGACCAGGAAGTGGGGACCGGAGGGCCTTCCCGAGGACACCATCACCCTCCACTGCAAGGGCTCGGCCGGCCAGAGCTTCGGCGCCTTCCTCCCCCCCGGGATGACGCTGATCCTCGAGGGCGACTCCAACGACTACATCGGCAAGGGGCTCTCCGGCGGCAAGATCGTGGTCTTCCCGCCCCGGGAGTCCACCTTCGTGGCCGAGGAGAACATCGTCATCGGCAACGTGGCCTTCTACGGGGCCACCGCCGGCGAGGCCTACGTCCGCGGGGTGGCCGGCGAGCGCTTCTGCGTGCGCAACTCCGGCGTCACCGCGGTGGTGGAGGGCGTGGGCGACCACGGCTGCGAGTACATGACCGGCGGGCGGGTGGTGGTGCTCGGCCCCACCGGGCGCAACTTCGCCGCCGGCATGTCGGGCGGCCTGGCCTTCGTGCTCGACGAGGGCGGGGTCTTCGAGCGCTCCTGCAACCGGGACATGGTGGGGCTGGAGCCGCTCTCCGACCCGGAGGAGGTGGCGCTGGTGCGGCGGCTGGTGGAGAAGCACGTGCAGGCCACCGGGTCGACGCGTGGGCAGCTGGTGCTCGACGCCTGGCCGGAGCTGGCGAGGAAGTTCGTGCGGATCATCCCCAACGACTACCGGCGGGTGCTGGCGGCCCAGGCCCGCTTCCGGGCCCAGGGCCTGCCGCCGGACGAGGCGGTCATGGCCGCCTTCTGGGAGAACACCAGGGACGAGATGCGCGTGGGCGGGAACTAGAATGGGCAAGCCCACGGGGTTCATCGAGTTCCCGCGCGAGCCGTCCCACGACCGCCCGCCCCTGGAGCGCGTCAAGGACTGGGACGAGTTCCACCCCCCGGTGCCGGAGGAGACCCTGCGCACTCAGGGGGCGCGCTGCATGGACTGCGGGCTGCCCTTCTGCCACACCGGCAAGCTCCTCAGCGGCATGGCCTCGGGCTGCCCCGTCAACAACCTCATCCCTGAGTGGAACGACCTCGTCTACCAGGGGCAGTGGCGCGAGGCCATCATCCGGCTCCACAAGACCAACAACTTCCCCGAGTTCACCGGGCGCGTCTGCCCGGCGCCGTGCGAGGGGAGCTGCACCATCGGCATCTCCGGCGACCCGGTCACCATCAAGGCCATCGAGTGCGCCGTGGTGGACCGGGCCTTCGCCGAGGGCTGGGTGGAGCCGGACCGGCCGCAGACCCGCACCGGCAAGAAGGTGGCGGTGGTGGGGAGTGGCCCGGCCGGGCTGGCCTGCGCCGCCCAGCTCAACAAGGCCGGCCACTGGGTGACGGTCTTCGAGCGGGCCGAGCGGCCCGGCGGACTCCTCACCTACGGCATCCCCAACATGAAGCTCGACAAGCGGCTGGTCGACCGGCGAGTGCGGCTGATGGCCAACTCCGGCATCCGCTTCATCACCGGCACCGAGGTGGGGAAGCACATCCCCACTCGCCGGCTCGTCAGCGACTTCGACGCGGCGGTGCTGTGCGTCGGCGCCACCAAGGCGCGCGAGCTGCCGGTGGAGGGGAGGCGGCTCTCCGGCATCCACCTGGCCATGGAGTTCCTCACCGCCAACATCCGCAGCCTGCTCGACTCGGGGCTAGCCGACGGCGACTACATCTCGGCCAAGGATCGCCGGGTGGTGGTCATCGGCGGCGGGGACACCGGCACCGACTGCGTCGGCACCTCCATCCGGCACGGGGCGAGGAGCCTGGTGCAGCTGGAGATCCTGCCGCGCCCGCCGGACGAGCGCGCGCCCGACAACCCCTGGCCGGAGTGGCCCAAGATCTACCGGGTGGACTACGGCCAGGAGGAGGCGGCCGCGCTCTGGGGGAAGGACCCGCGCCGCTTCGGCATGAGCACCAAGCGCTTCGAGGGCGACGAGCAGGGGCGAGTCAAGGCCCTGCACGTGTGCCAGGTGGAGTGGGCCAAGGGGCCGGACGGCCGCTTCGGGCCGCGCGAGGTGCCGGGCACCGACGAGGTCATCCCGGCCGACCTGGTGCTCCTGGCGCTGGGCTTCGTGGGGCCGGAGCGCGAGGGCCTGGTCAGCGAGCTGGGCGTGAAGCTCGACGAGCGCGGCAACGTCTGGACCGACGAGGAGAAGATGACCAGCATCCCGGGAGTGTTCGCGGCCGGGGACGCGGCGCGCGGGCAGTCGCTGGTGGTGTGGGCCATCCACGAGGGGCGGCGTGCCGCCCGCGGCGCCGACCGCTACCTCATGCAGGGCGAGAGCTACCTGCCGGGGTAGAGGCGGGGCGGCACGCCGCGGCACGCCCCGATCTGGCTAGCCCGTCCAGCCGAGACCGGCGGCCACGCAGTTGATGGACAGGAGCAGCGGCGCCAGGTGCTCCTCGCCGGGCGGTCTCCGGTCCCGGGCAGCGCGGAAGCGGCGCACCAGCTCGACCTGCTCCAGGCCGACCCGCTTCAGCGCCGGGAGGCGGCGGGAGAGGCGGCGGCGGAACCGCGGGAAGCGATCGAGGAGCAGGTCTCGCCCGGTCACGCGCAGCACGGCCTCGACGGTGCGGTGGTACTCCTCCTCGAAGAGGCCATGGATCTCCTGCCGGGCCGACGCGTCCGGGACCAGGCGGGCGTATTCCCGGGCCACGTCCAGGTCGACCTGGGGAAGGGTCTTCTCCACCTCGTCGACGATGAGCCGGAAGGGGTGGCAGTCCTCGAACATCCGGCGCAGCATTTCCTCGCCGGAGCGGCCCCGCATCTCGGCGAACCGGGCCAGGGCGGTCCCGACCCCGTACCAGCCGGGCACCAGGTGGCGGTTCTGGGTCCAGGCGAACACCCAGGGGATGGCCCGCAGCTCCTCCAGCGTCCCGGCGCTGGAGCGGCGAGCGGGGCGGGAGCCGATGTTGAGCAGGTTGAGCTCCTCGACCGGGCTCGCACTCCGGTAGTAGCCGAGCAGGCCCGGGTGCTCGAGGAGCCGCCGGTAGGCGGCCCGCGAGAGATCGGACAGCGTGCGCATGGCCCCCTCGACCTCGGCGCCCAGGTGAGGCTCGGGCCCGAACCCGAGGCTGTGCTCCATGACGCTCGCGGCCAGGAGCTCCATCTGGAACAGGGCCGTGCCGCGGTTGGCGTACTTGAACGAGACCACCTCGCCCTGCTCGGTGACGCGCAGCCGTCCCTGCACCGATCCGGCCGGCTGGGCCCCGATGGCCCGGCCCACCGGCGCGCCGCCGCGGCTCACCGGGCCACCGCGCCCGTGGAAGAAGGACACCGGGATGCCGCAGGCCCGGCCCACCTCGTGGAGCCGGGCCTGCGCCTCGAACAGCTTCCAGTTGGAGCACAGGTAGCCGCCGTCCTTGTTCGAGTCGGAGTAGCCGACCATCACCTCCTGGACCCCGCCCAGCCCCTGGACGGTCCTTCGCACCAGCGGGGTCGACAAGATCTCGCGCAGGATGGCCGGAGCCCGTTCCAGGTCGTCGATGCTCTCGAAGAGCGGGACGATCGCGACCGAGCAGCGCTCGGACTCGCCCGACCCCAGGAACAGTCCGGCGCGCTTCGCCAGCAGGTAGGCGCCCAGCACGTCGGCGGTCGAGCGGGTGGTGCTGAGGATGAAGCTGCCCACCGCCTCGCGGTCGAGGCGGTCGCGCGTCTCCGCCACCAGGCGCAGCTGGCCCAGGGTGGCGTCGGCCTGGGCCGGGAGAAGCGGAGGCTCCGGCGCGCCGCACGGCAGACGGGCCAGCTCGTCGCGCAGCCACGCTCCCCAGCGCTCCGGGTCGACGGGCGGTGGAGGCGCGGAGGCGCCGCCCGTGGCTCGCCACAGGTCGCGCAGCGCGGCGTTGGTGGAGGTCGAGCTCTCCCGCAGGTCCAGGCTGGCGGTGCGGAACCGGAAGCACTCCACCTCCCGCCGGAATGGGCGCACCAGCTTGCGGGCGAGCGGGCCGCAGCGCATGGCCTCCAGCGCCCGCTCCACCAGGAGCAGGTCGGCGATCAGCGCGTCGGCGTCGGGGTAGGCCGCGGGAGCGTCCGGAGCGGGCTCGCCGCGCTCGGCGGCCTCCAGGGTCGCCTCGAGCTTCCGCTTCATGCAGGCGGCGAACTGCCGGAACACCTCTCCCGGATTGCGGGCGGCGATGCGCTGGGCGTCTCCGCTCGCGGCCAGCGCCGAGGCCAGGGCGGCGCGGAACTCCGGGGGGACCTCGATGGAGCGTTCCGCCACCGACAGCCGCTGCACCAGCTGCCCGAGCCGCGAGCGGTGGCGCCGCAGGCTGGCCACGCGGTTCGCGAAGAGCGCCCGGCGCGTGACCTCGCTGGTGACGGCCGGGTTGCCGTCCCGATCGCCGCCGATCCAGGTGCCGAACTGGAAGAACGGCGGGACGCGAAACCGATCCCCCCGGCCGGCGCGAAGCCGCTCCAGCCGCGACTCCAGGCGCTCCAGGAGCTCCGGGACGCGCTCGTAGAGGGCCTGGTTGAAGAAGTGCAGCCCCCAGGCCACCTCCTGGTCGACGGTGGGCTTCTCCAGCCGCAGCTCGCCGGTGAGCCACAGCAGGTCGACCTCGGCGCGCAGGTCGTCGACGAAGGCGTGGCGCTCGCGCGGCGTCCAGCGCGTCGATTCCATCTGCACCAGCAGCAGGTAGATCCGGCGGTGGATCTCCAGCACCGTGACCCGCTTGGCCTCGGTGGGGTGCGCCGTGACCACCGGCCGCACCCGGAGGCCGTCGAGCAGCGACTGGAGCCGATCCGGGGGTACGCCGGCGCGGAGGACCTCGGCCACCACGCTGGCGAAGGTCCCCGGGACCCCATCCAGCCCTCGCTCGGTCTCGAGCAGGCGCCGGCGCCGCATCCCGGCGTTCTGCTCGGCGATGGAGAGGAGCTGGAACCAGATGCCGTGGGCCTGCAGGGTCCGGAGCAGCAGGGACTGGTCGGCCAGCGGGAACCTCGCCCGGCCGGCCAGGACCGGCTCGATCTCGGGCTGCCGAACCCGCACCACGTCGAGGAAGACCCCGTGCAGGAGGCTCACCACCTCCGCCGTGTAGGCGGCGGTGTCGACGGCGACGGCGTCCTCGCTCGCCGAGATGCGTTCCGTGAGCTCGAAGGGCAGCCTCCCGGGTGGCGCGGTGCGCGGCGGTCCGGAGGCGCCGGGCCACCCGGCTCCGGTCTCGCCCGCTGGTGAGATGAGGTGGCGCACCGCCTGGAGGCTCGCACGGCCGAGCCATCAGCACTCATCCGAAGTTCGTTTAGGACATATCAGGGAAGGTGATGGATCATGGGCGGGCGGGCATGCCCCGCTCGAGGCCTGCCGTCGAGCCGAGAGGCCCCGATTGGCCGAAATGGCCGGACCCGGCCCCCGTATGATGGGGCGCCATGGTGAAGCTCCTCCTCTTCCTGCTCCTGCTGGTGGTCTGCTGGCCGCTGGCCCTGCTGGCGGTGCTCCTCTATCCACTGGTGTGGCTGCTCTCCATCCCCTTCCGGCTGGTCGGCATCGCCGTCGACGGGGTGCTGGAGCTGGTGAAGGCGGTGATCCTGCTCCCGGCGCGGATCCTGTCGCTGGGGCGGGGGAAGGCTGAGCGGCCGGGCGGCGCCTAGTTGCTCCCGAAGAACCAGGCCGCCGCGTCGCGATCGTCCCGCGGAGCGCCGTCGCCCGCGAGCGCTCTTCGCCCGCGGTCGGCGCACGCCGCTGGCACTCCCGCGCTGCAGGCCTCCTCGTCCTGGCGTGACGCGCGAGGTGGCGCAGGCGGCGAGCACCACGAGCGGAACGGCTCGGCGCCAGACCGCTTCCATGGCCGGGCCCGATCGAAGCACGGCCGTCGCATTCTGTCCACTCGTGGTACGGGTCCTGGTCCACGACCCGGGTGCCCGGCGCCAACCCATTCCAAGCGGCGCGCGCCAGGCTCGTACGTCCACCCCCCTTTGACCACCACCCCCATCCGTAGCCCCACGGTGGAAGCCGGGCCCATCGGGGCTAGACTGTGTCGGCTCCTTCAAGTCCGGAGCGAGGAGGCACACGTGAAGCACACCGCGTTGAAGTCGCTCGTCATGCCGGTGGTCCTCGGTCTGGCGATCCTGGCCGCCGGGTGCAAGGGGGAGGAGAAGGCCAAGCCGGCGGCGCCGCCGCCCCCGCCGCCGCGGCCCGTGGAGCGGCCGCCGGTCGCCGCCCCGGAACCGGCGCCTCCGCCGCCGGCGCCGCCGCCCAGGAAGGAGCGGACCGGCGGCAAGGTGGTGAAGACCGTGGCCACCGCCCAGGGGAAGCTCAACGTCGTCCGGTACGGGAAGGGGAGCAACGCCGAGTACGCGCTCATGCTCGGCACCCGCACGCTGGTGGACCCCGAGATGCGTCCCATCCAGGTTGCCGCCACCAACCCGCGGTCGAAGCCGAGCCTGGTCCTCCTGCGATTCCCCAGCAAGGACAAGCACTGTCCGGCCCACTTCCGGGTGGCGGACGTGACCCGCGGCAAGGATCCCAAGGTCTCGGAGGAGTTCGGCAACTGCAGCGCCAAACCCAAGGTGAGCGCCGCCTCGGGCGGCTGGAAGCTGGCCTTCCCCAAGGCGGGGAGCGCCAAGCCGAGGACCTGGACCTACTCGAAGGGCGAATTGCGCGAGGCCGGACAGAAGGGCACGCTCGGGCCGATGGGGTACAGCGGCCCGGTGTAGCCGGAGGCGGAGCGCCTTTCGGGCGCGCCCGGCGACGCCGCCCGCGGGTCGCGCAGCAGCGCCGCCGAGAGGCCGCCCAGCGCCGCGAAGCAGAACCCCGATCCGACGAAGGCGGGGAGCACCCCGTCCGGCGAGAGCCCCTTCATGGCGTGGGAATGGAAGAAGGCGCCCTGGCCGAACCCCATCACCACCAGGCCGCTCCCGAGGCCGCGCCGCTCCGGGAACCACTCTGGCGAGGGCGGCCACGCGGCGGTCATGCCCCGGGGCGCGGCGCGGTGTCGAAGGCCCCGCGGCCGGCGGGACCGCTGCCGCGGCGCCGCCCGATACCGGAGCGCGCGGTCTGCAGAAGCGGCCTCGCCGGCCGGGACGGCTGAGGCTAGCCGCCGATCCCCATCATGGGCAGGAGCACCAGCCTGGCCCCGGCCTCGTCCATGTGGTGGCGCGGCCCCTTGAGCCGGAGCGCCTCGCGGACCACGGCCTCCAATTCCGCGTCGGAGGCGCCGGCCCGCATGCGGTCGCGCAGGTTGAAGCGGGTGTCGCCTCCCAGGCAGGCCTGGAAGCCGCCGTCGGCGGCGATGCGGGCCCGGTTGCAGCGATCGCAGAAGTTCTCGGTGATGGCCCCGATGAAGCCCACGTATCGCGGCGGGTCGCTCCCCTCGTCGCGCAGGTAGTGGGCCGGGCCCCAGCCGCGCTTGTCGTCAGGGACCAGGCGCAGCCCCTGGTCGGCGAGGAGCCGCTTCACCACCGCGGTGGGGATGGGGATGCCCTGGCCGAACGGCATGAGCTCGATGAAGCGGGGGGTGGCCCGGCGCGACCAGGCGTGGCGCACCAGGGCGCCCAGTTCGTCCTCGTTCACCTCGCCCATCACCACCGTGTTCACCTTGAGGTGGGGGAAGCCGGCCTCGGCGGCGGCGTCGAAGCCCTGGAGCACGTCGTGGAGGAAGGCCCCCCGGCCGCTGATGCGCCGGAGCCTGGCCTCGTCGAGGGTGTCGATGGAGACGTTGAGGCTGGTGAGGCCCGCCTCCCGGAGCGGCCGGGCCAGCTGGCGCAGCCGGTGGCCGTTGGTGGTGAGCGCCACCTCTTCGATGCCGGGGGTGGCCCTGAGGTCGCGGACGATGTCCACCACGTCCTTGCGCAGGGTGGGCTCGCCGCCGGTGAGGCGGATGCGCCGCACCCCCAGCTTCCCGAACGCGGCGGCCAGCCGCCCGATCTCGCCGCGGGTGAGGAGCGCGCCGCCGTCCTCGTAGTCGGCCGGCGAGCAGTACTCGCAGCGGAAGTTGCATCGATCGGTGAGCGACAGCCTCAGGTAGGCGATGACCCGTCCCTGGCTGTCGACCAGGGGCTTTCCCGAGCAGGACATGGCTCCCCGCGCCTCTAGCCCCATCGGGGGCTCGAGGGTCGCGGGATCCCTAATCGGGCCGCGCGCCGGCCGCCCGTTCCAGATTGGCGGTTCGCGGCCGAACGCCGGTCAGGTGACCGAGCCCGGCAGGGGGACTCCCGCCGGCCCGCCATCGGCCCGCTCCGCACCGGCCCCCTCGATGCGCCAGGCGTTCGCGTACACGTTGAGCCGGCCGCCGCGCACGAAACCCAGGAGGGCGATGCCTGCCTGGTCGGCCAGGTCCACCGCCAGCGACGACGGGGCCGAGACGCTCGCCACCACCGGGACGCCGGCGGCGGCAGCCTTCTGGACGATCTCGAAGCTGGCTCGCCCGCTCACGGCGAGGAGCCCTGGCCGGGCGGCCCCCCCGGCCGCCGCCGCGCCCCGGCCCACGAGCCCGCGGCGCATGAGCGCTCCCACCGCCTTGTCGACGGCGTTGTGGCGCCCCACGTCCTCGGCGGCGGCCAGGAGCGCCCCGTCTTCGGCGAAGAGGGCCGCCGCGTGAAGGCCGCCGGTGCGGCCGAAGATGGGCTGGGCCGACGCCAGCCGCTCGACCGAGGCCACCACGGCCGGGCCCGACAGGCGCACCGCCCGGTCGACGCGGCCGCAGCGGGCCAGCAGCTCCTCGATGCTGCGCCGCCCGCACACCCCGCAGGCGGAGGTGGTGGTGACCCAGCGGCGCCCCTCCAGGATCCGCTCGGCGTCGATGGGAGCGCCGCCCGCCGACCGGACCTCGACCACGTTGCCGTAGCCCTCCTCGCCCGGCCGGCCGCAGTGGGAGACGCTGCCGACGTCGCCTTTCCCGGCGATGATGCCCTCGGCGAAGAGGAACCCCAGCGCCAGCTCGGCGTCCTGCCCCGGCGTGCGCATGGTGACGGCCACCGTCTCGCCGTCGACCCGGATCTCCAGCGGCTCCTCGACGGCCACGGCGTCCCGCTCGTCCCGCGCCGCTCCGTCGCCGAGCCGGACCACGCCGCGCGTGGCGACCCCCTTGGGGTCGGCGCCCTTGCCGTGTGCCATGGAGCGAGAAGTCTAGCCGGGGATGAGGGTGGGTGCACGCCTGGGGCCGCGCAACCGCCGGCCCCTCACCGACAGATCAGTGGCATCGACGTGCCCTCTCCTCTCCGGGCCCTCCCGGGGAGAGGGCCACGTGGAGGCCCTGCGCGGCGCACGGGGTGAGGGGAAGCGCGTCACCGTGCCGTCACCGTTTCGCGATCAGGATTTTCATTGCCGTGGCGCAGGGTTCACGCAGGGATGACGCTGGCGAGGTAGATGACGTAGCGTGACCACCAAGACGCTGGCCCACGTCTCCGATCTGCACCTCGGCCTCGCCCCCGCCGCCGAGCGGGGCGCGGCTGCGCTGTGCGACGCGCTCCTCCGGTGCGGCGTCGATCACGTCCTGGTGACCGGCGACCTCACCGAGAAGGGGCGGCGCGCGGAGCTGGACCAGTTCCGGCGGGCCTTCGAGCCGCTCCTCGAGGCCGGGCGGGTGACGATGGTCCCCGGCAACCACGACCGGGCCGGCGACGACGTGGCCGGCGAGATCATGCCCGGCCGGCGCGTGCAGGCCGAGGAGCGGGACGGGCTGTATCTGGTGTCGCTCGACTCGACGGCTGCGCACAACCGCTCGCTGCTCACCTCGCACGGGCACGTGGACCAGGCGGACGTGGAGGCGGTGGCGGCGGCCCTGGACGACGCCCCGCCCGGCGCGCTGCGGGTGCTGGGGCTGCACCACCACCTGACGCCGCTCCCGGGCGACTTCCTGCACGAGAGCCTGGCCTCCTGGCTGGGGATCGTCTGGTGCGACGAGCTGGCCGCCGGCGAGGCGCTGCTCACGCGGATCCGGGGGCGCTGCGACCTCGTCCTGCACGGCCACCGCCACGTGCCGCGCCAGTCGGTGGCCTTCGGCGCCATGCCCATCTACAACGCCGGCGCCAGCACGCAGCTGGGACGGGTCCGGATCTTCAGCCACCGCGCCGGCGCGCTCGAGGGCGGGCCGCGCTGGCTCTCCATGGTCTCGCCGCGCCTAGCCTCCAGGGCCGCCGCCGTGGCCGCCGCCGCCTGATGGCGGGCCTGCCGGCCAGCGCTGCTCCGCAGAAGTTCTGAGTCCCCCTTGCGCCCCTGCTCCGCAGCGCGGGCCCGACCGAGAGGCGGGGCGCCGCCTCCCCGGGCCCCCACCCGCGTGGCGCGCCGCCTGGGTGGCTCGGGACTTCTGGCGCGCGCCACTGGTCCCGCCGCCGGCCGGCAGGTCCCCACCCTCGGCCCGGTTGCCGGGGGGATTCAACTCTCCTGGCCCGTTTGTTGAAGAAGGGCCTGCTGCGCCTCCCAGCGGGCGTAGAGCCCCTCCAGCTCGGCGCGGGCGCGCCGCTGGGTCTCCAGATGCGGCCGGGCCCGGGCGAAGTCCTGGTAGGTGGCGGGGTCGGCGAGGGCCAGGGTGGCGGCGCGCTCCTCGGCTTCCAGTCCGGCGATGCGCTCCTCCAGCCGGGCGATCTCGTCGCGGATGGGCTTCTCCCGCCGGTAGCGGGCATTGCGGGCCTCCGCCTCGGCGCGGCGCCGCTCCCGTTCCCCGTCGCGGCCCGGCGCCTCGGGGGCCCGGGCCTCGGCGCCGAGGCCCGAGGCCGCTTCCAGCTGGCGCTGGTGGTAGAGCCAGTCGTCGACGTTCCCCGGGAAGGGGACCACCCCGCCGCCCTTCACCTCCCACACCGCGGTCGCGAGCCGATTGGCGAAGCCCAGGTCGTGGGAGACGAAGAGCAACGTTCCCCGGTACCCGGCGAGCGCCTCGGTGAGCGCCTCGGCGGACTCGAGGTCCAGGTGGTTGGTGGGCTCGTCGAGGAGCAGGAGGTTGGCCGGCCGGAGCAGGAGCTTCGCCAGCGCCACCCGCGCCCGCTCGCCGCCGGAGAGGACGCCCACCGCCTTGTCGGCGTCGTCGCCGGAGAAGAGGAAGCCGCCGGCCACCGAGCGCACGAAGGCCTCGCCCCGGTCCGGCACCACTTCCCAGAGCGTCTCCACCACGGTCTTGCCGGGGTCGAGCGTGCCGAAGCTCCGGGCGCTGTCGGGCGCGTGCTCGTCCCGATCGAAGTGGTGCTGAGCGTAGTAGCCGGCCACCACCCCGTGCCCCAGCACCACCCGTCCCGCGTCGGGCGCGAGCTCCCCGGCGGCGAGCTTCAAGAGCGTGGACTTGCCCGCGCCGTTCGGTCCGATGACCGCCACCCGCTCCCCGCGCAGGACCCGGGCCTCCAAGCCCCGGTAGACGGTCGTCGCCCCGAAGGCCTTGCCGACCCCCTCGAGGCGGAGCACCTCGCGGCCAGAGCGCGGCGCCTCGGGGAAGCTGAAGGCCAGGGTGGCCCGCTCCTCCCGCACCTCCACCGCCTCCATGCGCTCCAGCATCTTGCGCTTGGAGCGCGCCTGGGCCGCCTTGGTGTTCTTGGCTCCGAAGCGCTCGATGAAGGCCTCGAGCTCGGCCCGGCGCGAGGCCTGGCGCCGGGCCTCGGCGACCAGGCGCGCCTCCTCCTCGGCCCGCTGGCGGCGGTAGTCGCCGTAGTTCCCGGCCCAGCTGCGCAGCCCCTCCGGCTCGAGCGAGAGCACCCGGTCGATCTGCCGGTCCAGGAACACCCGGTCGTGGGAGACCAGCACCAGGGCCTTGCGCGTCCCGCGCAGGAAGGCGTCGAACCACTGCAGGGTGGGGACGTCCAGGTGGTTGGTGGGCTCGTCGAGGAGCAGCAGGTCCGGGTCCTGCAGCAGGAGCCCGGCCAGCGCGGCCCGCATGCGCCAGCCGCCGGCCAGGGTGCGGGTGTCGCGCCCGAGGTCCTCGGGCCGGAAGCCGAGCCCCGTGAGGAGGCGCTCGGCGCGGGCGCGGCCGAAGTGCTCCTCGAAGTGATCCAGCTCCGCGTGCAGGTCGGCCAGGGCCTGCGACAGCTCGAGCTGATCGCCTTCGTCGCCGGCGGCGGGCAGGGCCGCCTCCACGGCCGCCAGGCGGGCCTCCAGCGCCGCGCGCCCCGGCACCGAGGCCAGCACGGTGTCGATCACCGGCCCCGGGGGAATGGCGGTCACGTCCTGCGGGAGGTAGCCGGCCCGCGCCCCGCGCCGCCAGGCGAGCGCGCCGGCGTCCGGGGCGCGCTCGCCCGCCAGGATGCGCAGCAGCGACGACTTGCCGGTCCCGTTCGGGCCCACCAGCCCCACCCGGTCGCGCGGGCCGATGGACAGGGACGCGTCCTGGAATAGGACGGCGTCCCCGAAGGCGAGCCAGAGGCCGCTGGCCGTGACCAGGCTCATGCGGACGGCCGCTCTTAACGTTTCTTCAAGGCCCGAACAAGCGCCCTTCGCCGCCGGGGACCATCCTCAGGCTCGCGACCGCCCGAGCTGGGCGGCGCCAGGCCGGCGACGGTTCCCGGAGAAGCCGGGAGCACCGGGAGCCGGAAGGAGACAGCCATGAAGAAGACCGTTCCCGTGCTCCTGGGCCTCGCGGCCCTGTTCGCCCTCGCCACCGGGTTCCGCGGCGGCTGCGGGGGCCATCGCCACGACCCGGCCTCCATCGACCGGATGGTGACCGCGCACCTCGAGGACGCCCTGGAGGACCTGGACGCCACCCCGGCACAGAAGGGGCAAGTGATGGCCCTCAAGGACCGGGTGCTGCAGAAGGGCCTGGCGCTGCGCCAGGGGGGCCAGGAGACCAAGAAGGCGCTGGTGGCCCAGTGGGACTCGGCCTCGCCGGATCGCGCCGCGGTGCACGCCCTCGTCGACGCCCGCATCGACGCCATGCGCGCCTTCGCCCACGAGGCCGCCGACGCGGCAGTGGACCTGCACGGGATCCTGACCCCCGAGCAGCGGGCCAAGATCTCGAAGAAGGTCCACCGGCACATGGAGTAGCCGTTGCCCGGGAACCGGACGCCAGGGCGGGCCCTGCCGGCTCCGCCGTCTCGCGGCAGGGCCGCCGGGCCGCCCCGGCCTCGCCTCCCGGCGCTGGTCCTCGCGCGCGAGCACGGCACCCGAGCCGCGCGTCGCCGGGGCGCTCTCGGCGGCTCGCAAGCGTCGGTCGCGCAGCCCGCGGAGCGCCCGGGGCATTGGCGCTCCACGACGGTTGCTCGCCGCGACCCTTTCACCCTGGCCGCGCGCACCCGTCGGGCACGGGTGCGCGCTGCGGAGGCGCCGTCCGGCGAGGTCGGGGCGGCCCCGAGCCGGCCGCGCGGCCGCGGGAGCGCTCCATCGCGGACCACGGCGCGGTCCCCGGCCGCCTCGCCGATGGAGCAGCGGGTATGATGACCGCCGTGCCGCCGGCCGAGCCCACCCTGACCGCCCTCCTCGTCGAGGACGACGCGCGGCTGGCCGCCCTCACCGCCGAGTACCTGGCCGGTCACGGGGTGGTGGTGACCCGCGCCGGGGACGGCCAGCGCGGCCTGGAGGAAGCGCTGCACCACCGCTACGACGTGGTGCTGCTGGATCTCATGCTGCCGGGCAAGGACGGGCTGGAGGTGTGCCGCGAGCTGCGCACCCGCTCCGACGTGCCGGTGATCGTGCTCACCGCCCGCGGCGAGGAGGCCGACCGGGTCATGGGGCTGGAGCTGGGTGCCGACGACTACCTGGGGAAGCCCTTCTCGCCGCGCGAGCTCCTGGCCCGTATCCGCGCCGTGGTCCGCCGCGCCCGGGGCCGGGCCGGCCCCTCGCTCAAGTCGGTGAGGGTGGGGCGCCTGGCGCTCGACCCGGCCGCCCGCCGCGCCACCCTGGCGGGCAAGGACCTGCCCCTCACCGGCTACGAGTTCTCGCTCCTGTACGCGCTAGCCTCGCGGGCCGGGCGGGTCCTCTCCCGCGAGCAGCTCATCGAGATGGCCGGCGGTAGCGCCGACGAGACCTTCGACCGCTCGGTGGACGTGCACGTGTCCCGGCTGCGCCACAAGCTGGGCGACGATCCCAAGCGCCCCCGGCTGCTGAAGACGGTCCGGGGCGCCGGCTACGTGCTGGCCGGCGAGGGCGAGGCGTGAGGGACCGACCGGGGCGCCACGGCCGGCGGCTCCGCCACCCGCGCCTGTTCTGGCGCGTCTACCTCTACGGCGTCCTCATGCTGCTGGCGGTGGCGGCGGCGCTGGCGGTGGCCGGGGCCGCCCTGGGCCGGGGCGAATGGGCCAGGGGGCCCGAGCGGGCGGTGCGCTACGCCGCGCTGCGAGTGGGGGAGCTGCGCCACGACCCGCGACGGCTCGATGAGGAGCTGCGCCGGGTGCGGGAGTCCTTCGGGGTCGAGCTGGCCCTGTACCGGGACGACGGGGCGGTGCTGGCGGCGAGCGGTGACCCGGCGGCGCCGCCGCTCGGGCCGGAGGATCTCGGCCGGCTCGCCTCCGGGCCGGAGCGTCTCCCCGGGCATCGCTTCGGCTGGGCCGCGCGCATCGAGGGCCAGCCGCCGGCCTACCTGGTCATGACCGGCGGGCCGCGCGCGCCGCATCTCGAGCGCGTCGCCGCCTTCCTCCTGGCGGTGCTGCTGGCGCTGGCTCTGGCCTCGGTGCCGCTGGCGCGGGGCATCGCCCGGCCCCTGGAGCGGCTCACCGCCGCGGCCAGGTCGCTTGGCTCGGGCGACCTCTCGGCGCGGGCGGGAGTGGACCGCGCCGACGAGGTGGGCGAGCTGGGGCGGGCCTTCGACGAGATGGCCGACCGGCTGGAGCGCCTCCTGCGCCAGGAGAAGGAGCTCATCGCCAACGTCTCCCATGAGCTCCGCACGCCCCTCTCCCGCATCCGGGTGGCGCTGGACCTCGCCGCCGAGGGAAATGCGGAGAAGGCCCGCCGCTTCCTGGGCGAGATCGCGCAGGACCTCTCCGAGGTGGAGCGGCTGGTGGAGGACATCCTCACCGCCGCCCGGCTCGACCTGGCCCAGGGGCGCCCCGGGGCCGAGGTGCCGCTCAGGCGCGAGGCGCTCCCCGGGGCCGAGCTGGTCTCGCGGGCGGCGGAGCGGTTCCGCTCCGCCCACCCCGGCCGCGCCCTGGAGGTGTCGCTGGGGGGGACCCTGCCCGAGCTGGACGCGGACGCGGCCTTGTTGCGCCGCGCCCTGGACAACCTGCTCGACAACGCCGCCAAGTACTCGGAGCCTTCCGAGCCGGTTTCGCTCCAGGCGCGGGAGGAGGACGGCGCCCTGCTGCTGGAGGTGCGGGACCTGGGCATCGGCATCGACCCCCAAGACCTGCCCCGGCTCTTCACCCCCTTCTTCCGGAGCGATCGCAGCCGGGCCCGCGCCAGCGGCGGGGTGGGCCTGGGGCTGGCGCTGGCGAAGCGGGTCGTCGAGGCCCACGGCGGCACCGTCGCCGTGGAGAGCGCGCCAGGGAAGGGGACGGCGGTGCGCGTCAGGGTGCCGGCGGCCTCGCGGCCCGCCTGAGGACTGAAGGCAGCGGCGCCGCCGCCCGGATCGACCGGGCGGCGGCGCGCGGATGCCGGGACGGTGCGGCTACAGGAAGTAGCGGAAGAAGAGCACCCCGTTCGTCTGCCAGCTGACCAGGTTGCGGCTGGGCGTGGTGGTCACCCCGGCCGCCTCCACGCTCGGGTCGCCATAGAAGGTGGGCCCCACCTGCAGCTCGGCGCCAAAGCTGAATCGCTGTGCGATGAAGTACTCGGCTCCTCCGACCGCGTGGATCCGGAAATCGGTCTCGCTGGCGGTGACCCCCGGATCGATCTCGGCCCCCGAGAACGTGAGCGCCAACCGGCCGCCCAGGTAGAGCCCGAGCGGGGTTGCTGGCTGGAAGTACCAGAGGCCGCCCACGCCGATGTCCCACACGTGGTTGCTCATGTCCCCGACGCGGCCGGGGAAGTCGTTCTGGGAGAACGTCCAGAACCCGAGCCAGGGCTCGACGCGGAACTGCGAGCTGATCTGGATGGGGACGTAGAGGGCCACCGGCGGGAGGCCCGTGAAGTTCAGGTTCGTGGGCTGGACGAGTTGGTTCACGTTCATTCCCAGCCCCAGGCCGACCCTGACGCCCTCCCTCTGCTGCTGCTGCTGCGCGAGGGCGGGAGGCGAAACGGCCAGTACGGCGGCGGCCGCGGCGAGCATGGCGATCGTGCGAATCATTCGCTGACTCTCCTTGCGGGCCGGCGGCATGCCGGACCCGGTGGCGGAGACTATTCGGCGGCCGGCCCGGACGGAGAAGAAAACGGGGGGCACCCCCGCCGGGGGTCACCACACGTGACTACACCACCCGCAACGTCCACCCGAGGCGGGGATCACCACACGTGACCGCACTTCCCGCACAGGGCCTGGCGGAAGAGGAAGTCCTTGCCGCGCTTCGCCACCGTGCCACACCGCGGGCAGACGAGGTCGAAGAACTCGAGGGCCGCGGGGCGGCCCAGCGCGATCGAGGAGGCGAGCAGCGGTGCCGAGAGCCCGAGGGCCACGATCGCCACCTCCCACCAGCGCATCGCCAGGCCCTTCCACAGCCCGAGCCCGATGGCCGCCAGCGGCACCAGGGCCAGGAAGAAGCCCAGGGGGCGTCCCCACATCCAGGCCAGGCGCGCGCCGCGCACGATGCCCCACACCAGGAGGAGCGCCACCGCGGCGGCGAAGAGGTACTGGAAGAAGCCAACCCGCGAGGCGCCGGCCAGGAGGAAGGCCAGGCCCGTCTGAACCGAGACCACCAGCAGCAGGGAGAGGAGGGCGACGTGGATGCTCGGGGGGATCCGGCGCGATTCGGCCATGCGCCGGTCCTACCACGGCCCGCGCCCGCCCGGCGACCGAACCCTCAGGGCTCCCGCTGGTGCGGGTACTCGACGCGCGTCGGCGGGACGAAGTTCTCCTTGATGGCCCGCTGCGACGCCCAACGCATGAGGTTGGCCAGCGAGCCGGCCTTGTCGTTGGTGCCGCTGGCCCGGGCGCCGCCGAAGGGTTGCTGCCCCACCACCGCGCCGGTGGGCTTGTCGTTCACGTAGAAGTTGCCGGCGGCGTTCTCGAGGACCGTGGTCATGTGGGCGATGGCGCGCCGGTCGCGGGCGAAGATGGCGCCGGTGAGGGCGTAGGGCGAGGTCTCGTCGCACAGCCGCAGCGCCTCGTCGAGGCGGTCGTCCTGATAGACGAAGAGCGTCAGGACCGGTCCGAAGATCTCCTCCTGCATGAGCCGGTGGCGGGGGTCCTGGACCTCCACCAGCGTCGGCTGGACGAAGTAGCCGGTGGAGGCGTCGCAGCCGCCGCCGGCGAGGATCTTCGCCTCCGGGGACCCGCGCGCCAGGTCGAGGTACCCCTTGATTCTCTCGAAGGCGGCCCGGTCGATGACCGCGCCCATGAAGTTGGTGAAGTCGGCGGGATCGCCCACCTTGATCTCGCCCGCCAGGCGCAGCAGCCTGTCCCGAAGTCCCGGCCACAGGCTCCGGGGCAGATAGGCGCGCGAGGCCGCCGAGCACTTCTGCCCCTGGAACTCGAAGGCGCCGCGCACCAGCGCCACCGAGAGGGCGTCCGGGTCGGCGGAGGGATGGGCGAAGACGAAGTCCTTGCCCCCGGTCTCGCCGACGATGCGCGGGTAGCTCCGGTAGCGCGGCAGGTTCTCGGCGATGGTGCGCCACATCCCCTGGAAGACCGCGGTGGAGCCGGTGAAGTGGAGGCCGGCCAGGTCCGGGCTGGCCAGGGCGGGGTCGCCCACGGCCCGGCCCGGGCCGGGGACGAAGTTCACCACGCCCGGGGGGAGTCCGGCCGCCTCGAGCAGCTTCAGGATCCACCACCCGGAGTAGATGGCGGAGGAGGCCGGCTTCCACAGCACCGCGTTCCCCATGATGGCCGGGGCGGTGGGGAGGTTGGCGGCGATGGAGGTGAAGTTGAAGGGGGTGACCGCGAACACGAACCCCTCCAGCGGCCGGTGCTCCAGCCGGTTCCACTGGCCGGGCGCCGAGAGCGGCTGCTGAGCGTAGATCTGCTCCGCGAAGGCCACGTTGAAGCGCCAGAAGTCCACGATCTCGCAGGCCGAGTCGATCTCGGCCTGGAAGACGGTCTTGGACTGGCCCAGCATGGTGGCGGCGTTCAGCACCGGCCGCCACGGCCCGGCCAGGAGATCCGCCGCCTTGAGGAACACCGCCGCCCGGTCGGCGAAGTCCATGGCCGCCCATTCGCGGCGGGCCGCCCTCGCCGCCTCGACGGCCGCCGCCACCTCCTCCGGCCCGGCCTGGTGCCAGCGCGCCAGGCGGTGGCCGTGGCGGTGGGGCAAGCGCGCCTCGGCGGTGCGCCCGGTGCGCACCTCCCGTCCGCCGATCACCAGCGGGATCTCGATGTCCTGGGCGGAGAGCTCGGTCAGCTTGGCCTTGAGGGCCTGCTTCTCGGGCGAGCCCGGAGCGTAGTTGAGGTTGGGCTCGTTGCGCGGCTCGGGGACGGCGAAGCGGGCGTTGGGCATGGCGGCCTCCGGCGGCGCGAGGATAGCGCGTGCCGGCCCCCCTTCCCACGGCCCGGGAAGGGCGGGCCCTTGAGCGGGCGCTCGCAGTTCGGCTAGCGTGGCCGCCCCATGGGCAGCACCTTCCAGCTCTTCGAGAAGGCGGAGCGGCTGGAGATGGCCTGCGCCGAGATCTACCGGGCGCTGGCCAGGCAGTTCCAGGACCAGCCGCGGGCCCGCGACCTGCTCCAGAGGCTCGGGGCCGAGGAGGAGCAGCACGCCGCCCGCGTGCGACTGCTCTCGGTCCGCTACCAGCACGACTCCAGGCTGCTCGAGGCGGCGGCGGTGGCGGCGCACCACCTCGACGAGCTCTTGGCGGAGGCGCACGCGGTCCTGTCCCAGATCGCCTCCGGCGCCTGGAGCGGCAGCTTCGAAGTGGTGAAGGGCGAGCTAGCGGATCTGGAGGCCCGATTCTCGGCCGCGCACGCCCACGTCATCGCCTCGGCCGCCAACCCCGCGCTCCGGGCCTTCTTCGAGCAATTGGCCGGTCAAGACAAGGCCCACGTGGAGCTGCTCCGGTCCTGAGGCCGGCCCCATCCGGGTGTGCGGCCTCGCCGAGGTGGTCGCGCCCGTGGCCGCGGTGGTACCCATGCCTGGCGGACCGGTGCAGCGGCCGGCGGTCGGCCGCGGCGCCGTCACCTCGGAGGGAACCATGGCGAGCATCCACTCTGCAGGCGAGGCCGGCGCCAAGGCGGCGGCGGCGGCGAAAGGCATGGTCGAAGAGTTCAAGTCGTTCCTGGTGAAGCACAACGTGCTGGCCCTGGCGATCGGCGTGGTCATCGGCGCCGCGGTGGGCAAGGTGGTCTCGGGGATCGTCGACGACATCATCATGCCCATCGTGGGCGTGCTCATGCCCGGCGGGGAATGGCGCTCGGCGGAGCTCGTCCTCTCCGGGAAGAACGCCCTGAAGTACGGCGACCTGCTGGGACGGCTCATCGACTTCACCATCGTCGCGGCGGTGGTGTTCTTCATCCTGAAGGCCTTCATCAGGGAGCAGAGGCCGGCTCCGGCGGCGCCCACCAAGACCTGCCCGCAGTGCCTGGAGACCATCCCCGAGGCCGCCAAGAAGTGCCGGGCCTGCGCGTCCGCCGTCTAGGAGGAGCCGAAGCCGGCCGCGAAGATGAAGGCCTCGGGGCAGTCGCAAGGCGCTTGCGCCGAACCGCCCCGCCCACGGAGCCGACCGAAACGGCCGACGGTGGCGATCGAGACGCCTTCAGCGCGAGCCCAGCGCCCGCGCCACCGCGGCAACCCCCTCGGCCGGGAGCCGCGCCGCCAGGGCCCGGCCCGCCACCTCGAGGAGCGCCGCGGCCGCCTCGGGCACCTCCCGTCCGAGCGCGGCGTCGATCTCGGCCGCCAGGGCCGGGAAGGCGCGCTCGAAGCGTCGCGCCGGGTCGAGGTCGTCGAGGGCGGCGGGATCGGCGGGGGGCAGGTGGCGCGCCGCCAGCCGCAGCAGGAACCCGGCCGCCGCCGAAAGGCGCTGCCTCGCGGCGAGCCGTTCCCCGCGCCGGGCTCGCCCGGCGGCGACGAGGAGGTCGGCCAGGAACTGCCCGGCGAGCCACTCGTCGCCGGGCGCCTCGGCGCGGGCCCGCTGGGCCGTCTCGGCTCGGACGGCCGCCAGGCGCTCGCCGATCCGCTCCCGGTCGAGGAGGACCCGCAGCCGGTTCACCCGAGCCAGGCGCAGCTCCTCCGGATCGAAGACCGCGAACTCCAGGAGGTGGCCGCTGCGCAGGACGACCTTGAGGCCGTGCTCGGTCTCGCGGAAGGCGAGGGCCACCTCGCCCGGCTCGGGCAACCAGTCGAGCCGGGCGCGGAAGCGCTCCTGGCTGCCCGGCCGCACCACCACGAAGAAGTCGTGGTCCGACCACTCGTCCGGCTTTGCGCCCTCTCCCGACATGGAGCCCAGGGCCACCAGGCCCAGCACCTCGCCCTCGGCGGCGAGGCGCTCGCTGAGCCGTTCCGTGAACGCCTGGTACTCGGCTGGCCGCATGCCCGTCCTCGCCACGCCTCCGCGCCGCACCTTCGGGCGCTGCGCGGCGAACCGTCCGGCCCCGGGCGGGTAGGACCCCACCGGGATTCCCCAAAGTGTATCCTGCCGCCCCCGACCCCGCATGGGTCGTGGCCCGCGTGAGGAGCGGCAGCCCGCCGAGAAAGCAGTAGTTTACTCCCAGGAGACAACCCCGAATGGACGCTGCCATCCCCGGCGCCGAGATCCGGGTCGAAGGTGGCGTGGCGAGTTGCCTGGGGGCCTGGACGGTGGACGGCCTCTCCGGCCTCGACCGCCGCCTGGAGCGCTTCCCCTGGCCCGACGTCCCGGAGCTGGTGCTGGACGGGACCGCGGTGGGGGCCATGGACACGGCCGGCGCCTGGGTCCTCGACGGCGTGGCGCGCTCGCTCGCGCGATCCGGCCGGCGGTTGAGCCTCAGGCTCCGGCCCCAGGACGAGGCACTCCTCGACATGGTGCGGAAGTCGGCCGCGTCCGGACTGCCACCCGGGCCGCCACGCAGCGGGCTGCTCTCGCGCCTGGGGAGCGCCACGGTGGCGACGGGGGGACGGGCGCTCGGGGTGCTGGCCTTCATGGGCGAGACCGCGATGGCAGCGGCGGGCGGGCTCGCCCGGCCGCGCCGCATCCGATGGCGGCAGGTGCTTCACGACCTGCAGGAGGCCGGCTTCTCGGCCCTGCCCATCATCGGCCTGCTCTCCTTCCTCATGGGCCTGGTCATCGCCTACCAGGGCTCGTTGCAGCTCCGGCGCTACGGGGCCTCCATCTTCGTGGCCGACCTGGTGGGCTTCGCCATGCTGCGCGAGCTGTCGCCGCTGCTCACCGCCATCATCGTGGCCGGCCGGTCGGGCTCGGCCTACGCGGCGCAGATCGGCACCATGAAGGTGACCGAGGAGGTGGACGCCCTGCGGACGGTGGGCATCCCGCCGCTGGAGCTCCTGGTGCTCCCCAAGGTGGCGGCGCTGGTGGTGGCGCTGCCGCTCCTCACCGTCTACGCCGACGTCCTGGGCGTGGCCGGCGGGATGGTGGTCGCCAGCTCCGAGCTGGGGGTGGGCGCCCAGGACTTCCTGGACCGCTTCGTGCGGGCCATGCGCATCTCCGACTACCTGGTGGGCGTGGGCAAGGCGCCGGTCTTCGCCGCCATCGTCGCCGTGACCGGCTGCTACCAGGGGTTCCAGGTGGGCGGCGACGCCGAGAGCGTGGGGCGGCGCACCACCGTGAGCGTGGTGCAGTCGGTGTTCGCGGTGATCGTGGTGGACGCGGTCTTCTCGGTGATCTTCAGCCGGCTGGGGCTCTAGATGGCGGAGGCGCGAGCCACGGAGACGGGAGCGGCAACGCCGCTCGAGATCCGCGACGTCCACACCCGCTTCGGCGCGGCAGTGGTCCACCACGGGGTGAGCCTCGAGGTGCGGCGCGGGGAGGTCTTCGCGCTCGCCGGGGCCAGCGGCTGCGGCAAGTCCACCTTGCTGCGCGAGGTCATCATGCTGCACCGGCCGGAGCGGGGCTCGATCCGGGTGCTGGGCCAGGAGGTGACCCGGCTCGGCGGGGAGGCGGCCCTCTCCCTCCTGCGGCGGGTGGGGGTGATGTTCGAGCGCGGCGCCCTCTTCGGCGCCCTGACCGTCGCCGAGAACGTGGGGGTGCCGCTGCGGGAGCACACCCACCTGGCGCCGCGCCTGGTGAGGGAGATCGCCGCCCTGAAGGTCGCCCTGGCGGGCCTGCCGGGCGAGGCCGGCGCCAAGTACCCGGCCGAGCTCTCGGGCGGCATGCGCAAGCGCGCCGCGCTGGCCCGGGCGCTGGCCCTGGACCCGGAGCTGCTCTTCCTGGACGAGCCCACCGCCGGGCTCGACCCGCTCAGCGCCAGCGGCTTCGACGAGCTGGTGAGCCACCTGCGGGAGCTGCTCGGCCTCACGGTGGTCGTGGTGAGCCACGACCTCGACCTCCTGTGGCGGGTAGCCGACCGGGTGGCCTTCATGGTCGAGGGGCGGGTGGTGGGGGTGGGGACCATGACCGAGCTGTCGCGCTCCGAGAACCCGCTGGTGCGCGAGTACTTCTACGGGCCGCGCGGACGCGCCGCCTGGGAGCAGGCATGGAAACGAAAGTGAGCTACGTGGTGGTAGGGGCCTTCGTGCTCCTGCTCGGAACCGCCGGGGTGGCCGCCTTGCTCTGGCTCGGCTCCGGCGGAGCGGCGAAGAAGGAGTACCGCACCTACCTCGCCTACTTCGACGAGTCGGTCTCCGGGCTCTCGGTGCACGCCTCCGTCAAGTACCGGGGCGTGGAGGTCGGGCAGGTGCGGGCCATCGAGCTCGACAGCGCCGACTCCGAGCGGGTGAAGGTTGTGCTGGACGTCGACGCCAGGGCACCGGTGAAGCAGGACACCGTGGCGGTGCTGGGGGTGCAGGGCCTGACCGGGATCGCCTATCTGGAGCTGGGCGGGGGGAGCCGCGACTCGCCCAGGCTCGAGGCCAAGCCGGGCGAGCCGTACCCGGTGATCCGCACCGGCCCCTCGCTGCTGCGCCGCCTCGACACCGCCGCCACGGCGCTGCTCGGCGACCTGGACAAGACCGCGGGCCGTGTCAACGACGTGCTCGACGACCGGACCCGGGCCGAGCTGCGGGCGGCGGTCGTCGAGCTGCGCGCCACGCTGGCCGGCGCGGCCCGCACCGCCGAGAACACCGCCCAGGCCAGCGCCAAGCTGTCCCAGCTGGTGGATCGGATCGGGCGCGGCGCCGAGGCGCTGGAGCGCATGGCCGACGAGATGGCCAAGGCGGGCGCCTCGGCTCGGGCCGCCTTCGACGGCGCCAAGAGCGCGGTGGACAGCGCCGGGGCGGGGGCGCGCCGGCTCGGCGGCGAGTCGCTCCCCGAGCTGGAGCGGCTGGTGGTCGAGATGCGCCAGACCGCCGCGGCGCTGGGGCGCGTCGGGGCCGAGCTGGAGCGGAACCCCAACGCGCTGCTCATGGGAAGGCCGGCCGGGCCACCCGGCCCGGGGGAGTGACATGCCGGCCGCCCACCGATCGCTCCACCGGCTCGCCCTGGCAGCGGCCCCGGCCGTCCTCGCCGCGTGCGTCTCGGTTGGCGCCCAGAAGCCGGAGGCGGTGGAGCTGTACGCGCTCGACGTCGACTTCGGACCCCCGGCCGCGGCGGGGACCGGGCCGGCGCTGGCGGTGCCAGCCCCCCGGGCCGCTCCGGGGTTCGACTCGGCGCGGCTCGTCTATCTGCGCCGGCCCCTCGAGCTCCGCCACTACGCCCGCGCCGACTGGGCGGAGCCGCCGGCGCGCATGATCGGGCTGCTCCTGGTCCGGGCCCTGGAGCGCACCGGCCGCTTCCAGGCGGTGGTGGCCGCCCCGGGCGGCGTGGCCGCCGGGCTCCGGCTCGAGACCGAGGTGGTCCGCCTGCAGCAGGAGTTCACCGAGAGCCCGAGCCGGGTCCGCTTCACGCTCCGCGCCCAGCTCGCCGACCTCGGGGCCGGGAAGGTGCTCGGGACCCGGGAGCTGGAGGCGGTCGAGCCCGCCCCCTCGGAGGACGCCTACGGCGGGGTGCAGGCGGCGAACCGGGCGGTTCGGCGGGTGCTCATGGAGGCGGCCTCGTGGTCCGCCGGGCTGGCCGGGAGCGCTCCGTGAGCCACTCCAGCCTCCGGTCTTGGATCTCGTAGCCCTTGACGACCACGTTGACAGGCGGGCGAAACGACCGTCCTTTCCGAAGCGACTCCTCTCGCTCAGGGCCTTCCGGTCAGGGCCTTGCGACGGCTCCCCGGGGTAAGCGACAAGTCGGCCATGGCGAAGAAGATCCCTGACGACCTCGGCCACTACCGATCCGTCTGCACCCGTTTTCTCGGCGGGCACGGCGTTCGCTCGGCCGGCGAGCAACTGGCGGTCATCCCCGACGACACGGAGAATGACCAGTACGGCGCGGGCGGGGTGGTGGCCGAGCTCGAGGCCGAGGTCTGCAAGCTCCTGGGCAAGCCGGCGGCGGCTTTCATGCCCAGCGGCACCATGGCGCAGCAGATCGCGCTGCGCATCCACGCCGATCGCAACGGATCGCGCGTCGTGGCCTTCCATCCGACCTGCCACCTCGAGCTCCACGAGGACAAGGCCTACCAGCGGCTTCACAACCTCGTGGGCGTCACCGTGGGCGACCCCATGACCCTGTTCACGCTCGACGACCTTCGGGGAGTGCCGGGCAAGCTCGCCGCCGTGCTCTTCGAGTTGCCGCAACGCGAGATCGGTGGCGTGCTGCCTCCGTGGAACGACCTTCGTGCGCAGGTCGCCTGCGTGCGCAACCGTGGCGCGGCGGTCCACCTGGACGGCGCGCGACTCTGGGAATCGACGCCGTTCTACAAGAAGACGCCCGCGCAGGTCGCCGCGCTCTTCGACACCGTCTACGTGTCGTTCTACAAGGGGCTCGGTGGACTGGCCGGCGCGTGTCTGGCAGGCCCGAAGGACGTGATCGAAGAGGCGCGAGCCTGGCGCAAGCGCCACGGCGGCGCGCTCTTCGGCATGTGGCCCAACGCTGCCGCGGCGCTCGCGGGCTTGAAGCTCCGCCTGCCTCGCATGCCGGAGTACGTCGCGCACGCCAGGGCGATCGCGAAGGAACTTCGCAATGTGCCGGGCATCGAGATCCTCCCGGACCCGCCGCACACCAACATGATGCGACTCTTGCTCACGGTCGACGAGAAGCGGCTCCGCAGGAACGCGTGCCGCATCGCGCGCGAGCAGGGGGTCTACACCCTCAAGTGGAACGGGCCGGGCTACACCCCGTCCACTCGAATGGTGGAGCTGACCGTGGGGGACGCCACGCTTGCGTTCAAGCCGCGCGAGGTCGCGGACCTCATCGCCGAGCTGGTGAAGTAGCTCACCAGCTCGGTTGCTCGAGCTCTCGCCACATCGCGCTACGAGAGGTCCGGGCACAGGACGAGCTTGCCCTTGAGACCGCCCGCCTCGATCCGGCGATGGGCCTCGGCGACCTCATCGAAGGAGATCCGCTCGGCGACTTGCGGCCGGATGGTGCCACTCGCCAGCAGGCCGAAGAGACGCTCCAGGTCTTCCTGGAACCAGGCAGGATGGAGCGCGCGCATGACGTTGATCGAGTAGAAGAAGCCGCGCTTGCCGCCGGGCAACCACCTCCGCAGGTACAGGCGCGCAATCCAACCCAGCATGGTGAGCATGCGACGGTTCGCCTGCACGCCGGCCGAGTAGCCGATGGCGACGAGCTGGCCACCGGGCTTGAGCGCCGCGAACGAGCGGCGATAGCCGTCCTCGCCGACGCCGTCGACGATGACGTCGAACCCGCCTGGCAGGACGCGGGTGAAGTCCTCGCGCCGGTAGTCGATGGGTGTGGCGCCGAGCTCGCGGACTAGCGCCGCGTTCTCGCTGCGCGCGGTGCCCCACATCTCGAGGCCGGCGAGCTTGCCGAGGACGATCGCCGCCTGGCCAACGGCGCCGGCGGCTCCGTGCACGAGCACGCGCTGGCCCCGCTGCACGCGGGCCGCCCGATGCAGGAGCTGGTACGCCGTCATCCAGCTCAGGATCAGCGTGGCCGCCTCCGCCGGGTCGACGTCCGCCGGTACGCGGGTCAGGTGCTCGGCCCGGAGCGTGCGATAGGCGGCGTTCGATCCAACCACCGTCATGTCGGCCACGCGATCGCCGACTCGGAAGCCGCTCACGCCCGCCCCGACCTGATCGATCTGTCCGACGACGTCGTAACCCATCACGAACGGCGGCCGGCGGAGCCCGGTCTGCGGGTAGAGGTGGCGCCGGATGAGCCCGTCGGTGTACTCGATGCCCGAGGCGAGCACGCGGACGCGCACCTCGGCCCGCCCGGCGGTCGGCAGGGGAGCATCGACGACCTCCAGCTCTTCGGGACCGCCGAACCTCCGAACCTGCACGGCCGGGTTGCGCGGCTCTCCCGCGCGGGAAATCGAGAACATGTTCTGCCTCCTCGGGTCTTCTGTGGGTGTCCGGGTATTTCCGGACGACGAATCAAAGACGAACGCAGCATCCGATGTCACAGCGCTCTCTCCGATAGGTAGACGCTCCTAGCAATAGGTTTGCCAGATACTAACTGCCCGACACCACTAGAAGAACCGTACCTAGCCAAGTCTAGCAAATCCAAATGCATGTTTCCGATACAACGGAACGGATAATACCAGACCTTGCGGAAGAACCATCGGGTGTGCTTCACTTGTATCCAAAAGTCCGAGGCGATAATTTGGATAAACCCCGCCCCAAGCTTGCCCCAAACGACGTCCGGGCACTCCGCGGCTCCCTCAGCCGCTCCGAATTCGCCCAGCGGGTCGGCGTCACCCCGCTCACGGTCTATCGATGGGAGCTTCCGGCGGATGCGCCAGAGGCGCGCCGCCCGCGGGGTCGGGTGGCTGCACGACTCGCGGATCTCGCCGCGGGTGTACCGGTGTCCGGGCGCTCGATGACCGAAGGCTCGCCGTCCCCCGGTGGTCTGGCCGCACCCGGCGAGCTCTCTCTCGATCAAGACGAGCAGACCGCGCTCCTGCCGCTGCTGGAGCGCCTCTCGTCGGGGGAGCTGCGCCGGGTCGAGGGCGAGTTGCTCGCGCTCTTGGCCTCGGGCCGCCTGGGCACGCTCGCCGGTCGAGCCATGGCCGCCCAGGCGCTGGCGCGGATCGCGCTCCTGGCCCGGGCCGACGTCTGCGGCGCGTTCGCGACGCTCAGCCCGCTGCTGCCGGAGCTTTCGCGACTTCCGGCCGCCGCGCAGCTGGAGCTCCAGGTCACGGCCGCGCTCGTCTTCTCGTGGCCCGACGGCCGGTTCCTGGATGCGGGCAGGGCCAACGCCTACCTCGCGGGAGCCGAGCGGCTCCTGCCGGGGCTCGGCACGCCGGAGACCCGCGTTCTGCTGCTCATCGCCCGCTTCACCCTGGCGCTTCTGCAGGAGGACCCGGAGAGGGTGGTCGACGCCCTGACCCGGGCAACGGAGCTCGAGCCGGCGCTGACGTCGCCGGTGCATCGCACGCTGGTGCACGAGGCGCAGGCACAGGCGGCGTTCCAGGCGGGGCGCTTCGCCGGCGCCGCCCGAAGCTTCCAGCAGGTGCTGGACGAGGGCGCGTTGGCGCTCTCTCGCGTCCGCGCGCTCGGGCAGCTCGCGGCGGCCTCCATCCAGGACGGACGGGCGCCGCGCGAGGCCCTGGCCCTCATCGAGCGCGCCCGGGACCTCGAGCGCAGGGAGCGGCTGCAGCCGGGCCAGCACTCCCTGATGCTCGACGCCGCGGGCGCCGCGCTCGGCCGGCTCGGCCGCTTCGCCGACGCGGCGCACACCCTGGAGGAGGCCATCGACCTGGCCGCGGAGGTGGGCTGGACGCCCGCGTGGCCGGCGATGACGCTGGCCCAGATCCACGTCTGGACCGGCCGCGCCGACGCGCTGCGAGCGCTCGGGGAGCGGCTCGCCGTCCACGAAGGCGGCCTGCTGGCACGCCTCACGCGCGCGCTCGGGGGGCTCTTGAAGACCGCCGCCGGCTTGCTCGGCGCCACGCAGGACGGCACCGGCCTGGTCGGCGAGCTCGAGCGCCAGGTCGAGGAGCTCGAGCGAGAGGTCGGCTGGCACACCCTCCGCGGCCAGGTCCTGCTCACGACGGCGATGATCTCCTCGCGGGCGGGAACGCCGGAGGAGGCGGGGCGGGCGCTGCGTCGTGCCGATCGCCACTTCGAGCGCGCGCCGTCGATCTGGGCCGGCGCGCTGCTGCGTCGCTCACGAGGTGCTGCGCTGGCCCGGCAGGGACAGCTCCACGAGGCGCGACAGCTCATCGAGTCCGCCCTCGGCACGCTGACGCTCGCCGAGGACATTGCGAATGCGACCCACGCGCGCCTGATGCTCGCGCAGATCGGCCTGGCGCTCGGCGACCCCGGCGCGCGAGAGCAGGCCGCGCGGCACCGGGACGCGCTCCGGCAGCTCGGCTACGTCTTCGGCCTGGACGATCTGGATGCCCTTCCCCCGGCCCGCACCTCGCCAGCCGGGCCGCCCGCGGGCGGTGCGGCGGCGAGCGCCGGAAGCCCGCCGGAGCAGCTGGTGGTGCCGATCCAGCGGCTGGCGACGCGCGGCATGAACCCGGCGTTGATCCGCCGTGAGCTCGTGGCGGTGGTGGCCGAGCTCGCCTCCGGACCCGGCGCCGAGGCCGCGGTCTGTCTCGAGGAGCTGGACTCGACCGGTCGGGCCACGCCCATCCTTCGCACGGGTCCCGAGGCGGTGCCGGCGACCGATTGGGTCGAGCTCAGCGACGGTGCGGGCCGGCGCCTGCGCCTTGGCGCGGGGGGCCCGGGAATGGGTGGCGAGGCCCGCGGTCGGCTCGCGGCGCTCGGCGCCGTCGCCGAGCTCGCGCTCGAGCTGGCGGCGCTCCGCGGCGTCGCCGGCAACGCCGCGCCCACGGGGACGCCGCTCGGGGGGGGCGAGGTGCCGGACATCCCGGGCTTCATCAGCACCTCGACGCCGATGCGGCAGCTCAAGGCCGACCTGGCGCGCCTCTCGCGGTCGCGCGCGACGGTGATCATCACCGGCGAGTCGGGCTCCGGCAAGGAGGTGATCGCCCGCGCCATCCACGACCTGTCCACGCGCGCCGGCAAGCCCTACCTCGCCTTCAACTGCGCAGCCGTGCCGCGCGACCTGTTCGAGGGCCAGCTCTTCGGCTACCGCAAGGGCGCGTTCACCGGCGCGGCGACCGACCAGCCCGGCGTGCTGCGCTCGGCCGACGGCGGGACCGTGCTGCTCGACGAGATCGGCGAGTTGCCGCTGGATGTTCAGCCGAAGCTGCTGCGGTTCCTCGAGAACGGCGAGATCCTCCCACTCGGGGAGCGCCAGCCCGTCAAGCTGGACGTGCGCGTGATCGCGGCGACCTTCCGCGACCTCGATGAGCTGGTCCGCGAGCGACGGTTCCGCGAGGACCTCTACTACCGCCTGCAGGTGGTGCCACTGCGCGTGCCGCCCCTGCGCGAGCGCCCCGACGACGTGATCGCGCTGGCGCGGCACTTCGTCCGGCTGCTCACGCCGGCGGGCCAGGAACCGCCCGTCCTCGCCCCGGACGCCCTCACCGCCCTGAACGCGCACCGGTGGCCGGGGAACGTGCGCGAGCTGCGCAACGTGATCGAGCGCTCGCTGGCATTCGAGCCCATGCCCCGGGTGCTGGAAGCCCAGCACCTGAGAATCACGGTCTGACTGGGGGACCAGCAGGGTGGCGGCGGAGGTGTGGTCCTTTCCGATCCGCCCGGTCCCTGATACCCGGGCCTCGTGGCGCGCTGGGCTGGCCGGGAGTGCTCCGTGACCCACGCCGACAGACGCCCCTTCTTGGCCGCCCGTCGTCGCGGATGGCGAGCGCAGGCCGGGCTAGAGTGAGGGCCAATGGAGCTCAGGGACCTCGGCCGCACGGGAATGCGGGTCTCGGCGATCAGCTTCGGGGCCTGGGCCATCGGCGGTTCCTGGGGGTCGGTGGACGACGAGGAGTCCATGCAGGCGCTCCACGCCGCGCTGGACGCGGGCGTGAACTTCATCGACACCGCCGACGTCTACGGAGACGGCCGCAGCGAGCGGCTCGTGGCCCGCCTGCGGCGGGAGCGCTCCGGCGACGCGATCCTGGTGGCCACCAAGGCAGGCCGGCGCTTGGAGAGGCAAACGCCCGACGGCTACACCCGCGAGAACCTCACCGCCTGGGTCGAACGGAGCCTGCGCAACCTCCAGGTGGAGACGCTGGACCTGCTGCAGCTCCACTGCCCGCACCCCGGCGTCTACGAGCGCCCCGAGGTCTTCGGGGGTCTCGACGACCTCGTCCGGGCCGGCAAGGTCCGCCACTACGGCGTGAGCGTGGAGACCGTGAGCGAGGCGCGGAGCGCGCTCCGCCATCTCAACGTGGAAACGGTCCAGATCATCTTCAACATGTTCCGGCTCAAGCCGGCAGAGGCCTTCTTCGCCGAAGCCAAGGCGCGCCGCGTGGGGATCCTGGCCCGGGTGCCGCTGGCCAGCGGGCTCCTCACCGGGAAGCTTCGCGCCGACTCGACCTTCGCGCCCGACGACCATCGGGGCTTCAACCGCGAGGGGCAGTACTTCGACAAGGGCGAAACCTTCTCGGGCGTCCCGTACCAGCTGGGGCTCCAGGCGGTCGAGCGGCTGCGCCCGCTGGTGCCGGCGGGCTCCACCCTGGCCCAGCTCGCGCTGCGCTGGATCCTCATGTTCGATGCTGTGAGCTGCACGATTCCCGGAGCCAAGACGCCCCGCCAGGCCCGGGAGAACGCGGCCGCGGCCGGCCTTCCGCCGCTCGGCCCGGAGGCGATGTCGACGGTGAAGGCAATCTACGACGAGATGATCCGGTCGCAGGTCCACGCCAGCTGGTAGCGCGCCGCACCGGGACGGCCAGGCCGGGAGTTTCCTTGCCCGGTTGCCCCGGCCCTGATAGGCCCCGGGCATGAAAAGCGACGCCGAGGGGCAGCGCATCGCCCTGTTCATCGACTTCGAGAACCTGGTCACCCGCACCGGGATGTCGGCGCAGCACTTCGACATCCAGCCGGCCCTCGACATCCTGCTGGAGAAGGGGAAGGTGCTCTTCCGGCGCGCCTACTGCGACTGGAGCCGCTTCCCAGGCGCCACCCGCACCCTGCACGAGCGGGGAGTGGAGCTCATCGACGTGCCTCCCTCCACCCGCGCCGGCAAGAACGCCGCCGACGTGCGGCTGGTCATCGACGCGCTGGAGCTCGCCTACCTGCGCGAGCACATCGACACCTTCGTCATCGCCTCGGGCGACTCCGACTTCTGCCCGCTGGCCTACAAGCTCCGCGAGATCGGCCGCACCGTGGTCGGCATGGGCGTGCGCGAGGCCACCAGTCCCCTGTTCGTGAAGGCCTGCGACGAGTTCGTGTATCTCAAGCCGCAGGCCCACCGGCGCGGTCGGGATGGAGAGCGGGAGAAGCCGGCCGCCAAGGCGCCGGTGATCCCGGAGGTGGCGCGCGAGGCGGTGGCGGCCATCCTGGCCCGGGCCACCGGCCCCGTGAACCCCTCGGCCATCAAGGAGGCCATCGTCCGCAAGGAGCCCGACTTCGACGAACGGGAGCACGGCTTCTCGAGCCTCAAGCGGCTCCTCGAGGCCATGGAGAAGGAAGGGCTCCTCAAGCGGGAGCAGGGCGCCAAGGGGCAGTGGTACGTGGTGGCGCCGTAGCGCCCCTCCCGGAGCGACCCTGGGGGGTGCCCAAACGCCGCCGCCTTGACGCCGCCTTGACGCCGCAGGCGCCAGTCTTGACCCCATCCTGATCCCCTCACGGCCATCCTTGCGGGCGGAGGATGACGTGAGGTCCCTTCCACGACGCCTGCCCGCTGGCGGGACGGAGCCACCAGAGGTCGGCAGCCCGATCCCCGACCTCGAGCGAGCCGACCTGGCGCTCCTCGCCGGTCTTGCCGGCGTGGGCCTGGTTCCGTTCGCCGGGCTGGCCCTGGGAGCCCACGAGGGCGGCGGACGGCTCGTGCTCGGCGCCGCGCTGGTGCTCGTCTGCGGCGGGCAGCTCCTCGCCG
>DASTPH010000146.1:0-8761 GCA_035762305.1 Anaeromyxobacteraceae bacterium
CGAATATCAGAGTGATCAACCGTCGACACTGCCGCTTCGGCCGCCACCTGGTCCACCTCACCCCGTTGACGCACCGCCCGAAAGGAGGCCGCCGTCAGGCGACGTAGCTGACAGTTGACAGGTCACTCCATATCAGGCGGGCCTCGTCCCGTGCTTTCCTGGCTGCGTTCCCGGCGCGTGTTCGCCGTCGCGACGTCGGGTCCATCGGCGCGGTGCCGCGTCCGTGGTCATCTCGGGCGGCTGCGGGGAAGCGCCGGCGGAGCGAGGCCCGGGGCGCCGATCCCTCGTGCCCCAGGGGGAGGCCCCGGGGCGACTCGAGGGAATCAGGCCGCGCGCCGCAGCACCGCCTCGGCGATCCGGTCGAGCGCCAGCACCTCGGCCGCGGCCCCGAGGGCGATGGCTTCCTTGGGCATGCCGAAGACCACACAGGTGGCCTCGTCCTGGGCGATGGTGTGGGCGCCGGCCTGGCGCATCTCCAGGAGTCCGGTGGCGCCGTCGTCGCCCATGCCGGTGAGGATCACCCCCACCGCGTTGCGGCCGGCCGCCTGGGCCGCGGAGCGGAAGAGCACGTCCACGCTGGGGCGGTGGCGCGACACCGCTGGGCCGTCCACCAGCCGCGCCAGGTAGTGGGCGCCGCTGCGCTGCACCGTGAGGTGGCGGTTGCCGGGCGCGATGAGGGCGCGGCCCGGGGCGATGCGGTCGCCGTCGGCGGCCTCCCTCACCTCCACCCGGCAGGTCTGCGCCAGGCGGCGCGCGAAGGCCCCGGTGAACACGTCCGGCATGTGCTGCACGATGGCCAGGCCCGGAGCGTCCGGCGGCAGCGCCTCCAGCAGCACCCGCAGCGCCTCCGTCCCGCCGGCCGAGGCGCCCACCGCCACCACCTTGAGGGTGGTGGACTCGAGCGGTCGCGGGCGGCGCGCCGGCAGGACGGCGTCGGCGCCGAGCCGGGGGGTGGGGCGCTCGGCGCGGCGCCTGGGCCGGGCCAGCGCCGCGCCGCGCACCGCCTCCACCAGGGCGCGGGCCGAGTCCTCGAGGAAGCCCCGGACGCCCAGGCGAGGCTTGGCCACCACCTGGACCGCCCCCTCCTCGAGGGCCTGGAGCGCCACCTCGCTGCCCGGGCCGGCCAGCCCCGAGCACACCAGCACCGGCAACGGCGCCTGGGCCATGAGCTCGCGCAGGAACGTGAGGCCGTCCATCCGCGGCATCTCGATGTCGAGCACCAGCACGTCCGGGCGCCTCGCCCGCATCTTGTGCCGGGCGATGACCGGGTCGGCCGCCACCGCCACCTCCATCCCGGCGCCGCCCAGGATGGCCGAGAGCGCCTGGCGCACCACCGCCGAGTCGTCGACCACCAGGACCTTCATGGCGCCTGGGCCGCCCTGGGCGCTTCGGAGGGCCGCCCCCCGTGGCCGGGCGCGCCGTCCCCGAGCAGGCCGTAGACGGTGGGGAGCACCGCCCGGACGCGGTGGGCCATGCCGGAGAGGCTCTCTGCGTGCCCGAGAAAGAGGTGACCGTCGGGCGCCAGGTGTTCGAGCAGGTGCCCCACCACCCGCTCCTTGGTGGGCGGGTCGAAGTAGATGAGGACGTTGCGGCAGAAGACGAGGTCGAACCGGCCCAGCCCGGGCCACCCGCGGTCGTTCAGGTTCAGGCGCTGGAAGCGCACCAGCGAGCGGATCTCCGGCCCGGCCTTCATGAGCCCCTCCTGCGGGCCCATCCCCCGGAGCATCCAGGCCCTGAGGTGGGCGGCGGGGATCTCGGCGGACTTCTCCAGCGGCCACACCGCCGCCTGCGCCCGCTCCAGCACCCGGGTGGAGAGGTCGCTGGCCAGGACCTCCAGGTCCCAGCCCGAGCCGGGCGGGAAGGCGGAGAGCAGCGTCATGGCGAGCGAGTACGGCTCCTCGCCGGTGGAGCAGGCGGCGCTCCAGAGGCGGGCGCGGCGCGCGCGCCGCCCGGCCTCGGCCTCGGCCTGCCAGCGCGGGAAGATGCGGGTGGCCAGGAACTCGAAGTGGCGCGGCTCGCGGAAGAAGTGAGTCTCGTTGGTGCAGAGGCAGTCGAGCATGCGGACCCGCTCGGCGGGGTCGGCCTCCACCCGCTCGAAGTAGCCGCGCCAGCCCTCGAGGCCCAGGGCCCGCAGCCGCTTCGCCAGCCGCCCCACCAGGAGCGCCTTCTTGACCGGGGAGAGCCAGATGCCGGCCTCGCGGTGGACCAGTCCCTGGAAGAGGCCGAAGTCGCGGTCGCCGATGAGCTGGGAGGGGGGCGGCGACGGCGGCTCTGCGAGGCTCGCGGGCGGGCGGCGGCGCCGCCGGCGGGCGGGTCCGGCGGTGGGCGGCTTCATTCCCATGGCGCTCTCGCGGGTCAGGCGCTGGCCCCGCCGGCCGGCGGTGAGGCCTGGCCCGCTGCGTTCCGCGATGGCTGCAGCGCCTCGCGCAGCAGGGCGGGCACGTCGAGGATGAGCGCCACCCGGCCGCTCCCGAGCACCGCCGAGCCCGACACCCCCGGGACGCTGCGGAAGAGGCGGCTCAGAGGCTTCACCACCGTCTGGCTCTCGCCCAGCAGGGCGTCCACCGCCAGCCCGGCCACCGAGGGCCCATCGCGCACCACCACCACGCTCTCGCGCGCGGCGCGGGCGCCGCCGAGCCCGAGGCGCCGCCCCAGCCGAAGGAACGGCACCGGCCGGCCGCGCAGGTTGAGGACGCCGTCGGCCTCTCCGGCGGCCCGCTCCTGGGGCGGCAGGTCGAGGCACTCCACCACCGCGTCGAGCGGCAGGATGTAGGTGTCGTCGCCCACCGCCACGTGGAAGCCCTGGACGATGGACAGGGTCAGCGGCAGCCGGATGCTGATGCGGGTCCCCCGGCCGGGGTGGCTCTCCACCGACACCGAGCCGCGCAGCGCCTCCACGTTGCGCCGCACCACGTCCATCCCCACCCCGCGGCCGGAGATCTCGGTCACCGTCTCGCTGGTGGAGAGGCCCGGCGCGAACACCAACCGCCGCACCTCCTCCTCGCCGACCTGGGCCGCGTCCGCCACCAGGCCGAGCGCGGCGGCGCGGGCGGCGATGCGCTGGCCGTCGAAGCCGGCGCCATCGTCCTCCACCTCGACCACCAGGCTGCTGCCCTCGTGGAAGGCGCGGAGGGTGACGCACCCCACCGGGTCCTTGCCCCGCTCGCGCCTGACCTCGGGGCGCTCGATGCCGTGGTCGAGGGCGTTGCGGACCATGTGAGTGAGTGGGTCGCGGATGTGCTCCACCACCGCGGTGTCCACCTCGACGTCCTCGCCTTCCAGGACCAGACGGGCCTGCTTCCCCTGGGCGGCGGCGATGTCGCGCACCGTCCGGAGCTGCTGCTGGAAGGCGGGCCCCACCGCCACCATGCGGGCCTTCATGACGAGGTCCTGCAGGTCGAGATGGAGCCGGTCCGCCTCGCGGTGGGCCTCCAGGATCTGGTCCACGGTGAGGCTCTGGCGCCGCTCCAGCATGTCGGCGAAGCGGCCGCGGGCGATGGCGATCTCGCCGGCCAGGTCGAGCATGCGGTCGAGCTTCCACACGTCCACCCGCAGCGTGCGGCGCGGCCCCGCCGGCGCCGCCGTCCCCACCGCCGCCGGAGCCGACGCGGCCTCCGCCGCGGCCCCGCGCTCGGCCGCCCGACGGATGCGGGCGCGCCAGGCCTCGACGGCCGGGGTGGCCTCGGTCCGGCCGGCGGAGGCCTCGGCCACCGCCGCGCGCAGCACATCCACCGAGCCGAGGAGCAGGGTCACCAGCGCCGGCCCGGGCTGGAGCGCCTTGCGGCGCACCTGCTCCAGGAGCGCCTCCAGCTCGTGGGCCAGGTCCCGCACCGCGTCGAAGCCCACCAGCGAGGCCGAGCCCTTGAGGGTATGGGCCGCCCTGAACAGCTCGTGGACCAGCTCCGCGTCGTCGGGGCGCGACTCCAGCGCCACCAGACCCTGCTCCATGGCGCCGAGGTTCTCGGCGGCCTCGGCTGCGAAGACCCGGATCAGCGCCTCGCGGTCGATCTGGATCTCGTGCTCGTCCATGGTCCGCTCCTACAGCGTGCGCACCCAGGCTGCGCCCACGTCGGTGTGGAAGACCAGCTTGCGGCCGCGGTGGCCGCCGACGTCGCGCTCCAGCACCTGGATGCCCGCCCCGCGCAGCACCCTCAGGGCCAGCTCCACGTTCTCGCTGCCCAGGTTGCGCCCCTTCAGGGCCTCGATGACGCACGCGCCGCCGAACACCTTGGCCTCCAGCCGCTCCCGGCGCGCCCCCAGCCGGAGGACCTGCTCCAGCAGCTGCGGCATGGCGACGGCGCCGAAGCGCGGCGACTGCTCGCGGAGCGTGGCGTGCGGCAGGAGGAAGTGGTTCATCCCGCCCACGGCCGCCTCGCGGTCGCACAAGCAGACCGCCACGCAGGAGCCCAGCACCGTCACCACCGACGACGGTTCGCCGGCGGCGTGCACCTGCCCGGCGTGGAGGTAGACGCTTCGGCGCGGGCGGCCGTCGGAGCCCGGGAGGTCGAGGGTGACGTCCCCGGTGCGCGCCGGCGAGGGGGGGAGGTCGAGGGCCAGGCGGTTGGACATGCCTCACTCCGCGACCGGCGACAGCCAGCGGCCGGCGTGGCTCTCCAGCACCGAGAAGAGCCGGTGGTCGAGGTCGGTCAGGTACGGCTTGTGCCCGAGCAGCCGCCAGATGGCGAGGACGCCCGCCACCCGCCCACCCGACTTGAGCGGGATGGCGGCGGTGAGGTCCGGGTCCTCGCAGTCCTCGCCGCGCCCGGCCACGAAGAGCGCCCCGCGGGACGCCACGCGGCTCAGCGTGCCGTCGCCGGCCTGGAAGCGATCGGGGCGCGCCCGAGCGAGGCCGAAGCCGTGGGCCAGCTCCAGCCCGCCCGACGCCTCGAGCCGGTAGACCCCCAGCTCCTCCGACCCCACCATGTTCACCACGATCTCCTGGACGGCGGCCAGGGCTTCGCGGCGGTCGGCCGAGGCGTACAGCCGCTCCAGCGCCACGAACAGGCTGGCCAGCTCCGAGTTCTGCTCCTCCACCGCCACGTAGTCGTCGCTGAGCCGCCGGTGCTCCTCCTCCATCTCGGCCACCCGCCTCCGCAGCAGGGCTTCCTCCGCCGAGAGGCGGGCCACCTCGGAGTGCGCCTCGGCCAGCTCCGACGACAGGCGCCGCTTCTCGAGGTCCAGCACCTCCGGCGCCGCGTCGGAGGGCGACTCCCCCGGGGACGGTTCGGAGGAGACGGACGGGGAGGGCGACGCCTCCCGCGCCCGGCGCTCCCGCTGCTCGCGGAGCGACTCGATGAGGTCCTTCAGCTGCTCGTGGACCGACTGCAGCCTCTGCCCGGGCGCCGCCCCGGGGCGACGCGTTCCGTTGCCGTGTGCCATGGCGTCCCTCACTCCCCCAGGTAGTTCTTCACCTTGGAGAGCAGCTCCAGGCCGTTGATGGGCTTGGTGATGTAGTCGGTGCAGCCGCTCTGGTAGCCGGTCTCGACGCTGCCGAGCTCGCCGCGGGTGGTCACCATGATGACCGGCACGCCGCGCGTCTCGTCGCGCTCCCGCAGGCGCCGGCAGACCTCGAAGCCGTCCATCCGCGGCATGACCACGTCCAGGAGGATGAGGTCGGGCTTCTCCGCGATCGCCTTGTCGAATCCGGCCTGCCCGTCCGAGGCGGTGACCAGCTCGTAGGGGCTCTTGGAGAGGATCATCTTCTCCATGAGAAGGACCGTGCTCGAGTCGTCGACGAGGAGGATCTTCTTCCTGTCCATGAGCGCCTCTGCACTCCCCCGAGGGTGCCCAGGTCCCAGGTGCAAGGGAGGATCCAGGCGACCCCGAGCGCCCGCCGAGCCTCGATCGACGCGCCGCCTGGCGCGCCGGGCGCAGGCGCCGGGCGGCCGGGGCCGCGTCCTTTCGCCGGGTTGGGGGCCGACTTCCGCACTGTCGGTGGAGCCAGGCCGCCGGCCTCGAACTGCGTCGGGCCCGTGGCGTCGGCTGGCCCGGGGCGCCCGGTGTCCCGTCGCGGCGGGACAGGACCCCGGGTGCGCCGTGAACCAGGGTCGCCGCGCCACGGGTCCGGCGAGCGGTCAGGCGGGCGGGGGGCGACCCCCGGGAGGTGGGCAAGTGTGCGGGGCGAGTGGCCCGGCCACTGGCCCGGAAGATGGATCGGACGCAGGGCCATGCTGGCCATGGCCCTGCTCCTGCTGGCCGCCGCCGAGCCGGCAGGCAGCCGCAGCCCGCCACCGCCCGTTCCCGAGTCCGAGGTGCGCGCCGCGCGGGCGGCGGCGCTGGCCTGGGCCGGGGAGCCCTCGGTGGAGTCGGTGCAGCGGGCGGCCGCGGCCCAGCTCGAGGGCGAGCGGGAGCATCTCGACTCGCTCTCGCGCCGGGCTCGCCAGTCGGCCTGGCTGCCGCGCCTCGGTGCCGAGGTCGAGCACGACGAGCGCACCACGCGGGTGGTGGGCTTCACCGGCGCCGCCGAGTCCGACTACCTGCGCACCTCGCCCGGGTGGCGGGCCGGGCTGCGGGTCTCCTGGGAGCTCGATCGGCTGGTGTTCTCGCGCGACGAGCTGGCGGTCGCCGAGGCCGCCTCGCGGCTCGCGCGCCAGCGCCAGGAGCGGGTGGAGCGGGCCACCCGCCTGCTCTTCCAGCGGGTGGGGCTCAAGGCCGAGCTCGTGCTCGAACCGCCGACCGACGCCCTGCAGCGCGCCCAGCGGGAGCTGGAGCTCGTTCGCATCGCCGCCGAGCTCGACGCCCTCACGGGCGGCCTGCTGGCCCGGGGGGCGGGCGGCTCCGGTCAGGGGGCGGGGCGATGAGCCGCGTCCTGGCGACCGCTGCGGCGCTGCTCGCCGCCTGCGGCCCGGGCGTCCCCGAACCCATGCCGCGGGTCACGGGCGCCTGGCCCACCGGCTCGGCCGTGTCCCCCGACGAGGTGGTGGCGGCCGTCGAGTTCAGCCACCCGGTCGAGCCTGCTGGGGTGGCCGACGGACGCTTCCTGGCCCTGGCCCGGGAGGCCGACGTGCGGGAGGTCACCGCCGCGGCCGAAGGGCCGGGCGGCATCGGCGCCGGCGTCCCGGCGGTCGCGGGCGCGGTGTCGGTGGTGGCGGGTGGCCGGCGCGCCGAGCTCCGACCGGCGGCACCGCTCGACCCCCTGAGCGGCTACGCCCTGGTGGTGGCCTCGCAGATCCGCAGCGCCGACGGGCGCCAGGTGCTCGACCCGTCCGGTCGGCGCCGGCCGTTCGTCTCGCCGTTCCGCACCGGACCGCGCCCAGACCGGACGCCGCCCTCGCCGCGGTGGATCCGGCCCCCGCACGGGCCGGTCCCGGCCAACCTGGCGTCGCTGCGACTCGGGTTCGGCGAGCCGGTCGAAGGAGCGCTGGCGCTCGCCGGCGCGGTCGCGGCTCGGGCGGTGGCGCCGGCCCCCGACGTCCTGGGCCTCGACTTCGCCGGCGATCTGCCGGAGGGGCCGCTGCGGCCATCGCTCGAGGGGGTGCACGACGGCGCCGGGAACCGGCCCTCGGCGCTCCTGCCCATCGAGGTGAGGGCTTGCCGGGACCTCTCGGCGCCGCTCCTCGGCGAGGCGAGCGTCCGCGTCGACGCCGGCGAGACCTTCCTCGCCATCGCCGCCGAGGTCGACGAGATGGCTCGGCTGGGCCTGGAGGTGTCCGCACCCTCCGGCGAGGCCTGCGGGGCGCTTCCCGCCTGGCCCGCCACGGCGCGGGCCTGGTCGGAGCCCATGCCGTGTCCCGGCTTCGATCCCTGTCGCGCCGCCGCGGTGGCCTGTCCAGCGGCGGTCCGGCTCGACGGCCTCTGCCCCGGGGCGCGGGCGGCGTGGCGGCTCCTCATCGAGGACCTCGCCGGCAACGCCGCCCTCCCCGGGCCCTGGAGCGAGGTCCGCACCGCCCCGCCCTCGCCGCGTCCGGTGCTGACGGAGGTGCTGGTGGACGCCACCGCGCCCGAGGAGGGCGGCGAGTACGCCGAGGTGGCGAACCTGGGCACGGGCGACGCCGACCTCGCCGGCTGGCACCTGGCCAAGCGCACCGCCTCGGGAGCCTTGGCGCGGTGCGCCCTGGAGCCGCTGGCCGGCCCGGTGCCGCCCGGGGGACATGGCCTCCTGGTGGGCGGCGCCTACGACGGGCGGTATCCGCCGTCGCCCGAGCGGCCCCTCTTCCGCTGCGGAGTGGGGGCGCTCCTGGGCGGCCTCTCGAACGACGCCCCGCCCGGGCTGGCGCTGGAGGCGCCCGACGGCGCCACGGTCTCCACGCTCGGGATCGCCGCGGCGCTCCTGCGCTGCGGCGAGCGATCGGTCGAGCGCGTCCATCCGGCCGGTCCCGACGAGGCGGCGAACCTGGCCTGCGCCCAGGCCGGGCCCGGCACGCCCGGCGCCTGCAACAGCGCCACGCCGCCCGAGGAGTGCCCCAGGCGCCCGTGGTGACGGCCGGGCCGGGTCGATCTTCCTGGAGCGCTGCCGCTGCCGCGGGCACATCCGCAGGCGGCAGCGGCTTCCGTTGCCGCAGTCGCAGCCGGACCCGAATCGGATGCGGTTCCGGCCGCCCTTACGGCCGGGGGTCGCCGGTGCGGCTGCCGTTCCGGTTGCGGTGTCCGGTGCCCCTGCGGTCGCGGACAGCCAGTGGATCACGACTCGCGCGTCCTCTGGATCTCGCCGCTCTGCACTGGACGTCGCCTCCTTTCGGCTGGGGTCTGCCTGGCACGGCGCACGCCCCGCGCCAGCCCTCCCTGCGACGGTCGTTGCTCAACGGGGCTGTCACGGGGCCTG
>DASTPH010000147.1:0-31452 GCA_035762305.1 Anaeromyxobacteraceae bacterium
GGCGGTTCGCACGGAGCGCGGGGAGGAGGAGGCCGAGGAGTCGTGGGACCGGATCTACGTGCCGCTCTCGGCCGCGGAGCGGGCGGTGGCGGACGAGGCGCTCCTGCTCGCGGGGAAGGTGCTCGGGACGCTGCCGCCGCGGGCGCAGCGCCTGGAAGCCCTGTACCAGGAGTTTTTGTCGGAGTACCCGGACCCGGCGGAGGAGCGGGCGGAGGCGAGGGAGCGCAGCGACGCGGATGGCGCGAGCAGCCCGGCCGGCGGGGTGGGTGGCGCTCGCGCCGCGGCTGCCGGACCTTCCGGGTGGACACCTCCCCGTTCCCGCGGCTTCACCTCCTGGCCGGTGGAGAACTGGCTCGAGGCGGCCAAGGAGGGGCTGGAGAGCGAGACCCGATGCTGGGAGGCGCTCGGGGTGCTGGACCCGGTGGTGGCCCCGCGAGCCGGGGAGGACCAGCAGCCCCGGGCCCTGGACATGGAGCTGCAACGGCTCATGGGGATGCGCCGGCGCTGGGACGAGCTCCTGGGCCACCTGGGCCTGCTCGTGAAGCTCTTCGGGCTGTGGCGGGAGCTGGGCTTCGCCTCCTTCAGCCATTACTGCGCGGAGTGGCTGTGGCTTTCGCCCCGGACGGTGGAGCAGCGGGTCTGGCTGGAGCGGCGCTGCTACCACCTGCCGGGGCTCCGGGAGGCCATGCGGGCGGGGCGGCTCACCTACGAGCAGGCCCGGCTGGTGGCCAACCAGGCCACCCCCGAGACCCTGGAGGAGTGGGTTGGCAAGGCGGAGAAGACCACCTGCATCGGCCTGCGGCGGGCCATCCTGAAGGAGGAGGACCGGCAGATGTCTGCGCGGCAGGGCCTCACTCTCATGGTCCCCACCCGGGTGTCGGACCTGATGGCGGCGGCCTTCCGGGCGGCCCAGAAGAAGGTCGGGCGCCCGCTCACGCCGGGGCAGTGCCTGGTGGAGATCTGCCGGCACTTCATCGAGGTGTGGAAGGGGACGGTGAACGAGCGAAGCACGCCGGAGCGCAAGGCGCGGCGGCGGGATGAGCACTGCACGGTGCCGGGCTGCAGCCGGGTGGCGGCCCAGGGCCACCACATCATCCACGTTTCCCAGGGGGGACCCGACGACCCGTGGAACATCACCGGCGTCTGCGGCGCCCACCACTTCGCCATCCACCAGGGCTGGGTCCGCGTCTCGGGACGCGCCCCAGACCAGCTCGTCTGGGAGCTGGGGGAGCTCGAGGAGCCTGCCTTCGACTTCCACTGGCCCGGCGCCGCGGCCTGAACTCACCGTTCATATCGGTGCCCGATGCTCCCGTTTGTGTGGGTGCCCGATCCTACATCCCGTTCATGTCGGTCCCCGATGCTACATAATGACGCGTGGATACCTCCCTCCTCCCGGTCGCCCTCGCGGGGCTCCTCCTCGGGGCCGCCGGGGCGTTCCTGCTCCTCCGGGCGCGGCTCCGGGCCGAGGCCGCCGCGGCCGCGGTCGGCCAACGAGCCGGCCTCGAGGCCCGGCTCGAGGAGCGCGACCGTCAGATCGAGGCGCTCCGCGGCGAGGTGGCGCGCCGCGAGGCGGCGCTGGTCGAGGCCCAGGCGGCCCGGCTCGAGGCCTCGGCCGGCCAGGCGGCCCTCGAGGCCACCCTGCAGCAGGAGCGCAAGACGGCCGATGAGAAGCTGCGCCTCCTCGACGAGGCGCGAGAGAAGCTCGGCGACGCCTTCAAGGCCCTGTCGGCGAGGACGCTGGAGGCGCAGGGTGAGTCCTTCCTCCGCCTGGCCCAGGCCGCGCTGGAGAGGTACCAGGAGTCGGCGCGGGGCGACCTCGAGAGGCGGCAGCAGGCCATCCAGGAGCTTGTGGCGCCGGTCAGGGACTCGCTCGGCAAGCTCGACTCGAAGCTGGGGGCCATCGAGAAGGAGCGCGAGGGGGCCTACCGCGAGCTGACCCTTCAAGTTCGCTCTCTCGGCGAGGTTCAGGTCCAGCTGCGCTCCGAGGCCCAGAATCTGGTTCGGGCCCTGCGCGCGCCGCAAGTACGCGGCCGCTGGGGCGAGGTCCAGCTCCGGCGGGTGGTCGAGCTGGCCGGGATGCTGAACCACTGCGACTTCGTCGAGCAGGAGACCGCCAGCGGCGAGGCGGGCCGGCTCAGGCCGGACCTGCTCGTGAAGCTCCCGGGCGGCAAGACCGTGGTGGTGGACGCCAAGGTCCCGCTCGCCGCTTACCTCGATGCGGTCGAGGCCCGCGACGAGGCCACGCGCGCCTCGAGGCTCGCCGACCACGCCCGGCAGGTGCGCGACCACGTGGCGGCGCTCTCTCGCAAGGCCTACTGGGATCAGTTCCGCCCGACCCCCGAGTTCGTGGTGCTGTTCCTCCCCGGCGAGTCCTTCTTCTCGGCGGCGCTGGAGCAGGACCCGGGGCTCATCGAGGCCGGGGCGGGCAAGAACGTGGTCATCGCCACCCCGACCACCCTCATCGCTCTCCTCAAGGCCGTGGCCTACGGCTGGCGGCAGGAGGCCGTCGCCGAGAACGCCCGGGCGGTGAGCGACCTGGGCCGCGAGCTGCACAAGCGCATCGGCGACATGGCCGGCCACCTCTCGCGCCTGGGCGACGCCATCGACAAGGCGGTGGCCGCCTACAACGCCGCCGTCGGCTCCATCGAGTCGCGGGTGCTGGTGTCGGCCCGCAAGCTGAAGGAGCTGGAGGCGGCCGGGCCCGGCGACGTGGTGGCGCCCCTCGAGCCGGTGGACCGCGAGCCGAGGCGCCTCGCCGCCCCGGAGCTGGTCGCGGACCGCGTCGAGGAGGACGACGATCCGGCGCCGGGGCGGGCCACGGCTCGATGACCGGGCTCGCGGCCTCCGCCCGAACTGAGCCCGGTCTGCCGCGATCGGGCCTGGAGCCCCGTTAGTCGAGGTTTTGCGGAGGGTTGCGAGTCGTTTTTCACGATCCCGCAGCGTTTGCGCTCCCGCTCCCCCCATCCGCGATTCCTGCGTGATTCCGGGGCTTAGGATCGGCTCTCCTGTCCGGGATCACGGCGGTTTTCGCCCGTGCAGGGGCCAGGGCACAACCCTTGCTCACCGTCACCGCCCGGAGGTCACGAGTGAGCTCATCGCCCAGCCCCGCGGCAATCGTTCCCTCGCCGTCGAGCACCGCCCCGGCATCCGCCTCGGCCAATGGCACAGGCGCGTCGCGCGAGGTGACGCAGATCGCCATGCTCGTCGCCGGGGTGGTTCTGGCCGGCTCGGGGGCGCAGCTCTTCGTGGCGCCCGGCCCCTGGGCGCTCGTCGCTTCGGCCGTCCTGGCCGGCGTCGCCGTCCTCGCGCTGGGCTTCATCGTGCCGGGCAAGCTGCGGCAGACCCTCATCGGCTTCCGCTTCGTCGCCTCCCTCCTCATCGCCCTGGCGGTGGCCGCCATCCTCGGCACCCTCGTCCTGCAGGGCAAGCCCGAGGCCCTCTATCGCCAGCGCTACGGGGCGGTGGGCGACCTCATCGTGGCGCTCCGCCTCGACGACATCTTCCACTCGGTGTGGTTCGGGGGCCTCGTCGCCCTCTTCGGAGCCTCGGTGGTGAGCTCCGCCATCCAGCGGTGGCCGGTCAAGCTCCGCAGCTCCGGCTTCTTCGTCTGCCACGTGGGGCTCATCACCTCGCTCCTGGGCGCGGCCGCCTCTTCCACCCTGTCGGTGAAGGGGCGGGTGGACCTCCACGCCGGCGGCGAGAGCGCCAGCGCGGTGGCGGTGACCAAGTCCGCCAGCGGCGCGCGAGTGGTGCCGCTGGGCTTCGCTCTGCGCCTCGACCGCTTCGACGTCGTCCGCTACAACGCCGAGTACCGGGTGGCCTTCTACGCCCCGGAGCGGGTCAAGGTCGGCGCGCGCCTGGAGGAGCGCTGGAAGCTCAAGGCGAGCTTCGACCCGGACCTCGCGAAGCACCGCCTGCCCGGCGGCGACGGCTTCCGGCTCAAGGCCATCTACCCGGATTTCACGGTCCGCCCTCGCCCGGCGGCGGCCGGCGCCGGCGAGCCCGCCCTGGAGGTGACGCTCGACGGCCGGAGCCAGTGGCTCTTCCCCGGCGGCCGGCTCGACGGGGCCGGGGGGCTGGCGGTCCTCTTCGACCGGGCCATGCCCAAGGCACCGGACGTGCCGACGGCGGTGCTGGTCTCGGCGGACGCGGGCCGCGCGCTCGTCCGCCGCGCCGGCGGCGAGTCGGCGGTGAGGCTCGAGCCGGACCTGCACCTGGCCGACGGCCTGGTGCGCTTCGGCGACCTCATCCCGGCCGCCTCGCGGGAGGCCGAGTACACCACGCGCTCCACCGAATGGCGGAACCCGGCCGTGCTCCTGGAGCTCAGGGAGGACGGCCACACCCGGGAGGCGCTGCTGTCGGCCCAGGAGGGCGGGGCGCTCCGGCTGGCCCGCGCCGGGGCGCTGGTCTTCGAGCGCCGCGACGACGAGGTCAAGGCCTTCCGCAGCGAGGTGACCGCGCTGGCCGGCGAGACGAGCCGGAAGGCGGTGGTCACCGTCAACGACCCCTTCAGCTTCGGCGGGTGGACCTTCTACCAGGCGAACTACGACCCCAAGGACCCCACCTACTCGGGCTTCGAGGCGGTGAAGGACCCGGGCGTCTCCTGGGTCTTCCTGGGCTTCGCCCTCATCTGCGCTGGCGTGGCCTGGATGTTCTACGTCGAGCCCAGGCTGCGCCGCGGCGGCGTCAAGCGCGCCCCGGCCGGCGCCTAGCCGCGAGGAGACCACATGCTCCAGTACATCGTCTTCGAGCACCCCTTCTTCGCGGCCACCGGGTTCCTCTACGGCGCCGCCACCGCCGCCTACGCCGCCGCCTGGAGGTCCACCCGGGTGGCGGTGGGCAGGCTCGGCACCGCCCTCATGGCCGCGGCGGTGGTGCTGAACGTCTCGCTGGTGGTCGGCCGGTGGATCGAGGCCGGGCGCGAGCCCTTCAAGTCGCTCTTCGAGTCGCTGGTCTTCCTGGCCCTGTGCCTGGGCGCGCTGTACGTGGTGGCGGAGCGGCTCTACCGCACCCGGGTCTTCGGCCTCCCGGCCGCGGTCATGACCTTCGGCTGCATGGGCTACGCCCTCGCCAAGTGGGACGCGGAGATCGTGAAGCTGCCGCCGGCGCTCCAGTCCCCCTGGTTCATGCCGCACGTGATGGTCTACTTCGTGGGGTACGCCGCGCTGGCCTTCGCCACCGGCGTGGCCGTGGTCCAGCTCCTGGCCTCCCGCTTCCCCTGGGTCCAGCGCCTCACCGCCATGCGGGCCGGCACCATGCTCACCGGCCAGGCGCTCGACCTCGACAAGATCACCTACGACGTGGTCCGCTTCGGCTTCGTGCTCCTGACCCTGGGCCTGCTCATCGGCTCGGTGTGGGCCAAGAGCGCCTGGGGCGACTTCTGGGTGTGGGACCCCAAGGAGAACTGGTCTCTCGTGACCTGGCTGGTCTACGGCGCCTACCTGCACCTGCGCAAGGTGAAGGGCTGGCGCGGCGACCGGGCTGCCTGGCTCCAGATCGTCGGCTTTGCGGTGGTGATGTTCACCTACCTCGGCATGGGCATGCTGCCCACCGCCGAGGACAGCGCGCACGTGTACACCGGCCAGTAGCTGACTCGAGCCGCCCGGAACGGGCGGCGAGGCTTCTGGGAAACCTCGGGCTCGTCGGGCTCTCCAGCCCGTGCGGTGCCGCCACGCGCGAGGCAGCGCCGGACGGTAGGGCCGGGGCTCGTCTGGCTCGTCCCCCGTCGGCTCACGGCGCACCGCTGGTTTCCGCGATCCTCGGCGGCCCGGTCTCGCCTCCGGGCGCTGGTCTCGCTCGCGGCCCCGGAGCGGCTGCCGCGCGGCGACGAGGAACGCGCGGCGGCTCGCAAACGTCGGTCGCGCAGCCCAAGAACCTCCTCGGCGCATTGGCGCTCCACGACGGTTGCTCGCCGCAACCACGGACCCGAATCGCGCGTATCGGGACGGCCGCGGCTCGCTGCGAAGGCGCCCTCCAGCGAGACCGGGCCGCCGCGGGTGTCGAGATCACTTCAGGCCCTTCACGTAGGCCGCCAGGGCCTTGATCTCCGCGTCGGAGATCTTGCCGCGGAAGCCCGCCATCTTGCCCTTGCCGTCGGCGATCATCTTCTCCACCTCGGCCGCCGAGAGCTTGCTCTGGGTGAGGTCCTTCACGCCCAGCTTCTGGCCCATGGGGCTCTGTCCCTTGCCGTCCTTGCCGTGGCACACCGAGCACTTCTGGGCGAACATGGCGGCGGCGTCGTCAGCGGCGGCCGGAGCGGCCAGGGCCAGCAGGGAGAAGGCGGAGAGCGCGGCGGCGAGCCTCTTCATGATTGGGCCTCCTGGGTAAGGGGGCATCCTCCCCCGCAGGGGGATCGCGGTAAAGCCCTTTCGAGCGGCGGAACGAAGCCGCCGGCGCGCCGGGTCAGTGCGCCGCGGGCGCCGCGATCAGTGCGCGGCGGCCGCCGTGGGGGGCGGCGCCGGAGCCCCCTCCACCCTGAAAGTGCCGGACATGATGGGCACCGCCACCTTCACCAGCACCGTGAAGACCATGAATCCCACGCTGAAGACGCCGGTGGCCACCATCCACTCGTTCGGCGTCGGCGTGTAGCCGTAGATCTCGCCCAGCGTGTCGGGCGTCATGCCCGGCAGCACCAGGCCCATGCCCTTCTCGATGTAGACGCCGGCCCAGATGAGGACGCAGCCCAGGTTCAGCCCCAGCCAGCTCTTGCGGGTCCGGGGAATGAGGAACAGGAAGAAGGCCGCCAGGCTGGCGAGGAAGGAAAACCAGGCGAAGGGAACCAGCGCCTTCTTGTCCCCGATCCCGAACCAGTAGTAGCGGGTGTAGAGCAGGTGCTCGGTGGCCGAGTAGAACTCCTTGAACATCTCGGCGCCGAGCAGGAACAGGTTGAAGAACATGGCGTAGCTCATGAGCTCCGCCACCTTCCAGATGGCCTCGTCCTTGATCTCCAGGCCGGTGGCCCGGCGCAGCACCTGGAAGAGGATGAGCAGCACCGCCGGGCCCGAGCAGAAGGCCGAGGCCAGGAAGCGCGGCGCCAGGATGGAGGCGTTCCAGTAGGGCCGGGCCGCCATGCCGTTGTAGAGGAAGGCGGTCACGGTGTGGATGCCCACCGCCATGGGGATGGAGAAGAGCACCAGCGGGTAGACGAACCGCTTGTTGTATTCCTCCCCGCGGTAGCCCTTGTAGAGGATGTGCACCACCACCAGCAGGTTCACCACCAGGTACACGTTCAGCACCAGCGCGTCCCAGGAGAGGAGCGAGCTCGGCCAGTGGGGGCTGCCCAGGAAGGGCAGGATGTGGTGCAGCCGGTCGGGGCGCCCCATGTCCACCAGGATGAAGAGGAGGACCATGGCCAGAGCGCTGATGGCCAGCAGCTCGCCCAGGATCACCACTTCCTTGATGGGCTTCCACTGGTAGACGTAGGCGGGGATGACCAGCAGCACCGCCGCCGCGGCCACGCCCACCAGGAAGGTGAAGTTGCCCACGTAGAAGGCCCAGGTGACCTGGTCGCGCATGTTGGTGGCGATGAGGCCCACCCGGAACTGGCGCGCGTAGCCCATGAGGCCCACCGCGATGCCGAGGAGGAGCGCCAGCATCCACAGCTTGTAGGCGCGCCCGCCGCTGGCGACCTGGCGGAGGCTGCCCTTGAGGAACCCGACGATGCCGGCCATGAGGTCTGCTCCGTTTTACGTCGCGTAGAAGTAGTAGAACTGCGGCTCGGTGGCGAGCTCCTCCTTGAACACGAAGACGCGCTTGGTCTCCATGACGCGGCGGATCTCGCTGGTCTCGTCGAGCAGGTTGCCGAACTTACGCGCCCCCACCGGGCAGATCTCGACGCAGGCCGGGTAGCGGCCGTTGCGGACGCGCTGGATGCAGAAGGTGCACTTCTCGACCACCCCCTTCATGCGCGGGCGGTTCCCGAGGTAGTGGGTGTTGGGGTTCATCTCCTCCTTCGGCAGCGCCGGCTCGGCCCAGTTGAACTTGCGGGCCCCGTAGGGGCAGGCGGCGGTGCAGCAGCGGCAGCCGATGCACCAGTCGTAGTCGACGACCACGATGCCGTCCGGCTCCTTCCAGGTGGCCTTCACCGGGCACACCTTGGTGCAAGGCGGGTGGCGGCACTGCTGGCACTGCACCGGCATGTAGAAGTGGCCCGGCCGCGGCACCAGCTCGGCCTCGTAGTAGGCGTTGGCGTGGACCAGGTCCACGCCGCGCGCCTTGTCCATCTCCAGGACCTTGATCCAGTGGATCTGGGGGTTCTGCCGGGACGGGTTGTTCTCCTTGACGCAGGCGTAGACGCAGCGGCGGCAGCCGATGCAGCGCGACAGGTCGAGGCCGTAGGCGAAGTCGACCCGCTCCATGGGTCCCTCGGTCCCCACCCGGACCTTCTTGCCGTACTGCTCCGAGTAGCGCTTCTCCAGCCGGGCGACGATGCCATCCAGGTCCTTGCGGGAGAGCTCGCGGTAGTTGCGGCGCAGGAAGTCCTCGGCGCCGCAGGCGCCGAGCGTGGCCAGCGCCGCGCCGCCGGCGGCGGTGCGGAGGAACTGGCGCCGCCCCAGCGGCGCCCCCGCCTCCTGGAGGACGTGGAGTCTGCGGGCGCTCATCGCTTCATCTCCTCGGGCCGGGCCGGGCGCGGCTCGGGCTTCACCGGCTTGAACCGGGGCGAGTGCGGGTTGTGGCAGTTGACGCACAGGTAGTAGGTCTTCTGCCCGTTCCACATCCCTACCCGCTTGCCGTGCACGCCGGCGCGCCAGTCGCGGTACTTGTCGCCGTGGCACTGGCCGCAGAGGCGGTAGGACTCGGTGAACGGAACGTGCGCGCCGCTGGCGAGCCGGAGCACGTCGCGCATCTGGTTGTCGTGGCAGTCGAGGCACCAGCGGTTCGTCGAGTCGTGGTTGAAGACCGACTGGACCTCGTCGTGGAAGGCCAGCTCGCGCCGGGCGGGATCGCCGGCCTTGTCGTGGCACTGGCTGCAGGGGAAGATCCCCTCGCTGAAGGGCGGCGGCTCGGCCTGGATCTCGCCCGGCGAAGGTTCGGCTGCCTTGGCCGCGGTCGAGGGTGCGCCGGGCTGGCCCCGGTCCGCGGGCGCGCCGGCCTGGCCCGGCTCCGTAGCCGCGGCGGCGCCGCCCCAGGCCAGGGCCACGAGCGCCGCCAGCGCCGGGTCCAAAGAGCGTCTCATCCTCGCCTCCGTTCCCCTCGGCGCATGGTCGCGCTTCGGGATTGGATTGCACACCGCGGGCCGATTTACCATTTCGGACCAGAATGTGGGGAGCGTGTCGTGAGCCTCGGTCAAAATTGATCTGGATCAATTCCCTCGCCGATTCGACAGCCCGGTCCAGGGCTTCGCGAAAAAGCTATTCGCGCGGCGATCCCGCCGTGATGGGATTTTCCGCACCGCGGGAACGACTTTTTGCTTCCCGGCGGGGATTGCCAGGCGCGCGTGCGTTGTGGTTCTCTACCGCGCACGATGTCGCAATCGCTCGCGAACGTCCTTGCGCTCGTGCGCAAGATGTTCGCCAGGGAACAGCTCCCGGAGCCGCCGCTCCACGAGCCGCCGCGGCGCTCCCGGCCGGGCGTGCTCCACGCCCTCTTCGGCCGCGAGCCGCTGCCGGAGGACCCGGTCCCGCCGCGGGATGAGGGCCGCGGGGTCTTCTCGCTGGTCCTCGGGCGCGAGGCGCTGCCCGAGGAACCCGCCCCGCCGCGCCAGCGGCGGCCGGGGTTCTGGTCGCTGCTGCTGCGACCCGAGGCGCTGCCCGAGGATCCCCTCCCGCCGCGCCAGCGGCGGCCGGGTTTCTGGTCGCTTCTCCTGCGCGCCGAGGCGCTACCGGAGGACCCCCCGGGCCCGCCCAGGAAGCGGGCGCGATGGGGCGCCTGGCTCTTCTCCCCGGAGCGGATCGACCCGAGCTGAAGCCGAAAGGAGCCCCGAGAGACCATGGAACACGCCCGGCACGTCTTCCGCGTCGCACTGCTCCTCATCGCGGGGCTGGCGGTGGTCTCCATCGGCCGCACCCTGCTCGTCCCCCCGTCGTTCGGCCTCTACGGCCCGTACCGCCACGACAACGTGGCGGAGCAGATGAAGGTCCGCGAGCCGGCCCACGCCGGCCCGGCCGCCTGCGGCGAGTGCCACGAGAAGGAGTTCAAGAAGCGCGCCTCCGGCAAGCACAAGGCGGTGAGCTGCGAGGTGTGCCACGCCCCCAAGGCCTTCCACGTGCGGGCCGACGGCTCGATGGAGGCCATGCCCATCGACCGCAGCTACACGCTGTGCGCCCGCTGCCACCGCAAGATCCCGGGGCGTCCGGCCAAGTTCCCGCAGGTGGTGCTGGAGCAGCACCTGAACGGCCCGCCCGAGGGCGAGGCCTGTCTCCAGTGCCACGACGCGCACTCGCCCGCCATGTAGCGGAGAAGACATGCCCGACACCCGCCACCGCCTGCCCGTCGTCCAGCCCGACGCCGAGCCCGGGACCCCGGGCCGGCGCCAGTTCCTCGCCAGCGCCGCCCGCCTCTCCACCGGGGCCCTGGCCTTCTTCGCCTTCGAGCGCGCCGAGGCCGGCAGCAACCCCGCCCCGGCCGCCAAGCGCTCGTCCGGCGAGTACAACTGGGACGAGCACCGCTGGACCTACCTCATCGACACCACCAAGTGCATCGGCTGCGGCTCCTGCGTCCGCGCCTGCAAGGCCGAGAACGGCGTCCCCGACGGCTTCTACCGGACCTGGGTGGAGCGCTACGTGGTGGGGACGGAGAAGTCGTTCGTCGACTCGCCCGAGGGCGGCCTGAACGGCTTCCCGTCGGTGCAGGTGGACTTCCACGCCAGCAAGGCCTTCTTCGTCCCCAAGATGTGCAACCACTGCGCCGCGACCCCCTGCACCCAGGTGTGCCCGGTGGGCGCCTCCTATCGCACCAAGGACGGGGTGGTGCTGGTGGACGGGAAGCGCTGCATCGGCTGCGCCTACTGCGTCCAGGCCTGCCCCTTCGGGAGCCGCTTCCTCTCGCCGGTGACCCACACCGCCGAGAAGTGCACCTGGTGCTACCACCGCATCACCAAGGGGCTCAGGCCGGCCTGCGTCGAGGTGTGCCCCACCCAGACGCGCCTCTTCGGCGACATGAAGCGCGAGGACGACCCGGTGCGGAAGATCATCGAGACCGAGCGGGTGGAGATCCTGCAGGCGCACCTCCTCACCGAGCCGCAGTGCTACTACCTGCACCTGGACAAGGAGGTGCGGTGATGCCGGAGATCACCGGATTCTCGTTCCCCAACGACATCCACGTCTGGTGGAGCCTGATGATCGTGATGTACCCGTACATCACCGGGTTCGTGGCCGGCGCCTTCATCGTCACCTCGCTCTACCACCTCTTCGGCCGCAAGGAGTTCAAGCCCATCGCCCGGCTGGCCATGGCCACCTCCTTCGCCTTCCTGCTGGTGGCCGCGCTCCCGCTCCAGCTGCACCTGGGCCATCCCGAGCGCGGCCCGATGGTCATGGTGACGCCCCACTTCACCTCGGCCATGGCTGGCTTCGGCATCCTCTACAGCGGCTACCTGGTGGTGCTCCTGCTCGAGGTGTGGTTCGTGTGGCGGTCGGAGATCATCGCCCGGGCCCGGCGCAGCCGCGGGTTCATGCGCGGCCTCTACAAGGCGCTGGCCCTCTGGACCTACGACACCTCGCCCGAAGCGCTGGAGATCGACCACAAGGCCATCACCCTGCTGGCGGGCATCGGCCTCCCCATGGCCTGCATGCTCCACGGCTACGTGGGCTTCATCTTCGGCGCCATCAAGGCCAACCCCTGGTGGTCCACGCCGCTCATGCCGGTGATCTTCCTCATGTCGGCGGCGGTCTCCGGCATCGCCTTGCTCATCGTGCTCTTCCAGGCGGTCTCCAAGCTCAACCGGCGCCAGGCCGACCAGGCCTGCGTCTCGGCGCTGGCCCGCTGGCTGTGGTTCTTCCTCATCATCACCATCACCCTGGAGCTCCTGGAGATCGTGGTGATGGCCTACGAGCGCTCCGAGCCCTGGATCATCATCTCCGAGCTCATCACCACCCGGCTCCAGTTCTCCTACGTGACCATGCAGATGATCGTCGGCGGGCTCATCCCGCTCATCCTGCTGGGGGTGGTGGTGCTCATGAACCGCTACCTGCACCCGCGGGTGCGCAACGCCCTCTCCACCAGCGCCGCGGTGCTGTGCTTGTTCCAGGTCTTCTCGATGCGCTGGAACATCGTCATCGGCGGCCAGCTCCTCTCCAAGTCGCTGCGCGGGCTGCGCTCCCCCTACGAGCCGGAGGTGTTCGGGCGAGAAGGCATCATCGCGGCCATCGCCCTCTTCCTCGCGCCCTTCGTCATTCTCTTCGTCTTCGACCGGCTCCTCGGGACCCAGCCTGCCGAGGAGGAACCGGCCGGCCACGGCGACGAGCCCGGCTCGCGGGCGCCGGCCGGGACCAGCACGGTCACGCTGTAGCCCGCGGTTTACCGGCTTCAGGCCTCGGGCTTCGGGCTTCAGGAACTGCCCCGCAGAACGCGGGCACGGCGCGGCTTCTCCCGAAGCCTGTAGCCTGAGGCCCGCGGCCCGCTCTACCGGCTCTCCCCGGAGTCGAAGAGCTCCGACCGGTAGCGGGCGCCCTGGGGGTTGCCGGTGCGGTACTCCTTCATCCGGTACTGGATCTTGCGCACGCTGATGCCGAGCATCTCGGCGGCGCGCGCCGTCGAGCCCCCCACCTGCTCCAGCGTGCGCAGGATGGCCTCCCGCTCGATCTCGAAGAGGGTGGCGCCGGGGATGAGGCTCGACTCCGCGCGCTCCTCGGGGCGGGCGCCGTGGAGCACCGGCGACAGGTCCTCGGCGCCGATCACCGGCCCGGCGCAGGCTCGCACCGCCTGCTCCACCGCGTTCTCCAGCTCCCGGCCGTTGCCCGGCCAGTCGTAGGCGAAGAGCACCGAGAGGGCCCCGGGGCTGAAGCCGCGGATCGCCTTGCCCTCGCGGCGGGCGGCCTCGGCGAGGAAGTAGCCGGCCAGGGCGGGCAGGTCGCCCTTGCGGGTGCGCAGGGGCGGCATCGACACCGTGACCACGTTGAGGCGGTAGTAGAGGTCGTCTCGGAACCGGCCGGCCCGCACCTCCTCCGCCAGGTCGCAGCGCGCCGAGGCCACCACCCGCACGTCGGCCCGGAGCGCCTCGCTGCCGCCCACCCGCTCGAACTCCCCCTGCTGGAGAAAGCGCAGCACCCGGACCTGCGAGGCCGCGGAGAGGCTCTCGATGTCGGCGAGGTGCAGCGTCCCCCCGTCGGCGGCGGCCAGCCGGCCGTCGGTGCGCACCTCGGCCCCGGGGAAGGCCCCCTTCTCGGTCCCGAAGAGGTCGCTCTCCAGCATGGTCGCCGAGAGGCCGGCGCAGCTCACCCGCACGAAGGGACCGTCGCGCCGCGGCGAGGCCTCGTGCAGCGCCTCGGCCACCACCGACTTGCCGGTGCCGGTCTCCCCGACCACCAGCACCGTCGCCTTGGTGGGAGCCACGCGCCGGATGACGTCGTGGACCGCCTCCAGCTCGGGGGTGCCTCCCACCAGCGCCGACCGGCCCCGCGCCTGCAGGCGCAGCTCGGCGCGCTCGCGCACGAGCCGCCGCGTCTCCAGGGCCCGCTCCAGCACCGCCGCCAGGAGCCCGCCCTCCGGCCTCAGCGACATGCCGTCGGCACCGGCCCGCAGCGCCTCCGCGGCCCGCCCCGCCTCGCCCGGCGCGCAGGACACCACCAGGGCCGCGTCCGAACCGGCGGCGCGGGCTCGCGCCGAGAGCGCCGCAGCGCTCCCGTCCTGGAGCGACGGTCCCATCACCAGCCCGTCGGCACCGTCGAGCGCATCCAGCGCGCTCTCGACCCGGTCCGCCCCCGTGGTCTCGTATCCTCGATCCGTCAACGCCGCGCGCAGGCGTTCGCGCCCGGCGGAGTCTTTGTCGACGACGAGGATGCGGCCCCATTTCACCACTCGTGGCCTAAGCAACTGTTGTACCCAGGCCAGGACAGGCATCGCACGCAAGAATTGCATGTGGCCTCCGTCGACTATCGCGCCGCGGCGTGCCCCCTCGCGGTATCTCGTTACGATTCCAGGGTATTTCGCGCGGCGCCCGAGATGCCGCCGAAGCTGTCGCGACCGGGCCCGCATCCTCTGCACCCATCGGGATTTTGCCGGCTGCGTCAAATGCCCAGCCTGCGCCAAACTCTGCGTCCAGGTGACCAGCTTGCCGGCACGGCGGCCGCGGGCGCAGGATGCCGCATGGCGCTCTGGCTCTCCGGTCGGATCGAGACCGTCCGGGCCGACATCACCCGGCTGGCGGTGGACGCGGTGGTGAATGCCGCCAACGCCTCGCTCCTGGGCGGAGGCGGCGTGGACGGCGCCATCCACCGGGCCGCCGGGCCGGCCTTGCTGGAAGCCTGCCGGGCCCTGGGCGGCGCCCGCACCGGCGAGGTGAAGGCCACTCCCGGCTTCGGGTTGCCCGCCCGCTGGGTCCTTCACGCGGTGGGCCCGGTGTGGCGCGGCGGCGGCCAGGGGGAGGACGAGGCCCTGGCGAGCTGCTACCGCGAGGCGATGCGCCTCGCCGCCGAGCACGGGGCGCGCCGCATCGCCTTCCCCGCCATCTCCACCGGCGCCTACGGCTTTCCGCTGGAGCGCGCCACCCGCATCGCCGTGAGCGAGGTCGAGGCCGCGCTGGGGCGCCGCCCCTCGGTGGAGCGGGCGGTGTTCTGCTGCTTCGCCTCGCGCGACCTCGCGGTGTACGACCGGATCGCGGCCGAGGTGCTGGGCGCGCCGGCGGCGCCGTAGCCAGGGCGCGGCACGCGGCCGCCGCGGGACGCCGGCCCTCGCATCGTAAGAGCGGCGCCTCGCGCCTTCCGGAAACCGAGCGCCGGGCGTTTGCTGCGCGCGACCGACCCCGCGCCACGTCCACGGGTGCCATGTGACCCGCGAGGGCGCGTCCCTGCCGGGTGCCGGTGTGTCGGCGGAGTGAAGATGGTACGCTTCCCACAAGCGCACGCCGTCACCTGTCGCCGCCTTCCGTGCCGCGCAGGATCGAGGGGATTGGCCACGCAGCAGGCGAGACTTCGGGCTTCACTCCTGGCGCTGGCGGCCGGGCTGGTGGCGGTCCGCGCCTCGGCCGCGGAGCCGGCGCGCGGCCAGGCCGGGGCCCGCCCGGTCCGATCCGGCTGCGAGTACGACTACGCGCCGTTCTCGATCGTGCGGCCGGACGGCCAGGCCGACGGGTTCTCGGTACAGCTCATGCGGGCGGCGCTGAAGGCCATGGGCCGCGACGTCGCCTTCAAGACCGCCCCCTGGCCCGAGCTCAAGCAGGACCTGGCGGAAGGGCGGCTCGACGCGCTTCCGCTGGTGGCGCGCAGCCCCGAGCGCGAGGCGATCTACGACTTCACGTTCCCGTACCTCACCATGCACGGGACGATCGTGGTCCGGGACGGCGACGACCGCGTCCGCGGCCCGGAGGACCTGCGCGGGAAGGAGGTCGCCGTCCTCAAGGAAGACATCGCCCACGAGTACCTGCGCCGCGCCGACCTCGGTGCGACCATCGTCCCGCTGCCGTCCTTCGCGGTGGCCCTGCGGGAGCTGTCCGAGGGGAAGCACGACGCGGTCGTGGTCCAGAAGCTGCTCGCCTTCCAGCTCATGAACGAGCTCGGGCTCAGGAATCTGAAGACCGTCGGCCCGCCCCTGACCGGCTACACGCAGGTGTTCAGCTTCGCGGTCCCGAAGGGACGGCGGGAGCTCCTCGGCGTCCTGAACGAGGGGCTCTCCATCGTCATGGCCGACGGCACCTTCCGCCACCTGCATGCCGAGTGGTTCTCGTCGCTGGAGGCGATCGGCCGCGCCAGGAGCCGGATCGTGGTCGGCGGCGACGCCGACTACCCGCCCTACGAGTTCCTCGACCAGAACGGCCAGCCGGCGGGGTACAACGTGGACCTGACGCGAGCCATCGCCCGGCAGCTGGGCGTGGCGGTGGACATCCAGCTCGGCCCGTGGGCGCGGACCCGCGCACGCCTGGAGCAGGGGGGCCTCGACCTGGTGCAGGGGATGTTCTACTCCGCGCAGCGCGACGAAGTATTAAGCTTCTCGCCTCCGCACGCCATCGTCCAGCACGCCATCGTGGCGCGGAGGGGGTCGGCGGAGCTGCGGGACATGTCGTCCCTGGCCGACAAGTCGATCCTGCTGATGGCCGGCGACATCCTGCACGACCTCGCCCTCGGGCAGGGATACGGGAAGCACGTCCTGGCGGTCGCGACGCAGGAGGAGGCGCTTCGCCGGCTGGCCGCCGGCGAGGGCGACTGCGCCCTGGTCGCCAGGGTGCCCGCGCTCTACTGGATCGAGAGGAACCGCTGGCGCAACCTGGTCGTCTCCGGCGAGCCGGTACTGGCCGCCGAGTACGGCTACGCCGTGCGGAAGGGGAACGACGCCCTGCTCTCCGCCTTCGCCGAGGGGCTGGCCGCCGTCAAGAAGACCGGCGAGTACCGGGCCATCCAGACGAGGTGGCTCGGCCCGTACCAGGAGGTGCCGATCGGGTTCTGGACCATCGCCGGGTACGCGCTCCTCGGCGCGATCCCCCTGGCCGGGCTCCTGCTCGGGTCGGTGCTGTGGTCCCGCTCCCTGAGGAGGCAGGTCCAGCGGCGCACCGAGGAGCTCCGCGCCGCGAACGCGCGGCTCGTCGAGGCCGACCAGCGCAAGAGCGAGTTCCTGGCGATGCTGTCGCACGAGCTGCGCAATCCGCTGGCGCCGATCCGCAACAGCGTCTACCTGCTCGACCATGCGCCGGCGGGCGGCGAGCAGGGGGCTCGCGCCAGGGACGTCATCCGCCGGCAGACGCGCCACCTCACCCGGCTGGTGGACGACCTCCTCGACGTCACGCGCATCTCGCAGGGGAAGATCGAGCTGCGGCGGTTTCGCATCGACGCTCGCGGCGTCGTGAGCCGCTCGTGCGACGACCACCGCAGCGTGTTCGACCAGCACGGCGTGGCCCTCTCCGTGGCGGTGCCGGGCGCGCCGGTGTGGATCGAAGCGGACGCGACGCGGATCGCACAGGTGGTGGGCAACCTCCTCCAGAACGCCGCCAAGTACACGCCGGAGGGCGGATCGGCGACCGTGAGCGTCGCCGCGACCGCCGGCTTGGCGGAGATCCGCGTCGCCGACGACGGCGTCGGCATCGCGCCGGACCTCTTGCCCCACGTCTTCGAGCCCTTCGTCCAGCACCAGGCGGGTCTCGAGCGCGCCCAGGGCGGTCTCGGCCTGGGGCTCGCCCTCGTCAAGGGATTCGCCGAGCTCCACGGCGGTTCGGTGCGCGCCGCCAGCGGCGGGCCCTCGCGCGGCTCCGAGTTCGTGGTGACGCTCCCCCTGGCGCCGGCCGGCGACCGCACCGGCGCCGCCCCCGTCCCCGCGGCCGCGAGCGCGGCTCCGCGCCTGGTCCTGGTGGTCGAGGACTACCTCGATTCGGCGCAGGCGCTAGCGGACGTCCTCGCCCTCCACGGACACGACGTGCACATCGCCACCAACGGGCGCGCCGGGGCGGCGAGGGCCCGCGAGCTCAAGCCCGACGTGGTGCTCTGCGACATCGGGCTCCCCGACATGAACGGGTACGAGATCGCGAGGGCGCTGCGCAGCGACCGCGAGCTCCGGTCGACCTTCCTCATCGCGCTCAGCGGGTACGCGCAGGCCGAGGACACGAGGCGGGCGGCAGAGGCGGGCTTCGACGCCCACCTCGCCAAGCCGGCGGACGTCGAGGAGCTGGCGGCGCTCGTCGCCCGGGCCCCGCTCAGGACGAGGTGATCGGTCAGTGCGCCGGCGCGCGTCCCGCCGGCGCGGGCGGGCGCGGCGCCCCGGCGGGATCCTGGTAGGACGCCGCCCGCGGCGGGTTGGCGTAGGGGAAGCGGGTGGCGTTGTCCACCAGCACCAGCCCGATGAGCAGGGCCGCGAAGGCCACCGAGGTGAGCACCGCCAGCCGGGTGGCCCCGCCGTGGTCCCACAGGTGCATGAACACCAGCGCCACCAGCGTGGCCTTGGTGACCGCGATCAGGAGCGCGCTCACGAGGTGCCACGGCTCCTGCATGTCGTAGCGGCGCACCGCGTAGGTGAGCGCGGTGAGCACCAGCAGCGCCACCCACACCGCCACGTAACGCCCCGCGCCGTGGGCCTTCCCGCGGTGCGCGCTCTCGGTCGCGTGGGCCATTCGCTCTCCGTCAGATGAGGTACAGCAGGGGGAAGAGGAAGATCCAGATGAGGTCCACCAGGTGCCAGTAGAGCCCGCCCAGCTCCACCGGCGTGTGGTAGGCCGGCGAGAAGTCGCCCCGCCAGGCCCGCCCCGCCAGCCAGCCCAGCACCCCCATGCCGATGAGCACGTGCAGGCCGTGCAGCCCGGTCATGAGGAAGTAGATGGTGAAGAACATGGCCGCGCCCGGCGCGGCGAGCTCGGCGAAGGCGTAGAAGCGGCCGGGCAGCTGGCCGGTGACGAAGTGGTGGTGGTACTCGAACCCCTTCAGCACCATGAACACCCCGCCGAAGGCCAGGGTGGCCGCCAGCAGGGCCGCGGCCCGCCGCCCCTGCCCCTGCCGCGCGGCGTGCAGCGCCAGCGCCACCGTGAGGCTGGAGGTGATGAGCACCACCGTGTTGGTGAGGCCGACGCTGGTCTCGATGTACTTCGAGGCGGCGTGGAAGGTCTCGGAGAAGAGGTAGCGGTACAGGGCGTAGCCGGTGAACAGCGCCGTGAAGAGCAGGACCTCGGTGGCCAGGAAGAGCCACATCCCCAGGCGCGCCGCGTGCTCCTGGGTGGGCGCGTCCGGGAAGTGGTGCTGCAGGAAGGTGGCCTGGCCCTCAGGCGGCATGCTTCACCTCGTCGGGCGTCTGGTACTCGTGCGGACCGTGGGTGAAGGTGGGGGTCTCGGGGAAGTTCTCCTTCCCGGGGGGAGAGGGGGTGTTCCACTCGAAGCCGCGCGACCCCCACGGGTTGGGGGCGCTGCGCCGGCCCCAGACCAGCGAGACCACCAGGTAGATCAGGACCACCACCAGCCCCATGGCCAGCACCGAGGCGCCGGCGGTGGCGGCCACGTTCAGAGGCCAGAAGCGCTCCGGGTATGAGTAGTAGCGGCGCGGCATCCCCATGTTCCCCAGGAGGAACAGAGGGACGAAGGTGAAGATGAAGCCCAGGATCACCATCACCGCCGCCACCAGCGCCCACCGCTCCGAGTAGGTCTTCCCGAACATCTTCGGCCACCAGTAGTGAAGGGCGGCCAGGAAGGCCATGATGGTCGAGCCCACCATGATGAAGTGGAAGTGGGCCACCACGAAGTAGGTGTCCTGCCAGTGGACGTCGAGCGAGACGGTGGCCAGGGCGATGCCGGTCATGCCGCCGAACACCAGGAAGAAGAGGAAGCCCAGGAAGTAGACGAAGGGGGCGGAGAAGTTGATCGACCCCTGGTACATGGTGGCAGTCCAGTTGAAGACCTTGATGGCCGTGAAGATGCCCACGAACATGGTGAGCACCCCGAAGATCCCGGAGGCGAAGGTGCTCTGACCCGAGGTGAAGAGGTGGTGCCCCCACACGAAGAAGCCCACGAAGGCGATGCCCAACGAGGACATGGCCACCGCCTTGTAGCCGAACATGTTCTTGCGGGAGAAGGCCTGCACCACCTCGCTCATCACCGCCATGGCCGGGAGGATCATGATGTAGACGGCGGGGTGCGAGTAGAACCAGAAGAGGTGCTGGAACAGCACCGGGTCGCCGCCGCGCGCGGCGTCGAAGATGCCGAACCCGAAGACGTTCTCCACCGCCACCAGGAGCAACGTCATGCCCAGCACCGGCGTGGCCAGCACCTGGATGACCGAGGTGGCGTACATGGACCACACGAAGATGGGGAGCCGCATCCAGGTGAGCCCGGGAGCGCGCAGGGTGTGAATGGTGACGATGAAGTTGATGCCGGTGAAGATGGAGCTCATACCCAGCACGAAGCCGGCCAGCAGGACGGGCCACACCACCGCGGTGGTGGTGGTGCTGTAGGGGGTGTAGAAGGTCCAGCCGGTGTCGGAGCCCCCCTGGATCATCCCGTAGACCGCCAGCCCCAGGCCCAGGCAGTACATGTAGACGGTGGCCAGGTTGAGCCGCGGAAAGGCCACGTCCTGCGCCCCGATCATGAGGGGGAGGAAGAAGTTGCCGAAGACGGTGGGGATGGCCGGGATCATGAAGAGGAAGATCATGACGATCCCGTGCAGGCTGAACATTCGGTTGTAGGTCATGGCGTCCATGATGGTCGGCCCGGGCGTGAGCAGCTCCAGGCGGATCAGCATGGCGAAGAGACCGCCCAGGGCGAAGGCCGTGAGCGTGAGCACCAGGAACATCACCCCGATCCGCTTGTGGTCGCGGGTGGTGAGCCAGCTCCCCATCCCGCGGTCGGCGGTGAGGTAGCTCGGCGCGCTGGCGGCGGCGTCACTTGCTGGGGACGGGGACATAGATCGGACCCTTCGACGGCTCGGCGGCGACGACGTCCGTCCTGAGGGACTTGATGAACTCGACGATGGCGGCCACCTCCGGCGCGGGCACGCGCCCCTGGAAGGTGGGCATGACCGGCTGGTAGCCGGCCACCACCTCGGCGCGGGGATCCATCATGGAGCGGGTGATGTAGGCCTCGTCCACCCTGACGGTCTTGCCCCCCTCGAGCCGCTCCGTCTTCCCGTACAGGTCGCGCCAGGTGGGGCCGATGTGCTGGGCGCCGTCCACGCTGTGGCACCCGAAGCAGCCGTACTCCGAGGCCAGCTTGCGCCCCTGCTCCTGGAGGCTCCCGCGGACGTCGAAGGTCTCCCCGGGGGCCGGGGCCGAGTCCTGCGCCTGGACCAGTCCCCGGCGCTGCTCGGCCACCCAGGCGTCGAACTCCTCGGCCTTCATCACCACCACCTCGCCCAGCATGGCCGAGTGCCCCACCCCGCAGTATTCGGCGCAGAAGACCTGGTGCCGCCCCGGCTCGGTGGCTTTGAACCAGGTCTGGGTGTAGCGGCCGGGCAGGGCGTCCTGCTTGAGGCGGAAGGCGGGCACGAAGAAGGAGTGGATGACGTCGCGCGAGGTGAGCAGGAGCCGCACCGGCCTGCCGGCCGGGACCCGCAGCACGTCGGTGGAGTTCGGGCCGCCCGGGTAGGCGAACTGCCACATCCACTTCTTGCCCTGGACGTAGACGTCCATGGCGTCCCGCGGCGGCGTCTGAAGCGACACGTACTGGGGGAAGCCGATGGCGAACCAGGAGAGGAACAGCACCAGGGGCAACCCCACGAAGACCACCTCGTGGAAGGCGGTGGGCTCGACGCGCGGCGTGACCTCGCCCTCCCGCCGCCGCCGGTAGCGCACCACGAAGAACGCGGCGGCGGCGAAGACCGCCGTCGCCCCCAGCATGGTGGCGATGATGACGAAGTAGTGGAGGAAGTCCACCGAGCGGGCGTACTCGGAGCCCTGCTCGGGGAGGAAGAGGAGCCGGCGCAGCAGGTCGTTCACCGCACCCCTCCCTTCCTGGCCTCGCGGCGCCAGAAGACGGCCAGCGCCCCGGCGAGCACCAGCGCCGCCAGCGCCGCCCCGGCCTTGACGAAGCCCATGGCGTAGGGCACGTAGCGGCGCGCCGCCGGGTCGTAGCGGTAGCAGGTGAGCAGGAGCCGGTCGAAGCTGGTGCCCACCCGCCCCTGCGCCGCCTCGACCAGGGCCAGCCTCAGGTCCCGCCCCGGGTACTCGACCCCGTAGAGGTAGCGCGAGATCCTCCCGCCCGGGGAGAGCACCACGATGGCGGCGGCGTGGGCGAACTGCTTGGTGGCCTGGTCCCAGGCGTACTTGAAGCCCACCGCCTCGGTGACCTTGCGGATCTGCGGCTCCTCGCCGGTGAGGAAGCGCCAGTCCCCGGTGCGGTCGGGCTTCCCCATCGACTGGAGGTAGGCGCTCTGGCGCACCAGGGCCAGGCCGGGCTTCTCGCGCGGGTCGAAGCTCACCGAGACCGCCCGGAAGTCCTTGCCCAGCTCCAGGCCGGTCTGGCGCATGCCCCGGGCCAGGCCGCCCAGCACCAGGCCGCACAGCATGGGGCACTCGTAGTAGACGAGGGCCATCACCACCGGTTGGTCGCCGGCGGTGAGCTCGCCCAGGGTCACGGCGCGCCCCCCCTGGTCGCGGAAGGTCGCGTCGGGCGGGACCCGGTCGCCCAGGTGCTCCACGATCTCCACCGACTCGAGGAGGGAGGGGACCTGGCCCGCCTCGGGGGCGGGGGCGGCCGCCCCCAGGGCCAGCGCCAGCGCGGCGGCCGTCACGGCCGCTCTCCCCGGAGCACGCGCTCCATGCCCTGCTCCACCGGCACGTGGATGATGCCGGCCTTGCGATCCACCCAGCCGTAGCTCTGGAGCCGGCGCCGCTGATCCGCCAGCCAGTCCTCGCCGGTGCGGGTGTTCTCGAAGAGGCGTTGCTCCACCATCCCGATCTTCCCCTGCCCCACCTCGGCGGGAAGCGGCGGAGGGCCCTCCGGCAGGAGCCGGCCCCGCCACCATTCCATGCCCCAGCCGGTGGCCAGCGAGGCCACCAGGAACAGGACCAGGGTGCCGACGGCGATGGCCAGCAGGCGCGGCGTGTCCAGGACGTCGGGCTCGGCGCGCACCTTGTGGGCGGGCCCGCTCATTGGTTGGGCTCGTACCCGATCGAGTCGGGGAGGAAGGGGTCCTTGACCGGGACCGGGCTCACCCCGCGCAGCCGCCACAGGGCGAAGGCCAGGGCGGCGGCCCCGATGCCCACCCAGGCGAAGAGGTCCACCAGGCCCGGGCGCGGCGCCGCCGGGTGCAGGCGCGGCATCACCACCCAGTAGATGTCGACGTAGTGCACCACCAGGATCCAGACGGCCATGAAGGCCAGCCCCCTGGGGCTGCGCTTCAGGTCGCGTGAGAGAAGCAGGAAGAACGGGGCTACGAAGTGGAACAGCACCAGGAACAGCCCCACGCCTCGCCAGCCGGTGGCGTTGCGCACCAGGTACCAGGGCGCCTCCTCGGGGACGTTGGCGATCCAGATGAGCAGGTACTGGGACAGCGCGATGTAGGCCCAGAAGGCGGTGAAGGCCAGGAGGAACTTGCCCAGGCTGTGGAGGTGGTTCAGGCTCACGCCCTGGAGCACTCCCCGCCCGCGGGCCGCCACCACCGCCAGGATCAGCACCGCCACCGCGGAGACGAAGCTGCCGGCGAAGTAGTAGACGCCGTAGATGGTGGAGGCCAGGCTCACGTCGAGCGACATCTGCCAGTCGACGGCGGCGAAGGTGATGGCCAGGGCCACCAGCGGCAGCGCGCCGGCCCCCAGCCGCCGCTGCCTGGCGGTGAGCTCGGGGTCCCCGGACTCGTCCTGGCGCACCGACCAGCGGTGCAGGAGCTGGCTCACCGCGATCCAGGCCCCGAAGTAGATGGCGGATCGAGCCAGCCAGAAGGGCGCGTTGAGCCAGGGGCGGCGGTGCTGCCAGAGGTGGAGCGCCTCTCCGGTGACGCCGGCGAGGTCCACCCAGGGGAAGAGGTGGCGCATCCCAAGCGCCACCGGGAGGAAGAGCACCAGCAGCACCGCGGTGGTGAGCGGGATGACCTCCAGGATGCGGCGCAGCACCGTCATCCAGCGGGCCCCGGCGGCGTGGAAGATCATGAGCAGCATCAGGGCCGCCACCGCGATCCCCACCCAGTAGGTGAAGGCCACGTGGTAGCCGAAGAGGGCCCGGCGCACGTCCAGCGCCGCCAGGACCGCGGTCAGCAAAAGGCCCACCGCGGCGATGACCAGCGCGCCGCGGAGCGGCCGGGCGCCGTCGAAGGGGACGGGGCTCACGGGGCCCCCCGTTGCAGGCGGGCGCGCACCTCGGGCGGGGCCTGCTCCAGGCGGGCGCGCTGGCTGAGCTGCAGCGCTCGCACGTACGCCACCACCGCCCAGCGCTCCTCCACCGTCAGCTCGGCCGAGTAGGCCGGCATGAGGCCGAAGCCCTTGCTCACCACCTGGTAGAAGTAGCCGTCGGGGCGCGCCCCGTAGTCGTGCAACGACGGAGGCGGCCGCAGCGACATGTTGCGGGCCACCAGGCTCTTGCCGTCCCCGGTGAGGCCGTGGCAGGCGGCGCAGACGATCTCGAAGCGCTTGCGCCCGGCCTGGAGCAGCTCCGGCGTCAGCGTCAGCGGGATGCGCGGGATGGGCGTCCCGTCCGGCGCGAGGCCGGTGCGCACCTCCGGCGAGAGGGCCGCGCCCACCGCCACCGTGCCCGCCGGCGGAGCCCGCATGGCGATCCCGTCGTCGTAGAAGTCGCTGGGGCGGTAGGGGCGCACCTTGTCCTGCTCCATCATGGGATCGAACACGTCGCAGCCGGCGACGAGCAGCGCCGCGGCCAGGGCGGCGGGCCTCACGCCTCCACCTCCGGCGCGATCTCGACCTCCAGCGCCCCGGAGCCGCGGAGCGCCTGGGCCACGCGCTCGGCGTCCTCGGCCTTCACCTCGGCCGAGAGCCAGAGCGCGTCCACCGACGCCGAGCGGAAGGCCTCCACCTCGAAGACCGGGTGGTGGGGGCGGGGGAAGCCCCACAGGCCCATCATCCCGAAGAAGATGGCGAAGGACGAGAGCAGCACTCCCAGCTCGAACATCACCGGAACCATGTTGGGCTTGCCGCTGAGGAAGCGGGTGCCCACGTTGAGCGGGTAGTCCACCGCGTTCATCCAGATCTGCATGGCGATGGCGGTCCCCACTCCGGCGAGCCCCCCGCACAGGGCCATGAGCGGCACTCGCGAGCGCGAGAGCCCCAGCGCCTCGTCGGTGCCGGGGAGAGGAAACGGCGAATGGATGTCGAGGGAGGGGTGTCCCGCCTGGCGCAGGGTTCGCGCCGCGGCCAGGAGCGGCTCGGCCTCGCCGAACCGGGCCAGGACCCATCGCGTCCGGGCGCTCACCGGTGGCCTCCCCCGGCGTGGGCCTCGTGGGCCAGCTCGTGGCGCAGCTCCTTCACCTCGGTCACCGCCACCGCCGGCACGAAGCGCAGGAAGAGCAGGAACAGGAGCGAGAAGAAGGAGAGCGTCCCCAGGAAGATGCTCCAGTCCACCCAGGTGGGGAAGTACATGCCCCAGCTCGAGGGCAGGAAGTCGCGGTGGAGCGAGGTGACGATGATGATGAAGCGCTCGGTCCACATGCCCACGTTGACGAGCAGCGCGGCCGCGAACATCCAGGGGATGCTGGTGCGGGCCCGCTTCCACCAGAAGGTCTGGGGCACGAGCACGTTGCAGAAGATCATCGCGTAGTACACCCACCGGTAGGGCCCGGTGGCCCGATTCAGGATGACGAACTTCTCGTAGGGGTTACCGCTGTACCAGGCGATGAAGTGCTCCATCAGGTAGCCGTAGGAGACCATCATCCCGGTGACCAGCATCACCTTGTTCATGGTCTCGAGGTGGCGCTCGGTCACCACGTGCTCGAAGCCCAGGTACTTCCGGGCCGGGACCATGAGCGTCATCACCATGGCGAAGCCGGAGAAGACCGCCCCGGCCACGAAGTAGGGAGGGAAGATGGTGGTGTGCCAGCCGGGGAGCTGCGAGACCGCGAAGTCGAAGGACACGATGGAGTGCACCGACAGGACCAGCGGCGTGGAGAGGCCGGCCAGCAGCAGGTAGCCGATGCGGTAGTGGTGCCAGTGGCGGGCCGAGCCGCGCCAGCCCAGGGCGAAGATGCCGTAGGCGATGCGCTGGACCCGCGAGGTGGAGGCGTCGCGCAGCGCCGCCAGGTCGGGGATGAGCCCCAGATACCAGAAGAGCAGCGACACCGTGAAGTAGGTGGAGACCGCGAAGACGTCCCAGATGAGGGGGCTGGTGAAGTTGGGCCAGATGCCGAGGTTGCTCGGGTAGGGGAAGAGCCAGTAGACGGCGAACCAGGGACGCCCGGTGTGGAAGAGCGGGAAGAGCGCGGCCTGGATGACCGCGAAGATGGTCATGGCCTCGGCGAAGCGGTTGATGGAGGTGCGCCACTTCTGCTGGAAGAGGAGCAGGATGGCCGAGATGAGCGTGCCGGCGTGGCCGATGCCGATCCACCAGACGAAGTTGATGATGTCGTAGGCCCAGCCCACCGGCACGTTGTTGCCCCACATGCCGATGCCGCGGGCCAGGGTGACCCCCAGGCCCATGACCAGCAGGCCGGTGCCGCCCAGGGCGATGGCGAAGAGCGTGAGCCACCCGCGCTTCGGGTTCCACACGTGGTCGAGGAGCGAGTCGTTGATCTGCCGGTCGGTGATCCCGGCCGGCAGGAGCGGCGGCGGCTCGAGCGCCTGGCGGGCGGCGGCGGCAGGGGCGGCGGGCGGGCTCATCCGAGCTCCGGGTTGGGGTTGCGGATCCGGACCAGGTAGGCCGTGCGCGGCCGGGTGCCCAGGGTGTGCAAGAGGTCGTAGCGGCGCGGGTCGCGGTGGGCCTGCGACACCCGGGACCTCGGGTCGTTCAGGTTTCCGAAGACGATGGCCTCGGCCGGGCAGGCCTGCTGGCAGGCGGTCTGGACCGGCCCCATCTTGGCGCCGCGGGCTCGGGCGTCGATGCGGGCCCGCTCGATGCGCTGCACGCAGTAGGTGCACTTCTCCATGACCCCGCGGGCGCGCACCGTCACGTCGGGATTCACCAGCATCTTCTCGGTGGGGGCCACCTCGCCGCGCCAGGCGAGGAAGTTGAAGCGGCGCACCTTGTAGGGGCAGTTGTTGGAGCAGTACCGCGTGCCCACGCAGCGGTTGTAGACCATCTCGTTCAGGCCCTCGTCCGAGTGGACGGTGGCGTTCACCGGGCAGACGTACTCGCAGGGCGCCACCTCGCAGTGCACGCAGGCCAGTGGCTGGGAGATGACCGTCGGATCCTCGGGCGGTCCCTGGAAGTACCGGTCCACCCGGATCCAGTGCATGATGCGCCCCTTCTGCACCTGCACCTTCCCCACCACCGGGACGTTGTTCTCCTCCTGGCAGGCCACCATGCAGGCGTTGCAGCCCACGCACTTCGAGAGGTCGATGGCCATGCCCCAGGCGTTCTCCTGCTTGGAGTAGTCCACCGCCTGGAGGAGGCTCGGCTGCGCGCCGCGCAGCTCGTCGAGCTCGTGGGACTCGCGCTTCCACGCTTCCTGGGTGAAGTCCAGTGCGATGGGGCGCCCCTCCATGGAGAAGCTCCCCTGAGGCACGGCGAACCGGTGCTCCCCCTTGGCAGCGGCGAGCGAGAGGCCGCGCTCGAACCAGGGGGCGTCGGCGGCGCGCAGCCGGTAGGCGTCCACGCCCACGCCCTTGCCCACCGGCCCCCCGGCGGTGCGGCCGTAGCCCAGGGTCAGCGTCACCGCCTCGTCGGCGTGGCCGGGCTGGATCCACACCGGCGCCTCCAGGCTCCGCCCCGGGAGCGAGAGCGCGACGCGCTGGCCGTTGCGCAGGCCGAGCCTCCTCGCGGTGGCGGGCGAGATGGAGGCCGCGTTGTCCCAGGTGATCTTGGTGACCGGATCCGGCAGCTCCTGCAGCCAGGCGTTCTCGGCGAACCGGCCGTCGAGGACCGAGTAGTCCGGGGCGAAGGCGATCTCCATGCCCGGCCCGGCCGCCGGGAGCGCCCGCGCCGCCGCCACCACCGCCTCGGTCTTCACCGGCGCGGACACCGCCGGCTCGGCGCTGCCCGGCACCAGGCCCTGCTCCAGCCAGCGCGCCAGGGCGAGCTCGAAGTCGGGGCCGGAGCGGGACTTCCAGAGCGCCCGGAGGTGCTCGTGGGCGCCCTTCTCCCCCTCGCCCAGGAAGGCGGCCAGGAGGTCCACCGCGGTGGTGCTCTCCTTGAGCGGGGCGATGAGCGGCTGTTGCAGGGTGACGCTGCCGTCGCGGGCCCGGCCGTCGCCCCAGGACTCGAAGGGGTGGGAGGCCGCCAGCACCCAGGAGGCCCGGCGCGAGGTCTCGTCCTCGCGCAGGGTGAGGTAGATGGCGTTCTCCACCTTGGCCAGCCGGGCGCCCAGGTCCAGGCCGGCCGGGGCGGCGTGGACCGGGTTCCAGGCCGTCACCACCAGCGTCCTCACCGATCCGGCGTCGATCTCGCGCGCCAGATCGGCGAGCGCCCGCGGGTCGGGCCGGGCGTCCCCCAGCACCGGGGCGGTGTAGCGCAGCGTCTCGCCGGCGTTGCCCAGCGCCGCGTTCATGGCGTGACACAGGGCGTGCACCGCCGCCGGCTGGCGCGGTCCGCAGAGCACCAGCGAGCGCCCGCGGCGGCGCTGGAGGTCCGCCGCCACCGCCCGGGCCTCGCGGCCCGGGGGCATGGCCGCCTCGGCCGGGACCGCGCCCAGGGCGCCCGCCACTTGCCGGGCGAAGCCCGCCACCTCCGAGCCCCGCATGCGGAAGCGGTGGTCCGCCAGGGCGCCGGTGACGGTCAGGGCCGGCTCGGCGACGTAGAGCCGGTTCATCGCCTCCCCCGGCTCGCGGCGGCGGGCGAACTCGCGGGCCAGGCGCAGGGCGTCGCCGGCCCCGTAGAGGAAGTCGGCGTCGAGCGCGAGAATGACGTCGGCCCGGTCGAGGCGGGCGGTGGCGTCGAGGGCGCGCCCGAAGGCGATGCGGGCGCCCTCCCAGGCCTGGTCCTCGGCGATGGGGGACCAGACGCGGAAGCGGGCGCGGGGGAAGCGGCCCTGCAGCCGCCGCCGCAGGTCGGCGAGCAGCGGCGAGGCGTCGGGCGCCAGCAGGAAGGCCAGCGCCGCCCCGCCGTCCTGGGCGTGGGCCGCCGAGAGGGCGGCGATCTCCTGGAGCAGGGTCCGAAAGGCGAGACCGCCGCCGCGCCGGCGGAATCCCTCGGCCCGGCCCGGGTCGTAGAGGTCGAGGAGCGCCGCCTGCTCGAAGACGCCGACGCCGCCCAGGCTGGACGGGTGGGCCGGGTTGCCCTCGACCTTCACCGGCCGGCCGTCGACGGCGGTGAGCACCAGGCCCGTGGCGTAGCCGTCGATGGAGAGAGCGGTGGCGTAGTGGCTGGCCTGGCCGGGGAGCCCCTCCGGCGGGTGTTTCACGTAGGGGTGGATCTTCTCGCGGGGCGGATGGCAGGCCTGGAGCCCCGCCAGCGCCGCCGAGGCGCCCACCAGCTTCATGAACGACCGGCGGCCGAGGGCGACCGGGGCCTCGGCGGCGCCGTGCCGGAACTCGCCCCCGGGCCCGCGGGCGGCGGCCTCCAGGTCGTCCAGGCTGGTCCAGAGCGGGCGCTCGCCCGCCGCTCGCGGTGGCTGGCCGTAGATGGGCAGGGTCTTCATCGGTGGCAGGTGCTGCAGTTGGTGCGGCCGTGGATGTCGTAGCGCTTCATGAGCTCCCGCGAGAGGGCGGCCGGGTCCCCGCCCGGCACCCAGGTCATGCTGGTGATCTGCTCCGGGGGCCGCAGGTGGGGGGCGGGGTTGCGGTGGCAGTCGAGGCACCAGCTCATGGTGAGCGGCGCCACCTGCTCGATGGCCGCCATCCGATCCACCCGCCCGTGGCAGGTGACGCAGCCGATCCCCTTGTTCACGTGGATGGCGTGGTTGAAGTAGACGAAGTCCGGGACCTTGTGCACCCGCACCCAGGGGATGGGCCGGCCGGTGAAGTAGCTCTGCCGCACCGGCTCGAGCTTGGGGCTCTTGTTCCACACCTGCGCGTGGCAGTTGAGGCAGGTCTCGGTGGATGGGATTCCAGCGCTGGCGCCCCGGTCGGCGGTGGCGTGGCAGTAGCGGCAGTCGATGGCGTCGTCCACCACGTGGTGGCGGTGGTCGAACATGACCGGTTGTGAAATGGGATCGCCCTGCCGCATGCCATAGGGCGTGCGCCAGTAGCCCCACACCGTCCCCAGCGCCCCCAGGCCGCCGGCGGCGACCACCGCCAGGCTGGCGCGCGAGAGCACGTTCCACCCGGGCCCGAACAGGCTCATCGGCCCCCCCTCCAGGCTTCCAGCGGCTGCTCGTTCACGGTTGGCGAACTCAGCGTCGGCGTCGGGCAGGGCCCGGGTGGTCCAGGAATGTCGGCGTGTGGCCCCCGATTTGATCGAGGTCAAAGGACTTTGAAAGCCCCGAATGGGTCGCCACGACCTCCCTTCAGGGGCGGGTCAAGGAGAACCTGGGCGGCGTAACGTGCCCGTAGCAAACATCGACCTTCCCGCTGGCCGGCCGGGTCGCGGTGGTCTAAACATGCCTCCCGGAGAGGCCATGGCGGAGGCGGACGCGACCAGTCCGGAGCAGCGGCGCGGCGACGAGGCGCTGCTCGACGCCGCCAGGCGAGGAGACCGGCGAGCCTTGGAGGAGCTCCTCTCCCGCCATGAGCGCCGGGTCTACCGCTTCGGCCTCAAGATGTGCCGCGACGCCGAGGACGCCAAGGACGTGCTGCAGGACACGCTGCTGGCCGTGGCGCGGGGCGTGAAGGACTTCCGCGGAGCCGCCTCGGTCTCGACCTGGCTCTACACCATCGCCCGCAGCTTCTGCATCAAGAAGCGGCGCCGCTCCAAGTTCGCGCCCGCCGAGGAGTCCTCGCTGGAGCGAGACTCGGCCACCGAGGTGCGGGAGATCGCGGACACCGCCCGCACCCCCGACGAGTCCCTCGCCGGGCGCCAGATCGAGACCGCCCTGGAGGAGGCCATCGGCAGCCTGGCCCCCATGTACCGCGAGGTGCTGGTGCTGCGCGACGTCGAGGGGCTCACCGCCCCGGAGGTGGCGGAGGTGCTGGGGCTCACCGTCGAGGCGGTGAAGAGCCGGCTGCACCGGGCCCGGGTGGCGGTGCGCCAGGCGGTGGCGCCGCTCCTGGGGGTGCCCGAGCCGGCGGCGGCCGCAGGCGCGGCGCTGGCCGTCGCCTGCCCGGACATCCTGGCCGTCTTCTCGCGCCACCTGGAAGGGGAGATCAGCGCCGACGTCTGCGCCGACATGGAGAAGCACCTCCAGGCCTGCCAGCACTGCCGCTCGCGCTGCGACTCGCTGCAGCGGACCCTGGCGATGTGCCGCCGCTCCCCGCTGCCCGAGGTCCCGGCGCCGGTGCAGGTGAGCGTCAGGGAAGCGCTGCGGAAGTTCCTCGAGCGGCACGCGTGATCGCGGCGGTGCGGCCCGGGCCTCCCCGCCGCCGCGGTCCTCGGGTCGCGCCCGGGCCTCCCCCTCCGGCACGTCCTCGCGCCGGGCATGGGACCCACGGCCGCGACGCGCGGCCCGATCCTCGCGGCGCGCCGGCGAGAGGCGTGCACCGTCCCGAGCTATTCTGGAGACGTTTCAGGCGCGTGCTCGCCGTCGCGCACCGCCGCGCGCACGGCGCGTCGCGGCGGCGCGGTGCCCGGGTGCGGCGCTGCGGATTGTGCCGTCGGGGGAGGCCCGGGCGCTCAAGACTTGATCAAAAGGCGGCCCGGTCTCGCCAGAGGCCGCCTCCACAGCGCCGCACTCGAGTCCGGCGGTGGCCGCGCGGCGCCGCGAGCGCCAGGGTCGCGCGGCGAAGCCTGTCTGAGCCTCCGCGCCGCGAAGCGAAGCGCGGAGGCGAGT
>DASTPH010000148.1:0-10894 GCA_035762305.1 Anaeromyxobacteraceae bacterium
CTACTCCGCCTCGGTGGCCCTGGCCGGGTGGCCCTTTCCGTACTTCGACCAGCCGGTGAACGTGACGCTGCGGGCGGTGGACCGGGCCGGGAACGAGGCCACGACCTCGGTGGCGGCGGACGTGACGCGGCTCAGGTGGGCAATTGCGTCCGAGGCGGTGACGCCCCCGCAGCTCACCGGTGCAGCCATCGCCCCGAACGGAAACATCATCGTCGGCGGGAGCAACTCCAAGCTCTACTTCTTCGACGGAGCCGGGAACATCACCGCTTCGCCACTGATCGGTTCCGTGGGCATCACCTCCGCGCCGAGCATCGGTCCGACGGCGATCTGGGTGGCGAGCAACGACGGCAAGGTATACGCCGTCGCCGCGGATGGGAGCGCGATCCTCAACGCGCCGGGCTGCGACACGCTTTCGGCGACGGTCGGCGTGCCGGCGCTCTTCGGGGCCGGGCGGGACGTGGCGCTGGTGGGGAGCACGGCTGCGCAGGCGCTCTACGCAGTCAGAGTGAACCCGCCGCTCTGTGCTCCCACGGACGCCGGGGAGCCGTTCGCGTCCTCCGCCGCGGTGGCCGCCGACAGCGGTGCGTACGCAATCACTCGCGCGCTGAACAGCGCTACCAACATACGCCGCTATACACAGGCGGTGTCGGGAAGCGCCACCCAGAGGTGGGTCGCTGGTGCGGGCACCAACGTCCTGGCGCCACTGGCGCTGGATCTGCAGTCCCGGGTTCTCATGAGCTCGCAAGATGGGACCCTGCTTCGAGCGGTGGACCAGGGCGCTTCGGGAAGTGTGGCGCCCCTCGCATCGCTACCGGCTCAGGCCGAGGCGTCTCCGATCGTCCTGGGGAACGGCGATGTCGTCGTGGGCCTGACGGCAGGCGCTGTCCACCGGCTCTCGAACAGCGGCGCAGCTGTCTGGGCTTCGCCGCCCGACGTCGGCGACACCGTTCGAGGTCTGGCAGCGCTCTCGGCAGGCCTGGATGGATCGGATGTCCTCGCCACCACTGCCCTCGGCGAGATCGCGGCGCTCAGGCCCGACGGCACAATCGCCTGGTCGGGGCGGCCCGCCACGGCAGCCTTGAGCTTCCCCGCGGTCGTTCCCGCCGCTCCCGGCGGCCTGCCGACCGCCTACGCCGGGTCGCAGGACGGCAAGCTCTACGCCGTGGTCGTGGACGGACCGCTCGACGCGGCCGCGCCCTGGCCGAAGGCGCACCACGACCTCGCCAACTCCGCCAACGCCTCGAGCCCCCTGCCATGAAGCTTATCGCCTCCCTCGCCGCCCTCCTCCTCGCCGCGCCGGCGGCCGCCGAGACGTCGGCGGTCCTGGCCGTGGCCGAGCCGCCGGGCGGGCCGGAGGCGGAGCTCTCGGAGATGACCCACCAGCTGCGGGCGGCCTGCCGCGACCGCACCGGCGGTGTGCTCGAGGTCCCGGAGATGCGCGCTCGCCTCCTGGGCCAGGCCTCCAACGCCACCCTTCCCGAGCTGGAGCGGGCCTACGCCGGCGCGCTCGCCACCTACCAGAACGGCGAGTACGAGGGGTCGATCCGCACCCTCTACGCGGTGGTGGAGGATCTGGAAAGGCTGCCCGAGAGCCCGGAGGGCTACCAGCAGTGGATCCGGGCGCTCTTGCGGCTGGCGCACGCCGAGGGCACCATCGGCCACGTCGCCGAGGCTCGGGCCGCCATGGAGAAGGTGCTGGCGGTCGAGCCGCGCTACCAGCCCGATCCGGAGCAGTTCTCCCCCACTTACCGGCGCGAGTTCGACGCGGTGCGGGCCAAGGTGGCCGCCAGGCCCAAGCGGTCGATCACCGTCACCGCCATCGGCCGCGGCGGCGCCGTCTTCGTGAACGGACGGGTCTCCGGGCAGACGCCGGCCACGGTCTCGCTCCCGGCCGGGCGCTACCGCGTCGGCGGCGCGGCCGGACCGCTGCGGGTGCCGAGCTTCTGGGTGGAGCTCAGGGACGAGGATCGCAGCGTGGTGCTCGACTTCTCGCTGGCCGAGGCGCTGCGGGTGAACGCCGGGCCTGGCCTGGCGCTGCCGCGGGCGGGGCGCCACGCCGGCGTGGTCCGCGCCGGCGCCTGGCTGGGGGTGGACCGGGTGCTGGCCACCTCCATCGCCGTCGAGGGCCAGGTGCAGTACCTGTCCGGGTCGATCTACGACGTCCGGCGCGGCGCCATGATGCGCGAGGGGCTGGTGCGCATGGTGGCCGGATCGGTCCCGACGGCGAACCTGGGCGCTCTCGCCTCGTTCCTCCTCACCGGGCAGCCGCAGCGGGCCGTGGTGCCGGTCGCCACCGAGTCGTCGTCGGCTCCGGTGGCCCAGGCCGTCGAGCCCGCCCCGGCGGGCGAGCGATCCGCTGCGGCCTCGGCGACCTCCGTGGCCACGGCGGCAAAGGTGACCGCCCCGCCTCCCGCCGCGCCGGCCGCGGTTTCCCCGAAGGAAACGCCGGCGGCCGCGCCGGCGGCGGCGAAGGCCGCGGTGCCGGCCGGCGTCGCGGCCGCCGAGGCGAGGATCGGCTCGGGCCCCCCCGCCGCGCCTCCCGAGAGCCCACCCGCGCCCGTCGACGTCAGGGCGGAGGCGCCCAAGCCGCCGCCGAGCTGGATGCGCCCGGCAGCCTACGCCGCCGGCGGCACGGCGGTGCTGCTCGGCGGATTCGCCGTGTGGCAGGGCCTCACCGCCTCGAGCCGGTACGACGAGGCCACGGCCATGCTGCTCCCCGACGGCAGCTTCCAGCCGGGCGCCGACCCGGCGCGGTACGCCCAGCTGGTCGCCGAGGGAGACTCGGCCAAGAAGGCGGCCGTGATCGGGGCCACCGCCGCGGCGCTCACTGCCGTGGCCGGCGGCGTGCTGTGGTTCCTCTCCAAGGAGCCGCCGCCCGCGCCGGGCCTGGCCTTCCGGTTCTGACCCGGCGTCACCGCCCCGCCCGCGCCGCCTCCGCCGCCAGCACCATCGCGTCGCCGAGCCGGTAGGCGAGCGTCGGCCCGAGATAGCTGCGCCTCGCCTCGCCCAGGCCGTCTCTCGTCCGCTGCGGCGTCTCCACGTAGCCGAGGTAGTCGCCGGCGAGCGACACCACCTCGGCCCCGTCGCCGGCGGCCTCGCGCCAGGCGCGCCCCACCGCCTCCACCGGCTCGGCCGGCACGAGGAGCAGGAGCGCCGGGCCGGCCCGGAGCGCCACCACCCGCGAGCGGGCCGGCACCGATCCGCCGAGGAGGTTCGCGGCCAATCGCCGCAGCATGGGCGGGACGCCGCCGAACTCGGGGTCCGGGAGCGACAGCTCGACTGCCGCGGCGGCGAGCGCCGGCGCGCCCTCTCCGGGCGTGAAGGCCAGCGCGGAGATTCGCTCGCCCAGCGCCGGCGCGTAGGCCTCCGGCTCGGCCGCGACCCCCGGCGGGAACTGCACGCTCTGGTCCCCGACCGCTCCCTGGACCACCAGCGCCACGCCCGGGCGCGAGCGCGCCAGCGCTCCCGGCCAGTCGCCGGAGATGAGCTGATTCCGGCTCCCGAGGATGGTCGAGTGTGCCGGGAAGACCAGCACCTCGCCGACGGCGCGCTGGCCGGCTTTTGTCCGCAGCGCCAGCAGCCGCCCGTCCACCCGCTCCCCGTCTCGGTTCCGAGCGAAGCCGGGAAGGTCGGCCCGAGCCGCCGAGAGCGAGGCGGGCTCGAGCGATCGGGTGGCCTTCGCCACCGCCTCGGCGATCCGCCCCGCGAGGCGCTCGGCCACGCCGGCGTCGTAGGGGCCGGTGCCGCCGAGCTCGCCGGCGAGGTTTCGCCAGTAGCCGCCCGGGCCGGCGTGGGTGTGGGTGGCGATCACCACCACCTCGTCGAGCGGGATGGCGGCCTGCTTCCGAGCCAGCGCCGCCGCGGCCCGAGAGAGCTCGCCCGGCACGAGCAGGATCTCCACCGAGACCAGCGCCACCGCGCAGCCCGGCTCGGCGAGCACCAGCGCCCGGGCCGAGACCGCGTCGCGCACGCCCTGGCTCGCCCAGCGCAGCCTGGGGAAGCCGCCGATGGGAACGCGGTCGGGAAGGTCGAGCGGCACCTCGGCGGCCCCGGCCCGGAGCGGCCCCCGGCCGCGGCAGGCACCCTCCAGCCGCGGCGGCCCGGCCTGGCGCGGCGCGCGCCAGCGCAGCGAGCCGAGGCCGATCGCCGAGGCCAGCGCCAGGAGCGCCAGCGAGAGGGCGGTGAAGAGCTTTTTCAAGGCGGGATCGTTATACTCCGCGGGGCGATGGGCTACGACTCCGTCCAGGACAAGCTCGCCGACGAGTGCGGTGTCTTCGGTATTTGGGGCCTCGGGCAGAACCTCGAGGCCGCCAACTTCACCTACCTCGGCCTGCACGCGCTGCAGCACCGCGGCCAGGAATCGGCCGGCATCGTCTCCACCGACGGCAAGACGCTCCACGTCCACCGCGACATGGGGTTGGTGGGCGACGTCTTCACCGCCGACGTGCTGGCGCGCCTCAAGGGCGCCGCCGCCATCGGCCACGTGCGCTACTCCACCAGCGGCGCGAGCTCTCTCAAGAACGCCCAGCCCATCGCCGTGCAGTACTCGGGCGGGCTGGTGGCGGTGGCCCACAACGGCAACCTCGTCAACGCCGACGCCCTGCGCACCGACCTCGAGGCCGCCGGGTCCATCTTCCAGACCACCAGCGACACCGAGGTGGTGGTGCACCTCATGGCGCGCGCGCGCCTCGAGGGGCGCCCCGGGACGCTGGAGCACCTCAAGTCCTCGGTGCGGCAGGCGCTCTCCAAGGTGTCCGGGGCCTACAGCCTGCTCATCCTCACCGAGAAGGCCATGGTGGGGGTGCGCGACGAGATGGGCTTCCGCCCCCTGGTCATCGGCCGGCTCAAGGGAAGCTACGTCCTCTGCAGCGAGACCACCGCCCTGGACCTCATCGAGGCCGAGTACCTGCGCGAGGTGGAGCCGGGCGAGATGGTGGTGGTGGACGAGAACGGCTTCCACTCCGAGCGCCTGTTCCCGGACCGGCCGCAGAAGCGGCTGGGGCGCTGCGTCTTCGAGCACATCTACTTCGCCCGGCCGGACTCGGTCCTCTTCGGCAAGCCGGTCTACGCCGCCCGGGCCGCCTTCGGGGCCCAGCTGGCGCGCGAGCACCCGGTGGAGGCCGACCTGGTGGTGCCGGTGCCCGACTCGGGCGTGCCGGCCTCCATCGGCTACGCCAAGGAGAGCGGCATTCCCTTCGCCATGGGGCTGGTGCGCTCCCACTACGTGGGCCGGACCTTCATCGAGCCGCAGCAGTCCATCCGCCATTTCGGCGTGAAGCTGAAGCTGAACGCGGTGCGCGACGTCCTCAAGGGCAAGCGCCTGGTGGTGGTCGACGACTCCATCGTGCGCGGCACCACCAGCCGCAAGATCGTGAAGATGCTCCGCGCCGCCGGGGCCACCCAGATCCACATGCGGATCAGCTCGCCCCCCACCTCCTGGCCCTGCTACTACGGCATCGACACCCCGACCCGGCACGAGCTCATCGCCAGCTCCCACTCGGTGGACGAGATCGCCCGTTACCTCACTGCCGACAGCCTGGGCTACCTCTCCCTGGAGGGGCTCTACCAGGCCCTCGGCGAGGAGCGGAGCAGCTTCTGCGACGCCTGCTTCTCCGGCGAGTACCTGGTGTCCTTCCCGCAGCCGCGCCACCACGGACAGATGCCGCTCCGGCTGGTCGGGGCCTGAGGTCTGCGGTCAGCGGCTCCGACGTCGCGACACCTGCCGGACGCCTCGGAAGGCGGTAGCAGCCGAACGGGTATTTCCAGTCCTACTGGATGAACTCGCATCGCCTGGGCCAGGCCGTCGGGTGCCGTGGTGCGCCCGCCACCCCCAGTTGCCGCCCCCGCCGCGTCCGCCCTGGGCTAGGCTCCCGCCATGACCTCCGCGGCCGAGGGCGGCTGGCGCGTCGCCGACGGGACCATCCGCGTCTACCGGCTCTTCGACGTGGCCGACGCCATCGACCTCGGCCGCGCCGAGGCCCTCGCCGGCGCGCCCACCTCGCGGGTCAAGCTGGAGGGCTCGCACACCCATTCGGCCATCGAGATCCCGCGGCCGCCGCTGCACCTCAGGCTCGGGCCGCGGGCGCTGCCGCTGGCGTCGGGCAAGCAGGTGTGCGAGGCCCGCGCCAACCTCCTCGACTACGGCGTGGCCAGCGTCCTCTACGAGCTCCCCATCCCGAGCGGCACGCCTCTCGAGTCGCTCCTGCCGCTCGCCGAGGAGCTGCTCGACAAGCCCACCCCGGCGCTCGACGCCGCCGCCCGCCGCGAGGCCGCCGACCTCGCCGCCGCGCTCGGGCCGGCCCTGGAGAAGCCGCACGCCTGGGACGGGCTCGAGACCTACACCGTCTTCTTCGTGCGGGCCTTCGAGGGTGGGGCCACCGCCCGCGACCTCCTCGAGCGCGCGCCGCTGGCGCGGCTGCTCCTCGGCGAGACCAGCCCGCAGTTCCTGGCCCAGCAGGAGTCGGAGGACGTCCTCAAGCACCACTTCAGCTACCTCGAGGACGACCTGGCGGTGGTGGACTGGAACAGCGCCTTCGTCTACGAGCCCTCGGGGGTCACCGACATCCCCGACCTGCTCGAATTCGCCACCGCCCACCTGCTCGAGCTGCGCTACTACGACGCCTTGCTGGACCGGGAGCTGCACCGCCTCTACGACGAGATCGAGGCCATCGGCGGCAGCGTCAACGTGCTCACGCGACGCTACGTGAAGCTGCAGCGGCGCACGGCGGCGCTCCTCCTCGAGCTCTCCGAGATGACCGAGCGCCTCGAGAACGCCGTGAAGATCGTGGGCGACTTCTACCTGGCTCGCCTCTACCAGGCGGCGGTGCGGCGCTTCCGCCTCCCGGCCTGGCAGGAGACGGTGCTGCGCAAGCAGCGGCTCCTGGCCGGCGTGAACCAGAACCTGAACGAGGAGGCCGGGCGGCGCCGCGCGGAACTCCTCGAAATCACGATCATCCTGCTCATCCTCTGGGAGGTGGTGTGGGCCATTCTCCGCTAGCGCGGGTCCCTCGAAAGGGCCGTCTGGCGCGGGTTCCGAAAGGGGACCGTCACGGGAGGCCCATTCTTTCGGGGTTTCCGTGGCGATTGGGAGTTGACTCGGGGATCCGAAAACGATATCGGGTGGCGCACCGCCGCACGGCTGCCTTCACTTCCCCGCGGCGCCTTTAAGGAGGGTTCGCCCAATGACGCAGGCTCAGTTCTTCGCGGCAGTCGCCGAAGGCGCGCAGCTCGCCAAGGCCCAGGTCCGGGCCGTGTTCACCTCGGTGGAGGACGTGGTCAAGAAGGGCCTCAAGCCCGGTGGCAAGATCCCGCTCGGCGGACTGGGCGCCGTGAAGCTCGTCGATCGCAAGGCGCGCATGGGCCGCAATCCCGCGACCGGCGAGCCCATCAAGATCGCGGCCAAGCGGGTCATCAAGATGACCCCCTCGAAGGCGATGAAGGACATCTTCAACAAGAAGAGCAAGTAGTCGCCGCGTCGACACCGTCTGAAGGGGCCCGCCGGATCGCGCGTCCGCCGGGCCCTTCTCGTTGCATCACCGCCGGGGCCGTCCCACCCGGAGCTTGCGGCCCGCCCGCCGTCGCGTCAATTGCAGGGAACGAAAGGCGGGTCCACCATGGACACCTCCCCGACCGAGCGGACCAGGGCCGACGCCCGCCGCTTCTACCAGCAGTTGAACCGGGCGCTCCAGACCGGGGACCTGGCGCTGCTCGACGAGGTCATCGCCCCCGACGCCGTCGATCACAACCCCGTCCCCGGGATGAAGCCGGGCCTCGCGGGGATCAAGGCGGCCTTCGCCGAGGGCCGCCTCGCCTTCCCCGACCTCGTCTTCACGGTCGAGGACGTCATCGCCGAGGGAGACAAGGCCGCCTGCCGGCTCTCCACGCGCGCCACGCACCGGGGCACGTTCCAGGGTGTGCCGGCGACCGGGAGGCAGGTGAGGGAGACCGGGATCGACATCCTTCGCTTCACTCGCGGGAAGGTGGTCGAGCGCTGGGGCGAGTTCGACACCCTGGGGCTCCTGGCCCAGCTCGGTTTCGCGCCGAGGTAGCGGCGGGGACGAGCCCCGGCCCTACGGTCCGCCGCTGGCTGGTGGATGACGGCACCGCAGGGGTGCAGGAACGGACGGAGCGCGCGGCTTGCTAGAAGCCTCGCCGCCCGTCCCGGGCGGCTCGAATCATGCCTCGCCGCCGTTCCGGGCGGCTCGAGTCGTTCACCCCTGGATGCGCAGCAGGGTGCGGACCGTGTTCACGATGTCGGCGAACTGCACCGGCTTTTGCAGGTACACGTCCACCCCCAGCTCGCCGGCGCGCTGCCGCGCCTCGGAGCCGCCGGCGCTGATGACGACGATGGGCAGCGCGGTGAGCCGCGCGTCGCCCCGGATGCGCTCCACCAGCGTGAAGCCGTCCATGACCGGCATGAACAGGTCCACGATGACGAGGTCCACCCAGGGCGGGCGGTCAAGCCGGGCCAGGGCCAGGTGTCCGCTGGAGGCGTACTCCACCTGCACGTCCACCCGGCCGGCGGCGGCGCGGAGCTTGCGCAGGGCCCACTCGTAGATCTCCACCACGTGCGGGTTGTCCTCCACCACCAGCACCCGGTAGAGCCGGACCGGCGGAACCTCGCCGGTGCGGGCCGCCTCGACCAGCCGCAACACCCGGGCCCGGTCCCGGGGTCGGTCCTCCGGGATGCGGACCGCCACCCCTGGCGGCTCGCCCGAGTGGGCCAGCCGGTGGCGCACCACCTCCACCTCGACCTCCAGCGGCTCGAGCAGCCCCGGGAATCCGATCTGCAGCGCCACCCGCTCGCCCGGCGCCAGATCGCGATCGGTGCGGATGAAGATGCCGCCGGCGGAGAGGTTCTCGGTGGCGTCGCGGAAGAACTCGGGCGCGGCCGGGTAGTCCACTCGCAGCACCAGTGGAATCCGCGGGTCGCGGCGCTTCTCCTCGCCGTCCATGGCTCTCCCGCGCCGAGTATGGCGTGCGCCGGATCTCCTTGACAAGGCGGCGGTCGCTCAATAGCCTGCCGGGACTTTTTCGAGGCATCTCCGCTCTTTATGCCCCATCCCGACGCGAAGATCCCCATGGCGGTCGAGGAGTTGCCGCGCGACGGCGTGTCCCGCTTCGACGCCGAGCTCCCCGCCATCCTGAAGCGGTACCCGGAGGATCGGAAGGCGGCGGCCATGCTCCCCGCCCTCCACCTCGCCCAGTCGATCTTCGGATACATCTCCCCGGCGGTGCAGCTCTTGGCCGCCGACCGGCTCGGGACCTCCCCGGCGCGCGCCGAGGAGGTGGCCACCTTCTACGTCATGTACCACACCCATCCGGTGGGCCGTCACCTGGTGGAGATGTGCACCAACGTCTCCTGCTCCCTCACCGGCGGCCAGATGATCTTCGCCTGGCTCAAGAAGAAGCTGGGGGTGGAGAACGGCGGCACCACCGCCGACGGCCGCATCACCCTGCGCGAGGTGGAGTGCCTGGGCGCCTGCGGGACCGCGCCGGCCATGCTCCTCGACGAGAAGGAGCAGTGCGATCGGCTCACCCTGGAGAAGATGGAGCAGATCCTGGGGAGGCTCCAGTGAGCGAGACGCTGGTCCTGACCCGGCGCTGGGGGAAGAAGGACCCATCGCTGCAGGGCTACCGGGCCGACGGCGGCTACCGGGCGCTGCAGAAGGCCCTGGGCATGAGCCCCGCCGCCATCGTGGAGGAGGTGAAGACCTCCAACCTGCGCGGCCGCGGCGGCGCCGGCTTCGCCACCGGCCTCAAGTGGACCTTCCTGCCCAAGGACATCCGCCCCCGCTACCTGTGCGTCAACGCCGACGAGTCGGAGCCCGGCACCTTCAAGGACCGCTACATCATCGAGTTCGACCCGCACATGCTCCTCGAGGGCATCGCCATCACCTGCTTGGCCCTCGACATGCACCTGGCCTACATCTACATCCGCGGCGAGTTCCCGGCGCAGGCGAAGGCGCTGGAGCGGGCCATCGAGGAGGCGCGCGCGGCGGGCATCCTCGGCAAGCGCCTCATGGGCAAGGACTTCGATCTCGACGTCCACGTGCACCGCGGCGCCGGCGCCTACATCTGCGGCGAGGAGAGCGCCCTCATGGAGTCGCTGGAGGGCAAGAAGGGCTACCCGCGCTTCCGGCCCCCCTTCCCGGCGGTGGTGGGGCTGTGGGGCAAGCCCACCATCATCAACAACGTCGAGACCATCGCCAACGTCCCCTGGATCGTGGAGCACGGTGGGGCGGCCTACGCCGCGCTGGGGGCGGGCAAGTCCGGCGGCACCCGCCTCTTCGGCGTCTCCGGCCACGTGAAGCGCCCCGGCATCTACGAGAAGCCCGTCCACTACAACTTGAAGAAGCTGGTCATGGAGGACTGCGGCGGCACCCCCTCCGGCCGCCCGGTGAAGGCGGTCATCCCAGGCGGCAGCTCCTCGCCGGTGCTGCGCGGCGACGAGATCGACGTCTCGCTGGAGTTCGACGCCATCAAGGCGGTCGGCTCCATGTCCGGCTCGGGCGGCGTCATCGTCATGGACGACTCGGTGTGCGTGGTGCGGGTGCTGGCCCGCATCGCCAGGTTCTACGCCGAGGAGTCCTGCGGCCAGTGCACCCCCTGCCGCGAGGGCACGCCCTGGATGGAGTCGATGGTCGAGAAGATCGAGCACGGCCGCGGCACCGCCGAGGACGTGGCCCGGCTGGAGCAGGTGGCCAACTCCATCATGGGCAACACCATCTGCGCCCTGGGCGACGCCGCCGCCATGCCGGTGCAGAGCTTCGTGAAGCGCTTCAAGCAGGACTTCCTGGCGCACGTGGAGGCCCGCGGCTGCCCCGTCGGCGAGACCGGCTGGGGCGTCCAGCAGGAGACCCGCGAGGCGGTCATCGGGCCGCTGCGCGCCTAG